>NZ_CP075691.1:7627828-8230375 GCF_020026305.1 Streptomyces sp. 135 | reverse complement strand
CCGTCGGTAGCCGACGTCCGCCACGATGACGATGTGCGGTTCACCCGGCGCCCACTGCCCCCGCCGCGACGAGCCGTTCGACAACGCCGCGGAGCTGGTCGGCGGTATCCGCGGTGGCGTCGTCGGCCGGTCCCAGACGGACCGCGTCCAGGATCTGCGTCCACGAGGTGGCGCCCATCTCCAGCACCGCGACGAACGAGTACGGCCAGCCGGGAATGAACTGCGAGGCCGTCTCGCCCGGCCGTAGACGTGGCAGAACAGCCGGTCCGGCGGGCAAGGAGCGTCCGACCGCAGCCGGTCGGTATCGATCCGGCCCTGGTCAAGTCCGTCGTACTCGCACCGTGTGCACGGCGGTGTTCGGGCAGGAGCGTCAGCTCGACTGCCGAGTGCACCGCGCCGGGCGCACACAGCACCGCGTCCGCCAGCTCGCGCAGCTCATCACCACGTCCGGTCAGACGCGCGTATGACTCGTCCCGGAAGCGTGGCACTCCTCCTGCCGCGGCTTCAGGCAGCATCCCCACCCTCACGACCGTCGTCTCGTTCAGCGCGCCTTGATCGGAGTACATGATCAGACGAAGGCCGCCCCAGCGTCAGGAGAATGCCCAGGTGAGCGGCATAGTTCGAGTACCTTCTCGACACTGGGAGGTCGAATAGGTTCGCTACGCAGGCGCAGTCGATGAGTTTGGGCGGCGATAGGAGTCTGATGGAGGACACCCGATCTCTGGAGGCCGCCCTATGACTGAACCACACGTTTCGGAAACCCGGAAAGCTCTGGAACGGGCGATCCACGTCGAGCGGTTGGCGCTCGCTCAGGACCTCGCCGAACTCAGCGAGGCTCAGTGGGCGAAAGCATCACTGTGTGAACGCTGGACCGTGGAGGAGGTCGTAGCCCATCTGACGGCAGGCGCCGGCACGAGGATGTGGCGCTGGCTGCTGAGCATGCTGGCCGCGCGGTTCGACCCCGATCTGCACAACGACCGACGACTCGCAAAGCACCGTGGTGCTACCCCCGAAGAGACCCTGCGGCGATTTCGCGAAGTTGTCGCCGGGCCCGCCGGGCCGACAGGACATACTGCGGCCTGGCTGGGCGAAATAGTCGTCCACAGCGAGGACATCCGCCGACCATTGGGTCTCGTGCGGACACCCCCGGTGGCCACGACGACCGCCGTGGCCCGGTTCTTCGCCGGCCGCGATTTCACTGTCGCGAGCAACACTGCGATCGCGGGCTTGCGGGTCGAGGCCACAGACGGACCGTTCACGACCGGATCGGGCGATCTGCTCCGGGGGCCAACGCTCTCGCTGGTAATGGGGATGGCAGGCCGCGCAGCAGCCTGCGAGGACCTTGAGGGGGACGGTGCGGCAGTCCTGCGCGCCCGACTGCGCTCAGGTTGAAGAACAACGGGCATGGACGAGGCGCTTGCCGCCCATACCGTCCAAGCCCCGCAAGGCCGCGGCATTCGGGCCTGCTGATCCGCGAACCGCGGCCGCTGCGCCTGGAGACCCTTGGCACCGTCCTGCCCCGGCTCACAGCCAAAGAGCCGGGGCCCCTCATGCGCCCCTTAGGGACGCGCCCCCTCCCCCTCCAGTCACCGCACCACTTCCCCTCATTTGCCGCCCGGACCTGGGAAGTTCACCTCCGCTGCCCGGCACCCATGTACGGGTTCACGCCAAAGGACACGGCTGCTTCGGCCGCCTTCAGCGTGTGCTCAGGCGTCACGCGGTGAAGCCGTCCACGAGGCACCGGAGGATTCCAGTCGTCTCCGCCGTACCGGGTTAGTTCGAGCACTCAGTGGATCAAAGGTACTGCTGACCTTCTTCACAACTGCTCGACAGGCGGTGCATCATTTCCACGCAAGCGCGAAGACTCGTCACGGCCGTCCTGGCCCTGGCCCTCTTGGTCGTGGCGGGCGTCGCCCCGGCCTGGGCAACCCCGCCCCGGGCCCGGCCGGCCACCACGGCCGCGGCCGTCACCCCCGAGAAGGCCAGGACGGCCGCCGATCTGCCCAAGCCGCCCAAGGCCATGACCCTGGCCGAGCGGCGCGCACAGGTCGCGAAAGAACAGCACGAACTGTCGCCGATGCGCGCCTACATGAACGCGCCCGACAGGAAGCCCGAAGGCACACCGCACAGCCACCCGGACCCGAGCCGGATGCGGCACGGCCCGGCCGCCGCCCCACCGCACCGCGCGGCCGACCCCCGCGCGGCGCCCGAGAACCCGGCGTGGGTGTCGGCCTGGGCCACCGCCTACCCGGGCAAGCTGTCGATCGGCGGCCAGGTCAAACTGCCCAAGCGGGGATCGACGTACAGCGGAATGTGGCTGTACGTCATGGACGAGGGCGGCGCCCCGGTCCACCAGCTGGAGATCAAGAAGGCCACGGACGACCCCAAGGGCGACACCCCGGACACCGGCGCCTGGTGCTACGACTGGTGGACGAGCAACTCCTACCCCACCGACCAGTGCTTCTGGTGGGCGGGCAACGAGCTGGGCGGCGGCCTGAAGGACGGGAAGAAGTACTACGCCTGGGTCTTCATGAACAGCGCCGACGGCTCATCGAGCCCAGGCGGGACCACGTCCCCGCTGGTGGAGGCGTTCTACACCCCGGACATCCCCGGCGCGCAGGCGGGCATCTGCGGCTGCTACGCGCAGGCGCACCGCGCCGATCCGGTCAACACCGCGACCGGCATGTTCTACCAACAGCTCACCGACGCCTCCTTGGTCAGCCCCGGTGTGCCCCTGGCCCTGGAGCGCACCTACCGCTCCGACTCCACCGCCACCGGACTGCTGGGGCGCGGCTGGGCGACGCCCTTCGACGCGAGACTCACCCTCGCGACGGGCAAGGTGACGTACCGGACGGCGGACGGCGCGTCGTTCGTGTTCACACAGGACAGCGACGGCACGTACACCGCCCCGGCCGGATCGACGGCCAAGCTGACCAAGAGCGGAAGCACCTACGCGGTCACCACCCCGGACCACACCAAGCGCACCTTCGGCAGCGGCGGCCAGCTCACCTCCGTGACCGACCGCGCGGGCAAGGGCCTCAGCCTGGCGTACGCGTCCGGCGGGCTCACCACCGTCAAGGACGCCGCGGGCCGCACCACCACCTTCACCACCGGCGCCGACGGACTGCTGTCCAAGGTGGAGCTGCCCGACGGGGGTTCGGTCGCGTACGAGTACGCCGGTGGCCTGCTGACCTCGGTGACCGACCCGGCGGGCCGGACCTCGTCGTACGCGTACGACGCGAACAAGCGCCTGACGTCCCTCACCGACCCGGCGGGCGGCAAGGTCACCAACGCCTACGACGGCGCGGGCCGCGTGAAGTCCCAGACCGACCAGAACGGCAAGACCACCGCGTTCACCTGGGACGGCAAGAAAAAGCAGGCGCATACCACGGCGCCCGACGGCGGCGTGTGGACCGACGTGTACTCCGGCAACGTCCTGATGGAGACCCTCGACCCGTACGGCAAGAGCATCACGTACGACTACGACCGCCAGTTGCGGCCCGTCACCATCACCGACCAGCGCGGCAACGCCACGACCATGACGTACGACAGCGCCGGTCGGATGCTCACCCGCAGCGCGCCCGCCGCGCTCGGACACAAGGAGAGCTGGACCTACGACGGCGCGGGCAACATCACCAGCACCACCGACGGCCGCGGCAACAAGACGACGTACGCGTACAACGCGTCGAACCAGCTTCAGACGGTGACCGACCCGTTGGGCGGCAAGACCACCTACACGCACACCCCGCTGGGTTCCCTCGCGACGGTGACGACGCCGCGCGGCAAGACCACGACGTACGGGTACGACGCGGCGGGCAACCGGACGTCGGTCACCACGCCGCTGGGTGAGAAGTCCACGTTCACGTACGACAAGGCCGGCCGGATCCTGTCCAGGACCGATCCGCGCGGCAACGTCGAGGGCGCCGACCCGGCCGCGTACACCACGAAGTACGCCTACGACGGACGGGGCCTGCTCACCTCGGCCACCGATCCGCTGGGCCGCACCACGACCTACACGTACGACGGCGCCGAGCAGCTGACCTCCGCGCGCAACCCGGCGGGCGACACCACCACCTTCGCCTACGACGACGCCGGGCACCTGACCCGGACCACCGACCCGTCCGGCAAGTCCGTCACGCGTACCTACGACGCGGGCGGACGTCTGGCCTCCGAGACCGACGCCGTCGGCGGCAAGACCACGTACACCTACGACAAGGTGGGCCGCCTGCTCCGCAGCGTCACGCCGCGCGGCAACGCCACCGGGGCGGACCCGGCCGCCCACACCACCAGTTACGCCTACGACGCGGCGGGCAACCGCACCAAGGTCACCGATCCGACCGGCGCAGCCACCAGCACGACCTACGACGCCGTCAACCGGCCGCTCGTGGTCACCGACCCGCTGGGCCGCACCACCGGCTACGCCTACGACGCCAATGACAACGTCACCAAGGTCACCGACGCCGCCGGAAAGACGACCACCTCCGGCTACGACAAGAACAACCGGCGCACGAGCAGCACCGACCAGCTGGGCAAGACCACCACCTACGCCTACGACGCCGATGGCAACCTGCTCAGCCGCACCTCCCCGCTCGGGCACAGGACGAGCTGGACCTACGACGGCGACGGCCGACAGGCCACCGCGGTCGACCCCCGCGGCAACGCCACCGGCGCCGACCCCGCCCGGTACACGACCACCTACGGCTACGACCCGGCGGGCAACCCGACCACGGTCACCGACCCGCTCGGTGGCGTGAGCACCACGGACTACGACGCGGCGGACAACGTCACCCGGCGCACCGACGCCGACCGGCGCGTCACCAGCTACGGCTACGACAAGCTGGACCAGCTGACCGAGGTCACCGCTCCCGGCGGCGCCGTCACCGCCTACGGCCACGACAAGGCCGGGAACATCAGCCGGCGCACCGACGCGAAGGGCCGCGTCACCACGTACGGCTACGACGCGGCACGCCAACTCACGTCGGTCACCGACCCGTTGGAGCGCGTGACGTCGTACGCGTACGACGCCGACGGGAACCTCGCCGAGAAGACCACGCCCCGCGGCACCACCACCCACACCTACGACCCGCGCGGCCTGCTCACCAAGGTCGACTACTCCGACTCCACACCCGACGTGACCTTCGGCTACGACGCGACCGGCCGCATGGTCTCACGGGCGAACGCGAAAATCTCCGAGGACTTCGGCTACGACGCCGTCGGCAACCTCACCAGGACCCGCGGCTTCGCCTACACCTACGACGCGGCCGGGCAGATGCTCACCCGCAAGTACTCCGACGGCAACACCAGCACGTACACCTACGACAACGACGGCCGGACCGCGACGATGGCGGCCGACGGCAAGACCACCACGTACGCCTGGGACCCGGCGGGCCGGCTCACCAGGTCCGCGCTGCCCAACACCGAGACCGAGGAACGCGCCTACGACCGCGCGGGCCGCCTCACGGCCGTCACCGCCACCAAGGGCGACACGACGGTCACCAAGACCGCGCTCGCCCTCTCCCCGGCGGGCCTGCCCACTCGCGTCGACGTCACCCGCGCCGGGGTCGGCACCGGCGGCTGGGACCTGGACTACGACGCGGCCGGACGCCTCACCTCCGGCTGCTTCCCCCAGCCCTGGGCCGACGGCTGCGCCGCCAACCGTGCCACGTCCTACACGTACGACAAGGTCGGCAACCGCCTGACCTCCACCCTGGGCACGGAAGCGACCAGCTACACCTACGACGCGGCCGACCAGCTCACCTCCGCCACCACCGGCACCACGACCACTGCCTACGACTACGACGCCGAGGGCAACCAGACCAAGGCGGGCGCGGACACCTACGGCTACGACCTGGCCGGACAGATCTCCGCCGCCACCGTCGCGGGCGCCTCCTACACCTACGACCACGACGCGAGCGGCAACCAGGTCACCGCCGCCAAGGACGGCACGGTCACCAGCCGCACCCAGTGGGATCCCAACGGGGCCCTGCCGATCCTGGCCACCGAGTACGACAGCGACTGGAAGGTCAAGCAGTCCTACCGCTACGACCCGCTCGGCCAGCCCACGGCCACCAGGACGGGTGGCGCGGACCTCTTCTTCTACCACCACGACACCCAGGGCTCCCCGGTCGACGTCACCGGCAGCACCGGAACGCTCCACCAGCGTTGGGCCTACGACCCCTACGGCACCCGTGTGCTGGGCACGGTCACCGGCGGCGCCCCCGCCGGCACCCCGTCGTACACGGGCGCCCGCTACGAGGCCAGCACCGGCAACCTCGACCTGCACTCCCGCCAGTACGACACCACCACCGGCCGCTTCACCCGCCCCGACCCGGCCACACGGGACCAGTCGACCCCGTACGTCTCGCCGTACGCCTACGCCGACAACGCCCCCACCCTGTACACCGATCCCAGCGGGCTGACCCCGGTCCCGGGTGACGACGGCAACGGCAAGGTCGACAGCTTCCAGGAAGGGGCGCGGGTCTTCGGGAAGGGCTTCCTCCGGGGGCTCAAGGCGCCCTTCGACTTCTTCGGCGACGCGAAGGACGCGGTCACCGGCAAGAACGGCGGCGCCGGTGCCTTCGTCGACAAGTACCTGCCCATCCGTCCCGCCTACCGCCTCTACCGCAGCGAGCACCTCCTCCGGCAACAGGGCTGCGACGCGCTGGCGGACCTGTACGCCGAGGCGGCCGACGAACTCGTCCAGCAACTCGCCCTCACGGGCGTCGGCGGTCTGACCGGGTGGCGCAAGACAGCGGCGGCTCCGCGAGGCAAGGCGGAGAGCGTGATGGGCATTCCGCCCGTCTCGTCGTTCACCTGGGCCGGTGACAGCGTCCGCTACACGAAAACCGCCACGGCCATCGGCGACGACGCGAACACACTCCAGAACCTGCGACGTTCGAAGGGCACGTACGGCCACGACGTCATCGTCCACGGCAACAAGCAGGGGGAATTCATCGTCGACGGCAAGGTAACCCACCCCCAGCAGATCGCTGACCTGGTCAGGGAGAATCCCAACTACCACGGAGGTCCCATCCAACTGGTCACCTGCCACGGAGCCTGCCAGGCGGCCGGAGAAATCTCCAAGGCACTCGGTGGCGTGGAAGTGAGAAACGCGAGCGGCCATCAGGTCGACATCGATCCACGCACCGGAAGGGTCCGTGAGTGGCCGGAGGGTCCGCTGGGCGATCCCAAGTGAACCGGCCCGACAGCAGCCCGGAGTAGCGTGCAAAACACGTGTACGGGTGCGCCCGGGGCCGGGCCCCGGGCGCACCCCACACATACACACCCGCACTGATGTGATGACACCCACCACCGTCAGCGGCCCGTTCGACAGCTCGTTCCGGAAGGACGTTCCATGCGCCAGGTCACCCCGCTCGGCTTGTTCGGCGACAGCTCCAGCCAGTCCCATTTCATCGGCCGCGCGGACGAGATCCGTGAACTCTCCGGCCAACTGCCCGTGAACGAACGCGGACGCGTGGCGGAATACCTGCGGACGGCACCTGTGATCATCGCTCTCATGGGATTCACCGAGGACGTCGTGGGAACCGAGTTCTCCGTCATGGGCGGGTCGGCCCTGCACAGTGACGGAACCTTCTACTGGCGCCGCGACACGGCCGAGTACGTGGAGACCTACGGCACGGGCCTTCCCTCCGCATTCATGGAACACGGCGCCCGACTGGCATGGCGCGTGCCCTCCCTCACCGACGAAGAGGTACTGGAAATCGACGACTTCTTCATGTTCCTCCGCGCACGGACCAAAGGGACCAGCTGGTGATCCCTCTCAACCGCTCCCTGTCCCGGCACAGCGGGCGAGCTGGTTGACAGTTCCTCAGACGACAGACCACACCGAACTAAGGAGCACAGACATGCCCTTCCCTATACGCAACAGCATCACCCTTGGTTTAGCTGGAATGAGCTTAGCGGCCCTAGGCGTTGCGCCGGCGGATGCGACCTCCCAGGAAACAGCGCAGGCCATTCACCAAGAAGCTCGAAACTCGACAGGTGACGTGCGGGTAGTGGACGCGGAGGTGACGAGCAAGGGATTCCCCTTCAGTCTGACCAGGTTTTATCACTGGGATCCCGCAGCGGCGCCCGGGCTCCTGGGCAAGGGGTGGAAGCTCTCCCTTGAAGCGCGGATCGATGTCTCCACCGAGACGGTCGTCCTGCATGATGCGGACGGCACGAAGGTGACCTTCACCAAGCAGAGCGACGGCACCTACAGCGCGCCGGAGGGCACGCCGTACAAACTGTCGGCTACGAGCGACGGCTACCGCCTGACGCCGAACAACGACGGACCGGTGCGGAACTTCGACCAGGCCGGACGTCTGACCACGGTCGTGAACCGAAGTGGAGATGGCCTCCATCTCGCCTACGCGTCGAACGGAGGGATAGCGTCAGTCTCTGATGCCGAGGGCCGTGTGGTCCGGTTCACGACGAGCAGCACGAGATTGTTGCTGAGGGTTACGTTGGCCGACGGCGGACGCGTCACCTATGTGTACACGAACAGTGGATATCTGACGCAAGTCGCAGATGTTCTCGGCCGAGTTCTGAGCTATACCTATGACTCGCAAGGTCGACTCATCACCCACTGAGTTCCAGAACTCAAGGGGACCGACACCTTCTCCCGGCGGAGAACGGTGCCGGTCATCCATCGACTTCGCACAGGTGCCCGATGCGGCGTTCCGTGTCGCCGTACCCGCTCCCGTGCTCTTGTGACGGCGTGCTCCGGTGCGGCTTCGCCATCTGACGGAGCCGCGCAGAGCACTGGATGGGCATAGACGCCCCTGGACGGTATCTACAACCTGTGCCATGTGGTGCCAAGTGAGGCACCGAAGGCAGACACACCGACAACGTTCGCGGACAGGGCAAGCTCCTCATCGCGTCGGGAGACGGGTTGACCGGCCACCCCGGTTAGGGTGTTGTACGTTGACATACCCCCGCGCCCGTGCCAAAGCTGCCCAGGGGCGTCGGCTGGTGGTAACACTTTCGGGTGTCTCATCCGGTAGCCGACAGAAGCCGTGGCTTTGGGTGAGGTTGTTCGCTGGCCAGTGCGAGACATTTCTTCGGTCAGCGTTCAGCGTTGCTGCCGAGGTGCCGTTGCAGGTCGATGTGCCGGAATTGGTAGACATGGCCGACTTGGCGCAGAACTCCGCGATGGTCGTGAGCATCTTGCAGGAATGCCATCAGTTCGCGGGGTAAACGACGACGCATTGCCAAGTAGGTCCGTGCGATCACGAGGTGGGGCCAGGTTGCCGCCGCCGTCCCGAGCATGGGAGCGATCGCCGCCCCGGTCATCACTCCCAACATGATCCTGGAGTCGATACCGACAGTAGCCGTGCTGGAGCCCAGCCCGAATTCGTCTCCGATCGGGGTCGCGAATACGAGCCCGAAGACAGCTCCGGTCACCGCTGCGAGGACGAGGCCCACCAGGAGGAATGCACGCCGGTCCGTGGTGAAGAGCCTCGACGCTCCGATGCCGGACCTCAGATCAGGCGTCCTGGATGTGAGTGCGCGCCCAGTCCCGTAGACGGCGACCATCAGGCCTCCGCACACCAGCCCGGCCAGCACCGCAGCGAGGAACTGGTCCTCGAACGGCCACCCGCCCACCGCTCCGCCTGTGAACCCCACCGCGAATCCGCCCACTTGCCGGCGAACACGTCGCCCGGTGACTTCCCCCGCGAGGCCGCCGCACAGCCCTCCGAGGAACACTCCGACCAGGTCGTAACCGATGAGGACCCAGCCCAGGGCTGTGGCCACGATGGCTGTCAGGCCCCACAAGCCACCGATGAGCCCCTCGCGTGGCCGCTGCGGGCCGGCACTCGCGGCAGCCGAACGCCTGAAGGGACGGAACACCAGGCATCCCAGCATGACCCCGACGAGACACCCCGCGACGGCATTGGTAGCCACGAAAAAGGACGCTGTCCCGTCGACGAGAAAAAAGACCAGTCCACCGACCGTGACGCCGACCAGACCGAACAGGAGGGCACTGACGGACCGCCCGTACGCGCGCATCCCCGTGATCGCGCCCGCTGTTCCGCTGGAGACGACGCTCAGTACCTTGACCGTCCCATAGTCGTAGTCGCCGACCGCACCCGCGGCCCCCCACCACAGAAGGCCGAGCACCAGCCCGCCCACGAGGCACTGAACTCCCCTTGGGACGGCTCGGCGTAGTTCCCACCAGGCCAGGTCGGGGCTGCCATGACAGTGCGATTCCTGGAAGCGGGCGAGAAAGACGAAGGCGCGCTGGGCCTGGGCGGCGCTCCAGCGGGACGGCTGTGGCCCGTCGGGGGCGTAGGCGGCGGGGATGAAGGACCGGAACAAGTGCTGTGCCACCGCGGCCCGGTCGGGGAAGGCCTGCCGGTCGCAGAGCTCGTCCGGGTGTGGCACGGGGTGTGAACGGCCGGTGCCGGGGCGGGGGTTGTAGATGGTGCGGGCGAGGAAGAGTCCCAGTGGGGTGCTCAGCGCCTGGCCGACCGGGCTGTCAGTACCCAGCTGGTCGATGACCGCGTTCCAGCGGGCCGCGCCGGGAGTGTGCGGTCCGCCCGCGTCGCGGTGCAGATAGGTGGCGACGCGTTCGGGGTCCGGGGGCAAGAGCTGAACGACGGCGGCGCCGTTGAGGCGGAGTGTGGGCCCCTGGCCGCTCACTGCGGCCCGGTAGGCAGTGGAACGGGCGGCCAGCACCAGCGGCCGACGGGCAGGTAAGGCCCGGTTGAGAGCGTCCAGGGCGAGGGGGTGCAGATGCTCGGGAAGTTCGTCAGCCGCGGAAGGATCCTCCATGACTCCATGTACGCTGCACGGTGACAGCACCGAGTCCAGGGTATTGACCGCCTGCGGCCAGATCGCCCCCGTCAGCGGTTCACGGGCCGGACGAGCTGTCGCCGAGCTGGCCGAACGCGGCGTCCACGCGGTGGGCGTGGATCCCAGTCAGTGGATGCTGGCGGCGGCCCGCCAACGGTGGCCGGAGTCCGAGTTCCGTCAGGCGGGGGCGGAGGATCTGCCGTTCGCCGACGGAAGCGTGCGCGGCTACCGTGCCGACAAGGTCTTCCACGTACTCCTGGAGCCAGAGCGCGCGGTGGCGGAGGCACGACGGGTTCTCTGCCCGGGCGGCAGGATCGTCCTGGTCGGTCAGGACTGGGACGCCATCATGATCGACTCGGATGACGCGGCGCTCACCCGCAGGATCGTGCACGCCCGCGCCGACCTCCTGGGCACGCCCCGCGCCGGCCGCCAGTACCGCAGCCTGCTTCTGGCCGGCGGCTTCGACGATGTCACGGTCGAGGTGCACACCAGTGTGTTCACCGACCCCGCGATGCTGTCGCTGCTCGCGAGACTCGCCGAGCCGGCCTGCGCCAGCGGCGCCGTCAGCCGTGACCAGGCGGACGAGTGGCTCGCCGAGCAGCGCCGACGCGCCGAGGCCGGCCACTTCCTCATCGCCATTCCGTTCTTCGTGGCCTCCGCTTCCGCTTAAGCGCCTGCGGGCGATATCGAGGCCGCTCTTCTTACCGCGTTCACCGTAGCCAGGTGGGGAGTTCACCTCACCGCCCCCGCCTCCCGGGTGCTCGGCGAAGGCGAAGTGCGCGTGCAGATATACGACGACGCGGCACCGCTGGACCCGCACGACACCGTCCGTGGAGGCACACGTTTGCGGTCCAAAGAAGGACGCCCGTCATCCGATGGGGAACGCAGGTGCAAGGCCTGCCGGGGCGCTCGCGAACGGTGGCCCCCGTCCCACCAGGACAGGGGCAATCACCGTTCCGCCGCACGACCGGGCAGCGCTGGGCGGCCGCCCGTCGGCGAATGTCAGGCGGGGGTGTAGGTGACGGGGGTGTCCTTGCACTGCCGGCGGCGAAGACCGCGATGGCGTCCAGCTCAGCGGGGGCCGCGGCCGGGTCCCAGCGCAGCTTGGTGGACACTCACTCCGCGACGTCGCGGCAGTGGGCGCCGGGCAGCGGCAGCAGCCACCCGGCCGGACCCTGGTCGGCCTTGGCACGGTTGGTGCGAGCGGTGACGGTCACCAAACTGGTGGGGGCGCCCAGGTCGTTGGCGCAGCCTCGCGGCGGGCCGCACTCCTTCGGTGACATCCAGGCGACCGGTGTCCGCATCGAAGCCCGCGGTCTGGACGTGCCCAGCGAGCTCGGGCGCGGCCGCGGTGAGGATGCCGTCGAACTGCGCGGGGACGCTGCCGCCGGTGGCCGGGGCGACCATTCCGCGCTCGGTCATCATCATGCCGATCGCCGCACCGAGCCTGAGCGGTGCGCAGCCGTCACGTCGTACGACGGTGCCGGTGCGCCGCTTCGGCTTCTTCGTCTGGGTGGCGCGCTTCCTCTCCACCGCCTCCCGGAAGGCATCGACGTACTGACTCACCGTTTGTTGAGCGGGCAGCGGGCGTTCGGCGCCGCGGGTCAGTTCAACGGGGCCTTGGGCGGTGTCCCGTAGAAGGTGATGCGCGGCCAGCCGCGCCGGGTGGCGAGTTCGTTGAGGGCCTCGGCGACCTCCTCGGGGGAGATCTCCTGCTGGCCGGAGGTCTCCTCGTGCCGGATGCTGAAGGTCATCGACACCTCCGCATACCCCGAGGTGTGCTGGGCCCGCCCGGAGAACTGGGTGCCCGGCTCGAACGCCACCGCCGCCGCCCGGGCGGGCCCGGCCTCGGTGCTCTGCGCGCCCTTGTCCTCCGTGGCGCCGGTGCCGTCGCTGTCCGCATGAGCCGTACCCGCGGAGGCGAGCACCGCGCCTGCCGCCGCCGAGCCCGAGTAGCCCAGCAGTGACCGCCTGGAGACGTTGGACATGTTCCCTCCCTGGTGAGACGGGTCCCCCCCTGGAGACCCGCAGTGATCGTAAAGGCCAACGCGGCCCCCTGGAGCGGAACTCGACCACTCACTTCGCACGCTGCGCCTTCGGCTCACCCCTTGGCGGAGAGCCGAAGGCCCAAAGACTCAGGGAAATGCCCTCATGACCATCTTTCGCTGGGCCAGCTGCCGACAGTCAGCTACTCCCGGGGGTTCTCAACGGCTCCGGCGCCGCCGGCGCCTCTCAGGAGCCCGCTCGGCGCCCGGCTCGCCGAGCGCGGCCCCCGGGCCCATCGGCTCGCGCCCCTCCCGGCACGGCGTACGGACGGGCAGCGGCTTCGACTTCGCCTTCTACCCGGCGCCGTTCTGGCGAGCCTGTCGACGTTCATCGCTGCCAGAGGAAGGCGGCCTCGCTACAGGGGCGGCAGTGGAAGACGTAGCCAAGGCCGCCCCCGCCGAAGTTGGCGGAGGAGGCGAAGTCCGCTCCTTCTTCGAACGCGGCCGTGAAGGTCATACGGGCAGCGCAGGATGGGCACGCTGGAGTCTCGTCGCCCTGGAGCCAGGGGGGTTCGCTGCCCAGCCACCCCAGCACCGGCTCCTCGGTCGGGGTGTCGGCCGGGTGGGGACGCAGGGCGGTGACCGCGCCGAGCAGCGTTTCGCCTTCGGCGGGGATGGTGGCCGCCGACAGCGGGCCGCTGAACACTACGGCGCGGTTGCCCCCAGCAGTGGCGTCCCAGTCGTCGCACATGCCCGGGTTGTTCTGGCAGAGGAATACCGCGATCACACCCCAGTCGAGGGGCAGGTGAGCGAAGAACAGCATGTGGCCGCCACATTCGCGGCAGTTCGGCCAGGCGAACCCGTCCGGGACGAGGGGCACTCCCCCCGTGCGCAGTTCGAGAGCGTCAGCTACGGCCTCTCCGCCGTGTACCAGCAACATGGCCAAAGCCTAGGCGCAGCCGTTTCCACACCGCTGCCCGGCCCCGGCCTGCCACGACGCTTCTCGAGGGCGTGTACGAGGCATTCGGTGCGCGCCGGGCAGCCGGTGCGCATGGCCCATCGTCGCACGGGTACGCCGTTTGATCGCCGCGAAGGTCGGCTTGCCGTACCTCGTAGAGCACGGCGCTGGGCCGTCTTCGGCCGCACGGCCCGCCGGGCCGTGCCGGCCCCATGAGCGGCACGCTCGCGGAGGTCGGGGTCACAGGTCCTCGAGGAGGGCCGGGTCGCGGGCGTCGAGGGTGCGGCCGGTGGCGAGTTCCTTGGTGTAGAGCTCCTCGCCCAGGACTTCCCGTACGGCGGCGGCGATGCGGTCCACGTCCCCGCTCTCCGCGCGGGGCAGGGGGCGGCCGACGGATTCACGGGCGGCGGTGGCGGCTCCGAGGAGGCGGGCGGCGTGGGCGTGGTGGCCCGTCAGGGCGCACGTGCCGGCCAGGCCCTCGAGGGCGAGGGCGAGGGCGCGGGGGTCGCCGGTCCCGCGGGCGGCGGCGTAGCCGGCGAGGTGGTGGGCGCGGGCGGTGCCGGCGTCGCCGCGCTGTTCGGCGACGAAGCCGAGCTCGGCCATGACGAGGGCGGTGCCGAGGTCTCCGTAGACGGCGCGGAGCCAGCCGAGCCACTTGGTGAGGTGGGCCTCGGCGTCGTCCAGGCGGCCCTCGCGGCGGGCGACGAGGGCGAGACCGGTCTCGGCGAACTGCTCGCCGCGCTTGTGGGCCTGTTCGGCGGCGAGGCGCAGGCCGTGCTCGTGGAAGCGGCGGGCCTCGGCGTGGTCGCCGGTGAGCAGGGCGATGCGGCCGAGGCCGGACCATTTGTAGGAGGCGTCGGTCCACAGGCCGAGTTCCTCGGCCATGCGCAGGCCGTCGCGGTGCGTGCGGGTGGCCTCGTCGTAGTCCTCGTGGATCTCCGCGAGCTGGGCGACCAGGTCTCCTGCCTTCAACTGACCCCAGCGGTCGCCCAGTTCGCGGAAGAGTCCGAGGCTGACGCCGGCGTCGCGGGAGGCGGCGGGGAAGTCGCCGCGGATGAGCGCGTGCCCGGCGCGGACGGTCAGGGCGGCCGCGCGGCCCCACGGGTCGCCGAGTTCCTCGAAGGCGGCGAGGGCGATGGCCGCCCGGTCCTGGTTGGAGGCGAGGTCGCCGGAGCCGTACAGGGTGAAGGAGAGCAGCCACAGGGCGTGGGCCCGGTCGCGGGGGCCGGTGATGTGGTCGATGAGGGGGAAGGCGGCGGCGGCCCTGGCAGGGCCCTCGGCGTCGCCGGAGTGAAGGGAGAGGGCGGCGCGGCGGACGGTGGCGTCGGCGTGGTGGGCGCGGCAGAGGGCGGTGTCCTCGGCGGGGACGGCGAGGGCCTGGTCGAAGGAGCGCAGGGCCTCGCCGAGCCGGCCGCGCAGGAACCAGTACCAGGACTGGGCGATGACCAGGCGCAGGGCGTCGTCGGCGGCGCCGGTGCGGACGCAGGTCTCCAGCGCGGCGCGCAGGTTGCCGGCTTCGGTGTCGAGGCGTTCGAGCCAGGTGCGCTGGTCGTGGCCGCGCAGGCGGGGGGCGGCGGTCTCGGCGAGCGCCAGGTGGTGGCGGGCGTGCCGGCGGCGTACCTCCGTGGTCTCGCCGGCTTCGTCGAGGCGTTCGAGGCCGTAGGCGGCGACGGATTCGAGGAGCCGGTAGCGCGCGCCGGCCGGGGTGTCGGCGGCGATGACGAGGGACCGGTCCACCAGGCGGGCGAGGAGGTCGAGGACCTCGTCGGTGGCGAGGGCGTCGTCGGCGCAGACCGCTTCGGCGGCGTCCAGGGTGCAGCCGTCGGCGTGGACGGCGAGGCGGCGCAGGACGGTCTGCTCGGCGGGGGTGAGCAGTTCCCAGCTCCAGTCGATGACCGCGCGGAGGGTGCGCTGGCGGGCCGGGGCGTCGCGGCGGCCGGCGGCGAGCACACGGAAGCGGTCGTCGAGGCGGGCGGCGAGTTCGCGCGCGCCGAGGGTACGGACGCGGGTGGCGGCCAGTTCGAGGGCGAGCGGGATGCCGTCGAGGCGGCGGCAGACGGCGGCGACGGCCTCGGCGTTGTCGGTGGTGAGGGCGAAGTCCGGGTCGGCGGCCTGGGCGCGGGCGACGAACAACTGGACCGCCTCGGCCCGGGAGAGGGTGTCGGGGCCGGTGGCGGTGGCGTCGGGCAGGGCGAGGGGGCCGACGGGGCGGAGGATCTCGCCGGTGATGCCGAGGGGTTCCTGGCTGGTGGCGAGGACCCGCAGGTGGGGGGCGTGGGCGAGGAGGGTGCGGGTGAGTTCGGCGACGGCGTCCACCACGTGCTCGCAGTTGTCAAGGAGCAGCAGGGCGCGTTTGGCGTGGAGGGCGGTGGCGAGCCATTGGGCCGGGGTGTCGGGGCGGTCGTCGGAGCCGTCCGGGGAGGTGTCGTCGCGCATGCCGAGGGCGGCGGCGACGACGTGGGCGGTGGCGGACACGTCGCCGGAGGTTTCGGGGCGGGCGGCCGGGCCGGTGAGTTCGACGAGCCACGCGCCGTCGGGGAAGGCGTCGGCGGCCTGGGCGGCCGCTTCGAGGGCGAGGCGGGTCTTGCCGACTCCGCCGGGCCCGGTAAGGGTGACGAGCCGGCCCCGGGGGCCGGTGGTGTCGGCGAGGAGCGTACGCAGGGCCGTCAGGTCGTCGGCCCGGCCGACGAGTTCGGCGAGCGGGACGGGCAGGTTGCCGCGCCGGCGGGGGGCGCCGGTTCCGGGGGTGATGGCCCCGGCCGGGGCGGCGGGGGTGGCGGGGGCGTCGAGGGACGGGTCCTGCTGGAGGATCGCCTGGTGGAGGGCGGTGAGTTCGGCGCCCGGGTCGAGGCCGAGTTCGTCGCGCAGGCGGGCGCGGAGGCGGGCGTAGCCGTCGAGGGCGTCGTTCTGGCGGCCGGCGCGGTAGAGGGCGCGCAGGTGAATGGCGTGGAGACGTTCGCGCAGCGGGTGGGCGGCGACCAGGCCGGCGAGTTCGTCGGCGAGCAGGTGGTGTTCGCCGAGAGCCAGGCGGGCGGCGGCCTGCTCCTCCAGGGCCGAGACGCGTTGTTCCTCGAGGTGCTGGACGGCCCGGCGGGCGAAGGGCTCGTCCTCGAACTCGGTGTAGGCGGGGCCGCGCCACAGGGCGAGGGCTTCGGTGAACAGCGCGACCTTGGCGCGGAGGTCGGAGGTGGCGCGGGCCTGGGCCGCCAGGTCGGCGAAGCGGCCGGCGTCGATGGTGTCGGGGGTGACGCCGAGGAGATAGCCGGGCGCACGGGAGACGACGAGGGCCCGGCCGCCGGGCTCCGCCTCCTCCAGCGTGCGGCGCAGTTGCCAGACCTTGGTCTGCAGGGCCGCCGCGGGTTTGCCGGGAAGATCCTCGCCCCATATGTCGTCGAGGAGGCGGTTCGTGGAGACGGGCCGGCCGGCGTGTATGAGGAGGTCGGCGAGGAGGGCGCGGACCTTGGGCTCCCCCAGTGGGACCGGTCTGCCGTCCGTGGTCCACACCTCTAGAAGACCCAGTACCCGAAAGCGCATGGCCGCACAGTAGCCCGTAGCGCGGGGTCCGGGAGGCGCGGGGCGCGGCGCCGTACGGGACGGGAGCCGGTACGGGCAGGGCTGCGGTGCCGGACGGCGTGGGAACACCGGGCGGGGACTCGGAAGTACTGGGCGCGGGGCGGCCGTGAGAGCCCGTGAGCGCGCGAGGCGACGTTCGTGAGTCGGCCGTGAGGGTGCCGAGAGAAGCGGGGGCCAGTGTGTTCGTGAAGCCGCCGCAAGGAACGGGCGGCGGTCAGCCACGCAGCGACTCCTGAACGCCCGAGACCCCCGCAGAGGTCCCGGACCGCCGGAGATCCAGAAACCAGGATCGAGGAATCGAGGACCCCATGTCTCGCGCATCCCGTACCAACCGAACGAGCCAGGCCACGGACGTCGGGTCGCAGGACCTGGCGGACCGTACCGGCTCGGCTCCCGACCCGCGCCGCTGGCTGGCGCTCACCTTGCTGGTCGCCTCGTTCTTCATGGTGATCGTCGACTCACAGATCGTCATGCTCGCGCTGCCTGCCATCGAGTCGGAGCTCGGCTTCGCGGCCGGCGGCGTCCAGTGGGTGATGAGCGCCTACCTGCTGAGCTTCGGCGGCCTGTTGATGTTCGGCGGACGCACGGCCGACCTGCTCGGCGGTCGCAGGATGTTCCTGCTCGGCACGGCGTTGTTCGGCATCGCCTCGGTGCTGTGCGGTCTGGCGTGGACCGACGAGGTCCTCATCACCGCCCGTGTCGTCCAGGGTGTGGCCGCCGCCGTCATGACGCCGACCGCCATGGCCGTTTTGATGCACACCTTCGCCGAGGGCCCGGAGCGCAACAAGGCGCTGGGCATCTGGACCGGCATCGGCGCCTTCGGTGCCACCGCCGCCCTCCTCATCGGTGGTCCCATCACCGATGGCCTGGGCTGGGAGTGGATCTTCTACATCAACGTGCCGGTCGTCGCCGCGGTCCTCTTCTTCGGCCCGCGCCTGCTGAAGGAGACCCCGGTCCGCCCCGGCCGCCGCCGCTTCGACCCGGCCGGCGCCATCACCATCACCGCCGCCATCGCGCTCTTGGTGTACGCGGTCTCCGAGGCCCCGCTCGCCGGCTGGGGCAGCGGTCAGACCATCTGGATGCTGGTCGCCTCCGCGGCGTTCCTGGTCGTCTTCACCGTCATCGAGAGCAAGTCGCAGGCTCCGCTGATCCCGCTGCGGATCTTCCGCTCCCCTACGGTCGTCGGCGGCAACCTCCTGATGCTCATCGTCGCCATGGCGGTCTACGGCGGTGCGCTCATCACCTCGCTCTACGCCCAGCAGGTGCTCGGCTACAGCGCGGTCAAGTTCGGTCTGAGCACCGCGGTCTACGCCCTGATGTCGATCATCGGCGCGAACGTCAGCGCCCGGCTCGTCGCGAAGGTCGGCTACAAGCCGATCGCCGTCGTCGGTATGGCCCTGCTCTCCGGCGGCCTGCTCCTGCTCACGCAGATCGACCCGAACGGCGGCTACTGGAGCGACCTGTTCTTCGGCCTGGTCATCTTCGGCTCCGGTATCGGCTCCACCAACGTGGCCGCCTCGATCGCCTCGCTGACGGGCGCCAAGCCGGAGGAGTCCGGTCTGGTCTCCGGCATCAACAACGCGGTCTTCCAGATCGGAGCCGCGCTCGGTATCGCCATCGCCTCCTCGGTGGCCTTCGCCCACACCACCGGTACGGACGCCGCCGGCCTCAACGAAGGGTTCCAGGCCGGGTTCCTGGCCACCGCGGTCTTCGCGATGGTCGGCCTGGTCACCGCCCTGCTCCTGCTGCTGAGCCGCAAGCCGGCCCAGCCGCCGGTCGCCGCCGGTGACGGCGCCTCTGCCGAGGCGCAGAAGGTCCACGTCCCAGCCGGTCACTGAGCCCGCGGGCCGGGTCACCGCACCGCCACGCACCACCGGTCCGCGTCCGTCACACACCACCGCACAGGGGTAGCCCCAGCTCCATCCGGGCTGCCCCTGCGCCGTTCCCCGGACTGTTCGCTCCCCTCGTCAGGAGAACCGCATGTCGTCGGTCGTACGCCTCCCCGCCCACCGCAGCCCGGCCGCGAACCGCGCCGGAGCCGAGGAAAGGACCCGCTGGTGGGCCCTGCTCGTGGTGCTCGCCGCGGTGTTCATGACGACGCTCGACTTCTTCATCGTCAACGCGGTGGCGCCGGCGGCCCGGCGCGACCTGGACGCGGGGCGCACCGCCATGCAGGCGGTGCTCGTCGGGTACGGCCTCGCGTACGCCATCGGCCTCATCACCGCGGGACGGCTCGGGGACCTGTACGGGCCGCGGCGGGTGTTCGTGGTGGGACTCGCGCTGTTCACGGGCGCCTCGGCGGCGTGCGGGCTGGCCACGGGGCCGGGATTCCTCGTGGCGGCGCGGATCGCGCAGGGCCTGGCCGCCGCGTTGATGGCACCTCAGGTCCTCGCGCTGATCGGCCGCATGTTCCCCGGGGCCGACCGGTCGCGGGCCTTCGCCTGGTACGGGGCGACCGTGGGGATCGCCGGCACCGGCGGGCAGGCCGTAGGCGGGCTGCTGCTGGCGGCGGACCTGGGCGGGCTCGGGTGGCGGGCCTGTTTCCTCATCAACCTGCCACTGGGGCTGCTGGCGCTGGCGATGGCCCGGTTGCTGCCGGCGGATGCGACGGGGACTGGGGCGGCTTCCGAGGACGGGATACGCGGGCTCGACCCGCTCGGGGCGGTGCTGTCCGCGGCCGGGCTGCTGGCGCTGGTGCTGCCACTGGTTTCCGGCCGCGAGTCCGGGTGGCCACTCTGGACGTGGATGAGCCTCGGCCTGTCCCTGCCGCTCCTCACGGGGTTCGCCTCGCACCAGCGGCGCCGGATCACGGCGGGGCACAGCCCGCTGCTGGACCCGGCACTCTTCCGGGACCCCGGCTTCACCCGGGGCGTGGTCTGCGTGGCCCTGCTGTTCGGAGGGTCGGCGGGGCTGACGTTCGTGCTGTCCCTCTTCCTCCAGGAGGGCCGGGGCATGTCACCGGTGACGGCGGGCGTGGTCGGCGTCGCGCTCAACGCCTCCTTCTTCGCGGCGTCCACGCAGACGGGCCGCCTCACCGGCCGGCTCGGCAACCGGATCACCGTCCTCGGCGGGACGGTCCTCGCGGCGGGCTTCGCCCTGATCGGCTGGTCCGCCTCCTCCGTCGGCGCCACGGGGCTGCCCGTGGGGCTGATCACCGGACTCGCCGTGACCGGTACCGGCATGGGACTGCTCATGGCCCCCCTGACGGCGGCCGCGCTGGCGGGCGTGCGGGCGCACCTGACCGGCATGGCGGCCGGTGTCCTGGGCACGGCCCAGGAGACCGCGGGCGTCCTCGGCATCGCTGTCACGGGGCTCGTCTTCTTCCACCGCCTCTCCCCCGGCGGCGCCGCAGCCCCACAGGCGGGGGCTGCGGCCTGGCTGGACGCCTTCCGCACGGTGATGACCGTCCTGGCCGTCACCGCCCTGGCGATCGCCGCGATCACCGCTGCCGCCATCCGCCGCCACGCGGTTCCGGACACCAGGTGGACCGGCCCTGAGGGCCCGTCACCCGCCCTCGCGGCGCCGGCCAACGGGCCGGGCCCCGGGCCCGCGCTCCGGTCCGCACCGGTCTTGGTGCCCGCCCCGGCCGCCGGCGGTGCGGAACCAGAAGCTGCGGCCCGCCCCGTATCGGCCGCTGCGGGCACACCCCCCGCCGCGGGTACGGGCTCGGAACCGTCGCGCCGCCCCGCCGTCCCGCCCAGCCCTTGCGATCGGGCGCATGTCGATCACATCGCCGATACCGGTTCTGCGTTCCTCCGATGGCGCCCTGCTCCGATTCGACGGTGATGCGCTGGTTTTGCGCCGGAGGACCGAGGAAGTCCGGATTCCCCTCCTGGCGATAGAGCGCATCCGTTCCGAGCGGCGCAGTCTGGCCGTCAAACTCACTGCCCCGTCCGGAACGGTGCCCGCGATGCACCGGGTTGGACGACGTGAGCGAGGCTGCCGCTGGCCTGTTCGCCGAAGCCGTCAACGCGGTCCTGCCTGAGCGTCCCGCGAGCGCCGAGGGCTCAAGACTCGTGACCACCCGCGCGGTGACCGAGTCCCAAGAGGAGAGGGACAAGCGAAGACGCAGGTGGTGGGGAACTGCTGTCGTCCTCGTGTGTGCCGGCCTTGCGGCGGCCGTCGCCGCCCATGGAGTCTGGACCTTCGCGTTCTTGATCATGCTGGTGGGTCCCGTTGGCGCGTTGCTCACAGCAATCGGTGCCGACATGGTGCGGTTGCGGTACCGCTCCCGGTACCTGCTCCGCCATGGCGTCACCGTCGAAGCGAGAAGAGTCAGTGAAATACGCGTTCTGGGCGGCGAGTTCGGGATGTTTGTGTACACCGACATGCACGGTGTGGAGCGTAGCGTGAACGTCAAGAGCCGCTCCGCTACGGTCCAGGTCGTCTACCACCCGGACAAGCCAGGCATCGTGACCGAATACGGCTCGCGGGCCAGCCGCGCGAGCGACACCGTCGCCGCCCTGTGCTTCCTCGTCTTCGGGCTCATCGTCGACGCGACGGTCATCGGCGTAGCGATCGGCTCCTTTCAGGGCATGTACCCCGGCTACTGAGACGCTGCTGGTGGGAGCCTGGTTTCTTGCTCCGCGAGCCGTCAACTGACCGCTCCCACTTGAGGCGTACTCCAGGTCTTGTGCCGAGCTGCTCGCCCAGCGCGTGCAGCGTGCAAGAGAGTTGCTGGAGACGACAGAGCTTCCCTTGGCGCGGATCGCGGAAGCCACGGGCTTCGGGGCCGTCGAGACGCTTCGCCATCACTTCGTCCGGCACGTCGGTACGACACCGTCGGCGTACAGGGGCGCTTTTCGCCGGTGACGGCAGCCTGCATCCGGGCCTGGCCGTATCTTGCGCACCAGGGGCACACGTGCCGGTGTCGCCGGGGGGCGGCCGTCGGAAGACTGAGCGTGTTCTCGCCGGCTCGTTCAGGGAATCACGCCACCTCTTCACGGAGTCCCTTTCATGCCTGGTCCATCCGTACGTTCTCGCCGTCCCGCACGCCCACTGCGTGTCCACACCGTCCTCTATGACGGCGTGGAGGAGCAGGATTTCGCCGGTCACATCGAGGTGTTCGGTACGATCCTGCTGATGCCTCGATGCGGCTCACCGACGGCGCCGCGCATCATGGTCAGCAACCATGGACAGCCCCGCCGATGCTCGGGCAGTGGCTCACCGCCGCCCGCGAGGCCGACCCACCGGTGATCACCTCGGGTCGGTCAGCTCGCCGCCCGTACCGCGTCCCTGATCAGGTCGGCGACCTGTGTGGGCTCGGAGAGGAGGACGGCGTGGGAGGCGCCCGGAAGTTCGACGACTACGGCGCCGGCCCGTGCGGCGCCGAAGCGCTGGACCTCGGGGCTGATCGTGCGGTCCGCCCCGGCCACCAGGGCCCAGGACGGTTTGGTCCGCCACGCCGCCGCGGACGCGGTCTCGGTAAAGGCGGCCGTGGCGAGTGGGCGCTGGGCCGTTGCCAGGACGGCGGCGATACTCTCGGGCACGTCCGCCGCGAACACGGAGGGAAAGGCCGTCTCCTCGATGGTGACCTCGACTCCGGAGTCGCCGTCAAGGAGCGGGTAGGTCCACGCCTTCAGGCTGCCCGTCAGCGGGGACTCGGGAAAGCCTCCTTGGAGCTGGCCGAGGCTCTCGCCCTCGTGGGGCACGTAGGCGGCCACGTATACGAGCCCCACGACGTTCTCCGCGGCGCCGGCCACGGTGATCAGCGCACCGCCGTACGAGTGGCCGACGAGTACGGCGGGGCCTTCGACCTGTGCCAGGACAGAGGTGAGGTAGGCGGCGTCCGAGGTCAGGCCCCGCAGCGGGTTCGACGGAGCGATCACCGGGATACCGCTGTTCCGCAGTTCCGAGATGACGCCTATCCAGCCTGTCGCGTCGGCGAAGGCACCGTGCACGAGGACGACGGTGGGGTTGGTCATGCGAGTTCCCTCTCGGTGTCGGGCCACGTGTGGGGTGTCGTCACGACGGTCCAGGGCGCGGCCCGGAACGCGGCAAGAGGTCCGTGAGACGGTTACTCACGGTAGGACCATGGAAGCGGCACCCCTTGTGCGTGGGCGCATCCGCGCTGGCACGACGGCGCACACACGTCTCAGCGCCTTCGCTCGTCCTGTGCGCCGGCAGTCGTCGTGAAGGCCGACGTCGCCAGCGCCTGCCATTCGCTGGGACTCATGCCGTAAGCCCCGCGGAACGTGCGGCTGAAGTGCGAGGGGCTGCTGAAGCCCCAGCGGTGTGCCACCGCGGCCATGGTGATCCTCCGGTTGGAGCGGCCCAGTTCGAGCCGACAGAACTCGAGCCTGCGCCGCCGCACCCAGTGGCTCACCGTGCTGCCGTCGTTCTGGAAGAGCTTCTGCAGGTACCGGACGGAGATGTGGTGGGCGCGTGCGATCGACTCCGGTGAGAGGTCCGGGTCCATCAGGTGTTCTTCGATGTAGCCGTGGATGCGGGACAGCATCTCGTTGGCGGCCCCGGACGCGTCCTCGGCCTCGTCCGTCGTGTCCGCTTCGAGGAGCTCCATCACCAGGACGGAGAGGAGGTGTACGGCCGTCCGGGCACGCCGGTCCCCGACCGTGGACCGGCGGAACTCGGCCTTGGCGGCGAGCGCGGTCAGGAAGTCGGACGCCAGCGCCCCGATCCCCTCCCCGCCGCGTACGGGCACGCCGAGCACCTGGTTCAGTTCCGGCTCGGTGACGCCCAGATAGCAGCGGGGCACCCGGAAGAAGATCATCTGGCAGTCCTCGCCGAACCGCAGCATGTGCTGTCGGGCCGGGTCGCAGAAGACCAGGTCGTTCGGTTCCAGCAGGGTCTGGGCGCGCCCGTGGACGACGGTGACGGGCCCGCGGACATGGACGCCGAGGTAGACATGGTTCCGGTCGTTCGTCTCCGGCATCTCGGAGAGCATCTGGACCAGCCACCCCGAGCGCGGGGAGGGTGAGGCCAGATCGGGCGCTTGTCCGGGCGTCCGTCCGGGCACACGAGACATCAGTGTGAGGGTCATGGAGGTCCTAGCCGTAGGTGCGTGGTGCGGGCGGAGGGCGGAGGGCGGATTCACACCCCGTTCGCCGTCTCCTCGGCCAGGAACTTCTCCAGCACGGCGTTGAAGGCCGGCGGGTTCTCCAGGAAGGGGAAGTGCGAACTCGCCACGTCGGAGGCGAAGACGTGCAGGCGGGCGCCGGGAATCCGCTCGGCGACGAAGCGCTGCGAGTCGGGGTTCACATGGCTTCCCTCGCAGCCGATCACCAGGGTCGGCACGTCGATCCGGGGAAGCACGTCTCGCCAGTCCTGCGCGCAGTGGTCGAACAGCAGGGGTACGCCCGCGTAGGCGGGTGTCGACCGGATCTCCTCGTCGACGAAGGCGAGCACCTCGGGGTCGGGGTCGCCGGAGAACATGCCGCGCACGAAGTCGGCGCGGACCGTGTCACCCTCCGGCCCCGTGAGGGCCGCGCCCAGGTACAACAGCCCCGACACATCGAAGATGGCACCGGAGTCCCGCTGTTCCCGCTCGGTCATCCAGGGCACGGCGGCGACCGCCGCGGGCTGGTCGACGGCGACGAAGCGCCGGATCCGTCCGGTCCCGTACTGGTCGATGAAGCTCCACCACACCGAGACACCCATGGACCAGCCCAGTGCGTCGAAACGGTCAAGACCGAGATGGTCGACGAGTTCGAGAACATCGCGGGAGAGCCGGGCGATGCGGTAGCCGTGACGCGGCTTGCCGGACTTCCCGTGGCCGCGGAGGTCGACGGTGACGACGCGACGGCCGGGCGCCAGCCCCTCGATCTGGTGGCGGAACATCGCCTGCGTCTGCCCCCAGCCGTGCAGCATCACCAACGCGACACCCGCGCCGCCGGTGTCCCGGTACGCGAGCCGTGCGCCGTCCGTCGTGATCAGTTCCTTCATGACCTCTCCCCTGGTCAGAGGCGGCACATCGGTCCCGCCCGTCTCGGCCATCATCGAATGGAGCCGGCCGCCCGCACCACCGCGAGCTGTAGGAATCGGGGCGCGAATCCTTCTCGCTTTGTCGAAGTCGCGTCGCCGGGGCGCATCCGTGGTCAGACGGGCCCGTCGGCACCCGGGGCGAGGAGTTCCTCGATCCTGAGGCCGAGGTGCAGAGTGAGCCGGTGGGCGCCGTCGTCAAGATCGAGTCCGGTGATCTCCTGGATCTGGCGCAGGCGGTAGTAGAGCGAGGTGCGGTGGATGCCCAGCGTGTCCGCGGTCCGGGGTATCGATCCCGCATGTTCGAGGAAGCAGCGCAGGGTGTCCCGCAGGCGGTCGCCGCCATGAGTGCCGCTCAGGACACGGAGCGGCTTCGGGACCAAGGACGCGTTCAGGGCGTGCTCGGGGAGCTGGAGCAGCACCGCGAGTTCCCCGAGCAGCTCCCAGTCACCGGCGCTCTTCAGGGTGGGCAGCCGGTGCGCCGCGCGTGCCGCCACGAGCGCCTGCTCGTACGACGTCCATGCGTCGTCCAGGCGGGGGTGCCGGCCGCCGACGCCGATCACCGGGTCCGCCGACGGGCCCAGGAAGGTGCGGAGTTCGTCCAGGATGCGAGCGGACTGTGCGGTGACCTCGTCCTGGCCGGGCGGACTGTCGCGCAGCTGGAGCAGTGTCGCCCGGTCCTTGCGGATCGCGATGAGGCCCTGGGCCGAACGCGTCTGCCGGAACCCCTCCAGCGCCCCCCACAGGGCCGCCTCGGGCTGCCGTACGACCTCGGTCGCGCAGCTCAGCTGGACGACGGTGACCAGGACGTGCTCCGCCGCTCCGAGCGATCCGAGTTCCCGGCCTCGCCAGCGCGCGGTGGTACGGGCGGCGACGTCGGTACCGACGAGTTCGAGGACCAGGTCCCGCTCCTCGGCCTTCCGGGTGTCGGCGGCGATGTGCTCTCCGTACATCTGGGCGGCCATGGCGTCCGCGGACCGGGCGATGACACGTGTCTCGTCCTCCGTGAGCGTCTTTTCGGGCACGACCACCATGAGCAGTCCGAGGAGATGCCCGCGCTCGCGCAGGGGCACCACGTAGCGGGGCAGCAGTCCGAGGTCGTCACGGCCGTCGATGAATCCGGCCCGGGACCACTGGGTCACGCCTTGGGCGAGGACGTAGCGGATGGTCGCGTTGTCGGCGCGGCCCTGCAATAGGGTGCCGATACGGACCGGGTCCTCGTCGCCGAAGTGGCGGCTCGTGCAGACCATGCGGACCAGCGGGTCGTCGACGGCGACGGACCTGCCGAGCCGCTCCGCGAGCTCGTCGACGAGCGCCTGGAGCTCGGGGCTTCCGGGGCGGGCTCGCTGGAGCCTTGCGGTCATGCGCTGTTCCTCTCTCGACCAACGTTCCCCGCGGGCTACTCCATGTCCGCGGCTCTTGATCAGTCTGAGGAAGTGACGGCGTCGGCACATCACACGAATCGTGCATTGTCATGACGCCCGCAGGGGATGCGAAGCGACTACTCTCCGCTGTCGCGCTTCTTCACCAGCCGGGTCAGTGCCGCGCGTGAGGTGATGTCCAGCTTGGTGAAGGCCCGGCGCAGGTGCGAACCCACCGTGTGCGGCGAGAGGGAGAGGTGCCCGGCCACCTGGTGGTTGGTCAGCCCGCGGGCCACGAGCCGTACCACCCGTATCTCCGCGGCCGTCAGCTCGGGCCACGCACCGGAGAGCCCGGCCGTCGAGGGCCGGCGGCGGACACCGGACGCCCGGAGGCGCCGGCGGACGCGCGCGACGTCCCGCTCGGCGCCCGCTCGCGCATAGAGCGTGAGGGCCGTGTCGAAGTACGGGACCGCTTCGGACCTGCGGGTGGCCGCCAGCTTGCGTCCGGCGTCCTCCAGTGCCGATGCCCGGGCCAACGGCCGGGGGCAGTCCTCGTACAGCCGGACGGCGCGTACGAGAGGGGCGAGGTCGTTGTCCAGGAGCCCGCGGGCGTGCGCGGCGCTGGCGGCGAGCAGCGTGAGGCCGGGGTTGAGCGCGGCCAGCCGCTCGGCGAGGGTCACTGCCTGCGCGGCCCGTTCGTGCGCGCCGGCACGCAGCGCCAGGCGGACGAGGACCGGGGCGTCGGCGGGGTCGACCAAGCCGGCGTAGGCCGGCCGGTCCGCGGCGGGTGACGTCATCGTCTCGTCGAGTTCGGCCATGGCACGGTCGGGCCGGCCTTCGAAGTCGGCCATCAGGGCCAGCATCCAGGAGCCGAAGTGGCGGACGACGGGCGCGTCGTCGCTGCGCATGCGCCGCGCCTGCGCCGCGTACGCCCGTGCGGTCTGCCGGTCGCCGGTGTGGAGGGCGACGCGCATCATCACGTACCGGAGCGTTACGTCGGCGAGGTTGCCGGGGCCTGGATCGTCGGCCGTCGCGGACACGGCTTCGGCGTCGGCTCGGGCGTCCGCCAGCCGTCCGGCCTCCAGAAGGATGCGGGACCGGGTCATGAGCCACATACGGGTGGCCGCCGTCCGGCCCTGCTCCCCGGTGATCCGGATGCCGTCCTCCGCGGCGGCGAGCGCCTCCGCCGAGCGTCCGGCGGTGTTCGACAGGAGAGCGTGCCACAAGGCCTCGGGAACCCACAGCGAGGTGCTTACGCCCAGGGCGTCGGCCAGCGCGGCGGCCCGCTCGGCCTGCCGGAACGCCTCGGTCAGGTCCATGCGGTGGAAACTCACAGCCGAGCGGACCGTCGTCAGCGTGGCCTCGGCGGACCGGTCCCCCGCTGCCGCCGCGGTCTCCCACGCCTGCGCGGCGACCTGCTCGGCCGCGGCGTGCTCGCCCGACATCGACAGGCCCACGGCGAGCATGGCGAGCAGCCGCCCCCTGACGTCCACGGGGGTCCCGGGCAGTGCCGCCCCCGCCCGGGCCTGCCGGACCGCCTCGGAGAAGTCGAACGGTACGGCGAGGCGTGCCAGGGCAAGGCGTATGCGCGCCTCGTCCGCCGGTCCGAGACCGCCGGTCGCCAGGGTGGCGGCTCCCAGCTCACGCGCTTGGGCGGCCCGGCCCGTCTGCCAGAGCAGTGGGATCGTCTCGGCGACGACCCGCGGCCGCTCCGGGGCGTCCGTGGTGGTGAGTTCGAGGGCCTTGAGGCTCCGTTCCGCGGCACGTCCCGGAGCGGTGGCCGCGAGTTCCGCTGCCTCGGTGCGCAGCCGGCCGGCCTCCGCAGCGTCTCCCGGCCCCGCTCTCCCGGCCGACGGCCCGGGGCGCCCGGCGGGGAAGGCCACGCTCCCCGGCGGCGGCTCGGCGACCCGGCCGTGCCCGGCCCGTCGCAGGGCCAGGGGCAGGCTGGCTTCCACCGCCTCGCGGACCAGGTCATGGCGGAAGGCGAGATGATCGCCGTCCTCGGCGAGCAGATCGGCGTCGAGGGATTCCCGCACCGCGGTGATGAGCGCCGCCGAGGACCTGCCGAGCAGTTCGGCCAGCAGCGCGATGGTGACCGGGCCGCCCACGGCTGCCACCGTTCGGACCAGCTCCCGTGCCTCTTCGGACAGCTGGCCGAGGCGGCGCACGACCGAGGGGAGTTCCCGTGGGGCGGGGGGTCCGGCCGACAGCCTGGCCGTGCCGTTCTCGATCGTCACCGCCTCCCGCAGCGGGCCGAGCAGCTCGACCAGCAGCTGCGGGACCCCTTCGGCGCGGCGGACGACGCGGAGGACGTCCGGGCCGGGGGTGGCCCCGAGGACGTCCTCGGTGATCCGCGCGGTCGCCCGGTCGTCGAGCGTTCCCAGCGCCAGCTCGTGCGCTCCTGCCCGCCGGATCCTGTCCAGGGTCGTGCGCACTCCCGACGGCACGCTGCCGCCGCGCACGGCGACCACCCACAGGATGGCGTGCGACGAGAGTCCGGCCGCGAGGGTGTTGAAGGTGAGCAGGGTCAGGTCGTCGCACCACTGGAGGTCGTCGAGGACGACGAGCAGGGGGCCGTTTCGGGCCGTCTCCCGCAAGCGGTCCCCCAGTTCCTGGAGCAGCCAGAAGCGCCGGCCGGGAGCCGTGGCGAGGTCCCTGAGGCGGACGGCGCCCGACAGCGGTTCCTCGCCGGAGAGCAGGCCGTCGAGGAGCGGGCCGAGCGGCACGAGCTGTTCGCCGGGGGCCGCCGCTCCCTCGAACACCCTCGTTCCGCGCCGCTCCGCGGCTGCCGCGGCCTCCGCGAGGACCCTGGACCTGCCGATGCCGAGGGGGCCTTCGACGCGGATGATCCCGCCTTCGCCCCGGTCGAGCGCGTCGAGCCGCGCCTCGATGAACGCCAGTTCGGCGTCCCTGCCGTGGAGGGGCGCCCGTACACGATCGAGGTCGCCGGGCACGGTCCTCGTCGTCACTCGGTTCACGCTCATACGGCGGAACAGTATGAACCATGCGGGCCCACCACTCCGCCGTCGCCCGGCCAAGGGCCCGTCTCAGTCGAAGCGCAGGTCGGCGAGTTGCCGTTCGAGGACGGTGACGTCGTCCTCGGGCTCCGCACCGGCCGGGCGCGCCGCCATGAGCGTGGCGAGCTCGGCGCCCGCCCGGTGGACACGGCCGGGCAGACCGTGGGTGTACTCGTCTCCGCCCGAGCCCCAGTCCTCGGAGGCCGCGAACACGGCGGTGGGGACGACGACGGCACGGAGATAGGCGAAGAGCGGGCGCACGGCGTGCTCGAGGACCAGGGAGTGGCGGGCGGTGCCGCCCGTCGCCGCGGTCAGGACCGGCTTCCGGGAGAGGGCGTCCGGATCGATCACGTCGAAGAAGGACTTGAAGAGACCGCTGTAGGAGGCCGCGAACACCGGAGTCACCACGATCAGGCCGTCGGCCGTCGTCACCGTGTCGATCGCGGCGCTCAGCCGCGGCGGTGGGAAGCCGGTCACGAGGTGGTCGGCGATGTCGCCGGCCAGTTCCCGCAGCTCCACGACCTCGGTCGACGGCGCCTGCCCCCGGGCGGCGAGTTCGTCGCCGGCGGCCTCGGCCAGCCGGTCCGCGAGCAGGCGGGTGGAGGAGGGGGTGCTCAGCCCCGCGGAGACGACGGTCAGCTTCACGCGGCGGACACCTCCCGGACGGCTCGCAGGGACGCGTGCGTGGGAGCCTCCGGCACGTCGGCCGGCCGCCCGCGTGCGAACTCCCTCCGGAGCACAGGCACGACCTCTTCGCCGAGGATGTCCAGCTGTTCGAGGACGGTCTTCAGGGGCAGGCCCGCGTGGTCCATCAGGAACAGCTGGCGCTGATAGTCGCCGACGCTCTCCCGGAACGACAGGGTCCGCTCGATGACCTGCTGGGGAGAGCCCACCGTCAGCGGGGTCTGCTCGGTGAAGTCCTCCAGCGACGGGCCGTGTCCGTACACGGGAGCGTTGTCGAAGTAGGGACGGAACTCGTTCACGGCGTCCTGGGAGTTCTTGCGCATGAAGACCTGTCCGCCCAGGCCGACGACGGCGTCCTCCGGACGGCCGTGGCCGTGGTGCGCGAACCGGCGCCGGTAGAGCTGCACCATGCGCCTGGTGTGGTCGGCCGGCCAGAAGATGTTGTTGTGGAAGAAGCCGTCGCCGTAGAAGGCGGCCTGCTCCGCTATCTCGGGGGACCTGATGGACCCGTGCCAGACGAAGGGCGGGACGCCGTCCAGGGGCCGGGGTGTCGATGTGAAGGACTGGAGCGGCGTACGGAACGTGCCCTCCCAGTCCACGACGTCCTCGCGCCACAGCCGGCGCAGCAGCGCGTAGTTCTCCTTGGCGAGGTCGATGCCCCGGCGGATGTCCTGCCCGAACCACGGGTAGACCGGGCCGGTGTTGCCGCGCCCCAGCATGAGGTCGACCCGGCCGTCGGCCAGGTGCTGGAGCATCGCGTAGTCCTCGGCGATCTTCACCGGGTCGTTGGTGGTGATCAGCGTCGTGGACGTGGACAGGATCAGCTTCTCGGTGCGGGCGGCGATGTGGCCGAGCAGGGTCGTCGGCGACGACGGGACGAACGGCGGGTTGTGGTGCTCGCCCGTCGCGAAGACGTCGAGGCCGACCTCCTCCGCCTTGAGGGCGATGGCGACCATCGCCTTGATGCGCTCGTGTTCGGTCGGCGTGCGGCCGGTGGTTGGGTCGGGGGTCACGTCCCCGACGGTGAAGATGCCGAACTGCATGGGGTGTCTGCTCTCCTGGGCTCGTCCGGTTCCCGCGCCGGGAACCGGGGGGCGGGGTGACGCCGGGTGCTCCGGCGTCACCCGGCGGGTCAACGGGGCGGCGTCACTTCGCCAGGAAGGCGAGGAGGGCGGTGTTGACCTCCTCCGCGTGGGTCCACAGCAGACCGTGCGGGGCGCCCTCGATCTCGACGTAGTCGGCCGACGGGAGCGCCTTGTGGAACGGGCGGGCGGTGCCCTCGGCCGGCAGGATGCGGTCGGCCGTGCCGTGCAGGATCAGGGCGGGCACGTCCACGGCGGGGATGTCGGCGCGGAAGTCGGTGTACCAGGTCGCCGGCGCGGCGGACGCGGCGAAGGAGCCGCCGCGGGCCGCGGTGTTCCAGCTGTTGCGGACCGCTTCCTCGCTGATGCGGGTGCCGAGGTTCTCGTCGAGGTTGTAGAAGTCGTTGAAGAAGGCCGTGTAGTAGGCGTAGCGGTCGGCCTTCACGGCGGCGACGATGCCGTCGAAGAACTCCTTCGGGGCGACGCCGTCGGGGTTGTCGTCGCTCTTCAGCAGGCAGGGTTCGAGCGAGGCGAGGAAGGCGACCTTGGCGACGCGGCCGGAGCCGTACGTGGACACGTAGCGGGCGACCTCGCCGGTGCCCATGGAGAACCCGACCAGGACGGCGTCCTTCAGGTCGAGGGTCTCCAGCACGGTGTTCAGGTCGGCGGCGAAGGTGTCGTAGTCGTAGCCGGTGGTCGGCTGGGAGGACTGCCCGAAACCGCGGCGGTCGTACGTGATCACGCGGTAGCCGGCATCGAGGAGCGCGGCGCTCTGTCGCTCCCAGGAGTGGCCGTCGAGAGGGAAGCCGTGGATGAGGACGACGGGCTGACCGCTGCCCTGGTCCTCGAAGTACAGCTCGACGGGGTTGGTGTTCTCCTGGCCCACGGTGATGTACGGCATGGGGATGCTTCCTCGATTCGGGTCGGCTGGTCCGCGCGTCGGAGCGGCGCGGCATGCCCGTCACGCTAGGACCGGTCCCGCACCTCCTGTTGCCGTACCGCGCACCACACCTTGCACGGGGGCGCCGAGGTCACTCAGCCGCCGGTGGCTGTTTCGGCGTCGTCCTGCGCGAGCACGATCCGGGCCAGGTGGACCCGCGAGCGCACCGAGAGCTTGCGGAAGATCGACGCCAGATGGGTGTTGACCGTGTGCGGCGAGACGACGAGGACCTCCGCGGCCGACCGGTTGGTGTGGCCCGCGGCGATCAGCCGGGCCACCTTGCGTTCCGAGGCCGTGAGCGCGTCCCAGCCCTGGCCGAGGCGCGGCCGAGGGCCTCCGGCGCGTCGGCCGGAGCGGCTCGTGGCCCGTTCCAGGTCGGCCCGCACCCGGTCTGCCTCGGCGTCGGCCCCCGCCTGGGCGTACAGGTCGTGCGCCCTGGTCAGGGCGGGTGCCGCAGCGGGGTCGCCGGCCTCGAGAAGCGCGCGCCCGAGGTCGGCGGACGCGGCGGCGAGCGGCAGCGGCCTGGGGCCGGTGAGCAGGACGCGGACCGACTGCTCCAGGAGTTTGTGGTCGGCGTTCACCAGGCCGGCCACGTGGGCGGCCGTCCCCTGTGCGGTGGGCACGGAAGGGTTGCGGGTGGCGTGCTCCGCCGCCTGGGCCGCGAGGCCCTCGGCCAGGTTCCGGTCCCCGCCGCGCAGGGCGATCCGCACGGCCTGGGCGGCATGGGGGCGCAGGAGCCGCCAGCGGAAGAAGGGATGGTCGCGCTGGACGGACCGGACCAGTTCGGCCGCTGCCGCGTGGTCGCCCCCGGCTTCGGCGACGACGGCCTCGAAGTACTGGTGCGTGGCGTGGTTGCCCGTGTTCGGCCGCTCGGCCACGGCCGCCCGCACGACGTCCAGGTGTTCCAGCGCGGCTTCGCGGTCGCCGCGCAGCATCGCGAGGATGCCTCGGTTGACGCGGATGTTGACCAGGTTGCCGGGCACGTGGAGGTCCGCTTCGAGCCGCTCGGCGGTGACGAAGTCGGCGTCCGCGTCATCGAGCCGGCCGAGCCCCATGTTCAGGGTTCCCTGCGCCCAGACCAGCATGGCGGGGCGCAGGGGTGCGTCGCCTGCCGTCCGGAGCAGTCGCCGTACGGTGTCGAAGTCGTCCAGGTGGATGCGGGCGACGGCCTCCTCGGGCAGGAAGGCCGTGTCGAACACGCTCAGCGCCGTGTGGTGTCCGACGGCGGCGGCGCAGTCGCCCGCGTTGAGGGCGATCTCGCCGAGACCCCACAGCGCGAGGACACGGGCCTCCCTGTCACCGGACCGCTCCGCCTCGGCGAGCGCCCGTTCGCCGGTCTCGCGAGCGGCATCGAGGTCGCGCCCGCGGGACCGGGCGAGGGCCTGCCGGGCGGTGAGCCGGGCGCGGATCACCGGGTCGGTGACGGCTGCCAGTGCTGCCGTCGAGCGGCGGGTCAGCTCGTGGACGTCGTCGAGGTGCCACAGCGTGTCGCCGAGCACGGACTGCAGGCGGGCGAAGACGTCCAGGGGCGGCTGCCGGGCGAGCAGCATGTCCCCGGTGTCCCGTGCCTGGACGTACCGGCCCGCGCGGGTCAGCGCGACGACGGCCCGTTCTCCCACGTCGAAGACCATGGGCGCATGGGGCGGTACGAGTTCCAGGGCGCGTACGGCCAGGTCGGCGGCGAGGTCGGGCATCACGGCGATCACGTCCGCGGCCGCCGTGCCGAGCAGCGCGATCGCCTCCTGGTCGCCGGGTTCGGCGCTTTTCAGCAGATGCGGGACCGCGTCGGTGGAGCTCCGGCCCGCCGCGACGAGCCGGCTCGCGGCCTCGCGGTGCAGCGCCCGGCGTACGGAGGGGGCGAGATCGGCGTACACCGCCTGACGGAGCAGGTCGTGGCGGAACAGGAGGCGTTCGCCGTCGTCGTGGAGGAGGGCGGCCGTGATCGCCTCATCCACTTCGGCGCTGAGGCCGGACGCGGGCCGGCCGCACAGGGCGGCGGCGTCCGCGAGGGAGAACGCGCGACCGAGGACCGAGCCGATCCGCAGGAAGTGGAGGGTGTCCGGCCGGAGATCGGCCAGCCGGTCGCGTACGCCGAGGACCAGCCGCTTGGGCGGCTCCGGCGTGTCCGCGCCCGACGCCGCGATGCCCGTGAGCATCTCGGCCGCGAGGAAGGGGTTGCCTCCCGCCCCGTCGAGGAGTTCCGCGACCCGCGTCGGCACGTTCCCGCCGAGGACGTCCCGGGCCAGCTCGGTCAGGGCCGTGCCGGACAGCGGCCGGAGGGGGAGGGTCGTCGTCCGTGGCCCCTGCCCGTGCAGTTCCGGGTCGTTCCTGCCCGTGAGCAACCAGAGGACCGGGGAGCTGAGCAGCCGTGCCGGCATCACACTCAGGGCGAACCGGCTCAGCGGGTCGGCCCATTGGACGTCGTCGACCGCGATCAGTACGGGCCTGCCCGCCGAGCGCTCCTCGATCAGCTGGGCCAGTCGTTCGACGAGCCAGACGCGCTGGTCGTGGTGGCCCGCGAGGTCCGCGAAATCCGTACTCGACAGCAGCGGCGGGTCCCCGTGCAGGAGGCCGGAGGCCAGCGAGGCGAGCGGTGCCAGCTCGTGCAGTTCCTCGGCGCAGCCGTGGCTGACGAGGAAGCCGTGCGCCCGTGCGATCGAGACGGTCTCCTGCAGCAGTACGGTCTTCCCGATCCCGGGCTCGCCCAGGAGCAGCGCGATCGTTCCTCCCTCGCCGTCGCGCACCGCGTCGACCAGGGCGCGCAGGCGCTCCAGCTCGGCTTCGCGGCCCCGCAGCCCGGGCCGGCTCAGCGCCGCGCTCCCGGGCACCGCCCTGCCTTCCCCCTCACGCCGGCCGGGGCTCATCCCTTGACCGATCCGGCGAGCAGTCCCCGTGCGAAGTGCCGCCGGAGGGCGAAGAAGACGAGCAGCGGGACGAACGCCGCCACGAAGGCTCCCGCGGTGAGCCGCTGCCACTCGTTGCCGTACGTCCCGGCCAGGCTCGCCAGTCGGACCGTCATCGGCGCGGTCTCGGCCGTCCCGCCCGACAGCGTCAGGGCCACCAGGAGGTCGTTCCACACCCAGATGAACTGAATGATCGCGAAGGAGGCCAGGGCCGGGCGGGCCAGGGGCAGCACGATCCGGAGCAGCAGCGTCCCGTGCGACGCGCCGTCGACGCGGGCGGCCTCGATCAGGTCCCGGGGCAGCCCCGCGAGGAAGTTGTGCAGGAGGAACACCGCGAACGGCAGCGCGAACACCGTGTGGGCGAACCAGGCCTGGCCAAAACGCGCGGGGCCGGTGGGGTCCCAGGCGGGCAGGAACAGCCAGCCCTGGGAGAACAGCTTGAGGAGGGGGACGAGCGCCATCTGGAGCGGCACCACCTGGAGCGCGAAGATGCCGACGACGAGCGCGTCCCGTCCCCTGAAGTCGATCCACGCCAGGGCGTACGCCGCCAGGAACGCGAGGACGAGCGGGAACAGCACCGAGGGGAGGGTGATGACGACGGAGTTGACGAAGTACTCCGCGAGCCGCCCTGACCCGTTTCCGCCGCCGGACAGCACCTCTGCGTAGTTGTCGAGCGTGAGGTGCGGCGTGCCGAACACGGTCCACCAGCCCGTGGTCTTGATCTCCTCCTCTGGGCGGAACGAGGAGAGCAGGAGGCCGAGGGTCGGTGTCGTCCAGAGGATCGCGATCACCACGGCGACCGCTGTGAAGGCGCGGGAGGCCAGACGCTCCCGGACGCCGTTCACCCCGCCCTCCGCTGTGCCCGGACCTGGTGGGCGACGAAGGGAGTGACGAGGACGAAGAGGAGCACGGCGAACGCCGCGCCGCGGCCCGTCTCGCCGTAGCGGAAGGCCTGGTCGTACATCTCGTGGGCGATGACGCCCGTGTCGAACTGTCCGCCGGTCATGGTCTTGACGACGTCGAAGGCCTTGAAGGTTCCGATCGCCTGGGCGAGGACGACGACGAGCAGCGTGGGCCGGATCGACGGCATGGTGATCCGCCAGAAGATCTGCCGGGGCGACGCGCCGTCGAGTCGGGCCGCCTCGGTCAGCTCCCGCGGAACGGCCCTGATCGCGCCGGCCAGCAGGACGGCCGCGAAGCCCGCCTGGGCCCACACCATCACCACGATGAGGAACAGGACGTTCCAGGGAGAGTCGACGAGCCATTGCCTCGGTTCGCCGCCGAACGCGACGACGACCTGGTTCAGCAGCCCGATCTGCGCGCCCTCCGCGGGGCGGTAGGCATAGACGAACTTCCACACGACACCCGCGCCGACGAGCGAGATCGCCATGGGCATCAGGACGAGCGACAGCGCGAGCGCTTCCCACCGCGACCGTACGACGGCCGCCGCGTAGAGCAGGCCGACGGAGGTCGCCAGCGACGGCACGAGCACCACCCAGGCCAGGGTGTTGCCCAGCGCGACCAGCGCCCGGGGGTCGGTGAACATCCACACGTAGTTGTCGAAGCCGGCCCACGTGGCTCCCCCGTTCCCCGTGAACGACAGCGCCAGGGTGCGCAGAGCGGGCAGGAGGAGACCCACCGTGAGCAGCAGCAGCGCGGGGGCCAGCAGGAGGAGGACCGCGGCCCTTCTCCTGACCGGCCCCCGGTGCAGCGCCAGCACGATCAGGGAGACCACCGCCGCGAAGGCGGCGAGGCCCTGGAGCAGGTACAGCAGCTTGGGCTGCTGGGCGACGACGTCGAACGGCATCAGTGGCTCGGCCAGGACCGTTCGACGGACTCGGCGACCCGCCGGGTGCTCGCGCCGCCGATCCAGTCGACGGACCCCTTCCAGAACGTCCCGGCGCCGACCGAAGCGGGCATCAGGTCCGAACCGTCGAACCTGAACCGTGTCCCGGGATCCTGGAGCAGCTGGATCGAGAGCCTGTCGACCGGGGTGGCGGCATTCGCCGGATCCACGCCCTTGTTCGCCGAGACGAACGGGCCCTTCTTCATCCGAGCGTTCGCGAACTCCGCGGAGGCCAGGTACTCCTGGTAGGCCCGCACTTCGGGACGGTCGGCGAACGCCGCGGCGAACACCCCACCGCCCAGTACGGGATGGTCGGCCGGCTCGGCCCCCGGCAGGAGGAAGACGTAGACGTCCTCGTCCGGCCCGATCCCGGTGCCCTTCGGCCACATGTCGGCGTAGAACGAGGCCTGGCGGTGCATCGCACAGTCACCGGAGAGAATCGGTGTGCCGGCCTCCTGGAAGGGGATCGACGCCATCGAACGGGCCGGACCGAAACCGCCGTTGGCGTACCGGTCGTTCTTGAGGATGGACCCCACGGTGTCCATGGCCTTGATCACCCGCGGGTCGTCGAACGGGATCTTGTGGGCGACCCACTGGTCGTAGACGTGCGTCCCCTGCTGACGCAGCAGGACATCCTCGATCCAGTCCGTCACGGGAAAGCCGGTCGCCTCGGCGGACTCGATGCCCGCGCACCACGGCTTGACGCCCGACGCCGCGACCTTCTCCGTCACGGCCATCAGCTCGGACCACGTGCGGGGAACGCTCAGTCCCCTGTCGCGGAAGAACTTCGGCGAGTACCAGACGAACGACTTCACGTTCGCGACCAGCGGCGTGCCGTAGAGGGTGCCTTCCACGGTCGCGTAGCTGTTCCAGTCCGCCGACCAGCCGCGCTTCGCGAGGGCCGCGACCCCGGCACTCGCGGGCTTGAGCTTCCCCGCTCGCGCGAAGCGTTCCAGGAGGCCGGGCTGAGGGAAGAACGCCACGTCCGGAGCGTTCCCGCCGTCCACCCGGAGCTGGATCTGGGCCTCGAACTCCCCGTCGCCCTCGTACTTGACGTCGATCCCCGTGCAGTCCGCGAAGTCCGCCCAGGTCTCTTCGAACAGGTCCGCCTCCCGGTCCCGGTTCTCCGCGTAGACGGTGACCTCGGTGCCGGGGTGCTTGCCGTACTTGGCGTACGGACCGCAGTCCGCGGCGGCACGCGTCCGCTGGCCACTGTTCTGCGGAACACCGCAGGCGGTGGCAAGGGCGGCGAGCGTGATGACGGCGAGCGCGAGCCTCGCGCCGAACCTCATGGGCGTATCTCCTCCGATCGCCCGCCGAAGAGGTCTGGGGGCGATCAGAAGCTACCAGCGCTCGAATAAAATCGACTAATCGTTAGATCTTGACTGATCGGGTCAGCGGGCGGTGGACCGGGCCGCTTCCTGGATCAGCTCCGCCACGGCCTTGTGCTGGGCGAGCATGACCAGGTGGGAGGAGTCGACCTCGACGATGGTCATGCCGGCGCGCTCGTAGCCGTAGCGCTCCACATCGGGGTTGATGGTCTGGTCGGAGGTGGCGACCAGGCCCCACGAGGGCTTGGTCTTCCACGCCGCGACCGGCGCCGCCTCCGAGAAGGCACGCGCGGCCAGGGGGCGCTGGGAGACGGCGAGCACCGCGGCGAGGCCGGGGTCGATGTCCGCCGCGAAGAGGGCGGGGAACTCCTCGATCTTCACCGAGACGTCCGTACCGGTCTCGGTGGACCCGGCCACCGGGAACGGGGTCTGGACGAGCGCGTCGGCGAGGCCGGACTCGGGGAAGCGGCCCTGCAGCTCGCCCAGGCTCTCTCCCTCCTCCAGCGCGTATCCCGCGAGGTACACCAGTGCGCGGACGTTGTCCTCCGTGCCGGCGAGGGTGATGACGGCGCCGCCGTAGGAGTGCCCGACCAGGATCACGGGGCCTTCGACGGAGCGGATCACCGAGGCGATGTAGGCGGCGTCGTCGACGAGGCCGCGGTTGGGCACGGCCGGGGCCAGCACGTCCATGCCGGCGGCGGTCAGTTCGGGAATGACGCGGGCGAAGCTGGAGGCGTCGGCGAAGGCGCCGTGGACCAGGACGGCGGTGGGGCGGGCGTGTCGGGACATGTGAGGACTCCTCGGTGTGTGGCTGGGGACGGGTCTGGGGATGCGGGAGACGGACGCGCGGTGCTTCACAGACCGAAGCGGGCGCGCCTCGCCTCGGGAACCAGGTCGGTGTACTCGGGGTGTTTGCCGATCCACCCCCGGATGAACGGGCAGTACGGCAGGACCCGCAACCCACGGGTCCGGGCGTCGTCGAGCGCTCCCCGGGCGAGGACGCCGCCCAGGCCGCGGCCCGCGAACCGGCTGTCGATCTCGGTGTGGAGGAAGGCGATCTCGCCCTCCGAGAGGTGGTACTCGGCGAAGCCGGCGGTCCCGGCGCCGTCGTCACCGGCGAGGATCTCGTACCGGGACCTCTCGGGCCGGTCCGTCACCTGCGGTTCCATGGGTGCTCCTGTGCGGTCGTGGGGTGGCGGGGCGGGCGGGGCCGGGTCAGAGCGTGCGGCGCACGCCGGCCTGGCGTTCCAGGTTGCGCAGTTGGACGGCCAGGTCGCCTTCCACGGCGAAGTGGGCGGGGCCGCTGCGGCCGATGGGCAGGACCTGCTCGCTGCGCATGTCCTCGAGCATCAGGGCGAACGCCGTGTACATCGCGACGAGCGCCACCACGAAGCCGAGCGCGCCGGCCGTGAGCGTCAGCCATTCGGCACCGGTGATGCCCGCGAGGCCGGTGGCCGCCCAGCGGGGCAGGGAGGCCACGATGACGAACCACAGCGCGCGCTTGGGCCGCGTCACGGCGGTCATCAAGGCCCCGAAACCGAGGAGCGCCAGGTTGAACACGCCGAGGACCTGGAGGCCGTCGGCCGCGCCGCTGAACATGATGAGCGCGTACGCCAGCCAGCTGCCGGCGAACACCGCCATCAGCGTCGCCGCGATCACGTCACGGGCGCCGAAGGCCAGGACGCTCACCAGGAGCTGGAGGGCGAAGGCCGGGAGCACCGTCAAGGCGACGGCGGGGCGGGCCGCCTCACCGAGCAGCCCCAGCTGAAGGCAGCCCGTCATCACGGAAGCGATGGCGATCGTGAAGAAGCCCAGCGGCATGGGGGAAGCGATGGGGCGCAGGTTGATCCGGGTCATCGACCGGAGGTCCGGCTCGAAACGGCGTCCCGGGGGCGGGGCCGCCGGGGTGTCGCCACCGTCGGCGGCGGGGGAAGCTGCGGACATCGGGTGGATCTCTCTTTCAGTGCTCGAAGCAGGGGTCGACGAAGGACGGCGTCGTGTCGGGAACGGAGCCTCGGGCGACACGCCAGTGGCGGTGCTGCTCGGACTCGGCGACGGCCTCGGCCACCATCGACGCCTGACGCGCGCCGCTCTGGTAGCCGCCGAAGTGGGCCACGGGGCTCCAGGCCGGGCTCACCGGCGGGATGGCCTCGTCGAGACCCGCGTACTCGGCGCAGGCGTGGACGATCCGGCCGCCGACGACCGTGAGTACGGCTTCGATGTCGGGGATGACGGCCTCGGGCACGGTGAGGTAGTCGTCGGACAGGATCGCGAGGTCTCCGTAGAAGCCCTCACGGAGGGTTCCCTTGACGTCCTGCTCGCCGGTGAGCTCCGCCCCGCCGCGGGTGTAGAGGCCGAGGGCGGTCTCCCGGTCGATCGGGTTCCCGGCCGGGCTGAGGGCCGTGCCACCGACGGTCCGCCCGGTCACCAGCCAGTGGAGCGCCACGGTCGGTCGTCGTCGGCGGGTCAGGCCCCGGTCGAGCATGGCCCGGACCGGCGGGGTGTGGGCGGCGGCCTCGGCGCCGTAGCGGTCGCGGAAGGCGGTGCCCTGGAAGGACATGCGGTTCTGGACGGAGACGGCACCGCCGAGGGCGGCGATCCGGTCCAGGCTGCCGGCCGAGACGGTCTCCGCGTGGTCGAAGAGCCAGCGGTTGCCGCCGGGGAAGAGTCCCTCCGCGGCGAGTTTCTCGAAGACGGCCAGGTCGCGGCGGATCGTCTCGTCGTAGGTCGCGTGGAGCCGGAAGCCCCAGCCGTTCTCCATCAGGAGCCGTACGGCGCTCTCGAACTCGGCCTCGTATCCCGCGGCGAGTTCGGGCCGGGGTTCGGAGAAGTTCTCGAAGTCGGCGGCGGCCCACGTGAGGTTCTCTCCCGCGCCGTTGAGCCGGAGCCACTCGTCGCCGTCGCCGGGCTTGACCATCTCCGTCCAGCGCTTCAGGTCGGCCAGCTCCTGGCCCGCCGTCTGCGGGAACAGGTGGTAGGCGATCCGCAGGGACAGCTCGCCCGACGCCGCCAGGTCCATGACGGTGGCGTAGTTGTCGGGGAAGTTCTGGAATCCGCCGGCGGCGTCGACCGCGGAGGTCAGTCCGAAACGGTTCAGCTCCCGCAGGAAGTGGCGTGTCGACGTCCGCTTGTCGGCCTCGTCGAGGGCCGGTGCCTTGGCCAGGGTCGAGTACAGGATCAGGGCGCCCGGCGCCGCGAGCAGCACGCCGTTGGGTTCGCCGTCCCGGCCGCGGACGATCTGGCCGCCGCGGGGATCCGGGGTGTCGCGGGTGAACCCGGCCGCCCGCACCGCGGCCCGGTTCATCAGGGCCGACTGGTAGAGGTGCAGGACGAAGACGGGGGTGTCGGGGGCGGCGGCGTTGAGTTCGGCGACGGTCGGCATCCTGCGCTCGGCGAACTGCTCGGCGGTCCAGCCGCCCACCACCCGGATCCACTGCCCCTTCGGGGTGCGGCCGGCCTGCTCGCGCAGCATCGCGAGGGCGTGGCGGAGGCTGCGCACGCCGTCCCAGCGCAGTTCCAGGACGTAGTTCAGGCCGCCCCTGATCACGTGCAGGTGCGAGTCGTTGAGACCGGGGATCACCCGGCGGCCGAGAGCGTCGACCACCCTCGTTCCGGGGCCGACGAGGTGGGCGAGGCCGTGGTCGTCGCCGAGGGCCGCGATCCGGCCGTCGCGGATCGCGACGGCACGGGCCTCGGGGCGGGCGGCGTCACCGGTGAAGACCCTGGCGTTGCGGACCAGGAGGTCGGCGTGCTCGTGTTCCCGGCGCGTGCCGGGGACGAGGCCCGCCACCGGCATGCTCGCCGACTGCCCGTGCACGGAGGTTCCGTGTGTCGACGGCCCGGTCATGCGAGGGCCTTGCGGAGGGCGTCGGTGGCGAGGCCGATGGCGAGTTCCGCGGCCTGCGTCCGGCGCAGGTCGTTCAGCATGACGAAGTCGTGGATGGTTCCCTGGACGCGCAGCGCGGTGACGGGGACGCCGGCGGCGCGGAGCTTCGCCGCGTACGCCTCGCCCTCGTCGCGCAGGACGTCGGCCTCGGCGGTGATGACCAGGGCCGGCGGCAGCCCGGTCAGCTGCTCGGTGGAGGCACGCAGCGGCGAAGCGGTGATCTGGGCCCGCTCGGCCTCCTGCGTCGTGTACTGGTCCCAGAACCAATTCATCGCGTCACGGCGCAGGAAGTAGCCCTCGCCGAAGGCGTGGTACGAGTCGGTGTCGAAGCCCGCGTCGGTCACCGGGTAGAAGAGGACCTGGTGGGCGATGCGGACGTCACCGCGCTGCTTGGCCATCAGGGTCAGGGCCGCGCTCATGTTGCCGCCCACGGAGTCGCCCGCGACGGCGATCCGGGTACCGTCGAGGTCCTTGTGGTGGCCCTCGCGGGTGACCCACTGGGCGACGCTGTAGTTCTGCTCGATCGCGACGGGGTAGCGGGCCTCGGGCGACAGGTCGTATTCGGGGAACACGACAGCCGCCCCCGTGCCGACGGCGAGTTCACGGACCAGCCGGTCGTGGGTGTGGGCGTTGCCGAACACCCAGCCCGCTCCGTGGATGTAGAGGACCACGGGAAGCGGGCCGGTCGCGCCGCGCGGGCGGACGATCCGGGCACGGACGTCGCCGGTCGGGCCACCGTGGACGGTGATCCACTCCTCGTCGACGGCGGGCAGCGGGACACCCTCGCCGCTCTGGACACCGTCGACGGCCTTGCGGCCGTCCGCCACGGGGATCTGGTGGAGGAACGGCGGCTGGGCGGTGGCGTCGGCGAAGGCCTGCGCGGCGGGTTCGAGTATCGGTCGGTTCTTCATGAAGGGCTCTCCTTGGGGGGATGTACGGGACGGGACAGGGAAGGTCGAGGGCTCAGCGAGTCGCCCGCACGGCGTCGAGGATCACGTCGGCGACCACGGCGGGACGGGAGACGGCCACGGCGTGCGACGCGTCCACCTCGGTGACGTGCGAGCCGGCGCGGCGGGCCATCCACCGTCCAGCGGCCGGCGGGATGTTCTTGTCGGCCGTGGTGATCAGCGCCCGGGAAGGGATCGTTTTCCAGGCTGCTTTCCCGGCCTTCTCCTCCAGCGCGGCGGTGGCGACAGGACGCTGGGCCGCGGCCATGAAGGCCGCGTCTGCGGTGGGGACGTCGGCGGCGATCTGCCGGTGGAACTTGGCCCGGTCGATGACGAGTTCGGTTCCGGTGCCGCCGCCGGGCAGCGGGTACGACTGCGGGTTCACCGTGTCGCCGAGGGTGGAGCCGGAGAACTTGGCGGCAAGCTCGGCTGCGCTCTCACTCTTGTCCGGGGTGAACGCGGCGATGCAAACCAGGGCCTGCACGCGGCTGTTGCCCACCGCGGCGCCACTGACGCCGCCGCCGTAGGAGTGGCCGACCAGGACGACGGGGCCGTCGACGGCAGCCAGCACACTGCGCAGGTAGGCGGTGTCCGCCGCGAGCCCGCGCACGGCTCCCAGCCGGTCAGCAGGGCTCGATCACGGACGAGGAGGGTGACGGAGGAGCCGAGCGAGCGCCGCGCCGTGGTCATCTCGCAGGCCACCGCTCCCCCGCCGATGACGACGAGCCGCCCGGGCACGACGGCGGCCGTGGTGGCCTGCCGGTTGGTCCAGGCACCACCTCGCCACCTGGCCCGCCATCGACCACGACGACGTCGTACGGGTCCATCAGCCGCGTACCAGAGGGGTGTCCACGAGGTGCTCGGCCAGGAACCACACCTGTGCCTCGCCGGTGCGGATGACGTCGGAGACGAGGAGGTCGGTGCTGCCCTCGTCGCCTTCCGCCGAGATCCGGGCGGCGGCGTCCCGCGCCTCGATCAGGATCCGCTCGTGCGCGTCGAGGAGCCGCGACAGCATGACGGGCACCGGCTCGACGCCATCCGGCGGCCGGGGTACAGCGGTCAGCTCCGCGACGTGGCGCGGGTCTCCGACGGCGACGCCGCCGAGGCTCTGGACCCGCTCGGCCAGCGCGTCCACGATGGCCAGTTGGGCTTCCGCGTGCTTGTCCAGCATCAGGTGGAGCGAGTAGAAGGTCGCCCCGCGCATGAGCCAGTGGTGCTTCTTGTAGAGGGCGTACAGGATCTGCGTGTCGGCGAGTACGCGGTTCAGCCGTTGGCAGGCGTACATGCGGGTGTCGTGGCCGAGTCCGATCGGCAGCTGCTTGAGCGTGCCGAACGCCTGGGTCTCGGCGCCCTTCTGGTGCAGCAGCGGCTGGCCGCCGCCGCGCTGGGTCGTGAGGGAGTCCATCGAGTGCTCCTGTTCGGGAAAGAGGGCGGGAAGGGTCCGGCCGCCCGGTTGGGGGGAGTGGGCGGCCGGACCCGGTCTGCGGCGCGCTCAGCGCTCGGCGATCGCCGGGACGGTGGACCGGTGCAGGACGAGCCGGGTGAGCAGTCCGCTGCCGAGGCCGGCCACGAGTGCGAGGGCGGCCCACCACGGCGGGTACGGCGTGAGGCCGAGGACCGCGTCGAGGGACCAGGTGCCGGGGCCGGTGGTGGCGAGAGCGGCGGCAGTACCGACGAGGACGAGCGGATACTCGTACCCGTCGTTCTGCACCCATAGCCCATGGCGCCATTTCACGGTGAGAGCGACCGTCATGACCCCGATGACGCCGGTCGCCGCCAGCGGGGTCAGGACGCCGGCGGCGAGCAGCAGACCTGATCCGATCTGCCCCCCGCCCGCCGCCAGGGCGGTCAGCACTCCGCCGCGGAACCCGTCAGCGCGGAACTCCTCCGCGCCGCCCTCGAGCCCCCTGCCGCCCAGGTGCGAACTGACCTTCTGCACCCCGTGGCCGGCGACGAGCAGCCCCACCAGCAGACGCAGGATCAGGATGCCGGTGTCCAAGGAGGTCAGCCCGCCGCGTGCGCGCCGATGACGCTCTGCGCGTACACGACACCCAGGCCGTACGCGCCCGCATGCGCCTTGACGATCTCCATGACCGCCGGGTACGTCTCCTGGCGCGCCCAGTCGCGCTGCAGCTCAAGAAGTACCTGCACCCAGGTCACCGGCACCGCACCGGCGGCCAGCATCCGCTGCAACGCGTGCTCGTGGGCGGCCGGGCTGACGCCGCCGGACGCGTCGGAGACCACGTACACCTCGTAACCCTGCTCCAGGGCGGAGAGGGCGGGCAGCACGAGGCAGACCTCGGTCCACAGGCCGGAGAGGATGATCTTCTTGCGTCCGGTCGCCTTGACCGCCGCCACGAGCGCCTCGTCCTCCCAGGCGTTCATGGTCGTACGGTCGATGACCTCCTGCTCGGGAAACACCTCGGCGAGCTGCGGCAGCAGGGGACCGGAAAACGACTCCGCGGCGACCGTGGTCAGAACAGCCGGCACGTCGAAGGCCTGCGCCGCCTTGGCAAGACCCACGGTGCTGTTGATGATCGCGGCGCGATCGCCGCTCCCGGTACCGAAGAACATCTGCGGCTGGTGGTCCACGAAGAGCATGACCGAGTTGTCCGGCGTGAGCAGATCCTTGCTCGGGGCGGCCTGCACCTTGTTGATGTCGAACATGAGGGGTCCTCTCGAAGCAATCGGTAACGTGCCCGCCGCCTCCGCGGCTCGGCACTTCTTCAAGCTAGGAGCGATCCGAGCGACCGCGTTGACCTCCTGCGCCCAGGAGTTGGCACGACAACGCACAACCAGTCAACGGTCAGAGCCGCACAGTGTCACGAGCGCCAACGCGCAAGTACCCACAACGGGGCGCCGCACCAGTGGAAACGCTGGTGCGGAACGGGCTGCCGCTGGGGAGGATGAAGCCGCGTTGGGGAGCGACCGGGGAGGATCGGCCGTACAGAGGGGCAGTAGGACGAAAGCGTCGGAAAGATTGATCGCCGCAGGTCGGACCGCCTGTACAGCCAATTTCTACAGGTCAGCGGCGTGAGGGTGACAACTTCAAGAAGATCTCCTCGCCCACCAACTCCGCTGTTCAGCCGGCTCTTGCCAGCCCCGAGCGCCAGTGTTCGACGGCGCAGCTGGCGGCGGCCGGCGGGGATGGCCCTGATGGTGCACACGGCAGAGACGGCAACTCGACTGTTCTCGACGAGTGCACGTTGCCGGTGACTGGCGAGCGGTGCGTCAGACGCGTGATCACGAACCTCGCGTGCTCGACGTGACCAAGGACGGCCTAACCCTGGTGGAGACGGCGCTGGGCATAACCGTCGCAGACGTCCACGCCGCGACTGCCGCTCCAGTGCTCGTCCACGCGAAGACCGCGAGCTGCCGAGGCAGCGCAGGGTGCCTCCGCATTTCCCTGTCCGCTTCTTCGGACACGGCCCCGGGACCAGCAGACGAAGAACCTACTGGCGCTCCGAACACGCGGATCACCACTCTGCTCAACTCCCCCATTCCCCCAAAATCACGGCATCGACGTAAGCCCACACCGCTTGCCACGCCAAAGGCATCAGCCGGTCAAATCAGCATTCATTTCGCGGCTCCGCCGCGCTCTGAGAGGCGCACTGCGACCTTTCTACGTGTGACCAGACGTGACCCTTCTCGCGTAAGGCCGCAGACCATACTTCGTCGCGCATAAACGGGACCAAGCCTGCGGCGCTGTCGCGGGTCCTGGACCAGTGCCCTCGATTAGTCAGCATCAGACAGTCGGCAAGCGAAGCAATGCCGCTACCGCAGCTGGAAACGCGGGCGGTCCTGGGCCTCCCACCAGCACACGCGTCAGAGGGCAGCCAATCTGACTACTCGTCAGTAAGGTCAGCAAAGGATCAGCAAGCGCCCGATTCAACCTGGGCATACGTGCCGAACATGCGAGCCGCAGCCCAACTCCGCGACCGTCCCATCGCCGCTCGACCGAGCCCTACCGGCGCTCCCCGCCGCGAGAGATCGACCACCCCCTTCCTGCACCTCTACGACCATCAACGCCAGACACGTAACACCAGGTCAACGCACCCGCCCCCGCGGTTTCAACGCCACCGGCGGCAGTTCCGGGGCGGGCAGCGGCGCGCCCTCGTAGCCCGTCACCTCGCCGAAGCGGGAGCCCGTCATCCAGTCACCCCGCGCCTGCTCGATCTCCTCCTGGCTGCGGCCCACGAAGTTCCACCACATCACCAGCTCCTCCTCGAACGGCTCGCCGCCCAGAAGCATCAGGGACGCCTCCGACTCGGCGCGCAGCGGGAGTTCCGCGCGGCCGCAGCCGAGGTAGAGCATGGAGCCGGGGAGGACCGGGACGCCGTCGACGTGGGACTCGCCGGACATGGCGAGGACCGCGTACTCGAAGTCCGGTTCCAGGGGGAGGCGTACGTCCGCGCCGCGGGCCAGCGTCAGGTCCGCGCCGACGATCGGGGTGTACGTCGTGCCGGGTGAGCTCGCCCCGTCGAGGCTGCCAAGGATCAGCGTCGCGGTCAGACCGGGGGCCGTGAGCCGCGGCAGCTCCGCGTGGTGCTCGAAACGCGGGGCCGTGTGGCGGTCGGCGTCGGGGAGCGCGACCCACAGCTGTGCGCCGTGCAGGAAACGGGCGTGGGCCCGCGGGCTCTCCTCGGAGTGCGAGATGGCGTGGCCCGAGGTCATCAGGCCCAGCTCGCGGGGGCGGATGGTCTGGAGGCTGCCGGTGGAGTCGCGGTGCAGGACCTCGCCGTCGTGCAGCCAGCTGACCGTCTGGAGTCCCATGTGCGGGTGGGGCGGCACCTGCATGCCGGGCTCGTCCGCGATGTCGTCGGGGCCGTAGTGATCGACGAAGCACCACGCGCCGACCATGCGGCGCCCCAGGTTGGGCAGCAGGCGGCGGACCTCGGTGGACTCGCCGAGCTTGACCTGGCGGGGGCTGAGGAGTTCGCGTACCGGTTCCGCGACGACGAAGCCACGGCCGCCGCATCTGCTCGGCACCGCCTCGCGATCAAGATTGCTCATGCCGCACAACCTAGTCCTGTGGGCGCCGCACGTCAGTCACCCGTCGGGAGTCACCGTCGGCAGCCACGCGCCACCACTGGTGGAATATTCAACTACAGGGCTTCGTTGCAGCGTGCGAAGGAGGCGGACGATGGAGATGACCTATTACGACCACGGGACCGCGGCGGAGCGCTGGGAGCGTGCGCGGCAATTCTTCGAGGCCAAGGAGTACGCGACGGCCGCGGGCATCCTCGGCACCCTGGCCGACGAGGTGCCCGAGCAGGTCGCCCCGCGTCTGCTGCTCGCCCGCGCCTACTACCACTCGGCCCAACTACTGCGCGCCGAGGCCGAGTTGCTGAAGGTCCTCGAACTCGACCCGGTGGAGAGCTACGCCCGCCTGATGCTGGGGCGCACGCTGGAGCGGCAGGGCAGGGCGGCCGACGCGGCACCACACCTGCGGATGGCCGCCGCGCTCAACGGCGACTTCGGCCAGGCGCCGCCGCCACGGGGCGAATGACCTGACCGACCGCACACCTGCCGCCCGGCAAGGCCCCCGTCAAGGCCCCCGCGAGACTCGCGGGGGCCTTCGACACGCCACAACCCGCCCCGCCGGCCGCGTATCGTCACGAAAGGCGCCACGGCGGCCGTAACCGCGGCGACGACCGCGAGGAGCGCGACCGCGATGCGAAAGATCATCTGGATGATGTCGGCGTCTTTGGACGGCTTCATGGAGGGGCCGGACCACGAGATCGACTGGCACCTCGTCGACGAGGAACTGCACCGCCACTTCAACGACAAGGTCCGGGCGATGGGCGGGATCCTGCACGGCCGCGTCACGTGGGAGCTCATGGCCGAGTTCTGGCCCACCGCCGACCAGGACCCCGCGTGCAGCGACTTCGAGGCGGAGTTCGCCCCGATCTGGCGTGACACGCCCAAGTACGTCTTCTCGCGCACCCTGCGCGAGGCCCAGTGGAACACCACGATCCTGCGCGAGGTGGTGCCCGAGGAGATCCGGGCCCTCAAGGAGAGCGCGGCCGGCGACCTCTGCGTCGGCGGCGCGGACCTCGCCGCGTCCTTCCTGCGCCTGGGCCTGATCGACGAGATCCACACCTACGTCCACCCCGTCGTGCTCGGCCGCGGGAAGTCCATGTTCCAGGCGCGCGACGTGCGGGCCGACCTCCGGCTCGCCGGGACCCACACCTTCGGCAACGGCGTCGTACAGCTCCGCCATGAGCTCACCAACTAATGCGCATTAGCTCTGTCTTGCCCTAGCCATTCGCCGCGGCTCCCCGTAAGAATTGCGGCGACTTCGACCCAGGGGAGAGATGAGCATGAAGAGGCGCAGCGTCCTGCTCGCGGCACTGGCTCTCACGGCCGCGTCCGGCGGTACGGCGATGGCGGCGGCGAAACCGTCCGCGGCGGGGAAACGCGTGGTCGTCTATTACCAGACGCAGTACGCGAATGGCGCGTATGTGTCGCCGCTCGCGCTCACCGAGCACCGCACCGGCGTCACGGACGTACTGGTGGCCGCGGTGCACCTCAATGACCTCAACGGCCCTTACGCACCGGTGCACTTGAACGACGACCCGCCGGGCGCGGCCAAGTACGACCGGATGTGGCGCGACCTGAAGACCCTGCGCGGCCAGGGCGTGCACGTGCTGGCGATGGTCGGTGGCGCGGCGCCCGGCAGCTTCACCCGGCTCGACGAGGAATTCGACACGTACTACCCGCTGTTGCGGGACTTCATCCGGCGGTACGAGCTCGACGGCGTCGACCTCGACGTGGAGGAGCGGATGTCGCTGGCCGGTATCGAGCGCGTCATCAGCGCGCTGCGCGCCGACTTCGGTGCCGATTTCATCATTACGCTCGCGCCGGTGGGCAGCGCGCTCAGCGGCGGCGGAAATCTCTCCGGCTTCGACTACGACGCCCTTTACCGCAGCCGGGGCGGTGACATCGCGTGGTTCAACGCGCAGTTCTACAACGGCTGGGGCCGCATGAACTCCACGGCCGATTACGACGCCATCATCGCCCGCGGTCTGATTCCCGCATCGAAGGTGGTCGCGGGAACGCTCACGTCACCGGCCAACGGCGGCAGCGGCTATGTCGGCATGACGACGCTGAAGTCCACGCTCGGCGCGCTCGCCTCGAAGCACCCGGGGTTCGGCGGGGTGGCGGGCTGGGAGTACTTCAACTCCCAGCCCGGCGGCACCGCCGCGCCCTGGAAGTGGGCGGCCGAGGTCGCCTCGGCACTCAAGATCCGCCGCTGAGACCACGACAGCCGGTCGCGGCGGTCGAGGTGCGTCACAGCCACAGGGCCTCGGCGACGGCCACCCCCAAGAAGGCCGCGCCGAGGCCCACGACGACGCTTCCGATGGCGTTCGCAGCCGCGTAGAGCCGGGCCCCGCCCTCGGCGAGCCGCAGCGTCTCGTACGAGAAGGTCGAGTACGTCGTCAAGGCCCCGCACAGGCCCGTGCCGAGGAACAGCTGCGCGGAGGCGGAGGCGGCGCCCGCCGAGACGGCCCCGGCGAGCACGCCGAGGACCAGGCAGCCCACGACGTTGACGGTGAAGGTGCCCCACGGGAAGACGGTGTCGTGGCGGGCCCGCACCGCACGGTCGGTCAGGTGGCGCAGCGGGGCGCCGATCATCGCCCCGGCGATCACGGACAGCCAGTTCACCGGTCCTCCTCCCGTCCCACGTACCGGATGACCTCGCAGTCGTCCAGGATCACCAGGCCCTCCGCGACGAGTTCGTCGAGCTGCGGCAGGAACGCGCGGATCTTGTCCTCCGCGTCCACGATCACCACCGCGACCGGCAGGTCCTCGCCGAGGGAGAGCAGCCGGTGCGTGTGGATCAGCGACGAGGCGCCGAATCCCTCGATGCCCCGGAAGACGCTCGCCCCGGCGAGTCCGGCCCGGTGCGCGCGGTGCACGATCTCGGTGTAGAGCGGCTTGTGGTGCCAGAGGTCGGACTCCCCGATGAAGATCGTCACCCGCTGCGCCGTGCCCGTGAGCCTCGTCATGACCGCCTCCACGCCATCAGGCGGCGCGTGGTCCACGCCGCGCTCCACACCGCCGCGAGCGCCGCGAACAGCGTCAGTGCCAGATAGGCGAGGCCCGTGCGGACGTGGCCGCCGCTCACGAGTCGCTGGATGTCCACCGCGTACGTCGAGAAGGTGGTGAAGCCGCCGAGCACGCCCGTGCCGAAGAACGGCCGCACGAGGCGGTGCGCCGCCCACACCTCGGTGATCAGCACCATGAAGACGCCGATCACCGCGCATCCCACCGCGTTCACCAGGAGCGTCGGCCAGGGGAAGCCGTCGGGGGCGACGGGCCAGGCGAGGGACGCGCCGTAGCGCGCCGATGCCCCGATGGCGCCGCCGATCGCCACCACGGCGAGGACCGGCCCCTGCCCGTGCGCCGTCCCGCCCCGCCGCCGGCCGGGCGCGGACAGGTCGAGGTCGGGTTCCGCGGGTTCGCCGACCGCTTCGGGCCGCTGGGCTTCCATGGGTGTGCGCCTCCTACTCGCGTCGCCCGTCGCCGGGCGCACTCGTTCGCAAGTAGGGACCGTTGGCGGCATCCTTCGCCGCGGTTCGGGTACGGCGGGCCCCACCGCCGCGCGGCGCCCCCGAGGCCGGGCGCACCCGTGGTCCGGGGAAGATCACCCGGCCCGGAAGATCGCCGCTGACACCAGGCTAACCGCCCGGCCGGAACACCGCGTCACCAGGCTCCGGCAGGGCACGGCCGGGCGCGGCAGGCGGGACGTGAGGCCGGTGACCAGTTCGCGGGGCCTGTCGCGCGGTGGGCGCCGACACCTCGGGCGGCCACGCATTCGCGTCGAGGAGACCCAGTACGTAGGCGCGGGCCACCAGCGCCGTCCGGTTCTGGACCCGCAGCCGGCGGCAGAGCCGGGTCAGGTGGTAGTTGACGCCGTCGACGCCGATGCCGAGGGCGCGCGCCACCACCGCCGTCGTGGCGCCGCCCGCGACAAGCCGCAGGACACGCGCCTCCTGCGCGCTGAGTGCCGGGTGCGCGTAGTCCTCCCCCGCCTCCCCGGAACGCGTCGCGCCGCCCGGGCCCGACGCGGACGGCTGTGCCCGCTCCTGTGCCACGCGCAGCGTCACCAGCAGGGGCGGTGTCTCCTCCAGCGGATCGGTGACCGGCTCCACGGTCAGCCTGCCGTGGCGGACGACCTGCCCGGCCGTCCAGCTGACCTCGACCGGGTAGCGGGACCTGCGGCCGGAACGCATGGCCTCGTCGAGCTTGCGGAGCTGCTTCCTGTTGGTGGGCGTGAGCAGGTCCAGCAGCATGCGGTTCGCGACCCGGCCCGGCTGGAGTCCAAGGGCCCCCGCGAAGGCGGGGTTGGCGACGGAGACCAGCCCTTCGCCGCTGCTGATGGCGGTCGGCACCGGGGAGCGGTCGAGCAGGCTGAGGAACCTGCCCCGCCACACCGCCGCGTCCGCCACCTTCGGCCTGCCCGGATCCGCCGCGCCACCCCGCGGCCCACCGGCTGTTCGGGACACGTCCCGCCTCCTCTCCCTGCCCCCTCACACATGTCACCCCGGTCCGCGCAAGCGACTGCGCGGAAAAGCCCCCTACAAGATTATGTAGTTCTCGCGGCGGGCGGCCGTCCGGGTCACGGGACGGTGGAGTGCGCGCCCAGCACGTCGGGCGCTCAACTCCCCCACGTCCTTGGGAAGAGGCACTGGCCATGAGCGAATCCCCCACTGTCGAGGTCCACGGTCTCCGGAACGCCCCGGACCCCGGACCGCCCACCGTCGATGTCACGGCAACGGGGCTGAGCAGCACCCCCGTTCAGCAGGCCGTGGAGCTCGCGCGCCGGTACGGCCCGCTCTACGTCCGCCGCTACCACGGGCGCGACAGCGTCTGGGCCTCGTCCCTGGAACTGGTCGAGGAACTCTCCGACGAGACACGGTTCGCCAAGGGGGTCGGTCCCGCCCTGGAGAACGTCCGCGGCATCGCGGGTGACGGCCTGTTCACGGCGTACGACGACGAGCCCAACTGGGCGAAGGCGCACGACATCCTGCTCCCCGCCTTCGCCATGAACTCGATGCGTACGTACCACCCGCACATGCTGCGGGTCGCCCGGCGCCTCATCGCCTCCTGGGACGGGCGGTTCACGCCGGGCGCGGCGCAGTCCGCTCCGGTGGAGGTGTCGGAGGACATGACCAGGATGACCCTGGACACCATCGGCCTGTCCGGCTTCGGCTACGACTTCGAGTCCTTCGCCCGAACCGAGCCCCACCCCTTCGTCGCGGCCCTCGTACGCTCGCTCGGGCACAGTCAGGCGAAGCTGGCCCGGACGCCCGGCGGGGACTACTCCGCCGAGGACGCGGAGTTCGCCGCCGACGCCGCCTTCCTGGCGAGGGTCGTCGACGAGGTCATCGGGGCCCGCAAGGCGGCGGGCGACACCTCCACCGACGACCTGCTCGGCCTGATGCTGGGTTCCCCGCACCCCGGCAGCGGCGAGGTCCTGGACGAGGCCAACATCCGCAATCAGGTCATCACCTTCCTGATCGCCGGGCACGAGACGACCTCGGGCACGCTCTCCTTCGCCCTCTACCACCTCCTCAAGAACCCGGCGGTCCTGCACCGCGCACAGGCCGAGGTGGACGCGCTGTGGGGCAGCGCCCCCGACCCCGAGCCGTCGTACGAGGACGTGGGCCGCCTGCGTTACGTGCGTCAGGTCCTCAACGAGGCGCTGCGGCTGTGGCCCACCGCGCCCGCGTTCCAGCGCCGGGCCCTCGCCGACACGACGCTCGGCGGGCGCCACCGGATGAAGGCCGGCGAGTTCGTGGTCGTGCTCACGCCGATGCTGCACCGCGATCCGGTCTGGGGCGACAACGTCGAGGAGTTCGACCCGGATCGCTTCGCGCCCGAGGCCGAGGCGGTCCGCTCCCCACACGCGTACAAGCCGTTCGGGACCGGTGAACGCGCTTGCATCGGGCGGCAGTTCGCGCTGCACGAGGCCACCATGCTGCTCGGCATGCTCATCCACCGCTACCGGTTCATCGACCACCGTGGCTACGAGCTGAAGGTCAAGGAGACCCTCACCCTCAAGCCCGACGGTTTCACGATGACCCTGGCGGCACGCACCCCCGAGGACCGCGAGCGGAGCCGGTCCAACCTGCGGGAGCTGGTCTCCCTCACCCGCGAGGACGGCACGGCGGGCGCGGCCGACCGCCGCCCGGCGGACGGGCTGCCGACGCGCGTACCGGCGGGCACCGCGCTGACCGTGCTGCACGGCTCCAACTTCGGGACCTGCCGTACGTACGCGCAGCAGCTCGGCGAGGAGGCCGCCGACCTGGGCTTCGACGTGCGCGTCGCGCCCTTGGACGAAGCCGCGGGCGCGCTGCCCACCGGGACGCCGGTGGTGATCGTCGCCGCCTCCTACAACGGCCGGCCGACCGACGACGCGCGCGCGTTCCTGTCCTGGCTGACGGACGCGGCACCGGACGCGGCCACCGGCGTGCGGTACGCGGTGCTCGGCGTCGGCGACCGCAACTGGGCGGCGACCTACCAGCGGGTGCCCACCCTCATCGACGACGCGCTCGCCGCGTCGGGCGCGACCCGGCTCCTGGAGCGCGCCGAAGCCGACGCCTCCGGGGACCTGTCCGGTGCGGTACGGCACTTCGCCTCGGCGCTGCGGGACACACTGCTGCGGCGGTACGGCGACCCGGAGAGCGTCGGGGCCGCCGACACCGCCGCCCCGGCCAGGACGTACGACGTCGTGGAGGTCACCGGCGGGCCGCTGGACGCGCTCGCCGCGCGGCACGGCACGGTGGCGATGACGGTCGTGGAGAGCGCCGACCTCGTCGACATGACACATCCGGCGGCCCGCCCGAAGCGGTTCCTGCGCGTCGCGCTCCCTGGCGGCGTGACCTACCGCACCGCCGACCACCTGACCGTGCTCCCCGCCAACGCGCCGGAGTCGGTCGAGCGCGCGGCGGCCGTGCTCGGCGTCGGTCTGGACACGGTCCTGAACATCCGGGCGCACCGGCCCGGCCGGGCCACCCTGCCGCTCGACCGCCCGGTCACCGCCCGTGAACTCCTCACCCGCTACGTCGAGTTGGGCGACGCACCGACCCCAGCTCAGGCCGCGCTGCTCGCCGAGCACAACCCGTGCCCGCCCGAGCGGATCTCCCTGGAACAACTGGCCGCCGACCCCGAGGCGTTGGCGGCCCGGCAGGGCGGTCTGCTCGATCTGGTCGAGGACCACCCGGCGCTGCGGGGGCGACTGCCGTGGCCCGTGCTGCTCGAACTGCTGCCGTCGATCAGGACCCGCCATTACTCGATCTCGTCGTCGCCCGCCGCCTCACCGGGCCACGCGGACCTGATGGTCTCCCTCCTGTCGGCCCCGGACCGCTCCGGTCGCGGCACCTTCCGCGGCACGGGATCCTCGTACCTCCACGGCCTGCGGCCCGGTGACACCCTCCACGCGCGCGTGCAGCCCTGCCGGGATGCCTTCCGTCTGCCGGACGACGCGCGGACGCCGGTCATCATGGTCGGCGCGGGCACCGGCCTCGCACCCTTCCGCGGAGTGATCGCCGACCGCCTGGCGCGGTCACGCGAGGGCGCCGAACTGGCCCCGGCGCTCTGCTACTTCGGCTGCGACCACCCCGACGTCGACTACCTGCACCGCGCGGAGCTCGAGGACGCGGAACGCGCGGGCGCGGTGTCCATGCGTCCCGCGTTCTCCAAGGCCCCCGGGGGCGACGTGTTCTACGTCCAGCACCGCATCGCGGCCGAGGGCGAGGAGATCTGGCGGCTGCTGGAGGCCGGAGCCGTCGTGCGGGTCTGCGGCGACGGCTCCCGGATGGCCCCGGGCGTGCGCGAGGCGTTCCAGCGCGTTCGTACGAAGTACGCGGGTGGCGACGCCGCGGCGGCCGAGGCCTGGTGGGCGGAGCTGGTCGACGCGGGACGCTACGTCGAGGACGTCTACGCCGGCAGCTGACGGCGCGGCAGGGCCGCCGGAGGTTGTCAGTGACCGGCGGACTTGATCCGGGCGGTCAGCAGGTTCGGGTCCTCGTCGGTGAAGTAGGCGCCGCTGGCGACGTACGCCTTGGTGCCGCGCATGGCGAGGGACGTCGGGTTCTGGAGGCCGTCGGCGGCGGTCAGCACGGTGGTGTGCCGACCGTCCGGCCGCACCAGGGCGACCTCGTTGTCCGCGTTGATCGCGGCCAGCAGGGTGTCGCCGCGGCCGGTGAACGCGAAGTCGTCGATGTCGACGAGTCCGGTGGCCCGGACCTCCAGGGGCCCCGGGGCGCCGTGCCGCACGATCGGGATGCGCAGCACGGTGCCCCTGTCGAGGTTGGTGACCCAGGCCGCGCCGCGGTGGATCTTCACGCCGTTGGCTCCGAGGAAGCCGGTCCGCGCCAGCTCGGGGGCGGCGGCCCACTTGGTGGGGGTGCCGCCGCAAGTGGGCACGCGCCAGACCGCGCCGAGGGCCGAGTCGGTGGCGTACAGCTGTCCGCCGCGCTCGTCGAGGGCCAGGCCGTTCGGCAGCCCCTCGGGCGGGAGCGCGGCGATGCGCTGCGGGGTGCCTCCCGGGCGCAGCCGCCATACGCCGGTCAGGTCGCCGCTGCCGGTGGCGTACAGGAAGTACAGCGTTCCGTCGTCCGCGCGGACGATCCCGCCGAGGAACGGTGAGGACAGGACGGGGGTGCTGCTGCCGGCCGGCGGGGCCGGCAGGGTCGCGAGGACACGTACCCGGCCGTCGGGGCCGATGCGGGCGATCTGGCGGCTGAAGGCGAAGGTGACGTAGGCGGCGCCACCCGGCCCGAGGGTGATGTTCTCCGGGCGCTGTCCGGCGGCCATGTCCAGGTGCGACACGATGCGTACGTGCGCCACCGGGGCGCTCGCCGCGTGCGCGTGGCCGGCGACGGCGGTCAGGGCCACGGCGGTGACGACCGCCGTGGTCAGGAGGTGGCGCCGCCGTGGCGCCAGGGTGGGACTCGGCATCCTGTGCTCTTCTCTGGTCTTCTGCGGTCTGCTCTGCGGTCTGCTCTGGGGTCTTCTCTATGGCCGGTCCGGGCTGTTCGCCGCTCGGGCCCGGGGCCGGCCGCGCTCAGCGGCCGGCGCGGACCTCGCGGGAGGCACGCAGGATCAGGTCGGTGACGGGGCCGGGGTCACTGACGGAGACCGCGTGGGGCGCGCGGACCGTGACGGTGTGGGCGCGGGCGCGGCGGGCCATCCAACGTTCGGCGGCCGGCGGGATGTTGCGGTCCCCGGTGGCCACGAGGTACCAGCTCGGGATCTTCTTCCACGCCGCGGCCGTGGCCGGCTCCTGGAGCGCGGCGAGGGCGATCGGGCGCTGCCCGACGGCCATGACCTGCGCGGTCTTGGTCGGCACCCCGGCCGCGAACTGCTCGCGGAACAGCTCCTTCTTGATGACCAGCTCGGTGCCCTCGCCGCCGCCGGGCAGCGGGTAGGTCTGGGTGGCGGTGGCCTGCCCGAGGGTGCTTCCTGGGTACTTGTCGGTGAGGCCGAGCGCGCTCTCGCCGATGTCGGGGACGAAGGCGGCGATGTACACCAGCGCCTTGACGCGCGGGGCGTCGGCGGCGGCCTGGCTGATGACGGCACCGCCGTAGGAGTGGCCCACGAGGACGACCGGTCCGGACACGCTGTCGAGGACGCTGCGGATGTAGGCGGCGTCGCTCTTGAGCCCGCGCAGCGGGAGCGCGGGCGCGAGGACGCGGTGGCCGCGGCGCCGGAGGCGCTCCACGACACCGCTCCAGCTGGAGGCGTCGGCGAACGCTCCGTGGATCAGGACGACGGTGGGTCCGGCCGGACGCCACCGGGGTTCGACCGGCCGGGCGGTCGCGGCCGCCGGGGCCGAGGAGGTGATACCGGCGGTGCCGAGTGCGGCGGCGCCAGCGAAGAGGGAGGCGGTCACGGTGCGACGTGAGAGGGGCGCGTTCATCGTTCGCTTTCTGAGGAGGGAGGCGGGCGCGGCCGGATCAGCGGGAGGTGGCCTCAACGGCCTTCTCGATCAGATCGACGACGCGCCGGGGGTGGGAGAGCATCACCAGGTGCGAGGAGTCGACCTCGACGGTGGTCATGCCGGCCCGCTGGTAGCCGTAGCGCTCCACGTCGGGGTTGATGGTGCGGTCGGAGGCGGCGACCAGGCCCCAGGAGGGCTTCGTCCGCCAGGCCGCGACCGGCGCGGCCTCGCCGAACGCCTGGGCGGCCAGGGGCCGCTGGGAGACGGCGAGGACGTAGGCGAGGTCGGGGTCGACGTCCGCGGCGAAGATGGCCGGGAACTTGTCGACGCGTACGGACACGTCGATGCCCGGGGTGTCCGACCCCTCGACCGGGATGGGCGTCTGGACGAGCGCGGCGGCGAGGTCGGAGTCCGGGAAGCGGCCCTGGAGCTCACCGAGGCTCTCCCCCTTCTCCAGGGCGTAGCCGGCCAGGTAGACAAGGGCCCGGACGTTGTCCTCGGCGCCTGCGACGGTGATGACGGCGCCGCCGTAGGAGTGCCCGACCAGGACGACGGGGCCGGGGATCTGCCGGACGATCGAGGCGACGTACGCGGCGTCCCCGATGAGGCTGCGGTTGGGCACGGCGGGGGCCACGACGTCCAGGCCGCGGGCGATCAGGGCGGGGATGACGCGGGCGTAGCTGGACGCGTCGGCGAAGGCGCCGTGGACCAGGACGACGGTGGGCTTTTCGGTGCCGTACATGAGTAACTCCGTTGTCAGGAAGGGTGGTTGGGGCGCTCGCGAGGGGCACGCACTCCAGGGACATACGGAGTATTGAGGACGAGGGCCGGGGCGCTTTGACTGTCCGCGTCCTGGTTCTGGCCTGTGCGTGCCATGCGGGGGTCCCCCGCTATCGGGAAGGCCGGGGCATGGTCAAGCGGCGCTCATTCCCCGGCGGTGTCGTCCTGCGAAAGCAGTTCGTGCACGTGTCGCAGGACGTCGAGCTGAGCCTCGTTGTAGAACTCGACCAGCGCCTGCACGACGACCGACTGGGTGATCGCCCCGTCGGGCGCGTCCGGGGGGGGGACTCGAACTGTGCACCGACGTCGCTGCGGGGTGCCGCGAGTTGCTCCTTGAGAGCGGACATCGCCGCGGGGGTGAGGAAGCTGGAGAGCGCCAGCAGGAGGGATCGCCGCGCCTCCGGCAGATCGTCGGCTAGCGCCTTGAAGTCCGCGGTCAAGTCGCTCGAGGCCCGGTTGTCCAGGATCGCCGCCAATTCCCGTCGCATCCGCTGCCGGCGTTCGGTACTCGCCGCTAGTTCCGTGTCCAGAACGCGCAGGGTCAGCTCCCCCTTCTCGTCGGCGGCTTCGACCGAGGGGATGTCCGACAGATGCACCGACTGGGCGCTGGGCGAAGCCGGGTTCCATCGCCTTGAGCTGCGGCATTCGGCGAGCAACCTGGCATCGTGCCGTGTGGCGGTCAAAGCCGGTTCCGCCCGAGAAGGCGTCCGTCGCGATGCACTGCTGCATGCGGACGGCTGGCACGACATGCATCTCCACGCTCGCGTCCGATAGCAACGAGCAACGGTTTCACCGTCGCCTGACTCTGACTCGGCCCCGGGTTTCGCCAGCGGCGTCTGGTCCTGAGTGAGTGACTCTGCCAAAAATCTTGTCCACTACCCCTTTCGCCCCGGCGCTCGATGGTCGGGGCCCTTAATGGGCATTGAGACAAGCGGCTGTACTGGTAGCTGGTGGCTTCCGGGTGAAGACGGGGCCGCCCGTCCTGTACGGCTGCCGCTAGATGGTCGTTCGCCATGCTCGTTGGCGTGGAATGGCCTGCCGTCCAGGAAGTTCTGGAAGGTGGTTGGCGGCCGTGGCTGGTGCTCTGATGGCGGCGACAGGTGTGCGTTGATCCGCTCGATGTTCACAGCGATGGCGGTGAGGACATGCTGGACATGGGTTTTGTCCTCACCTCGTTGGCGGCAGCGGCGCAGACCGTGGCTGCGGATGAACTCGCTGAGGGTGCTTTCGATGCCTGCGCGCATCGCGTGGTTCGCCTGCTATTCCGCGGTCTGCTGTGCGTCCCGGGCCCTGATTTGCCGCTCGTAGAGCTCCTGGGAGAGGAAATTGAGCAGGCGTGCGTCGGAACGGGTGCAGCTGGCTTTGACTGGGCACGGCCCGCAGTCGTTCTTGGCGAACTTGACGCGGACGTAGGGCGTCATGGAGGGCGGGGTCGACCATTCTCTGCTCAGCTTGCCCTCCGGGCAGGTGACCCGCTCTTGCTCCCAGTCGATGGCGAAAGTGTCGCGATCAAAGGCGTTGCACGGACGCTCATGGCCGTAGTGGCCTCGGGGTTGCTCGCGCGGGCAACCCGGGCAGTCAACTCCGGTACCTGCGGGCCGGGACCGAGACGGACACGCATTCCGATCACCTCCGGGACGGCGGATTCTCACACCGTCCCGCTGCGTCAGCACCCGGCACCCGGCACCCTTCAACCCCGCCCCGCATGGGTGAGGCAGGGAACGGACGTGCGGCAGCGTCTCAGACGGCTCACCGGCCCCACACGCCTCTCTGGCGGCGTTCGCAAGAGCGTTACAGCCAGCGCGCCATCCATCATGCCAAGCCATTGAACAGGGCGAACTCCCGCTGCGGGCATTCCGAGGACTGTAGCGATCACACTGCCGACCCCGTGGTCCTCAAGATTCCCGACAGAACCAGCTACTTACCCGACTACACGGAAGCCAGGCCCGTCACCCAGGCCCGATCCATAGCTACGGTCGGCATCATCCAGCGTCGCGCTTCCGTACTCGCCGCCTGCGACCCATTCGACCTTCACCTTGAAGTGAACGTCCCGCTTCGCAGGGTCGACTCTGAGGGTGAGCTGTTTTGGCTGGTCAGGGGAGATCGTGAAGGGGAAGTCCGTGCGGTCAGCCACGGACTTCTTACCCCGGGGGACGACAGGGACCGGACGCTGCTCAAGATTCACGTCGAATGCGGGGTCGTGCACCGTATCACCGCAGTCGGCCGAAGGCTCCTTCTTGCTGTGGGGCGGCACCTTGCTGAACACGACGGTGACGTCGATACCCGTCACCAAGACCGTCCTGTCCGTCTTGGTTTCCAGGGTGATGGGAAAGACAGCAGGCACGCAGGGCCCGGGGGAGCTTGCGTAGGCCGTCAACCCAGGTGGATTCGCCTGGGCTGCGAGCCACCCGCTTACGCTCTGCAATGCCCAGAGCGCGAAGGCTCCCGCTAATGGCAGCACGACGAGCGTGGCCCAGTTGTTCCGGTCCCACAGCGCTGACCACTGGTGCCTCAGCGTCGCGCTCTCCGGCGTGGCTTCCGGTCCTGCACCCGAGTCGGACTGCTGCATTGGCCCGTTCGTAACCGGTCCGGTGCTGCGCTCGGGCTGCTGCGACGAACCGTGCGGGTCTTCAGCCAACTCTCCTCCGGTGGCTCCGTGATGTCCGAACCGCAGATTGTCTCCCGACTTCTGGCGGATCCGCCTATCGATTACTCGCCAGATCTATGCGTGAGCCGAACACTCCGAGCGGCGGGAGCGTCACGAGCGCCGTACTCAACTGTCGTCCTGCGGTCACCAGGGGGCTCCCGCGCTGGACGGTGTACCGGCCGCGGCCTGCGGGTCGGGGAGCCGGGTCGCTCGCAGCCACCCCCGTCGTGGAACGCCCTGCCCCCTGACAGTTCGAGTGACAGGGGGCGAGGCGTTGTCACCGGGTGGCTATCCGAGCCAGGTGATGGTGAGGACGGACAGGCGGCGCAGGGGCCTGTTCACCGTTGCCGAGCCGAAAGTTGTCAACGGCGGAGCCGGGTGCACCGGTGAGATGGATCGGTCGAAGCGACCTGGTTGTCACCAGCGAGGCACGCGGCTTGTCTCAAACGCTCATGCGGCAGCCTTTCTGGCAGGCGCTGCTTGACCTTGCCGCTGGCGGCAGGGTTGCACGATGACCGGCATGAACAGCACCGCACCAACGAGCAGCAGGGTCGTCGCCGTCACCGGAGCCGGCACTGGGATTGGCCGGGCCACTGCCCGCGCCTTCGCCGCTGAGGGCGCCCACGTGATCGCGATCGGGCGGCGGGTCGAGCCCCTAGAGGAGACCGTGGCCGGGCACGACCGGATCACGCCGCTGGCCGCCGACATCACCGCCGAGGACGGGCCGGATCGGATCATCCGGGCCGTGCTGGAGACACACGGCCGACTGGACGTGCTGGTCAACAACGCCGGCATCGTGCGCGGCGGCGCTTTGGGCACGCTGACGCCGGAGACGATCACAGCTCAGCTTGCCACCAACTTGGTCGCCCCCATCCTGCTGGCCCAGGCCGCGCTGCCCCTCCTGGAGACGTCGGGCGGGGTGATCGTCAATGTCAGTACGTCGGTGGGGCAGCGGGCCTGGCCCGGCAGCTCGGTCTATGCGGCCACAAAGACCGCTCTGGAGCTGCTGACCCGCAGTTGGGCGGTCGAGCTGGCGCCCCGCGGGATCCGCGTGGTGGCAGTCGCTCCCGGCGCGATCGACACTCCCATCGGCGAGCACCAGGGCCTGACGCCGGAGCGGATGGCAGCGGTGCGGGAGTGGCAGCTGGCACACACCCCACTGGCCCGGATCGGCCGTCCTGAGGAGGTGGCCTGGGCAGTCACGCAGCTTGCCGCACCGGCCGCCTCCTTCGTCACCGGAGTGGTACTCCCCGTCGACGGCGGAGCGGTCGTGGCGTGATAGGAGTGGTCCGGGAGGTGCGAAGGGTGCGGATCGGTGAGCTGGCCAGGGCGACAGGGACGACCGCCCGTGCGCTGCGGCACTACGAGCAAGCCGGACTGATCTCCTCGCAGCGGGCCCCCAACGGCTACCGCGTCTACGACGAGCGGGCCGTGGTGCGCGTCGGCAACATCCGCTACCTGCTGGCCGCCGGGCTCACCCTGGACGACGTGCGGGTGTTCGCGCCGTGTCTGGACGGTGATGTGGCCGCCGCACCGCCCTCGGGCAAGGGCCTGCAGGTCGCGCTGCAACGTCTGGCAGTCCTCAACCAACGCATCGCCGCCCAGACCGAGGCCCGCGACCGGCTGCAAACCGCGTTGCAACAGGCAGTCGGTGGCCAAGTCCGCCCGGTAGCCTGACCGACCGCCTCATGACGTCGGCCGAAGCCCTGGGCGTCACTACGCGAGAAGTGACAACAAGTTGGCTCGGTGACATCCACCGTGCCTCGGCTCAATTGCGGTCGATGGGCTGAGCCGAAGCTCAGGAGTTGTCACCGGCGAAGCCGGACGAGCTGGCGGAGAAGACCAGTCGAGGCACGTTGGTTGTCACCGATCAGGCATCCCACTTGTCACAACCGCCCGTCCGGCAGAATTTCTGTCACCAGTACTGAAAATCCTTAGCTTGTTCTTTCTCTTCTGGCCTCGAATGATGCCCCGAACGTAGTCACCCACCTAGGCATTCGCCGGACATGAGGGCGGCCTTCGTCTGATCCTGAGCTCCGTCACGAGGAGAATCAGCCGAAGGCCGTTGTCATGAGTGTGGTGTGCCCGGATGTCCGGCGGGAAGCGTTCGCGGAGGCGTCACGCTTCCGAGCAGAGTTCTATGAGTGTCTGACCGCCCGGCGTGACGAAACGTTCGAACTGGCCGACGCGCTGTTGTGCGTCGACGGGGCGGTTACCTCGCCGGTGGACCTGACGATGGTGCCCGAGCACCGGCGTGGGCACGGCGCGTAACGGCCCCACGGGCTCCGGCACCCCCCCCTCGCTCACCCCGCCAGGTTGCGCAGGAAACGCGCGGCCACGGGGCCCGCGTCGGCGCCGCCGGAGCCGCCGTCCTCCAGGAGCACCGCCCACGCGAGGTCGGAGTCGCCCTGGTAGCCGATCATCCACGCGTGGGTGCGCGGCGGCTTGGCGGTGCCGTACTCGGCGGTGCCGGTCTTGGCGTGGGGCCGGCCGGGCAGGTCCTTCAGCGCGCGGGCGGAACCGGAGGTCACGGTGGCGCGCATCAGCTCGCGCAACCGGGCGCTCACCTCTCCGTCCAGGGCGACCGGGGCGTCGTACTTCTTCTTCACGGCGTCCGGCACCAGCACCGGCTGCTTGAACTCGCCGCTCTTGACGGTGGCCGCGACGGACGCCATCACCAGCGGCGAGGCCTGGACGCGCGCCTGGCCGATGGTCGCGGCGGCCTTGTCGTTGTCGCTGTTGCTGACGGGGACACTGCCGTCGTACGTGGTGGTGCCCACGTCCCAGCTGCCGCCGATGCCGAACGGGCGGGAGGCGTCGCGCAGATCGGTGTCGGACAGGCGGCTGCGGGCGTTGACGAAGTACGTGTTGCAGGAGTGCGCGAAGACGTCCGCGAAGGTGGCACCGGCCGGGAGGTCGAACTGGTCCTGGTTCTCGAAGCGCTGCCCGTCGACGCGCGCGAACTTCGGGCAGGCGGCGCGGTCCTCGGGTCGCAGGCCGCCCTTGAGGAGAGCCGCCGCGGTGACCACCTTGAAGACGGAGCCGGGCGGATAGCGCCCTTCGAGGGCGCGGTTGAGGCCGCCGGGGCGGTTCACGGCGGCGCGTATGTGGCCGTTGGACGGGTCGACGGCGACGATGGCCGCCTTGTCGTCGACGCCGGTCAGGGCCTTGGCCGCCGCCTCCTGGACGCGCGGGTCGATGGTGGTGCGCACCGGGCGGCCCCCGGCCTTCTCCGCCTTGGTCAGTTCCTTGACGGCGCGTCCGCTGCGGCGGTCCGCGACCACCAGGGATCTGCTGTTCCCGCCACCGGACAGGACGTCGTCGTAGCGGGCCTCCAGGCCTGAGGTGCCCTTGCCGCTGACCGGGTCGACGGTGCCGACGAGGCTGCTGGCCCGCAGCGGGTCGCCGTTGCCGTCGAGCACCTTCGCCCGGGTGTCGCCGCCCTTGAGCGCGAGCGTCTGCCCCGGCTTCAGCTCCGGATGGATCATCGGTGAGGTGAACTCGACCTTCCAGGCGCCCGATACCCGGTGCACTTGAGCCCGCGACTCCCAAGAGACCTTGCCCGCGCCAGGGACCGCCATGGTCACGGTGAAGGGGAACTCCGCCTTCCGATCGTCTTCCAGCTGTCCTTCGCCGTCGACGATCGTGGTCCTGGAGGGCTTGAGGTTGGTCAGCACCGAGGTGAGGAGGGAGGCGGCGCCGTCGGGGGTGTCGGTGTGGCTCGCCGCCTTCCGCGCGTCCTTCGCGGCCCACGCGTCGAGGAACGCCGTCAAGGGCTTGCGGGCGGACGCCAGTCGTGGGTCCTCGTCCTGCGTGTCGTCGCCCACCAGGGCGTAGACGCCGTATCCGCCTCCCCCGAGCAGGAGGAGGCTCACGAAGATGCCGAGCAGTCGCCGCTCCCGCCGTGACCGCCCGTAGGGGGCGGGGCGGGTACGGGTGTCGGTGCGCGTCAAGGTGCTCTCCGTTTCGCATCGGGCCTGGACATGGTCCTTGTGGAGGCCGACGGGCCGGCCCCTTCGGGAGTCAAGCCCGCACCCGTCCCGCATGTCGAATACGATCTCGGCATCACAGCGATTCGCAGGCTGTATCGCTGCACGCCAGGAGGTACGGAGTGCTGACGGAACGGCATCTGGAAATCTTCGTCGCGCTGGCCGAGGAGGAGCACTTCGGAACCGCCGCACAGCGGGTGGGCATCACCCAGCCACCCCTGTCGCAGGGCCTGCGCCGACTGGAGGCGCTGCTCGGGGTGCGCCTCTTCGACCGCGAGCGCGGAGTGTCCCTCACCGAGGAGGGCACCCTGCTGCTGCCGCACGCCCGCAGGGCGCTGACCGCGCTCAGGGAACTCCGCGAGACCGGCGCCCGCGAACACGCCGACGGCCGGCGCCTGCGCCTCGGGCTCGCCCCCGAAGTACCGGCGTCCGTCGCGGCCGGCGTGGCGGCGGCGCCGGTCAGGGCCGGTGAGCGGGCCCGGATCGGGATGGTGACGGCGTCCACCGCCGCGCTGATCGGTGACGTCGCCGCCGGCCGGCTCGACATCGCCGTGATCCGCCATCCCTCGGTGCTGCACGGGCTGGCCGCCGGGCGCGTGATCCTGCTGCCGACCTGGCTCCTCGCCCCGGCCGGCCGCGCCGATGCCGGTGGCAGGCCCGCGTCGCGCCTGCCCGTCGCCGTGCGGCCGCGTGCCGAGGCCCCGGCGGCCCACGACCTGTTCGTCGACACCCTGGCGAGCCGCGGCCGCCGGGTGGAGACCGTGGTGGTCTCCGACGAGCGCGCCGGCCTCGCCCTGGTCGCCGCCGGGCAGGCCGTGCTGGTGACGGCGGACGAGACACTGACGGCCACCGGCGTCGAGCGGCGGGAGGCGGCGGATCCACCCCTTCCGCTGCGCCTGCGCGTGGCCTGGGATCCGAGACGGCCGGGCGCGGAGAAGACGGCGGAGACGGCACGGCTCCTTGAGGACGCCCTGGCCCGGAAGGTGACACCGTGAGCGGGCGGAGGCCGGGCAGTGGTGTGGAGCGGGACATCCGCGGCATGTTCGACGACGCGGGCGTGCGCGGCTGGCTGCACGTGGCGGAACTGCGCCGCCCGTCGGCCCGGGTGACCATCGACCCCGGTGAACGACTGCCGATCGGCTCGGTCTACAAGGTGCCGCTGATGGCCGCCTTCTGCCGGCTCGCGGACACCGGGCTGATCGACCCGCGCCGCAGGCTGACCCTGGAGCCCGACGAGCGCGTGCCGGGCCCGACCGGCATCTCCGTCCTGAGCGACCCCGTCACCATGTCGCTGCGCGACCTGGTGGTGCTGATGATGACCATCTCCGACAACGCCGCCGCCGACGCCGTGCTCAGGGCGGTCGGCCCGGACGCGGTCGACGCCCTCTGCCGCGACCTGGACATGCCCGACACCCACATCCACGCGGGCGTGGTCAGCAACTTCAGCCGGCTGGTCGCCGAGACGGGCGCCCGCTCGCTGGACGCGGCCCTTGCACACGTGGCGGACAACGACACGGTCGTGCCCCCGGGCGTCTACGACCCGGCGCTCAAGGCGTCCAGCACTGCGGCGGACATGGCACGGCTCCTGCGGGCCATCTGGACCGGGGAGGCCGCATCCGACGAACGCTGCGCGTTCATGCGTGACGTGATGCGCAGGCAGGCGTGGGCACACCGGCTCGCCTCCGGGTTCCCCTACGACGACGTCACCGTCTACGGCAAGACGGGCACCTTCGGCTCCCTGCGCCACGAGGCGGGCGTCGTCGAACTCGCCGACGGCAGCACCTACACGGCTGTGGTCTTCACCCAGGCCGCCCGCTCCGACGCCAAGCTGCCGCGCGCCGACGCGGTGATCGGTGCGGCGGCCCGGGTCGCCGTGGAGGAACTCCGGGGGCGCCAGGACACCTGAGGAACCGCCCTCTGGAACCACCGCGAAGGGTTCTCCCTCAGGCAATGCCCCCCCTGCGCGCCACACGGCTGCGGGTGCGGCACGGGCACCAGCGAGCGGCGCCCACGGGGAAGCCCCGCCGTGGACGCCTGCTGCGGGAGAGGCGGTACTCACGTGGCCGCCTGCCGAGGGGAGGGTACGGGCGCCGAAGCGCTGTCCCGCCGAGGCTGGAAGCGGCGGGAGGGCCGCACTCGCCCATCGGTGCACGGGGGCTTGCCCCGGAGCGAACGCCGGTGCGTCCGCGGCGCCGTCCGCCCTCACCCGCGGTACGTCTCCAGGAGGCGCAGCCACACCTCGCTGATCGTCGGGTAGGCGGGGACCGCGTGCCAGAGGCGGTCCAAGGGGATCTCGCCCGCGACCGCCATGGTCGCCGAGTGGATGAGTTCGCCGACGCCGGGACCGACGAAGGTGACGCCGAGGACGATCTCGCGGTCCAGGTCGACGATCATGCGGGCCCTGCCGCGGTAGCCGTCGGCGTACAGCCCCGCGCCCGCGACGCCCGACATGTCGTAGTCGACGGCGCGGACCCGGTGCCCGGCGGCCTCCGCCTCCGCGAGGGTCAGGCCCGCCGAGGCCGCCTCGGGGTCGGTGAAGACCACCTGCGGGACGGCGGCGTGGTCGGCGGTGGCGGAGTGGGCGCCCCAGCGGTCGGTCTCCAGGAGGGGCACGCCCTGGGCGCGCGCGGCGATGGCGGCGCCCGCGATGCGGGCCTGGTACTTGCCCTGGTGGGTGAGGAGCGCGCGGTGGTTCGCGTCGCCCACCGCGTACAGCCAGTCGCTGCCGTCCACGCGCAGGCTCTCGTCGACCGGCAGCCACGAGCCGGGCTCCAGGCCGACCGTCTCCAGGCCGATGTCGTCGGTGCGGGGGGCGCGGCCCGTGGCGAAGAGGATCTCGTCGGCCCGGAGGGACGAGCCGTCGTCCAGGGTCGCCGTGACGGTGCCGTCCTCGCGCTTGACGGCGGTGACCGAGACGCCGAGCCGGACCTCGGCGCCCGCCTCGGTCAGGGCCTCCTGGACCAGCTCGCCCGCGAACGGCTCCATGCGGGGCAGCAGGCCGCCGCCGCGTACCAGCACCGTCACGTCGGAGCCGAGCGCCTGCCAGGCGGTGGCCATCTCCACGGCGACGACGCCGCCCCCGACGACCAGGAGGCGGCCCGGCACGTGTTCCGCAGCGGTCGCCTCGCGGCTGGTCCACGGCTTGACGTCGGCGATGCCCGGCAGGTCGGGCAGGGCGGCGCGGGTGCCGGTGCAGACGGCCACCGCGTGGCGGGCCTCGATCCGGTGCTCGGTGCCGTCCGTTCCGGTGACCGTGACCTTGCGGGGGCCCGTGAGGCGGCCGTGGCCGCGGTACAGGGTGACGCCGATGCCCTCCAGCCAGCCGACCTGGCCGTCGTCCTTCCAGTGCGAGGTGTAGTCGTCGCGGTGCGCGAGGACCGCGGCCGCGTCCAGCGGGCCCTGGACGGACTGGCGCAGCCCGGGGACGCGGCGGGCGTCCGCGCGGGCGATGACGGGACGGAGCAGCGCCTTGCTGGGCATGCACGCCCAATAGGAGCACTCGCCTCCGACGAGTTCGCTCTCCACGATCGCGGCGCTGAGCCCCGCCGCGCGGGCCCGGTCCGCCACGTTCTCCCCCACGGGACCGGCTCCGATGACTACTACGTCGTATGTCTTGGCATCCTTCATATCCGTCATGGGGACAGTCTGTCGGCAGGTGTGCGCCGGGGCCACATGGGTAAGCGCGCGGGACACGCCCGTGCACGCAGGGAACACTTCCGTGCGCGTGACGGGCGGAATACGTACGTACCATCGGCCGTTGTCGACAGCGGCCATGCCCCACATCAGGAAGCAGGGACACCATGAGCAACGCGACACTGGAGCTCACCAAGGAGAACTTCGACCAGACGGTCACGGACAACGAGTTCGTTCTGATCGACTTCTGGGCTTCGTGGTGCGGTCCTTGCAAGCAGTTCGCCCCGGTCTACGAGAAGGCCGCCGAGGCCAACCCCGACCTGGTCTTCGCCAAGGTCGACACGGAGGCGCAGCCGGAGCTGGCCGCCGCCTTCAACATCCAGTCGATCCCGACGCTGATGATCGTCCGTGATCAGGTCGCGGTCTTCGCCCAGCCGGGCGCGCTGCCCGAGGCGGCGCTCACGGATGTCATCGGCCAGGCCAGGAACCTGGACATGGACGAGGTCCGCCGGCAGGTCGCCGAGGAGCAGGCCAAGCAGCAGGAGCAGGGAGAGGGCCCGGGTCAGGGACAGAGCCAGGGCGAGGGCCAGTAGGGAGGAAGGTGCCGGCCGGTCCTCCCCCGACCGGCCGGGCCGACTAGCTGGACTCGCGGTGCACGATGTCCGCCGCGAGCACGTCGTGCACCTCGGGTCCGGCGCCCGGGTCGCGCACCACGCGGTCGACGAGTTCCGCGAGGCCGCGCCCCGAGGGCAGCTCGATGCGGACGGTGCTGAGCCGGGGCCTCAGCAGTCTGCCGAGCATCAGGTCGTCGGAGCCGATGACGGCCGCCTCCTCGGGGATGGCGATGCCTTCGTCCTGGAGTGCCCGCATCACGAGCATCGCGTACTCGTCGTTGTACGCGAAGACGGCATCGAGGCCCAGGGAGCGCCAGCGGGCCGCGAGCGCGGCGGCGGACTCCTCCGTGTGGGCGAGGGGCAGTTCCGTGACCGAGGCGCCGGTGATGTGCGCGGTCTCGACCGCCCGGTGCAGCCCTTCGACGCGGGGGCGCGAGAAGATCTCCAGGCCGGGCTCGGTGGGAACGATCGCGCCGATCCGGCGCCGCCCGCGAGCCAGCAGGTGCAGGGCCGCGGCCTCCCCCACCCGGCGTCCGTCCATGAGGAGCGCGTGCGCGCCCTCGACGCGCTGCGGTCCGAGGGTGAAGACGGCCTTGGCGCCGGACCGCTTCAGGACCGTCACGCCGCGCGGTCCGAGCGCGGAGGCGTCGGGCGCGAGGACGGCCACCGGGCGCAGCTCCGCCCAGGCGCGGGCGGCGTCCTCGCCCGTCATGCCGAGGCTCGCGTACTGCACGACGGTGTAGTCGAGACGGCTGAGTGCCCACTGGAGTTCGTTGAAGAACCTGCCGAAGAGCGGGCCCATCGGGATCTCCGAGGTGGGCATGAGGACCATGCGGCTGTGTCCGGCGCGCAGGCTGCGGGCGGCGGCGTGCGGCACGTATCCGAGTTCTCTGGCGGCGTCGTGGACGCGGCGGCGCGTGGGCTCGCTGATGCGCACGGCGCTGGCGTTGTTGAGGACGTAGCTGACGGTCGCGCGCGAGACTCCCGCCAGGCGTGCGACGTCGGCGCTCGTCGGCACGGAGCGCTGTGCGGGCTGCTGGTTCGGTATCTGCACCATGACATCGGCATCCTCGCAGACGGCGGCGGAACGGGCGCGGGCGGGCGGGTGCCCGGGTCCCGCGCGGAGGTCGGCGTGAAGTCCCTTGGCGGCGTTCCGTGTTGGGCCGCTCGCCGGTTACCGTGCGGTCACCCGTCGCCGACCGAAGGTGCCCCCACATGACTGCCGACCGTGACCGTGCCGATGGGCTGGCGCGCACCGCCCGCGCGCTGGCCGAGGGAGAGGTGTCCTCGCGTGCGCTGACCGAGCGGACGCTGGCCAGGATCGAGGCGGCGCAGCCCTCGCTGAACGCCTTCAGGCGGGTGCGGGCCGAGGCGGCGCTCGCGGAGGCGGACGCGGCCGACCGGGAGCTGGCGGCGGGCGGGCCGTTCGCGGACCGGCCGTTGCTCGGCGTGCCGCTCGCGGTCAAGGACGACATGGACGTGGCGGGCGAGCCGACCGCGTTCGGGTGCAGGGGCGACTTCCCGCCGAAGTCCAAGGACTGCGAGGCGGTGCGGCGGCTGCGGGCGTCCGGTGCAGTGATCGTCGGCAAGACCAACACGTGTGAGCTGGGGCAGTGGCCCTTCACGGAGGGGCCCGGCTTCGGCGACACGCGCAATCCTTGGCACACCGGGCATACGCCGGGCGGTTCGTCGGGCGGCTCGGCGGCCGCGGTCGCCGCGGGCCTGGTCCCGGCCGCGCTCGGCTCGGACGGCGCGGGCTCGGTGCGCATACCGGCCGCCTGGACGCATCTGGTGGGCATCAAGCCGCAGCGCGGGCGGATATCGACGTGGCCGTGGCCCGAGGCGTTCCAGGGCATCACCGTCAACGGCCCGCTCGCCAGGACCGTCGCCGACGCCGCGCTGCTGCTGGACGCGGCGAGCGGTAACCACCCGGGCGATCCGCACCGGCCGCCCGCCGTGCGGGCCGCCGAGGCCGCGACGCGCGAGCCGGGGCGGCTGCGGATCGCGCTGTCCCTGCGCATGCCGTTCACGGCGACGCCCAAGCGGCTGGACCCGGCGGTGCGGCAGCGGGTCGTCGCGCTGGCCGACCGGCTCGCCGCGCTCGGGCACGACGTGGAGGAGGCGGATCCGGACTACGGGCAGATCGGCCTGGCGTTCGTGCCGCGCGCCACGGCGGGCATCGCCGAGTGGACGCGGCACGTCCCCGACGTCGCGCTCCTGGACCGGCGTACGCGTGAATCGGCCCGGCTGGGGCGGCTGTTGGGCGGCGCGCCGCTGCGGCTCGCGCGCCGCGCCGAGGCCGTGCTGCACCGTCGGGTGGGCGCGGTCTTCACGGCGTACGACGTGGTGATCACGCCGACCACCGCCGCTCCCCCGCCCGGGATCGGCACGCTTGCCGCCCTCAGCGGCTGGCGCACCGACCGGGCGATGATCGCCGCCTGCCCCTACGCGTGGCCGTGGAACGTCCTCGGCTGGCCGGGCGTCAACGTCCCCGCAGGGCATGTGGCGGGCGGTCTCCCGGTCGGCGCCCAGCTACTGGGGCCCGAGGGCAGCGAGCCGCTGCTGGTGTCCCTGGCCGCGCAGTTGGAGGCGGACCAGCGGTGGTACGAGCGGTGGCCGGCGCCGGTCCCGGACGCGGCACCGGCGCCTTAGCAGCGGGGGCGCGCGCCTGCTCGGTCGGGTCGCGTGGGCCGTCTCGGCGGGCCTTGCGCGACGCACGCCGCACCACCACGTGACGCTGACGCTCCATCACCACCAGGCGACCCACGCCCCGTCACCACCGGCCGCACCGCCGCGCTGTCACGTATCGGTCACCACGCCGTCCGCCACTGTTCATGGGCCGCCGGGCAACGCCGTTCTCGGTCCTCCTGTCTAACCGGGTGACCAGAAGCACCACCGCACACACCCTGAGGGGTCACTTCCGCATGCGCGTTCACCGGACCATCGCGGCCACCGCCACTCTCGCCCTCGCCCTCGGCACGGCCTGCTTAACGGCGTCGACCGTCCAGGCCGCCCCGTCCGCCGCCGAGGCCACGGCCTCCGTCGTCCTCGCGGACGGCGAGCTCTGGTACAAGGCGGCGCCGGGCCAGCAGAACCAGGTGACGGTCGACGAGAAGATCGATCACCGCGGCGAGCACGAGTCCTACTACGTCCTCACCTTCCACGACCGGTACGACATCGCCATCTCCGCCGACGCGGCGGAGTGGGACGAGTGCGCGTACCCCGAGGAGGGCGACCGCACCGTCGTGCGGTGCGCGGTCAAGATCCCGGAGAACTCGGACGACTCCGACAGCTACGACATCGACCTCGGCGACCTGGACGACACCGCGACCCTAGCGCCGGACAGCCAGGCCTGGGCCGGGATCTACGGCGGCAGCGGCAACGACGTCATCAAGGCGTCGGAGTCCGCGCTCCTGCACGGCGGTGACGGCGACGACCGTCTCGACGGCGGCGGCGGACCGTTCGGCTTCGGCCCGTGGGGCGACGCCGGGAACGACACCCTGACCCGTTGCAGCCAGGACTGCTTCGGCGGCCCCGGCAACGACTCCCTGACCGGCACGGGCGAGGAGAACACCCTGCACGGCGAGGACGGCAGCGACGTCCTGTACGGCAGGGGTGGCGCCGACGTCCTCTACGGCGGCAAGGGCAACGACAAGCTGTACGGCGAGGCGGGCGACGACACGCTGTGGGGGAACAGCGGCGACGACGTCCTGTGGGGCGGCACGGGAACCGACAAGCTCTCCGGCGGTCCGGGCCGCAACGAACTCCACCAGGACTGAACGGCCCCCTGAACCGCACCGGGGAGCGGACAGCTTCCCTGAACCGGGGCAGCGGCCGCGCACGGACCGCGGGCCGCCCCTCGACCCGGGCCTCCGGGCCGGGGGTGGCCCGAGGTGCCGTCAGGTCCCGGGCGTCGCCAGCGTGCGCCACAGCTCCGGGTCCTCGAAGCCGAGCGCCCACAGCACCGTCCTGTCCACGCCGTGCTTGCGCAGGACGGGCAGGTGCGCGGCGGTGCCGCGCGCGTCCTGGTACCAGACCTCGCGGGTCGTGCCGCCCTCCTTGTACGTGAAGTGGGGTGTACCGGAGGCGGGGTCGATGCGGTAGGGCGCGCCCACCTTGCGGCGCAGCGCTTCCGCGCTCCTGGACGTGACGTGGCGGGCGCGGCCGGGCTTGCCGACGGCCCAGTCCCAGCCGTAGGCGGGCAGCCCCATCTCCAGTTTGGCGCGCGGCACTTCGGCGGTGGCGCGGGTCAGGATGTCGTCGTACCAGGCGGGGGTGGAGAGCGGGCCCGGCCGGCCCTCGGCCCAGTGCAGGTTGTAGGCCATGATGCGCAGCCGGTCGGCGGCGGCGCCGAGGCGTGTGTAGTCCCAGACGCGGCCGGTGCCCGCGGTCTTCGGGGAGACGGTGATGACGCATTCCTTGCGCAGGGCGCGCAGTGCGCGGCAGAGGTCGGTGACCATCGTGGCGTAGCCGTCACGGACCTTCTCGTAGTCGGCGTCGCCGGTCGGCGCGATGGTCTCGTAGTCGAGGTCGAGGCCGTCGTAGTCACGGCCGTCCATGAGGGCGAGCAGGTTCTTGACGTGGCCGGCGCGGCGGTCGGGGTCGGTCACCAGGGCGGCCAGGGCGCCGCGCGGCATCTTCTCCATGACGGTCGGCACGACCTTGATGCCCGCCCCGTGCAGCCCGTCGACGACGCGCTGCTCCTCGGCGCTGAAGTGTTTGCCGACGGATCCGTCCGCCTTCGCCTCGTACCAGAAGGGGCTGACGGTGTGCAGTTGGCCGGCGTGGCGAAGGGCGGTCTCGTACGCGTTGTCCTGGTCCCAGTACGGGAGCCAGGCGGAGGCGGTGCGGGACGGCGGGGCGGCGGCGGGCGGCGGGGCCGGGTCGGAGGCGGCCGGGAGCGGGGCGAGCGCCGAGGCCGCGGTGAGGGCGGCGAGAGCGGTCAGGGCACGGGTTCTGCGCGGGAGTCGAAACACCATGGACCGAGCCTGCGGGCCGTGGGGGAAGCCCGCTCCGCGGATTGGGCCGGACAGGTTCCACGGTGACCCTTCCGTTCTACGGTGGCCCTTTCGACTGCCTTCATCGGTGATCGGCGAACGCCCGCTCGAAGGCCCCGCGCGTCACCGCGCCCCTGGTGCGGTCGAGCACCCCGAACACGACGTGGTCGAACCGCCCCGCGAACCGGCCGCCTTCGCCGAGCAGCGTCCGGAAGGCGCCCGCGACGTGCGCGGGGTCGTTCATGAACACGCCGCAGCCCCACGCGCCGAGGACCAGGCGGCGGTAGCCGCACGCGAGCGCCGTCTCCAGGACGCGGGCGGCGCGCCCCGCCACGGCGTGCGGGATGTCGGCGGCGCGCTCGGGGGCGCTGCGGCGGATCACCCCGGCGTTCGGCGCCGCCGAGGTGAGGAAGCCGACGAGGTAGGGCGACTCCAGCAGCTGTCCGCGGTCGTCGCGGAAGACGGGGACCGAGGGCGAGTGGATCACGCGGTCGGTGTAGAAGGGGTCGCGGTGGGCCCGGTGGTGGTCGTAGAAGGCGCGCGCCTCAAGCAGGCAGGTGTGGAGCGCGGAGGCTCGGCAGAGCGCTTCCTCCTGTGCCTGCGCGCCGTTCAGATAGCCGCCGCCGGGGTTGCGCGCGGACGAGAAGTTGAGGACGGCGAGGGGTGAGCGGCCCGCCGTGGTCCCCGCGTCAGCGGTGAGTCTGCGCGCCGCTTCCAGGCTGCTCTCGCCGGTGACCTCGAAGACGGTCGGGACGGGCTCGCGCCGGGGCGTGCCTGCGTCCACCGGCTCCGGACCGAACATGCGGGTGCCTGCACGGGCCGCCGTCACCGAGTCGCCGATGACCGCCTTCCGGCCGCCCGGCGTGGTGTACGCGCCCGCCGCGACGATCTGCTCCGTCTCCTGCGCCACCGCGCGCAGCCGGGCGCTCATGCCCGCTCCCCCGTGTCGTTCATGAACGCATGGTGAGCCGGGCGTGTCGGTCGGCGCAACAGAAATTCCTGGTGCGGGAACGGCCGCAAGGGCACTCTTGTGCGATCGGCCTTGAGGGTTTTGGGTGTGACGAGCACCCCTGACTGGAAGGATTCCCGCATGCCTGAAGGAGACTGTACGAAGCACCGCCCCCCGCCGCGCACGGAGGCACCGGACCCGGTGACCGAGGCGGAAGTGGAGGCCCTGGTCCGCGGCATCTGCTTCAAGACGGGGCCGCCTCGCACCACCGGTGTCGAACTGGAGTGGCTCGTCCACGAACCTGGACTGGCCCATGTGCCCGTCCCTACCGCCCGCCTCGAAGCGGCCTACGCCGCACTGCGGGCCCTGCCCCTGCACGCGTCACTCACCGTCGAACCCGGTGGCCAGCTGGAGCTCAGCTCGCTGCCCGCCGCTTCCCTGACGGAGTGCGTCTCGGCCATGCGGGCCGATCTCGGCCTCGTCCGCGACGCGTTACGCTCCCACCGCCTCACCCTCAGCGGCATCGGCGCCGACCCGTGGCGGCCCCCGGCACGGATCCTGCGCGAGCCCCGCTACGACGCCCTGGAGTCCAGCCTCGACCGCGGCGGCCCCGCCGGGCGCCGCATGATGTGCTCGACGGCGTCCGTGCAGATCTGTCTGGACGCCGGGTACGAGGAGCCGGGCCCGCTCGGTTACGCGCGCCGCTGGCGCCTCGCGCATCTGCTCGGGCCCGTCCTGGTCGCCGCGTTCGCCAACTCGCCGCTCCAGGACGGCCGTGCCACCGGCTGGCGGTCCACCCGGCAGGCCGTGTGGGCGGGCATCGAACCCGGCAGATCCGGCGCCCCGCCGCTCGACGGGGAGCCGCGCGAGGCCTGGACACGGCACGCCCTCGACGCACCGGTCATGTGCGTCAAGGGAGCACCCGGCGACGGGCCTTGGCGTGTCCCGGAAGGGCTCACCTTCCGCGCCTGGACCCGCTCGGGCCTGCCGCGGCCGCCCACGCGTGACGACGTCGACTACCACCTGACCACGCTGTTCCCGCCGGTGCGTCCGCGCGGCCACCTGGAGCTGCGCATGGTGGACGCCCAGCCGGGCGACGACGGCTGGGTCGTACCGCTCGCCGTGACGAGCGCGCTGTTCGACGACCCGGAGGCGGCCGAGACCGCCTACCGCGCCGTCAAGCCGCTGGCCGAGCGCGACGGGCCGCCGGGCTCGCCTGCCGCGCCGCACAGCCCGCTGTGGCTGGACGCGGCGCGCCACGGCCTCGCCGACGCCGAGCTGCGCGAGGCCGCCGCCGTCTGCTTCGCCGCCGCCGCCGACGCGCTGCCCCGGATGGGCGCGGACGCCTCGACGCGGGACGCCGTCGCCACGTACGCCGACCGGTACGTCGCACGGGGCCGCTGCCCCGCCGACGACCTCCTGGACGGTCTCGGCGACGCCCATCGACACCATGACGCCTCGGGGAAGGACGCCCGACGATGAACAGCTCCACCACGGATGCGGCGGCCCTGCGCGAGCGCGCGCTCGCCGCGCTCCTGGCCGCCCGCGACCGCACCACCCTCCTCACCTCCTGTGTCGAGGACAGTGAACTGACCGCGCAGCACTCGCCGTTGATGTCACCGCTGGTCTGGGACCTCGCACACATAGGCAACCAGGAGGAGCAGTGGCTGCTGCGCGCGGTCGCGGGCCGCGACGCCATGCGGCCCGAGATCGACTCGCTCTACGACGCCTTCGAGCACCCCCGAGCCGAGCGGCCGAGCCTGCCGCTGCTCACGCCCGCCGAGGCCAGGGGGTACGCGGCCGAGGTGCGGGGCCGGGCGCTCGACGTACTGGAGAAGACGCCGCTGCACGGCACTCCGCTCACCGACGCGGGCTTCGCGTTCGGGATGATCGCGCAGCACGAGCAGCAGCACGACGAGACGATGCTCATCACGCACCAGCTGCGCTCGGGGCCCACCGCGCTCACCGCGCCGGACCCGGAGCCTGGGCCGCCCTTCACCGGGCCGAGCGAAGTCCTGGTCCCCGGCGGCCCGTTCACCATGGGCACCTCCACCGAGCCCTGGGCCCTGGACAACGAACGCCCGGCGCACCGCCGCCTGGTCCCGCCGTTCTTCATCGACACCACACCGGTGACGAACGCCGCGTACCAGCGTTTCATCGACGACGGCGGCTATGAGGAGATCCGCTGGTGGTCACCGGCGGGCTGGGCGATGGTGCGTCGGAACGGGCTGCGCGCTCCGCTGTTCTGGCGCCGCGAGGGAGGGCAGTGGCTGCGGCGTCACTTCGGGACGGTGGAGCCGGTGCCCGCCGACGAGCCGGTGCTGCACGTGAGCTGGTACGAGGCCGACGCGTACGCGCGCTGGGCGGGCCGGCGTCTGCCCAGCGAGGAGGAGTGGGAGAAGGCCGCCCGGCACGACCCGGTCACCGACCGCTCCCTGCGCTACCCGTGGGGCGACGCGGACCCCACCCCGGAACACGCGAACCTCGGACAGCGGCATCTGCGCCCCGCCCCGGCGGGCAGCTACCCGGCAGGCGAATCCCCGTACGGCATACGCCAATTGATCGGCGACGTATGGGAGTGGACGTCCAGCGACTTCCTGCCCTACCCGGGCTTCGCCGCCTTCCCCTACCGCGAGTACTCGGACGTGTTCTTCGGCGGCGACCACAAGGTGCTGCGCGGCGGGGCGTTCTCCGTGGACGCGGTGGCCTGCCGGGGCACGTTCCGCAACTGGGACCACCCGGTGCGGCGGCAGATCTTCTCCGGGTTCCGCACGGCGCGGGACGCGGCGCCGACCGAAGCCCCCGAACCCGAGGTGTCCTGATGTGCCGTCACGTCGCCTTCCTCGGCCCGCCGGTGCCGCTGGGAAGCCTCCTCGTCGAGCCCGCGCACGGCCTGTACCGCCAGTCGTGGGCGCCCCGCCGGCAGCGGTACGGCACGGTCAACGCCGACGGTTTCGGGGTGGGCTGGTACGCGGAAGGCGACCCGGCGCCCGCCCGCTACCGGCGCACCGGGCCGATCTGGGCCGACCAGTCCTTCGCCGACCTCGCCCGGGTGGTGCGCTCCGGAGCACTGCTCGCGGCGGTGCGCGACGCCACGCTGGCGGGCGCGGACGGCGAGGCCGCGGCCGCGCCCTTCGCCGCCGGGTCCTGGCTGTTCAGCCACAACGGCGCGGTGGCGGGCTGGCCCGGCTCGCTCGCCGCCCTGGCCGGGGGCCTGCCCTCCGCCGAGCTGCTGTCGATGGAGGCGCGCTGCGACTCCGCGCTGGTGTGGGCGCTCGTCCTGCACCGGCTGCGGCGGGGCGACGAGGCGGGGCAGGCCCTGGCCGACACCGTCCTGGACGTCGCGGCAGCCGCCCCCGGATCGCGCCTCAATCTCCTGATGACCGACGGCGACACGATCACCGCGACCGCCTGGGGCGACACCCTCTGGTACCTCGCGGAGCCCGGCCGCCGCACCGTGGTCGCCTCCGAGCCCTACGACGACGACCCGCACTGGCGTGAGGTGCCCGACCGCACCCTGCTCGCCGCAAGCCGCACCGACGTACTGCTGACCCCGCTCAAGGAGCCACCCGCGTGAGCCCGTTCCTGCTGACCCGCACCCTGCCCGAGGACGCCACCGGAGCCGCGCTGCGGGCCGACGTCCTGCACGGCCTGTCCCGCACCCCGAAGACGCTTCCGCCCAAGTGGTTCTACGACGCCCGTGGCAGCGCCCTCTTCGAGGAGATCACCACCCTGCCCGAGTACTACCCGACCCGCGCGGAGCGGGAGATCCTGATCGCCCGCTCCGCCGAGATCGCGGGGGCCACCGGCGTACGCACCCTGATCGAGCTGGGCTCGGGCTCCTCGGAGAAGACCCGCCACCTGATCGACGCGATGCCGTCCCTGCACACGTACGTCCCCGTGGACGTGAGCGAGAGCGCGCTGACCGGCGCGGCGAACGCCCTGCTCGCGCAGCGGCCGCGGCTCGACGTGCACGCCCTGATCGCCGACTTCACCCGTGGCCTCGCGCTGCCGGCCACGCCGGGGCCGCGCCTCGTCGCGTTCCTCGGCGGCACGATCGGCAACCTCCTGCCCGCCGAACGCGCGGCGTTCCTCACGTCGGTGCGGGGGCTTCTCTCCCCCGGTGACACGCTGCTCCTCGGCACGGACCTGGTGAAGGACGAGTCGGTGCTGGTCGCGGCGTACGACGACGCGGCGGGCGTCACGGCCTCGTTCAACAAGAACGTCCTGTCGGTGATGAACCGCGAACTGGAGGCGGACTTCGACCCTGACGCCTTCGACCACGTCGCCGTCTGGGACCGCGAGCACGAGTGGATCGAAATGCGGCTGCGCTCCACGGCCGCGCAGACGGTGAAGATCCCCGCGCTCGGCCTGGCCGTCGACTTCGCGGCCGGCGAGGAGATGCGCACGGAGGTCTCGGCGAAGTTCAGGAAGGAGAGCGTGCGCACGGAACTGGCCGGGGCGGGGCTCGGTCTGACGCACTGGTGGACGGATGAGCGCGGCCGGTTCGCGCTGTCGTTGAGCTCGCCGGTGTAGGGGCGGGGATTCGGCCCCCGGTGCCGTTCGCACCACGCGTACGGCACCGGGGGCCTGCCCCGTCACAGGCCGCCGAGGCGCAGTGCCTTGGTGATCTCGCGTGAGGCCTCGCGGGCGTGTGTCGCCGGGGCGCCGCCCGTCAGGACGGCGGTCATGTAGTCCTTGATGGGGTTGTCGGCCTCGACGGCCGCCCAGCGCGGGGAGTTGGGGGTCGCGCGGCCGTTCGCCGCGCCGACCGCCATCGCCGCGACGCCCGCCTCGCCCGCGACGGCGGGGGCCAGCTTCGCCTTGTTGGGCACGTAGTTCATGGTTCTGGCCAGGTCGGTCTGCCACTTCTTGCCCGCCAGCGCCGCGATCACCTCGACGGCGCCCGAGTGGTCGTCGCTGCGCTCGGGCACGACGAGGTCGGAGCCGCCGGTGAAGACCGCGCCGGGCTTGCCCGCCTTCTTGCCGGGGATCGGGAAATAGCCGAGCTTGCCCTTCAGTTCGGGGTTCTTCTCCTCGATGGCCCGCGCCGCGCCGGGCACCGCGATGATCTGGGCGACGTCGCCGCCCGCGAACACCCCGGTCTGCGCCGGGTGTTCCTCGTCCGCGTCGCGCGGCCCCCGGCCGAGCGTCTGGAGGCGCTGGTAGAACGCCATGCCGCGCAGCGCCTCGGCCGTGTGCAGGCTGCCGCGCCAGTCGCCGGAGGACTCCTTGGTCTCCTTGGCGAGGTCGCCGCCCTCGTCCCAGATGAACCCGGCGAGGGTGTACCAGTCCTGGCCCGCGAGATAGATGCCCTGGTTCCCGCCGGTGTTGAGCTTCTGCGTGTCCGCGATCCACTCCTCGCGGGTGCGCGGCGGCCGCGTGATGCCCGCCTTCGCGAAGAGGTCCTTGTTGTAGATGACGACGCGGTTGGCGGCGTACCAGGGGATGCCGTACTGGGCGCCGTTGTGGCGGCCGGGCTCCGCGAGACCCGGCAGCCAGTCGTCCATGCCGAGGTCGCGCGCCGACTCCAGGGTCAGGTCGTACAGGCCGCCCTCGTCGACGTACTGGGCGACCTGGGTGTTGCCGACCTCGATGACGTCGGGCCCGTCGCCGTCCTCCTCCTTGAGCGCCTTCTTCACCTTGGCCCCGATGCCCGTCCACTCCTGGACACGGACGTCCAGGTCGATGTCCTCGTGCTCCTTCTCGAAGTCCTCGGTGAAGCGCTCGACGAACGCGGGGGACGCGCTGCCCCGCATCAGCCAGACGGTGACGGTTGTGCGCTCGTCCCCGCCGGGCAGCACACCGCACCCGGCGAGCAGGACGGCACACGAGAGGGCGAGGGACAGGGGCGTGGCGGCGCGGCGGTGCGGCTTCACGTGGGTCACTTTCTGCCTGCGGACAGGGGAAGGTCAGCCCGACGCGGGGGGTGAGCAGCTGGCTCGAACGGGTATTGGCTGGATTTTGGTATGTACCAATCGCCCGGTCAAGGGGGTACGGGATCCCATACGCCGTCTCGCGCGTCCGCGCGGGCTGGTGCACGGTGGAGTGACGCACTTCGCGACGTCACACCACGGCCGGGAGGAACCCCCTCATGTCGGACCACACCTACCGCGTGACCGAGATCGTCGGCACCTCGCACGAGGGCGTCGACCAGGCGATCCGCAACGGCATCGCGCGGGCCTCGCAGACGCTGCGCTCGCTGGACTGGTTCGAGGTGACCCAGGTGCGGGGGCATATCGAGGACGGGCAGATCCAGCACTATCAGGTGGGGCTGAAGGTGGGGTTCCGGTTGGAGGACGGGGACGTCGGGGTGTAGGCGTCCTGCCGGCGGCGCGGGGCGCGCTTTTGCGCAGTTCCCCGCGCCCCTAACGGCGGGGGCGCGTCCCTTGGCTGCTCAGGTGCGGCCCTCTTTTTCCTGGGCCTCTTTCAGGGTCTCGGAGGTGTGGGCCCAGTCCGCGCGTACCACCGTGAAGCCCGCGCGTACCGCCTCGTCGCAGACCAGTTCGTCGTCGTCCACGAGCATGCGGACCTCCCGCTTGCGGGCCAGGTTCCGCAGGATCTCCAGCTTCGTGCGGCGCGCGGGGCGCCGGTCGTCGTTGCGGCGCATCCAGATGCGGCCGGTCGGCAGGCCCTGGCGTGCCAGCCACTCCTCGGTGTCCGCCCGGCAGCGCTCTGGGCGTCCGGTCAGGTAGACGACCTCGCAGTCCAGCGCGCTCCGCCGTGCCAGGTCGACGCCCTGCGCCAGCGGCGGGTCATGCGGCGCCGCGGCGAAGAAGGCGTCCCAGTCACGGGGCCTGCGCTCCAGGTACCGCTGCCGGTGCGCGGTGTCGGCGAGCGTGCCGTCCAGGTCGAACACGGCCAGAGGTCCGCTGTCGTCGGTCACGGCATCAGCGTAATCAGGCCGACGGGAATCGACGGGAATCATGGCGGCTCCCAGGCGTTGAACCCTGCGTGAGCTCAGTGATCGCGGCAACCCGGTTCTCCGTCCTCGACCGCTCGCGCACCCGTGAGGGGCACGACGGTCCGGCAGCCCTGCGCGACACCGTGCGCCTGGCCCAGGAGGTGGAGGCCCTCGGCTACCACCGCTTCTGGGTCTCGGAGCATCACGGCGTGCCGGGCGTCGCGGGCTCGGCGCCCACGGTCCTCGCCGCGGCCGTCGCGGCGGCCACCCGCACCATCCGCGTCGGCACCGGCGGCGTGATGCTGCCGAACCACCAGTCGCTGGTGGTCGCCGAGCAGTTCGGGGTGTTGGAGTCGCTGTTCCCGGGGCGGATCGACATGGGGCTCGGCCGCTCCGTCGGGTTCACGGACGGGGTGCGCAAGGCGCTGGGGCGCGACAAGGACGATGCGCGGGACTTCGCCGCGCAGCTGACGGAGCTGCTCGGCTGGTTCCGCGGCACCTCGGAGACGGGCGTACGCGCGCGTCCCGCGGAGGGGCTCACCGTGCCGCCGTACGTCCTCGCGGTCGGCGAGGGCGCGACGATCGCGGCCCGGGCGGGGCTCCCGCTGGTCATCGGGGACATCAAGGGCCGCGAGAAGATGCTGCGCGGCATCGACACCTACCGGGACGCTTTCCGGCCCTCGCCCTGGCTGGCCGAGCCGTACGTCATGATCGCGGGCACCGTCGCCGTCGCCGAGACGGAGGAGGAGGCCCGTCGGTTGCTGATACCGGAGGCCTGGTCGATGGCGTACTCGCGGACGCACGGCACGTTCCCGCCGCTGCCGCCGGCCGAGCGCGTGGAGACGCTGACGATGACGGAGAGGGAACGAACCTTCTACGAGTCGGCGCTGAGCGGCCAGCTGCACGGCACCCAGGAGCAGGTCGCCGACGAGCTGGAGCGGGTGATCAAGGAGAGCGGCGCTCAGGAGGTGCTGGTGACGACCAGCACGTACGACCGCGAGGGCCTCCTGGACTCCTTCCGTCGCCTGGCCCGGCTCCGGGGACCCGCCCCGAGCTGAGGACCCGCCCGCGCCGCGGCCGGGATCGGCCCGGGGGTGGCGCGGACGGGTGCGGTACCCCCGTGGCACGGGGGATGGTCCCAGCGGGAGTACCGCGGTCTCAGGTGGTGGCCAGCGCTTCGGTCGGAGGCAGCCGGGCCGCTCGTACGGCCGGATAGAACCCGGCGAGGCCGCCGATGACGAGGGTGGCGCCCACCCCGCCCGCCATCGCCCAGAACGGGACGACGGACGGCCAGCCCTGGTAGGAGGCGTAGCCGCCGGTGACCGCGATGCCGAGCAGGACACCGCCGAGGCCGCCGAGGGCGGAGAGCAGCAGGGCCTCGGCGAGGAACTGGGTGCGGATCTGGCCGCGGGTCGCGCCCTGGGAGCGGCGCAGGCCGATCTCCGAGCGGCGTTCCAGTACGGAGATGACCATCGTGTTGGCCACCCCGACCCCGCCCACGAGCAGGGCCACCCCGCCGAGGCCGAGCAGCAGGCCGCTGAGGGCGTCGTCGGTGGCTTCCTTGGCGGCCAGCGCGTCGGAGGGCCGGGAGACGGTGGTCTCGGTGGGCGACTGCGGGTTGGCGGTGGCGCCGAGGACGCTCTGGACGTCGTCCACGGCCGGTTCCTCGGCGCGGGTGTAGATGGTCGTGGGGTAGCCGTCGAAGCCGAGTTCCGCCTTGGCGGCGGACCAGCCGACCAGGACCGAGGAGTCCAGCGACGGCACGAGTTCGTTGGCGGCGAGGAGGCCGACGACGGTGTACCAGCGCCCGTCGAGCCACACCTTCACGTCCGGTCCCGCCTGGTGCACCCCGAGCTGTTCGGCGGCCTTGGGGCCGAGGACGGCGGCCGGGTAGCGGCTGTTGGCGGCGTTCAGCCAGCGGCCGTCGACGATCTCGGCGCCCACGGACTCCGGCAGGTCGGTCCGGGCGGCGGCGACGGTGAGGCCGCCGGTCTCCTGCTTGGGGGTGTGGTCGTTGCGGTAGACCTTCGCGCCGGTCCTGCCGATGGCGGAGACCGACTCCACGTTCTCCATGTTGCCGATCATCTCGACGGACTCGGCGGGCAGATGGGCCGCGTCGCCCGTGAAGGACTGGCCGGGCGTGACCGTCAGTAGGTTGGTGCCGAGCGCCTGGAGGCGGCGGTTCAGGTCCTCGGTGGACGAGGTGGAGATGCCGACCACGCCGACCATGGCGGCGATGCCGATGGCGATGCCCAGCGCCGACAGGAAGACCCGCATGGGGCGCGAGCGCAGTCCGGAGCCGCCGACGCGCAGGACGTCGGCCGGGTTCATCCGGGCGGGCTTCGGCCGTCGCGACGGCTCGGGGCTCGCGACGCGCGCCGGCTCCCTGGTCGCGTTCGTCGTGCTCATCGCACGGCCTCCTCGGGCACGACGGCCCTTTCGGGCACGAGAGAGCGGGACGGCGCGGGGCCGCCGGAGTCGTGTTCGATACGGCCGTCCTTGACCCGCACCTCGCGGGGCAGCGTCGCGGCGATGTCCCGGTCGTGGGTGATGACGACCACCGTCGTGCCGGCCTCGTGCAGCTCGTGCAGCAACTCGATGACGACCGCGCCGGACCGCGAGTCCAGCGCCCCGGTGGGCTCGTCGGCGAGGAGCAGCGGCGGGTCGCCAAGCACGGCCCGCGCGATGGCCACGCGCTGCTTCTCGCCGCCGGAGAGCTGGTGCGGCTGGTGGTGGAGGCGGTGGCCGAGGCCGACCCGGCGCAGCGCACGCTCGGCGAGGCGGCGCCGCTCGCCGCGCGGCCTGCCGCTGTAGAGCAGCCCATCCGCGACGCTGTCCAGGGCGGGCACCCCGGACGACAGGTGGAACTGCTGGAAGACGAAGCCGATGGTGCCGGCCCGCAGCGCGGACAGTTCGCGGTCGCTCAGGGCGGCGACGTCGTGCCCGTCGATGCGCACCATGCCGGCCGACGGGCGGTCCAGGGTGCCCATGATGTTGAGCATCGTGGACTTGCCCGACCCCGAGGGGCCGACGATGGCGAGGAGCTCACCGCGCCCGATGACCAGGTCGGCGTCGCGCAGGGCGGCGACGTCCCCGTACGTCTTGCACACCCCGGCCAGTTCGACCACGGGGCGGGCCAGGGGCGCCCGCGTGGGATACGAGGTCACTTGGGGACCCCCACGACGGTGCCTTCCTTGATGCCGGTGCCGGAGACCTCGACCCTGCCGTCGGCGAACATGCCGAGCTTGACCGGGCGGTACTCGGTGCTGTCGCCCGTGACGACCTCCAGGGCGTAGCCGCCGCCCTTCCGTGCGACAAGGGCGTTGACGGGCACCACGAGGACGTCCTCGCGGGTCTCGGCCTTCAGGGTGACCTCGACGGCTGCGGCCTGGTAGCGGCCGAGTCCCTTCTGGTCCTTCACCGTCAGCTCCACGGGAAGCGTGGGGTCTTCGTTGCCGCCCGATCCGCCGGACCCGGCATCCGAGTTTCGCCGTTCGCCGCTCCGCGGAGCCGGTCGATCCGTGCTGCCGTTCCGGTTCACCTCGCCCTGCGCTTCGCCCCGAGGTTGCCGTCCGGGGAGTCGACCGTGGTCCTTCCACTCGTGTCGCCCCGGTTGCGCGGGAGCTCGCCGCGAGCGTCCTGGTGGCGCGATGCCGCCGCGGCGACGGCTATCGCGACGACGACGATCAGCGAGGTGCGCAGCGGACGCCGCCGTGCCACTCGTCCGCCCGGTCGCGGTCCCGAGGTCCGGCCGGTCTCGAGGGGCCGCCGTGTCGGGCAGCGCCTCGGCGGTCTTGGTGGCGACGCGCCGGCGCCGGGCCGGAGCGTCGCGCGGACGTCGGTCCTTCCGTTGACGCCGCCACCCGGTGCCGCAGGTCTGCGCGTTGAACTTGGGATCCTGCGGGTCGACGCCCGCGCCGACCAGGTCGATGTTCATGCTCGAACCGTTGATCTCGGGGTCGGGGAACTTGGATACGCCGTTCTCGCGCAGGCACTTCGCCCAGGCCGTGACCTTGGCCGAGTCGAGTGACTCGCCGCCACCGCCGCCTCCGCCGCTTCCGCCGAGCCCCTGGGGCGCCTTGTCCTTGCAGGCCTCCTGCGCCTTCTGGAACGACGCGGAGTCCGGGTCGGCGCCGCCGCCGTCCGGGGTCAGCTTGACGCCGCCGCTGTCCTGCTGCGGGTCCGGGAAGTCGGGCACGCCGTTGCCGCGCATGCATTCCGAGTAGGCGAGGGCCCGGTCGAAGGCGCTCTTCGGTGACGGCTCCTTCTCCGACGAGGCGGCGGAGGAATCACCGGAGCAGCCCGTCAGGGCGGCGCCCGTGACGAGAGCGGAGAGGGCCAGGAGGGCGGGTGCGATGACTCGCCTGGGTGCGGTGACTCGCTTGGGTGCGACGCGTTCGTGCGCGGTCGCTCGCTTGTGGGTGAGGAACATGGTCCACACTTCTACGCGGCGGGCGGTCACACGGCGGACACAAAGCCGGGCGTCCACACAGTGCGCGCATGACCAGCGACTTCACGGCCGGGCATGCCGGACGGCCACGGGCCGGCGGGGACCCGTGGCCGTACCTCTCCATCCGTCCTACGCGTCCTGCGCGTCCCGCGCGTGCAGGGTGATCGCGCCGGTCGGGCACCTCCCCGCGGCGCCGCGCACCGCCCGCTCCGCGTCGGCGGCGGGCAGCGGCACCTTGAGCAGCACCTTGCCGTCGTCCTCCGACTGGTCGAACACCTCGGGCAGGTAGCTCACGCACAGACTGGAACCGGCGCACCGGTCACGGTCCACCCGAATCTCCATCTCCCTCTCCTCTCCCTCTCCCTCGCCCTCTCATCCCGCTCGTACGACGCCGTCGCCTCACCAGGTCACCGGCAGCCGCTCGACTCCGTAGGCGGTCGACAGGACCCTGAACTCGACGTCCTCGGCCGGTATCGCGAGGCGCAGTCCAGGGAAGCGGCGCAGCAACTCCCGGTAGCCGATGCGCAGTTCCATGCGGGCGAGGGCGGCGCCCAGGCAGTGGTGGATGCCGTGGCCGAAGGCGACGTGGGGCACGGGCTCACGGGTGACGTCGAGCCGGTCGGGCCCGTCGGTGAGCGCCGGGTCGCGGTTGGCCAGCGGGATCGAGCAGACGAGGGTGTCGCCCGCCCTGATCCGCTTGCCACCGAGCGTCATGTCCTCCAGCGCGACGCGGGGAGTGGGGGCGTGCGGCACGGACAGGTAGCGCAGCAGTTCCTCGATGCCCCGGTCGAGGGCCCCGGGGTCGTCGCGTACGAGGGCGAGTTGGCCCGGGTTCTCCAGGAGGGCCAGCGCCCCGAGGCCCAGCATTCCGGAGATGTTGTCGAGGCCCGCGAGCATCAACAGGACGCAGATGCCGCGCAGTTCCTTGTCGGTGAACTCGTCGCCGTGGTCGCGCACGAGCATGCCGATGAAGCTCTCGTCGGGGTTCTTGCGCCGGCGGGCCACCATGGCGGCGAGGTAGCGGGTGAACGCCGTGCCCGCGGCTGCCCGCTCCCCTCGCTCCCTGCCGGTCTCCAGGTGGGCGTGGCAGCGGCGCAGGAAGTCGTCGCGGTCGTCGCGCTCCACCCCGATCAGCTCGCACAGCACCGGGCCGGGAATGGCGGACGCGAACAGCTCGACGAGGTCGGCCGGTTGGCCGGCGCGCTCCACTGCGTCCAGCCGCTCGGCGACGATGGCCTCGATGCGGGGTTGGAGTCTGCGCATCCGCCGGAGCGTGAACTCGGGCGTGAGCATCTTCCGCAGCCGGGTGTGCTCGGGCGGGTCGTAGTCCATGAGCAGCCCGATGCCGTCGTCGGGGCGCGGGGCGGCTCTGCCTCCCGCCGCCGGCCGGGCGCCGAAGCGGCTGGTGGAGAACCGCACGTGGTCGCCGAGGACTTGGCGCACCTCGTCGTAGCCGGTGACCAGCCACAGGGGCCGGTCGCCGGTGCCGGGCGCCAGGCTGACCCTGGTGACGGGGCCGCCGTCCGCCAGCCGGCGCAGTTCGGCGGCCGGGTCGAAGCGGGTGCGGCGGGTGTGCAGGGGGACGGGTGTCGGCTCGTGCGGCATGTCGCCCCTCCCCTACCAGGACACCGGGAGTGTCTCCACGGACCGTGCCGTGAAGCGGAGTTCGTCGCGCGGCACGGCGAGCCGCACCTTGGGGAAACGGTGCAGCAGCCGTGAGATGGCGATGCGCAGCTCCATGCGAGCCAGTGACGCGCCCATGCAGTAGTGGAGGCCGTGTCCGAAGGCCATGTGGTGGCTGTTGTCCCGGGTGATGTCGAGGGTGTCCTGCGGCTCTCCGGGCGGCCGTGTTCCGTTGGCCTCCAGCAGTGAACAGGCAACGAACTCCCCGGTCTTGATCACGTGCTCCCCGATGGTCACGTCCTGCGTGGCGGTACGGGGCGAAGCGTGCGGGATGATCGTCACGCTGCGGATCACTTCCTCCACCGCGTGGTCGATCAGCTCGGGGCGTTCGATGAGCAGGGCCAGCTGGTCCGGGTTCTCCAGGAGCCCGACGAGGCCGAGGCCCAGGGTGCCGCCGGTGATCGGGATGAAGGAGGCCAGGAGGGTCGCGGCGGTGCCGGTGAGTTCGGCGTCCGTGAGGTCCTTCCCGTGGTCGCGGATCAGCCGGCCGAGCAGGTCGTCGCCGGGCTTGCGGCGCTTGTGCCGCATGAGTTTGTCCAGGTAGGTGAGGTATGCGGTGCCCGCCATGTCCCGCTGCTCCCGGTCGGGGTTGTCCAGCCGGTTGGTATCGAGGTGCCGGACCAGCTCCGCCTGGTCGTCGCGCGGGATGCCGAGCAGGGCGCAGCCGATCAGGCTGGTGGTCGGCCAGACGAAGTGCCCTACGAGGTCGACCGGTTGCCCGGCGCCTGCCATGGCGTCCAGGCGGTCCTTCACGACGCCCTCGACGAGGGGTTCGAGGGCACGGACCCGCCGGAGCGTGAACTCCCCGGTGAGCATCCTCCGCAGCCGGGTGTGCTCGGGCGGGTCGTACTGGAGGAGGTTGCCGGGCTGGATCAGCCGACGGGACGCCTCGGGGGTCTGCGCGGGCGGCATGGTGCTGAACCTGTCGTCACTGAGGATCGCCCGCACCTCGTCGTAGCCGTTGGCGATCCAGGCACGGTCCGAGGTCCCGGGCACGACGGTCCGGACGAGAGGCGTTTGGTCGGGCTCCTTCAACGGCTTGGGCATGGACGGGCTTCCTTTCCCGCACAGGTCCGCCAGGGCGTGGGGTTCACCAGACCACCGGCAGTACGTCGACTCCGTAATTGGGCGTCCAGGTCCGGTACCGGAGCTGCTCGGCCGGCACGGTGAGCCGCAGGCCGGGGAACCTGCGCAGCAGGGCCGGCAGCGCGATCCGCAGCTCCAGCCTGGACAGCGACGCGCCGAGGCAGTGGTGGATGCCGTGCCCGAAGGCCATGTGGCCGCTGCTGTCACGGGTGATGTCGAGGGTGTCGTGCGGCACGCCGGGCAGCTGGGCGCGGTTGACCGCGAGCAGGGAGCACATCACCACCTCGCCCGTCCTGATCACCTGATCGCCCACGCGTACGTCCTTGAGGGCGTAGCGGGGAATGGAGTTCGGGACGGACGAGACGTAGCGGAGCAGTTCCTCCACCGTGGTCGGAGCCGGCCTCCAGGGCCAGCATGTCCGAGGAAGATGCCAGTCTGACGTCCGATGCGGCGACGAGCGGTGGTCCGTGCGTCGCGGCGCTTGTGTGCGTGTCACGAGCGATATCGCCGCCCGCATCCGCTCCCGCTCACGGGGATCGGTGCGGTGGTCGGTGGCGGCGGCTGAGGTGGAGACGAAGTGGCGTGCCAGGTCGGCCGCGTCGTCGCGGGGCACGCCGAGCAGGGCGCAGCCGACCAGGCCGGGGATGGGCAGGGCGAAGGTGGGCATGAGGTCGGCGGGCGGCCCGGCGAGTTCCAGCGCGTCCAGGCAGTCGTCCACGATCTCCGTCACGAAGGGTTCGAGGCGGCGGATGCGCCGGACGGTGAACTCGGGCACCAGCATCTTCCGCAGCCGGGTGTGCTCGGGCGGGTCGTACCGCAGGAGGTTGCCGATCTCGACGCGCCCCGCGGCACCGTGCATCTGCGTGGGCGGCGGAATCATGCTGAACCTGTGGTCGTCGCTGAGGATCGCCCGCACCTCGTCGAAGCCGGTGGCGAGCCAGTGCCAGCCCGCGAACGCCCCCTGGGCGTCGACCCGGACGAGCGGTGTCCGCGCGCTGATGTCCGCCAGTTCGGGCATGGGTTCTATGCCGTTGCGGCGCGTGTGCGCGGCGGTTTTCAGTCGCTTCGACATTCAGGGGTCCCTTCGTGATCCGTGTTCCGCGGCAGGGGATCGGGCGTTCACTTCTCTCCGGTGTCGTCGGCCGCCAGGAGTTTCGCCGCGAGGATGCTCCCGATGTCCGACGACGGCACGGGCTGGAGCATGGTGTAGTGGCTCGCGGCGATCTCGTGGGATTCGACGTCCCCCGCGACGTAGGGCTGCCAGCTCTCCCGCGCGGCCGACGCGGTCAGTTCCGCGGGCCGGTCCTCGGCCGCGACGAACAGCAGCAGGTCGCCGTGGAAGCGGCGTGGCGTGTGGTGCGGGGTGAGACGGCCGATGTTGTCGATCACGGCTTGCATGTTCGACCTGAGGCTGTCGTCCATGCCGGCGTCCAGGCCCAGCGTCCGGCCGCGCTGCGTCCGTACGGATGCGGATTCCTCGTCCGGGCCGTCGGACCTGCGGCCGAGGTCGGCTCCACCGGATCCTTCGGGGTAGCCGTCAAGCACCGCGAGCAGCCGTACCTGTTCGCCCTGCTCCTCGAAGCGGGTGGCGATCGCGTGGGCGATCAGTCCGCCGAAGGACCAGCCGAGGAGGTGGTACGGGCCGGTGGGCTGGACGGACCTGATCTGCTCGGCGTAGTCGGCCGCCATCTCCTCCACGCTCCGCGGCATGGGCTCCTGTTCGGCGAGTCCGCGCGCCTGCACGCCGTGGACGGGCAGGTCCTGCGGCAGGTGCCGCAGGAGTGCCGCGTAGGCCCAGCTCAGTCCCGTGCCGGTGTGGAGGCAGAACAGCGGGGGCCGGGTGCCCGTCGGGCGCAGCGGCAGCAGGACTTCCAGGTCGCCGTGGTCGGTGCCGGCGCGGCGGGCCGCCCCGGCAGCGTGCTTCCCGTCCGGGCTCCTGCCGCGCAGGGCGAGCAGGCCGCCGGATGTCCACTTCGCGCGTTCGCCGGTGCGGAACATCCGCTCGCCCGCGGCCCCGAAGGGGCAGGCGACGAACCGTTCACCGGTCGGGCCGGGCCCGCCGGCGTACCCCCGTGCCAGTGCGGATCCCGCGACGTACAGGTCGCCGGTGCCGCCCGGCGGGACGGGGCGCAGGAAGTCGTCCAGGACGAAGGCCCGGGTGTTGGCGACCGGGCGTCCCGCGGGGGCCTGTGCGGGGAGGGGTTCGCCGGGCGCGGTCCTGTGGTCGAGCCACGCGCCCGCGGTCTCCGCCGTGCCGTGGACGGCGGCCAGTGCTGTCCGTGGGTGGCGGCCCAGCCAGTCCCGCGTCTCCTGCACGGCTGTCGCCCCGGTGTCGTCCATGACCGTGACGGCGGCGAACGGCGGTTGCCCTGCCTCCGGTTCGGGGACCGTCGGCAGCAGCGCACGGGTGGTGACGAGGTGCCGCGCGTCGTCCGGCCCCGCGGCCTGTGTCATGTCGTCGCCGGGCACCGCGAGTTGGACGCTGCCGCCCTCGCACAGGGCCGAGAGCAGCGGTGTCAGGTACGCGGAGACGGGAGCGCGTACGTCGAGGACGGTCGCCCCGTGCGGCGCCGGCGAGACGCGCGTCCGGTGCGCGACCTGGTCGCGCAGTGTCCGGTGCCCGATGACCGCGCCCGCGACGGAACCGTCGCCGCCGCCCGGCGCCGTGGTGCCGAGGACGAGCGCCGCCTGGCCGGGCAGCGGCAGCCGTCCGCCCGTTCCGCCGCCGGCGTTCGCGCCGCCCGCCGCGGCGGTCTGCGGCTCGTCGAGCATCACGATCGGTACGGTGATGCCGTCGGCCAGGAGCATGGCCAGGGCCCTGTCGCAGATCATGGCCGCCGGGGTGGCCCGGCGCAGGCACGAGGCGATGTCCTCCATGAGCCGGTTCGGGTCGGCGAACAGGCAGGCGGCACCGGACCGGAGCACGCCGAGCGACGCGACGACGAGGTCGGCCGTGGCCGGCAGCGCCACGAGGACCACGTCCTCCGCACCGGTCCCCCGCGCGGCCAGGCGGTCGGCGAGCCGCCGGGCGGCGGCGTCCAGCGCGCCGTGGGTGAGCGTGCCGTGCCGGTCCATGACGGCCACCGCGTCGGGGTGCAGCGCGGCCTGCTCGGCGAGGAGGTCGACGACGGTGCGGTCCGGCACCTCCGTCGCCGTGTCGTTCCAGGCCGCCACCACCTGGTGGCGCTCGGCGGGGTCGAGGAGGACGTCCACCTGGCTCAGGCGCAGCCCCGGTTCGGCCGCGACCTGTGCGAGGACGCGGACGAGCCGCCGCGCGAGCGCGGTGACGGTGGACCGGTCGAACAGCTCGGCCGCGTAGCGGATGGCGCCGTCGATGCCGTCCGGGCGGCTCTCGACCCCGTACCGCTCGGTGAGGCCGATGGCCAGGTCGAGTTCGCTGACCTGTGTCCCCACGGGCAGGCGGGTGGTGCTCAGGCCCGGCAGCGCCGGCGACTCCCAGATCTCGGCGGCGTCGCCGTGGACTTCGAGCAGAACCTGGAACACGGGGTGCCGCGTCGCGGGCGGCTGCGGTGACAGGACCTCCACGAGGCGTGCGAAGGGTACGTCGGTGTTCTGCACCGCCCTTTGGTACGTGTCCCGTGCCCGGCCGAGCAGTTCGCGGAACGTGGGGTCGCCGGAGGCGTCCGTCCGCAGGGCCATCGGGTCGGCGAAGGGGCCCACCAGGCCGTCCAGGTCCCCTTCCTCGTCGCGCAGCGGCAGCACTGTACCGAGGGTGACGTCGGGCCCCGCCCCGAGCCCCGTCAGGAGCAGGGTGAGCGCGGCCTGCAACGCCATGGAGACCGTCGCTCCCTCGCCCTCGGCGACCTCCTTCAGGCGGGCGTGCGTGTCGCTGTCGACGACGAGCGGCACCGAGTCGGTTCGGTGGTTGGCGACAGCCGGCCGTGGCCTGTCGGCGGGCAGGTCCAGCTCCCCCACGCCCGCCAGTACCTTCTTCCAGTGCGCGAACTGCTCGCCGATCAGGCTGTCCGGGTCCTGCTCGTCCCGGAGCATCTCGCGCTCCCAGAGCGCGTAGTCGGCGAACTGGAGGGGCAGCGGGGCGCGTTCGGGGGCCCTGCCCTCACGGCGCGCTCCGTAGGCCGCCGCGAGGTCGCGGACCAGGACGGTCAGTGATCCGTCGTCCGTCGCGATGCGGTGCACCACCAACAGCAGGACGTGCGCGCGGTCGGGGAGCGCGAACAGGCGGCACGTCCACGGCGTCTCCCGGGTGAGGTCGAACTCGTACCCGGCGTGGTCGGCGAGGAGGCCGGGCAGCTCCTCCTCGGTCGCCGGTGTCACCGGCAGCGCGGGCCTGGCCGCGTCCGCGTCGGCGTCCAGGACGCGCTGGTACAGCTCACCGCTCTCGGTGGAGGTGAAGGTCGTACGCAGCATGTCGTGCCGTGCGGCGACGTCGCCGAGGGCCGCCTCCAGTGCCGCGCGGTCCAGTGTGCCGCTGAGGCGCAGCGCGATCGGAGCCCGCCTGACCGGTGAGCCGGGGTGGGCCCGCTCGAGGCGCCAGGTGCGCGTCTGGCTCGCCGTGGCGGGGATCTCGTCGGGGTGGTCGACCGGCCGCAGTTCGGGGAGTTCCTTCGACGTCAGCAGCCTGGCGACGCCGAGCGGGGTGGAGGTGGCGAAAAAGCGCCGCATGCTGAGCTCGATGCCGAACTCCTCGCGGATCCGCGCGGCGAGCCGCATCGCGAGGCCCGAGTCACCGCCCAGGTCGAAGAAGTTGTCGTCGACGCCCACCCGTTCGAGGTCGAGGATCTCGGCGAACAGCGCGCACAGCGTCGCCTGGGTCTCGTTCTCCGGTTCCCGCCCGGACACCCGGCCCGCGAAGTCGGGGACGGGCAGCGCCCTGCGATTGACCTTGCCGTTGCGCGTCAGCGGCAGCTTCGCGAGCGCCACCACCGAGACCGGGACCATGTACGAGGGCAGCGCGCGGGCCAGGTGCTCGCGGATCGCCGCCACATCCGTGTCCTTGGCCTCCGTGGTGCCGGGGACGACGTAGCCGACCAGGCGCCGGTCCCCGGGCCGGTCCTCACGGAGGACGACCACGGCCTGCCGTACCTCCGGGTGGGAGGCGAGCACGGCTTCGATCTCGCCCAGCTCCACGCGGAAGCCGCGGATCTTGACCTGTTCGTCCGCGCGCCCCACGAACAGCAGCTGTCCGTCGGCCGTCCAGCGGGCGAGGTCCCCGGTGCGGTACATCCGCCCGCCCGCACCGAAGGGGCAGGCCACGAACCGCTCGGCGGTGAGGCCGGGGCGTCCGACGTAACCGCGCGCGACACCCGGCCCCGCGATGTACACCTCTCCGGTGACGCCCGGCGGCACGGGGTGGAGGAAGCCGTCCAGGACGTACGTCCCGATGTTGCCCAGCGGCCGGCCGATCGGCGGTGGGCCGTCGCTCGGACCGATCTCCTCGGCCACGGGCCCGGCGGTGGCCATCACGGTGGCCTCGGTGGGGCCGTAGGTGTTCCACACCCGTGCCTGCGGGGTCCAGCGGCTCGCCAGGTCGGCGGTCAGCAGCTCGGCGCCGAGGACCCAGTTGCCGACGCCGGTGACGGTGTCGGGGTCGAGCAGGGTCAGCAGTGACGGCACGACGCTCGCCGTGGTGACACCCGAGGCCCGCATCATCTCGGCCAGCGCCCCCGGCTCGTCCCGCTCCTGCCCGGAGGCGATGACCAGCGTGCCGCCGCCCGCGAGAGTGACCGCCACGTCGAGGACCGCCGCGTCGAAGCTGAACGACGCGAACTGGAGGACGGCCACGCCCTCGGCGACGCCCAGGGCCGGCCGCATCACCTCGGCCAGGTTCGCCACGCCGCCGTGTGCCACGGCCACGCCCTTGGGGCGGCCCGTCGAGCCCGAGGTGTAGATGACGTAGGCGAGTTGGTCCGGGGACAGGGCCGCGTCGGTCGGTTCGGCGGGCTCGGCAGCGAGGGCCCGCGCGGTCTCCACCTGGTCGAGCAGCACCGCCCGCGCCGCTCCCGTCGACAGGCCGTCCAGGCAGTCACCGGAGCCCAGCACCACCTGCGCGCCGCTGTCCGCGATCAGATAGTTCAGCCGGTCCGCCGGGTACTCCGGGTCCAGCGGCACGAAAGCGCCGCCCGCCTTCCACACCGCCAGCTCGCCGACGATCATGTCGGCCCCGCGTGGCAGACACAGACCCACCCGGGACTCACGGCCCACTCCGAGCCCGGCGAGATGGCGGGCCAGCCGGTTCGCCCGGCCCTCCAACTCCCCGTAGGTCAAGGCGTCCTGGCCGCACCGCACCGCCACCGCGTCCGGCGAACGCTCGGCCCGTGCGCGGAACAGCTCGGGTACCAGCGCGTCCGGGACCGCCACCTCCGTGGCGTTCCACCGCTCGGTCACCAGGGACCGCTCGGTCTCGTCCGACAGCTCGATCCGGCCCACGGCGAGTCCCGGGTCCGCCGCCATCTGCCGCAGGACCCGCACCAGGCGGTCGAGCAGGGCTTGGGCGGCCTGTTCCTCGAAGGCGTCCGACCGGTAGGTGAGCCGCATCCGCAGCCCGCCGAGGGGGTCCACCACGAGGCCCAGCGGGTAGTTGATCGACTCGCGCATCGCGGCCTCGGTGATGCTCAGACCGGCCGGCGCGGCTTCGCGGGGGCCCTCGCCGGGCCGGGTGGGCGCGTCCATCCCGGTGGGGAAGCTCTCGAACGCCATGAGGGCGTCGAAGGTCGCTCCCGGCCCCGCGATCCGCTGGATGTCCCCGAGGCTGACGTACTGATGGTCCATCAGGGCGGACTGCCTGGCCTGGAGGTCGGTGAGGACCTCGGCGACGGTCCGCGCCGGTTCGCAGCGCACGCGCACGGGGACGGTGTTGATGAACAGGCCCAGCATGTCCCGCATGCCCGGCAGTTCGGCGGGGCGGCCCGCGACGGACGCGCCGAACACCACGTCCTTGCGTCCCGCCGACTGGCCGACGATCAGCGCCCAGGCGGCCTGGAGCACCGTGTTCAGTGTCACGCCGTGGGTGCGGGTCAGCTCGCCGAGTCCGGCCTCCAGCGTCTCGTCGGCGACGACGAAGACCTCGCCCGAGGTGCCGGACGCCTCGACGGTCGCGCCCGGGGTCACGGGCACCACCAGCGTCGGTTCCTCGGCGCCGGACAGCTCCGCCGCCCACGCTTCCTGTGCCGCCTCCTTGTCCTGGCGGCCGAGCCAGGCCAGGAACTCCGAGTAGGGCGTGACGGCGGGCAGGCCGTCGGCGGTGCCCCCGGCTTCGTAACAGGCCCACAGCTCGCGCCGCAGGACCGGCAACGACCAGCCGTCGAGCACGATGTGATGGAGCGTCACCATCATGCGGTACCGCTCGTGGCCCGTCTTGACGAGCAGCACCTTCAACAGCGGCGGCTTCTCCAGGTCGAAGCCCTTGTCCCGTTCCTCGTTCCCGATGCGGTCCGACTCCTCCCGGGCCGCGTCCTCGTCGAGTTCCGACAGGTCTTCCTCGCGCCACGGCAGGACGGCCCGGTCCATGACGATCTGGACGGCCTGCCCGGACCCCGCCACCTGCCGGAAGCCCACGCGCAGGCTCGCGTGCCGGTCCAGGACCGACTGCCAGGACGCCCGGAGGACCCCGGTGTCCAGCGGCCCTTCGAGGCCGACGATCATCTGCTCCACGTACACGTCCGGACCTTCGTCCGCGAACATCGAGTGGAAGAGCAGGCCTTCCTGGAGCGGCGAGAGCGGCCAGATGTCCGCAAGGCCCGGCGCCGCCTCCGCCAGCTTGTCGACCTGGGGCCCGGTGAGCGTGACCAGGGGGAAGTCGGAGGGCGTGTGGCCGCCGGCGGCGGGGTCGCCGGCGTGGGCGGCCAGACCGGTCAGCATGGCCGCCCAGTCCTCGACCAGCCCGCGCGCCGCCGGCTCGTCGAGGAGGTGTCCGGGCCAGGCGAGGCTCAGGGTGAGCCGTGGCCCCTCGGGCAGGTCGTGTACGACGCCGGCGAGCTCCAGGGGGTGGGCGACCGGCAGGTGTCCGTCCCCGGTGTCGCCCGCCGTCGCGTGGCTCTCGTCCGCCGGGGCGCCGGGGACGCGGCCGAGGTAGGTGAAGCCGAGCCGGGCGGCGGGGAGGGCGGCGAGTTCCTGGGCGGTCTCGTCGTTGAGGTGGCGCAGCAGGCCGTATCCGAGGCCGTCGCCGGGCGCCGCGCGCAGTTGTTCCTTGACCCGCTTCAGGGTGTCGCCCGCGGCGGGGCCGCCGGACAGGATCTCGTCGAGGTCGGCGGTGCCCGCGTCGAGCCGCACCGGGTGCGTGCCGGTGAACCAGCCGACCGTCCGCGACAGGTCCATGCCGTCGGTGAGCGCCACGCGGCCGTGGCCCTCCACGTCCACCAGGAAGCCGCCCGCCGGGTCCCGGCCGTCGCGCCATCGCGCGACCGCGGCGGCGAGTCCGGTCAGGAGCACGTCGTCGACGCCCGCGTGGTAGGCGGCGGGCAAGCCGGTCAGCAGGGCGGAGGTGACCTCGGCCGGCACCGTCACCGACACCCGCCGCACCGTGGCCGCGCCGTCGCGTGCCGGGTCCGCGGGCACCTCGGTCAGCTGTGGGTCGGGGCCCTGGAGCAGCTCGGTCCAGCGCGGGAGTTCCGCGACGCGCTGCGCGCTGTGCGCCTGCTCGGCCAGTGCGCGCGCCCAGTGCCTGAACGACGTGGGGACGGGCTCCAGTTCGGGTTTGCGGCCGACGGCGAGCGCCGCGCAGGCCTGCTCCACATCGGGCAGCAGGATCCGCCAGGACACGGCGTCCATCACGAGGTGGTCGACGACCAGCAGCAGCCGTCCGGGAGTGTCGGGGCCGCGGTCGAACCAGACCACCTGGAGCATGACGCCGGACCGGGGTTCGAGCCGGGCCACCGCCGCCCGGCTCTCCTCGGCGATCGTGCGCGCCAGGCCTTCGGCGTCCGTCGTGGCCGCGTCGACCCGGCGCACCCACGATCCGGCCGGTGCCGTGCCGGGTCCGGAGACGATGAGCCGCCGTTGTGGTTCCGTCGCCAGGCGTGCGCGCAGGATGTCGTGGTGGTCCACCACCGCGCGCACCGCGTCGGCCAGCGTCCCGGACCGCAGTCCGGCCGGGGCCTCGACGACGGCGGACTGCACGACCCGGCCCACGTGGTCGGCGCCGACGCGGTCGAGCAGCTCGTGCATGACCGGGGTCAGGGGCACCTCGCCGGTCCCGGGGTCGCCGGCGCCGGTGGCCGCGCCGTCCGCCGGTACGGCCACCAGCGCCAGGGCGGCCGGGGTCCGGTGTTCGAACACCTGGCGGGCGGTGATCGCGAGGCCCGCGCGGCGGGCACCGGAGACCAGCATCATCGACAGGATCGAGTCGCCGCCGAGGGCGAAGAACGAGTCGTCGGCGCCGACCCGTTCGACGCCGAGCGCCTCGGCGAACAGCCCGCACAGGACCGCTTCGACGGGTGTCCGGGGGTCCCGGCCGCCGTGCGCGGCTCGTTCGGGTGCGGGCAGGGCGGCCCGGTCGAGCTTGCCGTTCACGGTGAGCGGCAGCGCGTCGAGGACGACCACCGTCGAGGGGACCATGTACTCGGGGAGGCGGGTGCCCGCGTAGGCGCGCAGCCCTTCGGTGTCGACGGCGCGGCCTTGCGGGGCGTCCGCGCCGGGCACGACGTAGGCGACCAGGTGCTTGTCGCCGGGCCGGTCCTCGCGGGCGACGACCGCCACCTGGCCCACCGAGGCGTGCCGGGCGAGAACGGCCTCGACCTCGCCCGGCTCCACGCGGAAACCGCGCAGCTTGACCTGTTCGTCGGCCCGTCCGGCGAACATCAGCTGTCCGTCGGCGGTCCATCGGGCGAGGTCACCGGTGCGGTACATCCGCCCGCCCGCGCCGAAGGGGCAGGCCACGAACCGCTCGGCCGTCAGCTCCGGCCGTCCGGTGTAGCCGCGCGCCACACCCGGCCCGGCGACGTACAGCTCGCCGGTCACGCCGGGCGGCACCGGCCGCAGGAAGCCGTCGAGTACGTACGTCCGCATGTTGCCCAGCGGGCGGCCGATCGGCGGCGGCTCGTCCCGCGGTCCGGTCTCCTCGGCCACCGGTCCGGCGGTCGCCATCACGGTGGCCTCGGTGGGGCCGTAGGTGTTCCACACCCGCGCCCGCGGGGTCCAGCGGCTCGCCAGGCCGGCGGTCAGCAGTTCGCCGCCGAGCACCCAGTTCCGTACGCCGGGCACGTCGTCCGGGTCCAGGACGCGCAGGACCGACGGTACGACGCTGGCCGCCTCGACGCCCGCCTCGCGGATCATCGCGGTGAGTGCGTCCGGCTCGGTGCGTTCCTCGGCCGACGCGATGGCCAGGGTGGCGCCGGCGGCCAGGGTGACCGCCACGTCGAGCACGGACCCGTCGAAGCCGAACGACGCGAACTGGAGCATGACCACACTCGCGCCGAGGCCCAGGGCGGGGCGCATCGCCTCGGCCAGGTTCACCAGGCCGTGGTGGGCGAGGGCCACGCCCTTGGGGCGGCCGGTCGACCCGGAGGTGTAGATGACGTAGGCGAGCTGGTCGGGCAGGAGGGGCAGGGCCGGCGGCTCGGCGGGCTCCGCGGCGATCGTCCGTAGGGTGTCCGCGTCGTCGAGGCGCACGACGTGTCCGGTCCCGGCGGGCGGCTCACCGGCGCACAGCAGCACCCGGGCGCCGCTGTCGGCCACCATGAACGCGAGCCGGTCCGCCGGGTGTTCCGGGTCGAGCGGGACGAACGCGCCGCCCGCCTTCCACACCGCGAGCTGCGCCACGATCATCTCGGTCCCACGCGGCAGGCACAGGGCGACCCGGTCCTCCCGGCCGACGCCCAGACCGCTCAGGTGCCGGGCGAGCCGGTTGGCCCGGCGCTCCAGTTCCCCGTACGACACCTCGTCCGCGCCGCACCGCAGCGCCACGGCGTCCGGCGAGCGGGCCGCCCACTCCTCGAACGCCTCCATGACGGAACCCGCAGCCACCGGCCGCTCCGTCGCGTTCCACCGCTCCACGACGGCCGAGCGCTCGGCCCGCTCCAGTACGTCGATGTCGCCGACGCGGGCGGAGGGGTCGGCCGCGATCCGTTCCAGGACGCGTGCGAACCGCTGGACGATCGACTCGGCGGCGGCGCGGTCGAACAGGTCCGGACGGTGGTCGAGCTTGAACCGCATCCGGTCGCCGCCGGGGACCGCGACGAGCGTGAGCGGATAGTGCGAGGCGTCGCGCGCCGCGCCCGCCGGGCTGAGCGTCACGGCGTCGGGGCCGGGGACGGGGCCGGCGGGCGGCAGCGGGTAGTTCTCGTACAGCACGAGGGTGTCGAAGACGGCCGCGGCGCCCGCGAGCTTCTGGACCTCGGCCAAGCCGACGTGCTGATGGGGTATCAGCGCGGACTGGCGCTCCTGGAGCCGCGCCAGCATCTCCACGGCCGGCTGCGCGCCGTCGAGCGGTACGCGGACGGGCAGGGTGTTGATGAAGAGGCCGACCATGGACTCCACGCCCGGCAGCTCTGCGGGGCGCCCCGCCACGGTCGCACCGAACACCACGTCCGTACGGCCCGCGAGGCGCGCGAGGACCAGCGCCCACGCGCCCTGCACGACCGTGTTCAGCGTCAGGCCCTCGCCGCGCGCCAACTCGTCGAGTGATGCGGTCAGTTCAGGCGATAGGGAGGTGTGCACCTGCTCAGGCAGGCATGGGGCGCGGCCCGGGTCCGCCGGTGCCACGAGGGTCGGGCCGTCGGCCCCGGCCAGCTCCGCCCGCCACGCGGCCGATGCCGCCTCCTTGTCCTGACGGCCCAGCCAGGCCACGTACTCGCCGTAGGGTGCCACCCGCTGGAGCGCGGAGGTGTCGCCCCCCGCCGCGTACGTCGCCGACAGCTCGCCCAGCAGCACCGGCATCGACCAGCCGTCCAGCAGGATGTGATGGAGCGTCATGACGAGGCGGTGCCGGTGCTCGCCGCGCCTGATCAGCAGGAGCCGCAGCAGCGGCGGGACCGCGAGGTCGAAGCGCTCCGCCCGCTGCTGTGCCGCGAGCCGCTCGGTCTCCGCCAATGCCTCGGCGTCCGTGAGCCCGGAGACGTCCGCCTCCCGCCAGGGCAGTGCGACCTCGCGCGGGATGACCTGCACCATGTGCGCGCCGGTGACCGGCCTGAAGCAGGCCCGCAGCGCGGCGTGCCGGGTCAGCAGGGCCTCCCACGACGCCCGCAGCCGATCCGTGTCCAGGGGGCCGTTGACGTCCACCGCCGACTGCACGGTGTAGACGTCCGGGCCCTGGTCGTCGTAGGAGGCGTGGAACAGCATCCCTTCCTGCAAGGGCGAGAGGGGCCACACGTCCTCGACGAGGGATCGCTTGCGGGGCTGGGGTCGGGTCATCGTGCTGTCTCCTCACAACGGCTGGTGCCTGACGGCGTCCGGTGCCCGGCGGCTATGGCTGGTCGACGGAGAATCCGGCTTCGAGTTCGTCGATCTGGTGTTGTGCGAGGTCGAGGAGGTGGAAGTCGGAGGGCGTGTGTCCGCCCGCCGTGGGGTCCTCGGTGTGACCGGCGAGGCCGGCCAGCATCTTCAGCCAGGTGTCGCCGAGCCGCCGCGCGTCGGCCTCCTCCAGCAGCCGCCCCGCCCAGCTCAGCGTGATCGTCAGCTCGGGTCCGCCGGCGGTGTCCCTCACCGCCGCCACCGCGTCCACCACGTGCGTGGCGGGCATGCCCGGGTCGACCGAACCGCCGATCGCGCTCTCACCGGCCAGTTGCCACGGCCCGATCCGGCCCGCGCCGGTGCCACCGCCCGCACCGCCGCCCGCCGCGAACCGGCCCAGGTAGTTGAAGCCGATCTGCGCGGCCGGCGCGGCCCGCAGGACCGGGCCCGTCACGGGGTCGAGATGCCGCAGGAGCTCATGACCGAGGCCGTCCCCGGGCACCGCCCGAGCCTGTTCCTTGACGGCCTTCACCAAGCTACCGGCAGCCTCGCCCCCCGCCATAGCGGCGTCCAAGTGCGCACCGCTCACGTCGAGCCGCACCGGACGCACGCTGGTGAACAGGCCCACCGTGCGCAGCAGGTCCACGCCCTCCAGGGGCTCGCGGCCGTGTCCCTCGACGTCGACGAGGAGCGCTTGGGCGGTGCCCGGCCGCCAGTGCCCGACCGCGCCGGCCAGGGTGGCGAGGAGGACGTCGTCGACGCCGCAGTGGAAGGCGGCGGGGGCCGCACCCACCAGGGTGGCCGCCTGCTCGGGCGGCAGCGTCCACGTCTGGTGCCGCAGGGTGCGTACGGTGTCCTGCTCGGGGTCGAGTTCGCGGCTGCCGAGGGGAGGTTGTGGCGTGCCGAGCAGGGCCAGCCAGTCGTCGAGTTCGGCGGTCCGCCGTTCGTCGGCCGCCTGCGCCATCAGCAGCTCCGCCCAGCGCCGGAACGAGGTGCCCACCGGGTCGAGCACCGGTTCGCGGCCCGCGGCCACCGCCTCGCACGCGGCCCGCAGGTCCGGCACGAGCACCCGCCAGGACACCCCGTCCACCACCAGGTGGTGGACCACCAGGACGATCCGGCCCGTGCGTGCGGGGCCCGCGTCGACCCACACGGCCCTCGTGAGGATGCCGGAGGCCGGGTCGAGGCGCTCCACCGCCTCGCGGGCCGCCCGGCCCGCGATCTCGTCCAGGGTCGCGTCGGTGTCCGCGCCCGCCGCGGCCACGCGCGTGACCAGACGTGCGGCGTCCACCGATCCCCGCTCGCCGACGATCAGCTTCGGCTCTCCGGGGACCGTGCGGGCCCGCAGCATGTCGTGCGCGTCGAGCAGGGCGCCCAGCCCCGCCGCCAGCGTCCTCGTGCCCAGCCCTGCCGGGGCGCCGAGGACGGTCCACTGGGCGAACCCGGGGCGTGCGGCCCGCTCGCCCAGCGCCCGCATCACCGGCGTCCAGGGCACCTCGCCGACCCCGACGTCGTCGACGGCGGCCTCGGGCGTGACGGCCCCCGCGACCTCCGCGAGCCGCTCGGGGGTCTTCTCCTCGAAGACCTGGCGTGACGTCAGCAGCAGCTTCGCCCCGCGTGCGCGGGAGGCGAGCTGCATCGACATGATCGAGTCGCCGCCCAGTTCGAAGAAGCTGTCGCCGACCCCGACGCGCTCCAGACCGAGCACCTCGGCGAACAGGTCACACAGGATCCGCTCGGTCTCGTTGCGCGGCGCCCCCGCCGTGACCCGCTCGGCGAAGTCCGGCGCGGGCAGCGCGGCCCGGTCCACCTTGCCGTTGGCGGTCAGCGGCAGTCGGTCGAGCGGCACGAACGCCGCCGGCACCATGGGGTCGGGCAGCCGCTCCCGTACGTACGCGGGGAGTTCGGCGACCAGAGCGGCGGCCGGACCGTCACCGGTGTGCCGCGCGGGGTCGGCGACGACGTACGCGACGAGGCGGGCGCCCTCCGCGTGATCCTGGCGGGCGACGGCCACGGCCTGCACGACGTCGGGGTGAGCGGTCAGGACCGCTTCGATCTCGCCGGGCTCGATGCGGTGTCCGCGCACCTTGATCTGGTCGTCGGCGCGGCCGACGAAGAGCAGTTCGCCCTCGCGCGTCCACCGCGCCACGTCCCCGGTGCGGTACATCCGCGTCCCCGCCGCGAACGGGCAGGCGACGAACCGCTCCGCCGAGAGCCCCGCCCGCCCCAGATAGCCGCGCGCGAGCCCGGCACCGGCGACGTACAGCTCTCCGGCGACGCCGGGCGGCGCGGGCAGCAGGAACTCGTCGAGGACGAACACCTCCGCGTTCGCCATCGGGCGCCCCAGGGGCACCACGTCGCGGCCGGGCGGCAGCGGTTCGCTCATCGCCGCGCAGACGGTCGTCTCCGTGGGGCCGTACGCGTTCACCATGCGCCGCCCCCGCGCCCACCGGTCCACGAGCCCCGGCGGGCACGCCTCACCCGCCACGACCAGCGTCTCCAGGGCCCGGGGCAGCCGCTCCTCGGCCGCGAGGACGCTCGGCGGCACGGTGACGTGGCTCGCCCCGGTCCGGCGCACTGCCTCGTCCAGCGAGACCCGCGGCGGCAGTCCGTCCGGCGCGGCCACCACCAGGGAGCCGCCCGACATGAGTGCCATGCACAGTTCGGAGACCGCCGCGTCGAAGCTCGGCGACGCGAACTGAAGCACGCGTGAGTCCGCCCGTACCGCGAAGCGGTCGATCTGCGCCCGCGCGAGGTTGCCGAGGCCCGCGTGGGTGACGACGACGCCCTTGGGCCGCCCCGTCGACCCCGACGTGTAGATCACGTACGCGGCGTTGGCCGCCCCCAGCGGCGCCCCGCGCTCCTCGTCCCGAACCGGGCCGCCCGCGCACCGCCGCACCTCGTCCGCCACCCGCGGATCGTCGGTCACCACGACCCGGCCGGTGAATCCGGCGGGCACCGCGCCGCGCGCCGCCTCGGTGCACACCACTGCCGAGGGGGCCGCGTCGGCCAGCAGGTACGCGATCCGCTCCGCCGGGTATCCGGCGTCCACCGGCACGAACGCGCCGCCTGCCATCGACACCGCGAGGAGCGACTCCACCATCGCCGCCGACCGTTCACCGACGACGGCCACCCGGCGCTCCGGACCGACTCCGAGCCTCGCCAGGTACCGCGCGAGACGTCCGGCCCGGTCCGTCAACTCCCGGTAGGTGAGCGCTTGTTCGCCCGACCTCAACGCCACCGCGTCGGGGGTCCGCTCCGCCTGTCGCGCGAGGAGTTCGGGCAGCGGCGCCGCGCCGGCCGCCGGTTCCCGCGTCCGGTTCCACTCGCGTACGACGAGGTCGCGCCCGGCGGCGGCCACGACGTCCACCCGGCCCACGGGCACCGACGGGTCCGCGACCAGCTGCTCCAGGATCCGCACCAGCGACGCGACCATGTCCTCTGCGCGGGCGCGGTCGCACACGTCCGGCCGGAAGACGAAGTCGCCGTGCATGGGATCGCCGGGCGAGACGACGAACGTCAGGGGGTAGTGGCCCATGTCCTGCGGTGTTCCGGCGGGGCGGATACGGAGGGGGGCGGGGGCGGAGCCGTTCTCGGAGCCGGGTGTGGGGGCGTGCGCGGAGCCGGGTGTGGAGCCGGGTGTGAGGTCGTTCTCGGACCCGGGTGAGGAGCCGGGCGCCGAGGCGTTCTCGGGCGGGTGCGGGTAGTTCTCGTAGACCACGAGCGTGTCGAAGACCGCGCCGGGGCCCGCGAGCCGATGGATCTCGGTGAGCCCGACATGCTGATGGGCCATCAGCGCGACCTGGCGTTCCTGGAGTCCGGCGAGCATCTCGCACGCCGGCTGTCCGGGTGCCAGCGGCACACGTACAGGCACGGTGTTGATGAACAGGCCGATCGCCGACTCCGCACCGGGCAGGTCCGTGGGCCGGCCGGCCACGGTCGCGCCGAACACCACGTCCCGGCGCCCGGCGAGCCGCGCGAGCAGCAGCGCCCACGCGCCCTGCACCACCGTGTTCACCGTGAGGCCGCGGTCACGTGCCACCCGGGCGACGCCCCGTGACACCTCCTCGGAGAACGCGAACCGGATGCGGTCCGGCACCACGGGCACCCGTACGGACTCCGCGGGCACGACCAGCGTCGGTTCGTCGAGGCCGGCCAGCTCCGCCCGCCAGGCGTCCCGCGCCACCTCCTTGTCCTGCCGGTCCAGCCACGCCAGGTAGTCCCGGTAGGACGTCACCGGCGGCAGGTCCCGTCCGTCGCCACCGGCGGCGTGCGCCTCGTACGCCGCCCGGAGGTCGGTGATCAGGACCGGCAGGGACCAGCCGTCCATCGTGATGTGGTGGCTCGTGATGACCAGCCGGTGCCGGTCCTCGCCGAAGCGGATCAGGAGGAGGCGCAGCAGCGGGGCCCGTGTCACGTCGATCCGTTCCGCCCGCTCGTCCTCGGCCAGGCGCTCCGCCTCGTGCCGCGCCGCTCCCTGCGTGAGTCCCCCCAAATCAACCTGGTGCCAGGAGAGTTCGGCGTCCCGCGCCACGACCTGTACGGCCTCGCCCGACGTGAGGCGATGGAAGCTCGCCCGCAGGATCGGATGCCTGCGCAGCACGGTCTCCCACGCGGCGCGCAGCCGGTCCGCGTCCAGCGGACCGTCCAGGGCCAGGGCGCGCTGCCCTTCGTAGACGTCCGGCTCGGCCTCGTCGAAGGTGGCGTGGAAGAGCATGCCTTCTTGCAGCGGCGACAGCGGCCATACGTCGGCCACCCCCGGCACCGCCGCCTCCAGCTCCTCGACGCCGTCCTGGGTGAGGGTGCGCAGGAGCGGGAAGTCCGAGGGCGTGTGTCCGCCCGCGCCGCTCTCCTCGGTGTGCGCGGCGAGCCCGCCGAGCATCGCCACCCAGGCCCGGCCCAGCCGCTCGGCCTCCGTCTCCGTCACCAGCAGGCCGGGCCGGCTCAGGGTGAGCGTCAGCTCGGGCCCGTCCGGGGTGTCGCGGATCGCCGCCCCCGCCTCCAGGACGTGGGTGGCGGGCGTTTCGGGGTCGATCGAGCCACCGATCGCGGTCTCACCGGTCATCTGCCAGGGGTCGCCCGCCGGGTCCGCGCCCGTCCCGAACCGGCCAAGGTAGTTGAATCCGATCTGTGGGGCCGGCGCGGCCGCGAGGGCCGGCGCGGTCCCGGGGTTGAGGTGGCGCAGCAGCGCGTGGCCGAGCCCGTCGCCGGGCACCGCGCGCACCTGTTCCTTGACCGCCTTCAAGAGCCTGCCCGCGGCGGGACCACCGGCAAGGGCCTGCGGCAAGTCCACTCCCGCCGCGGTCAGCCGCACGGGGCGGGCGCTGGTGAACCAGCCGACCGTACGCGACAGATCCACACCCTCCAACGCCTCACGGCCATGCCCCTCGACATCGACCAGAAGCCCTGCGGCGGTATCCGGCCGCCACCGCGCGACAGCCCCCGCCAGAGCCGCGAGCAGCACATCGTCGACACCGCAGTGGAAGGCGGCCGTGGTCCGGCCCACCAGCGTGGCCGCCTGCTCCGGGGGCACCACCCACGACGTGCGGCGCACGGTCCGCGCGGTGTCCACGCCCGGGTCCAGCTCCCGCTGCCCGAGCGGCACGTGACTCTTCCCGAGCAGGGCCAACCAGTCGTCGAGCTCGACGGTCCGCCGTTCGTCGGCCGCCTGCGCCATCAGCAGCTCCGCCCAGCGCCGGAACGAGGTGCCCACCGGTTCCAGCCGCGGCTGGCTCCCTGCCGCCGCCGCTTCACAGGCGGCCCGCAGGTCCGGCACGAGCACCCGCCAGGACACGCCATCCACCACCAAGTGGTGCGCGACGAGAACTAGTTGGCCATACCGGTCCGGTCCCGCGTCCACCCATACCGCGCGCACCATCACACCGGAGGCCGGGTCGAGGTGCTCCACGGCCTCGCGCGCCGCCCGCTCCGCGATGTCGCCGACGCCTTCGTGGGACGCTACTGGAACGCGGGACACCAGGGCGGACGCGTCCACCGTGCCGGGCTCACCGACGATCAGCTTCGGCTCGCCGGGCACCGTGCGGGCCCGCAGCATGTCGTGCGTGTCCAGGACCGCGCCCAGCCCGATGGTCAGTACGTCGAGGCCCAGGCCGGCGGGAGCGCCGAGGACCACCCACTGCGCGAATCCGGCACGCGTGGCGCGGTCGCCGAACGCCCGCATCACGGGTGTCCAGGGCACCTCGCCGGCACCGGGGTCGTGTGCGGTGGCCGCCGTCACGGCGACCTCCGCCACCGTGGCGAGCCGTTCCGGTGTCTTCTCCTCGAAGACCTGCCGGGGCGTCACCACCAGGCCCGATCGGCGGGCGCGGGAAGCGAGTTGCATGGAACTGATCGAGTCGCCGCCCAGCTCGAAGAAGCCGTCCTCGGCCCCGACCCGCTCCAGGCCCAGGACTTCGGCGAACAGCCCGCACAGGATGCGCTCCGCCTCCGTGCGCGGCTCGCGTCCGATCACCCGTGCGGCGAAGTCCGGTGCGGGAAGCGCAGCCCGGTCCACCTTCCCGTTCACCGTGAGCGGCAGCGCGTCCAGGACGACCACCACCGCCGGGACCATGTACTCCGGCAGCCGATCCGCCACGTATGCACGCAGCTCCTGCGCGTCGACACCCGGCCCGCTCTCAGTCACGTACCCGATCAGCCGCTTCTCGCCGAGACCCGGGCCGTCCTGCCGGGCCACCACCACCGCCTGACCGACCGCGTCATGCCCCGCAAGGACCGCCTCGACCTCCCCCAGCTCCACCCGGAACCCCCGGACCTTCACCTGCTCATCCGCACGCCCCACGAACAACAACTCACCCTCGGCCGACCACCGGGCCAGATCCCCCGTCCGGTACATCCGGCCCGTGTCGCCCGTGTCGCCCGTGTCGCCCGGCGCGTGGAAGGGGCGGGCCACGAACCGCTGTGCCGTCAGGCCCGGCCGGTCGAGGTAGCCGCGGGCCAGGCCCGGGCCCGCGACGTACAGTTCGCCGACGGTTCCGGGCGCGACCGGCCGCAAGAAGTCGTCCAGGACGTAGGCCCGGCTGTTGACCAGCAGCCGGCCGACCGGCACCGGGCCGTGGCCCACCGCGCGCAGCGGCTCGCTCATCGCGGCGCAGACGGTCACCTCCGTCGGGCCGTACGCGTTGACGAGGCGCCGGTCCGACCAGCGCTCGGCCAGCCACGGCGGGCACTCCTCGCCCGCGACGACCAGGGTCGACACGGTGTCGGGCAGGGCGTCCACCGTCGCGAGGACCGAAGGCGGCACCGTCATGTGCGTCACCGCGAACTCGGCGGCGACGTCCGCGAGCGTGCCGTGCGGCGGCAGGCGGTCCGCGCCGGCCACCACGAGCGCCGCCCCCGACAGGAGCGCCATGCACATCTCGGAGACGGCGGCATCGAAGCTCCACGAGGCCAGTTGCAGGACGCGCGAGTCGGGACGTACGGCGAACCGCTCGATCTGGCCGGCCGCCAGGTTGCCGATGCCGCCGTGGGTGACCACGACGCCCTTCGGTGTCCCGGTCGAGCCGGAGGTGTAGATCACGTACGCCGGGTCCGTCGCGCCGCTCCTGCCGTCCTCGGCGAGGTGTGCGGGGCCGGTGTGCGGCGTGGGTGTGCCGGGGGTGCCGTGCACCCACCGGGGCACGTCCGCCGGAAGTGCCGGCTCGGTCGTGGCCGTGCAGACCACGAGCGCGGGACCGGCGTCGGCCAGCACGTGCGCGATCCGCTCGGCGGGATACGCCGGGTCCACCGGCACGAAGGCCGCTCCGGCCCTGGACACGCCCAGCAGGACCGCGACCACGTCGGCCGAGCGTTCCATCACCACGCCGACCAGGTCGCCTCGGCGCACGCCGTGCGCCCGCACCTGGTGCGCCACCCGGTCGGCGGCGCGGCCGAGCTGCGCGTACGTCCACTGCCGGTCCGCCGCGATCACGGCCGGTGCGTCGGGGGTGCGGCGTGCCTGCGCCTCGAACAGTTCCCCCAGGGTTCCGGTGGGGACAGGCCGGTCGGTGGCGTTCCACCGGTCGAGCACCGTGGTGCGCTCGGCCGTCTCCAGCAGGTCGACGTCGCCGACCCTGAGCGCGGGATCGGCCGCGAGCCGGTCGAGGACGCGGGCCAGCTGCCTGCCCACGTGCAGGGCCCGGCGCCCGTCGAACACGTCCGGCCGGTAGGTCAGGCGGACGCCGAGGCAGTCGTCCGGGACGACGCCTACGGCCAGCGGGTAGTGGGTGCCGAGGCGGCTGCCCACCTGGGCGAGCGCGACTTCGCCGCCTTCTCGGCCGGGGCCCCCGACGCCAGAGCCGGGGCCGGGGCCGGGGCTGGGGCTGGAAAGCAGGGGTGCGCTGCGCGGATAGTTCTCGAACATCAGCATGGTGTCGAAGGTCGCGCCCGCCCCGGCGACCGCCTGGATCTCCGTCAGTCCCATGTGCTGATGCGCCATCAGTGCGGTCTGGCGCTCCTGGAGCCGGGCGAGCATCGCGAGCACCGGTTCCCGAGGGTCGAGTTGTACGCGCACCGGAAGCGTGTTGATGAACAGGCCCACCGTCGACTCGACGCCGGGGAGCTCTGGGGGCCGTCCCGCCACGGTGGTGCCGAACACCACGTCCGTGCACCGCGCGAGGCGTGCGAGGACCATCGCCCACGCGCCCTGCACCACCGTGTTCACCGTCAGGCCCTGTACGCGGGCCAGTTCGGTGACGGCGCGCGAGGTCTCTTCGGAGAGGCGCAGCGAGCGTTCCTCGGTCGGGACGGGCGCCCCGCTCAGGTCCGCGGGGGCGACGAGGGTCGGCTCGTCGGCCCCGGCCAGCTCGGCACGCCAGGCGGCCCGCGCGGCCTCCTTGTCCTGCCGGGCCAGCCACGCCAGGTAGTCCCCGTACGACGCCGCCCGGTCGGGCGCGGGGGCGGCGCCGTCCGCCGCGTACGCCTCGGACACCTCGTTCAGCAGGAGCGGGGTCGACCAGCCGTCCGCCACGATGTGGTGGCTGGTGACGACCATGCGGTGCCGGTCCTCACGGAGGCGGATCAGGAGCAGCCGCAGGAGGGGCGGCGCCGTCAGGTCGAGGCGCTCGGCCGCGTCGCGGGCGGCGAGCCGCTCCGCCTCGGCGAAAGCCTCGTCCTCCGTGCGGTCGGACACGTCGGCCTCGCGCCAGGGCAGTTCGACGTCCGACGCCACGACCTGCACGGCCTCCCCGGACGGCAGGCGGTGGAAGCTCGCCCGCAGCGCGTCGTGCCGGGCCACCAGCCGCTGCCACGACGCGCGGAGCCGGTCCGCGTCCAGCGGTCCGTCCACGGCGAGCACACGCTGGCTCTGGTACGCGTCCGGGCCCTCGCCGTCGAAGGTGGCGTGGAAGAGCATGCCTTCTTGCAACGGTGACAGCGGCCATACGTCGGCCAGCCCCGGCACCGCCGCCTCCAGCCGCTCGACGCCGTCCTGGGTGAGGCCGTCGAGGAGGGGAAAGTCCGAGGGCGTGTGTCCGCCCGCGCCGCTCTCCTCGGTGTGCGCGGCGAGCCCGCCGAGCATCGCCACCCAGGCCCGGCCCAGCCGCTCGGCCTCGGCCTCCTCCAGCAGGCCGCCGGGCCAGCTCAGCCTGATCTCCAACCGCGGTCCGTCCGCGGTGTCCTGGACGGTGACGTTCGCTTCCAGGGCGTGCGGCAGGGGTGTTTCGTGGTGGACGGAGCCGCCGATCGCGGACTCACCGGTCACCTGCCAGGGGGCCGTCGTCGCGGCGGTGGCGGCGGCGAACCGGCCGAGGTAGTTGAAGCCAAGCTGCGGGGCCGGGGCGGCCGCGAGGGCCGGCGCGGTCCCGGGGTTGAGGTGGCGCAGTAGCGCGTGGCCGAGCCCGTCGCCGGGCACCGCGCGCACCTGCTCCTTGACCGCCTTCAAGAGCCTGCCCGCGGCGGGACCACCGGCAAGGGCCTGCGGCAAGTCCACTCCCGCCGCGGTCAGCCGCACGGGGCGGGCGCTGGTGAACCAGCCGACCGTACGCGACAGATCCACACCCTCCAACGCCTCACGGCCATGCCCCTCGACATCGACCAGAAGCCCTGCGGCGGTATCCGGCCGCCACCGCGCGACAGCCCCCGCCAGAGCCGCGAGCAGCACATCGTCGACACCGCAGTGGAAGGCGGCCGTGGTCCGGCCCACCAGCGTGGCCGCCTGCTCCGGGGGCACCACCCAGGTCCGCTGACGCAGGGTCCGGACAGTGTCGAGGGCCGGGTTCAACGCCCGTGTACCCAGTGGTACTTGGCGGTCGCCGAGGAGGGAAAGCCAGTCGTCCAGCTCAGCGGCCCGCCGCTCATCGGTCGCCTGCGCGGTCAGCATCTCCGCCCAGCGCCGGAACGACGTGCCGACCGGGTCCAGCTCCGGGGCGCGCCCGGCGGTGGCCGCTTCACACGCGGCGCGCAGGTCCGGCACCAGGACGCGCCAGGACACCCCGTCCACCACCAAGTGGTGGGCCACGAACACCAGTCGGCCGACCCGCCTCGGCCCTGCGTCCACCCACACCATCTGGGTCATCACTGCGGAGGCCGGGTCGAGGCGTTCCGCGGCGGCCTGGGCCGCCCGTCCGGCGATCCCGCTCAGGGCGTCGTCGGCCGCGTGCACCGCGTCCACGCGGGAGACCAGTCGCCCCGCGTCGACCGAACCGCGCGCACCGACGTTCAGCTTCGACTCACCGGGGAGCGTGCGGGCCCGCAGCATGTCGTGCCTGTCGAGTACGGCACTCAGCCCGGCGGCCAGGACGTCGAGGCCGAGCCCGGCCGGGGCTCCGACCACCACCCACTGCGCGAAGTGCGGATGGGCGGCTCGCTCGCCGAGCGCCCGCATCACCGGAGTCCAGGGCACCTCACCGGCACCGGAGTCGTGTGCGGTGGCCGCCGCCACGGCGATCTCCGCCACCGTGGCGAGCCGTTCCGGTGTCTTCTCCTCGAAGACCTGTCGAGGTGTCACCACGAGTCCGGCACGGCGGGCGCGGGAGGCGAGTTGCATGGAGCTGATCGAGTCGCCGCCCAGCTCGAAGAATCCGTCCTCGGCCCCGACCCGCTCCAGACCGAGCACCTCGGCGAACACATCACAGAGGATGCGCTCTGTTTCGGTGCGCGGTTCGCGTCCGGTCACCCGGGCGGCGAAGTCCGGTGCGGGAAGCGCCGCGCGGTCGACCTTCCCGTTGACGGTCAGGGGCAGGGCGTCCAGGACGACGACCGCCGCCGGGACCATGTACTCCGGCAACCGCTCCGCCACATACGTACGCAACTCCTGCGCGTCGGCACCTTGCCCGTCCACTGTCACGTATCCGATCAGCCGCTTGTCGCCGGGACCGGAACCGTCCTGCCGGGCCACCACCACGGCCTGGGACACCGCAGGATGCCCGGCAAGGACCGTCTCGACCTCCCCCAACTCCACCCGGAACCCCCGGACCTTGACCTGTTCGTCGGCGCGCCCCAAGAACAGCAACTCGCCTTCGGGTGACCACCGTGCCAGGTCCCCCGTCCGGTACATCCGCCGCCCGCCCTCACCGAACGGACACGCCACGAACCGCTCCGCCGTCGGCCCCGGCCGGTGCAGGTACCCCTGCGCGAGTCCCGCGCCCGCCGCGTACAGCTCCCCCACCACGCCGGGCGGGACCGGGCGCAGGAAGGCGTCCAGGACGTACACCTGCCGGTTTCCCAACGGCCGCCCGATCGGCAGCACCGGCCCGTACGGCGCACCCACCGGCAGTACATGCCATGTCGCACACAACGTGACCTCCGTCGGCCCGTACAAATGCCGCACGACAACCTCAGGACACACCTCACGCACCCGCGCCACCGAACCCGCCGGCACCACATCCCCGCCGGTCAACACCTCCCGCAACCCCACGAAACACTCCGGAAATTCCTCCGCGAGCATCCGGAAAAGACCAGCCGTGACATGCACCGCCGACACACCCCCGGCAACCGCCTCCCGCACCCCCCGCGCATCCACCGCACCCGGACCGGCCACCACCACCCGAGCCCCGGAAACCAACGGAACCCACACCTCGAACAACGACACATCGAAGGCATGCGGCGCATGCATCAACACCGCATCACCACGACCCACCGACCAACCCGCATCCCCGGCCAACGCAGCCACACTCCCATGCGGCACCGCCACACCCTTCGGCACACCCGTCGACCCCGACGTATACATCACATACGCCAAATCCTCCGCAGCCATGGGAGCAACCCCCTGTCCCGACCGGCACCGGACGATCGCCGCCGCCACCTCGGGGTCGTCCACGACCACCACCGGCCCTGCCTCCGCTTCCTCGGGCAGCAGCCCGCGTGTGCCGTCGGTGCACACCACCGCCGCCGGGGCGGCATCGGCCAGCACATATGCGATGCGGTCCGCCGGGTACTCCGGGTCCACCGGAACGTAGGCCGCACCCGCCTCCCACACCCCCAACAACGCCACCACCACATCAGCCGACCGCTCCATCACCACCGCGACACGATCACCCCGCCCCACACCCAACCCCACCAAATACGCCGCCAAACATCCCGCCCGCCCCGCCAACTCCCCATACGTCAGCCGGACTTCACCATTCACCACCGCCACCGCACCCGGCTCACGCGCCACCTGCCCGGCGAACAACCCGGGCACCGACACACCCGGCACCCGCCCCACCGTCGCGCTCCACGCGTCCACCACCAGCCCACGCTCCACGGCATCCGTCACCTCCACCCGGCCCACCGGCACCGACGGATCCGCCACCATCTGTTCGAGCACCCGCACCAACCGCTCGACGACCGACTGCGCGGTGGCGTGGTCGAACAGGTCCGGGCGGTGGTCGAGTTTGACTGCCATCCGCTCGCCCTCGGGAGCCACGACCAGCGTGAGCGGGTAGTGGGCGGCCTCCCGCTCGCCGAGGGCACGCAGGGTGAACGCGTCCGGGGCGGGCTCCTCCTGAGGGGGGCGGGGGTAGTTCTCGTACACCACGATCGTGTCGAAGGCGGCGCCTGGGCCTGCCGACTTCAGGATCTCGGAGAGGCCGAGGTGCTGGTGTGCCATGAGCGCGGCCTGACGGTCCTGGAGGGTGGCGAGCATGTCCGAGACGGGTTGCGAGCCGTCGAGCGGTACGCGGACCGGCAGGGTGTTGATGAAGAGGCCGACCATGGACTCCACACCCGGCAGTTCTGCGGGACGCCCGGCGACCGTCGCACCGAACACCACGTCCGTACGGCCCGCGAGACGCGCGAGGACCAGCGCCCACGCGCCCTGCACCACCGTGTTCACCGTCAGGCCCTGGGCGCGGGCCAACTTGCCCATGTCGTGGGTCAGTTGCTCGGAGAGCCGGATGATGATGCTTTCCGGCGCGACCGGTGTCCGCGCCGGGTCGGCCGCCGCGACGAGGGTCGGCTCGTCGAGGCCGGCCAGCTCCGCCCGCCAGGCGGCGCGCGCCGCCTCCTTGTCCTGTCGGCCCAGCCATGCGAGGTATTCGCGGTAGGACGTCGTCCTGGGGAGCGTGCGGGTGTCACCGCCCGCCGCGTACACGGCGGGCAGCTCGTTGAACAGCACCGCCATGGACCAGCCGTCCATGACGACGTGGTGGCTGGTGAGGACCAGCCGGTGCCGTTCGTCGCCCATCCGGAGCAGCAGGAGCCGCAGCAGCGGCGCGACCGCCGGGTCGAACCGCTGCGAGCGCTCGCGCGCCGCCAGCCGGTCGGCCTCGGTGACGGCGTCGTCCTCCCCGAGCCCTGAGAGGTCCTCCGTACGCCAGGGCAGCACGGCCTCGCGCGCGATGACCTGCACCGCCTCGCCCGACTTGCGGCCACGGAAGCTCGCCCGCAGCGCGCCGTGCCGGGCGAGCAGCGCCTGCCACGACCTGTGCAACCGGTCCATGTCGAGCGGCCCGACCAGCTCCAGCGTCCGCTGCCCCTGGTAGACGTCCGGACCCTGGGCGTCGAAGGAGGCGTGGAAGAGCAGCCCTGTCTGCAACGGCGACAGCGGCCAGACGTCCTCGACAGTGGATCGGGTCATCTTCTCTGTCTCCTCACAACGGCGGCGTGCCGGGTCTGTCACGACAATCGGGTCGGTTGGACCGGTTGGACCGAGCGGGCGGTGTGCGGTCGGTGTGGGCGGCTGACTCGGTCGGGTCAGTCGGGTCAGTCGAGTCGGTCGAATTCGTCGACTTCGTCCTGCGCGAGGTCCAGGAGCGGGAAGTCGGAGGGCGTGTGTCCGCCCGAGGCGGGGGCCGCGGTGTGGGCCGCGAGGCCGCCGAGCATGTCCGCCCAGGCCCGCCCGAGGCGTTCCGCGTCCGTGTCCTCCAACAGTCGGCCGGGCCAGCTGACCGTGAGCGTCAACTCGGGCCCGTCCGGGGTGTCCCGGACCATCGCGCCGACGTCCAGCAGGTGCCGCAGGGGAGTTTCCGGGTCGACGGAGCCTCCGATGGCGTTCCCCGCGGCCATCCGCCAGGCTCCGCCAGTCCCGTCCTCCGCCGCTTCGGCGGCGAAGCGGCCCATGTAGGTGAAGTTGATCTGCGGGGCCGGGGCAGCCGCGAGGACCGGTCCGGTCTGGGGGTTGAGGTGACGCAGCAGTGCGTAGCCGAGCCCGTCGCCCGGCACCGCGCGCACCTGTTCCTTGACGGCTTTCACCAGGGCGCCGGCGGCCGGGCCACCGGTCAGGACCTGGGCCGGATCGATCTCCGCCATGGCCAGCCGGACGGGGTGCGCGCTGGTGAACCAGCCGACCGTACGCGACAGATCCACGCCGTCCAGCGGCTCGCGGCCGTGCCGTTCGACGTCGACCAGGATCCCGGAGGCGGCATCCGGCCGCCAGTACGCGACCGCGCCGGTCAGCCCGGCCAGCAGCACATCGTCCACGCCGCAGTGGAACGCGGCCGGTGTGCGCGTCAGCAGCGTCTCGGCCTGTTCCGGAGGCACGGCCCACGTGTGACGGCGCACGGTGCGTACGGTGTCCGAGGCCGGGTCCGGAGCCGTGGGCACCAGGGCGCACGGGGGCTCGCCCAGCAGCTTCAGCCAGTCCTGCAACTCCGCGAGGCGCCGCCGGTCGCTCGCCTGCGCGGTCAGCAGCTCCGCCCAGCGGCGGAACGACGTACCCACCGGGTCCGGTTGCGGGGTGCGCCCGGCGGCCGCCGCCTCGCAGGCAGCCCGCAGGTCCGCCACGAGCACCCGCCAGGACACGCCGTCCACAACCAAGTGGTGTGCGACAAGGACTAGTTGGCCGGCCCGGTCGGGGCCGGGGTCCATCCACACCGCCTGGACCATCACTCCGGACGCCGGGTCCAGCCGCCGCGCCGCCGCGCGTGCCACCGCGTCCGCGCCCCCGGGCCCGGTTTCCGCCGCGTCCATCCGCAGGAGCAAGTCCCTGGGGTCCACCGAACCGGCCTCGCCGACGATCAGCTTCGGCTCGCCGGGCACCGTGCGGGCCCGCAGCATGTCGTGCGTGTCCAGGACCGCGCCCAGCCCGATGGTCAGTACGTCGAGACCGAGGCCGGCCGGGGTCCCGACCACCACCCACTGCGCGAAGTGCGGATGGGCGGCCCGCTCGCCGAGCGCCCTCATCACCGGCGTCCAGGGCACCTCGCCCACACCCACGTCGACCGTCGCGGCCTCCTGCCCGACCGCCGCCACGACCTGCGCGAGCCGTTCCGGTGTCTTCTCCTCGAAGACCTGCCGAGGTGTCACCACCAGGCCCGATCGGCGGGCGCGGGAAGCGAGTTGCATGGAACTGATCGAGTCGCCGCCCAGCTCGAAGAAGCCGTCCTCGGCCCCGACCCGCTCCAGGCCCAGGACTTCGGCGAACAGCCCGCACAGGATGCGCTCCGCCTCCGTGCGCGGCTCGCGTCCGATCACCCGTGCGGCGAAGTCCGGTGCGGGAAGCGCAGCCCGGTCCACCTTCCCGTTCACCGTGAGCGGCAGCGCGTCCAGGACGACCACCACCGCCGGGACCATGTACTCCGGCAGCCGATCCGCCACGTATGCACGCAGCTCCTGCGCGTCGACACCCGGCCCGCTCTCAGTCACGTACCCGATCAGCCGCTTCTCGCCGAGACCCGGGCCGCCCTGCCGGGCCACCACCACCGCCTGACCGACCGCGTCATGCCCCGCAAGGACCGCCTCGACCTCCCCCAGCTCCACCCGGAACCCCCGGACCTTCACCTGCTCATCCGCACGCCCCACGAACAACAACTCACCCTCGGCCGACCACCGGGCCAGATCCCCCGTCCGGTACATCCGCCGCCCGCCCTCACCGAACGGACACGCCACGAACCGCTCCGCCGTAGACACCGAGCGCCCCAGATAACCCCGCGCCAGACCCACCCCCGCCACATACACCTCGCCCACCGCACCCGGTCCGACCGGGCGCAGGAACGCGTCGAGGACGTACACCTGCCGGTTTCCCAACGGCCGCCCGATCGGCAGCACACGTCCACCCCTAGCGCCCACCGGCAGCACATGCCACGTCGCACACAACGTGACCTCCGTCGGCCCGTACAAATGCCGCACGACAACCTCAGGACACACCTCACGTACCCGCGCCACCGAACCCGCCGGCACCACATCCCCGCCGGTCAACACCTCCCGCAACCCCACGAAACACTCCGGAAATTCCTCCGCGAGCACCCGGAAAAGACCAGCCGTGACATGCACCGCCGACACACCCCCGGCAACCGCCTCCCGCACCCCCCGCGCATCCACCGCACCCGGACCGGCCACCACCACCCGAGCCCCGGAAACCAACGGAACCCACACCTCGAACAACGACACATCGAAGGCATGCGGCGCATGCATCAACACCGCATCACCACGACCCACCGACCAACCCGCATCCCCGGCCAACGCAGCCACACTCCCATGCGGCACCGCCACACCCTTCGGCACACCCGTCGACCCCGACGTATACATCACATACGCCAAATCCTCCGGGCCCACCACCCCGGCTCGCCGACCCGCCGGACACCGAGCGACCGCCGCTGCCACCTCGGGGTCATCCACGACCACCACCGGGCGCACCGCCGACTCGTCCGGCAGCGCCCCTCGCGTCCGTCCGGTGCACACCACCGCCGCCGGGTCCGAATCCGCGAGCAGCAACGCCACGCGCTCCGCCGGGTACTCCGGGTCCACAGGAACGTAGGCGGCACCCGCCTCCCACACCGCCAACAACGCCACCACCACATCAGCCGACCGCTCCATCACCACCGCGACACGATCACCCCGCCCCACACCCAGCCCGACCAAATACGCCGCCAAACGCCCCGCCCGGCCCGCCAACTCCGCATACGTCAGCCTGACTTCACCATCGACCACCGCCACCGCGCCCGGCTCACGCGCCACCTGCCCGGCGAACAACCCGGGCACCGACACACCCGGCACCCGCGCCCCCGTCGCATTCCAGTCAGACACCACCAGGCCGCGCTCGACAGCATCCGTCACCTCCACCCGGCCCACCGGCACCGACGGATCCGCCACCATCTGTTCGAGCACCCGCACCAGGCGTCGCCCCAGCCCGGCGACCGTTCCCTGGTCGAACAGGTCGGGCCGGTACGTGAAGCGGACGTGGAGGCGGTCGGTCAGCAGTACGCCGAGGGTCAGGGGGTAGTTGGTCGCCTGCTCGCCCGGCGAGACGGTGAAGGTGGGGGCGCCGGGGGTGGTCGGCCCGGCGGGCGGCGCGGGGTAGTTCTCGTACACCACGAGTGTGTCGAAGACGGCTCCCTGACCTGCCAGTTTCTGGATCTCCGAGAGACCGAGGTGCTGGTGGGCGATCAGGGCGGACTGGCGTTCCTGCAACCGCGTGAGCATGTCCGCCACCGGTTGCCCGCCGTCAAGGCGTACCCGTACGGGCAACGTGTTGATGAGCAGACCCACCATGGATTCCGCGCCCGGCAGTTCCGCGGGGCGCCCCGCGACGGTCGCGCCGAAGACCACGTCCGTGCGGCCCGCGAGGCGCGCGAGAACCAGCGCCCACGCGCCCTGCACGACCGTGTTCACCGTCAGGCCCTGCGCCCTGGCTGTCTCGGCGAGGGCCCGGGTGGTCGCCTCGGGGAGGCGTATCAGGTGTTCGTCCGGCAGCACCGGCGTCCCGCCCGCTTCCGCGGGTGCCACGAGGGTCGGCTCGTCGAGGCCGGCCAGCTCCGCGCGCCAGGCGGTCCGCGCCGCCTCCTTGTCCTGCCGGCCCAGCCACACCAGGTAGTCGCCGTACGACGCGGCCCGTTCGAGTACGGAAGCGTCGCCGCCCGCGGCGTAGACCCGCGACAGCTCGTCTAGCAGGACCGGCATCGACCAGCCGTCCATCAGGAGGTGGTGCGAGGTCACGACGAGCCGGTGCCGGTGGTGGCCGAGCCGGATCAGGAGCAGCCTGAGCAGCGGGGGGACCGTCAGGTCCAGGCGCTCCGCCCGCTCCCCTGCGGCCAGTTCCTCGGCCAGGGCCGTGCGGTCGGGGTCCGCAGGCGCCGACAGGTCGGCCTCGCGCCAGGGCAGTGTCACGTTGCGGGCGATGAGCTGCACCGCCTTGCCCGACTTCCTGCGGTGGAAACTCGCCCGCAGCGCCGCGTGCCGGTCGAGGAGCGCCTCCCAGGATGCCCGTAACCGGTCGGCGTCCAGCGGGCCTTCGACGGCGAGCTGGAACTGCACGGCGTAGACGTCGGGGCCCCGGTCGTCGAAGTCGGCGTGGAAGAGCAGCCCCTCCTGGAGCGGCGACAGCGGCCACACTCCCGCCAGGGCGGAGCCACGGCCGGGGCCCTGCGCCGATGCGTGGGCCGAGGCGCGGGCCGATCCGTGCGCCGATGCGTGAGCCGGTCCGTCGGCCAATGTGCGGTCCGCTTCCTCTGCGGCGGTCCAAGACTTCACCGGGACAGGCCCTCCTCGAACTTGGCTGCTATCGCTTCGAACTGGTCGACCTCGTCCTGTTCGAGATCGAGGAGATGGAAGTCGGAAGGGGTGTGGCCACCGGCGGCGGGTTCGTCCGTGTGGGCGGCGAGGCCGCCCAGCATCCGCACCCAGGCGCGGCCCAGGCGCCACACGTCGGTGTCTTCCAGGAGCTGCCCGGGCCAGCTCAGGGTGACGGTCAGTTCGGGTCCGTCCGGGGTGTCGTTGACCACCGCGAGCCCTTCCACCACATGCATCACCGGCAGCTCCGGTTCGGTGGAGCCGCCGACCGCCGCCGCCCCGGCCGGCTGCCAGTCGCGGACCTCGCCCGACGCCGTCGCGGCGGCGAACCTGCCGAGGTAGTTGAAACCGATCTGCGCGGCCGGCGCGGCCCGCAGGACCGGGCGCGTCTCGGGGTTGAGGCGCCGCAGGAGCGCGTGGCCGAGACCGTCGCCGGGCACGGCCCGGACCTGTTCCTTCACGGCCTTCACCAACGTACCCGCCGCCGGGCCGCCGGCCATGGCGTCGTCCAGGTCAGCGGCGGTCACCTCCAGGCGGACCGGGTGCACGCCGGTGAACCATCCGACGGTACGGGACAGGTCCGTACCCTCCAGCGGCTCACGGCCGTGCCCCTCGATGTCCACCAGGAGCCCGTCGGCCGTCTCCGGCCGCCAGTGCGCGACCGCGCCCGCCAAGGTCGCGAGGAGCACCTCGCGCACCGCGCAGTGGAAGGTTCCCGGGGTCCGGCCCACGAGAGTGGCCGCCTGCTCCGGCGGCAGCGTCCACGAGCGCCGGCGGAGGGTCCGAGCGGTGTCCTTCGCCGGATCCAGGGCCCTCGCGCCCAGCGGCGGCCGGGCCGTGCCGAGCACCGAGATCCAGCCGTCCAGTTCGGCGACCCGCCTCTCGTCGCGCGCCTGTGCGGCGAGCAGGTGCGCCCAGCGCCGGAAAGAGGTCCCCACCGGGTCCAGCCGAGGCGGGCGCCCGGCGGCCACCGCCTCGCACGCCGCCTGGAGGTCCGGGAGCAGGATGCGCCAGGACACGCCGTCGACCACGAGGTGGTGCAGTACGAGGACGACCCGCCCGGTGCGGCCGGGCCCCGCGTCGACCCAGACGGCCCGCACCAGGACGCCGGCGGCCGGGTCGAGGTGCGCGGCCGCCGCCGACGCCGACCGTCCCGCGATGTCGTCCAGGACATCGGCCGCCGCGTCCACCGCGTCCACGCGCGCGACGAGGCTCCCGGCGTCCACCGGCCCCCGCTCGCCGACGATCAGCTTCGGCTCGCCGGGGACGGTCCTCGCCCGCAGCATGTCGTGTGTGCCGAGCAGGGCGCCGAGCGCGGCGGCCAGCACGTCGAGGCCGAGCCCCGCCGGCGCGCCGACGGTCATCCACTGGGCGAACCGCGCGCCTGTGGCGTGCTCACCGAACGCCCGCATCACCGGCGTCCAGGGCAGCTCTCCCACGCCGACGTCGGCGACGGCGCGCTCCGCCGACCCCGCCGCCTCCAGCACCGCCGCGAGGCGCTCGGGCGTCTTCTCCTCGAACACGTGCCGGGGCGTCATGACAAGCCCCGCCCTGCGTGCCCGCGACACCAGCTGCATGGAGCTGATGGAGTCGCCGCCCAGTTCGAAGAAGCCGTCGTCGGCGCCGACACGTTCGAGGCGCAGCATCTCGGCGAACAGGTCGCACAGGATGCGCTCGGTCTCCGTGCGCGGCTCGCGGCCCGAGACGCGCTCGGCGAAGTCGGGCGCGGGGAGCGCGGCCCGGTCCAGCTTGCCGTTGGCGGTCAGCGGCAGCGCGGACAGGACCAGGACCGCCGTCGGCACCATGTGCTCGGGGAGGACCCCGGCGGCGTACGCGCGTACCGTCCGCCCGTCCACCGCCTCCGGGTCGGCGGCCACGTAGCCGATCAGGCGGTCCTCGCGCAGGGTCACCACGGCCTCGCGCACACCCGGGCAGCCCGCGAGAGCGGACTCGATCTCGCCGGGTTCGATCCGGTGCCCGCGCACCTTGATCTGGTTGTCGGCGCGGCCCGCGAAGAGCAGTTCGCCCTCGCCGGTCCACCGCACGACGTCCCCGGTGCGGTACATCCGCTCCCCCGCCCCGAACGGGCTCGCGACGAAGCGCTCCGCGGAGAGCGCCGCCCGCCCCGGATAGCCGCGGGCGAGCCCGGCACCGGCGACGTACAGCTCGCCGGGCACACCGACCGGCACCGGCCGCAGGGACGTGTCCAGCACGTACACACGTGTGTTGGCGATCGGGCCGCCGATCGGCGTCGCACCGTCGTGGTCGCGCCGGACCGCGCTCACCGTCGAGATGATCGTCGCCTCGGTGACGCCGTACTGGTTGTACATGGTGCGGCCCCGCTGCCAGCGGCGGCGGGCCTCGGGCGGCATGGGTTCGCCGCCGGTGATCAGCAGCCGCAGCTCCGGGAGGTCCTCCGCGCGCATCTGCATGAGGTACGTGGGGGTCGTCGCCAGGTGGGTGACGCGCCGGGCCCGTGCCAGGCGGGTCAGTTCGTCGCCGGAGGCGTCGAGCCTCGCCGGCGCCAGGACCAGGCGCGCGCCCGCGCAGAGTGTCGGCCAGATGTCTGCCATGGAGACGTCGAAGCTCGGCGAGACGAGTTGCAGGACGCGGCTGTCCTCGTCGAGTCCGTATCGCCGGAGGTTGTCCTCGACGACGTTGCGCAGGCCGTGGTGGGTGACCGCGACGCCTTTCGGGGTGCCGGTGGAGCCCGAGGTGTAGATGACGTACGCGGCGTTGCCCTCCGCCAGGGGTGCCAGGCGCTCCGCGGGTCGCAGCGGGCCGGCCGCGTGCGACGCCACGTCGTGGGCGACCGCCGGGTCGTCGATGACCACGATCCGGGGCGCGGAGCCCGTGCGCTTCGTCGCGTTCGGGTGGCTCGGGCTCCCGGTGGCTTCCGTCGGTACCGCGCCCCGTGTCGCCGTCGTGCACAGGACCACCGCCGGGTCGGAGTCGGCCAGCAGGTGTCCCACGCGGTCCGCCGGATACTCAGGGTCCACGGGGACGTACACCCCGCCGGCCATCGAGACCGCGAGGAGCGACACCACCAGCGCCGGCGATCGCTCCGCCACGACCGCCACCCGGCGTTCGGGGCCCACGCCCGCACACACCAGGTACCGCGCGAGACGTGCCGCTTTCCCAGCCAACTCGCCGTAGGTCAGGGCGCCTTCGCCGTGTACTCCCGATTCGACGGCCACCGTGTGCGGCGAGCGGGCCGCACGCTCCTCGAAGAGGTCGACGACCGACGAGGGCGGCACCGGCAGGGCGGAGTCGTTCCACCGCTCCACGACCCGCATACGCTCGTCCGCCGTCAGGACGTCCACGTCACTGAGCCGGATCTGCGGATTCGCGGCGATCTGCTCAAGGACGCACACCAGGCGGTCCGCCAGTGCCCGGGCCGTGTTCTCGTCGAACAGATCGGTGGCGTAGAGGAGTTCGCCGTCCAGCCCGGCCGGAGCGCCGAGGACGTCGCGGCGTTCGACCATGGAGACCGCCAGGTCGAAGCGGGCCGCGAGCCGGGGCGGCAGCGGCGCGGGGCTCACCCGCACGCCGGGCAGATCCCATGTGGCTTCGGGCACGTTCTGAAGGGTCAGCATCACCTGGAACAGGGGGGTGCGGGCCAGGGACCTGGTCGGGTTCAGCTCCTCGACGAGGCGTTCGAAGGGCACGTCCTGGTGCGCGTACGCCGCCAGGTCCGTGGCCCGCACCCGCTCCAGCAGCTCGACGAAGGTCGGGTCACCGCTGAGATCCGTCCGCAGGACCAGCGTGTTCACGAAGAACCCCGCGAGGTCCTCCAGGGCCTCGTCACCGCGACCGGCGACCGGGGTTCCCAGCGGGATGTCCTCCCCCGCACCCATCCGGGCGAGCAGCACACTCACCGCCGCGTGCACCACCATGAACATCGTCGCCCTGCCCCGACCGGCGATCTCGACCAGCCGCGCATGCGTCCCGGCGTCCGTCGCCACCGGCACCAGGCGCCCCTCGAAGCTGGGCACCGCGGGCCGGGCCCGGTCTGCGGGCAGGGCGATGTCCTGCGGCAGCTCCGCCAACGCCTCACGCCAGTAGGCGAGTTGGCCCCCGAGCGCGCTTTCCGGGTCGTCCAGCTCGCCCAGGACTTCCCGCTGCCACAGCGTGTAATCCGCGTACTGCACCGGCAGCGGCGCCCAACTCGGCGCGCGCCCCTCGTTCCTGGCCGCGTACGCCGCCTCCAGATCGCGCGCCAGCACCCCCATCGACCAGCCGTCGACCGCCACGTGATGCGCCACCACCGACAGCACGAAGTCCCCCGGACCGACCACCAGCAGCCGGACCCGCCACGGCAGATCCACCCGCAGGTCGAAGCCCTCGCCCAGCTGCTCGGCGAGCACCTCCGGCACCAGCTCCTCGTCGGTCCGCACAACGGTCAGGGGCGGGCGGCCCGCGCTTCCGCACAGAACCCGCTGGTACGGGACACCGTCGAGGTCGGGGAAGACCGTACGGAGGCTCTCGTGCCGGTCGGCCACATCACCGAGCGCCGCCTCCAGCGCGGCCACGTCCAACGCACCCGAAACACAGAGCACCAGCGGCAAGTTGTACGCGGCGGCTGCCCCCGGAACCGAGTCCTCCATCCGGTTCAGGAACCACATCCGCTGCTGCGCGAACGACAACGGCACCACATCCGGCCGCACCCGCGACCGCAGCACGACCCGCTCCCGCGACCAGCCCTCGCGGCCGTCGATCAGCCGCGCGAGACCCGCCACGGTCGGCGCGCCGAACAGCTCGGCGATCCCGACCTCCGCCTCCAGCACCCCCCGCACCCGGGCGGCCAGCCGCATCGCCAGCAGCGAATCACCGCCCAGTTCGAAGAACCCGTCGTCGGCCCCCACCCACTCGAGTCCGAGCACCTCCGCGAACAGCCCGCACACGATCTCCTCGGTCTGCGTACGCGGCTCCCGGCCATGGACTCGTGCGGTGAGGTCCGGCGCGGGCAACGCCGCCCGGTCCACCTTGCCGTTCACCGTCAGCGGCAGCGCGTCGAGGACGAGCAGGGCCGACGGGACCATGAACTCCGGGAGGCGGAGCGCCACTTGGTCGCGGATCTCCCGGGCGTCCAGGTCGTGCCGTCCCTCCTCGGGTACGAGACAGGCGACCAGGCGCCGGTCGCCCGGCCGGTCCTCGCGCACGACCGCCACGGCCTGCCGGACCGCCGGGTGGGCGGTCAGCGCCGCCTCGACCTCACCCAGCTCCACCCGGAAGCCCCGGATCTTCACCTGGTCGTCCGCGCGCCCGGCGAAGAGCAACTGGCCGTCGGCCGTCCACCGGGCCAGGTCGCCGGTCCGGTACATCCGCCCGCCGACGGCGGCGAAGGGGCAGGCCACGAACCGCTCCGCCGTCAGTCCCGCCCGTCCCACATAGCCACGCGCCACACCGGGCCCCGCGACATACAGCTCGCCGACGACACCCGGGGCCACCGGCCGCAGGAAGCCGTCGAGCACGTAGGTCCGCATGGTGGCCAGCGGGCGTCCGATCGGCGGGGGCTCGTCGCTCGCGCCGATCCCTGCGTCGACCGCTCCGAGCGTGGCCATCACCGTCGCCTCGGTGGGCCCGTACGTGTTCCAGACCCGCGCCCGTGGAGTCCACCGGCTCGCGAGGTCCGCGGTCAGCAGTTCCGCGCCGAGGACCCAGTTCCGGACGCCGGGCACGGCCGCCGGGTCCAGCACGCCCAACAGCGACGGCACCACGCTCGCCGTGCTCACCCCGGCCGCGTCGATCATCCGGGCCAGCGCCGCGGGTTCGGCCCGTTCCTGGGCGGAGGCGATGGCGAGCGTCCCCCCGGCGGCCAGTGTCACCGCCACGTCCAGCACCGCCGCGTCGAAGCTGAACGACGCGAATTGCAGCACGGCGACGCCCTCGGCCACCGCCATCGCCGGCCGCATTGCCTCGGCGAGGTTCGCGACGCCGCCGTGGGCGACGGCCACGCCCTTCGGACGCCCTGTCGACCCGGACGTGTAGATGACGTAGGCGAGTTGGTCCGGCAGGACGGTCGCGCCAAGGGGCTCGGCGCACGTCGCCGCGATCTCTCGCGCGGTACGCGGGTCGTCGAGACGCACGGTGGGTACGGCCGCGGCCGGGGGCTCGCCGACGCCGAGCACCACCTGCGCGCCGCTGTCGGCCACCATGAACGCCAGCCGGTCCGCCGGATACTCCGGATCCAGCGGCACGAACGCCCCGCCCGCCTTCCACACCGCCAGCTCGCCGACGACCATGTCGACGCCACGCGGCAGACACAGCCCCACCCTGCCCTCGCGGCGGACACCAAGCCCGACCAGATACCGGGCGAGACGATTCGCCCGCGTCTCCAGCTCCCCGTACGTCAGTACGTCGGTGCCGCACCGCACCGCCACCACGTGCGGCGAGCGCGCCGCCCGCTCCTCGAAGAGGCCGACGACCGACGAGGGCAACACCGGCAGGGCGGAGTCGTTCCACCGCTCCACCACCCGCACACGCTCGTCCGCCGTCAGGACGTCCACGTCACTGAGCCGGACCTGTGGATCGGCGGCGATCTGCTCAAGGACGCACGCCAGGCGCCCGGCCAGCTTCCGGGCCGTGTCCTCGTCGAACAGGTCGGCGGCCAGCAGGAGTTCACCGTCCACCCCGGCCGGAGCGCCCCGCTCGTCACGCCGTTCGGTGAGCGTCACCGCGACGTCGAACCGCGCGGCCGGCGCGACCATCGGCAGCGGACGCACCCGCGCGCCCCGCAGCCTCCACTCCGGTTCGGGGACGTTCAGCAGGGCCAGCATCACCTGGAACAGCGGGTTGCGGGCCACGGAGCGGGAAGGGTTGAGCTCCTCGACGAGGCGTTCGAAGGGCACGTCCTGGTGCGCGTACGCCGCCAGGTCCGTGGCCCGCACCCGCTCCAACAACTCCGTGAAGGTCGGGTCACCGCTGAGGTCCGTCCGCAGGACCAGCGTGTTCACGAAGAACCCCGCGAGGTCCTCCAGGGCCTCGTCACCGCGACCGGCGACCGGGGTTCCCAGCGGGATGTCCTCCCCCGCACCCATCCGGGCGAGCAGCACACTCACCGCCGCGTGCACCACCATGAACATCGTCGCCCTGCCCCGACCGGCGATCTCGACCAGCCGCGCATGTGTCTCCGCGCCCACCGCCATCGACACCAGGCGCCCCTTGTACGACGGCACCGCGGGTCGGCCATGGTCTGCGGGAAGCGCAAGTTCCTGCGGAGCTCCCGACAAGGTGTGGCGCCAGTAGGCCAGTTGGCCACCGAGCGCACTGGCCGGGTCGTCCAGCTCGCCCAGGACTTCCCGCTGCCACAGCGTGTAATCCGCGTACTGCACCGGCAGCGGCGCCCAACCCGGCGCGCGCCCCTCGTTCCTGGCCGCGTACGCCGCCTCCAGATCGCGCGCCAGCACCCCCATCGACCAGCCGTCGACCGCCACGTGATGCGCCACCACCGACAGCACGAACTCCCCCGGACCGACCACCAACAGCCGAACCCGCCACGGCACATGCACCCGCAGGTCGAAGCCCTCGCCCAGCTGCTCGGCGAGCACCTCCGGCACCAGCTCCTCAGCAGTCGGCGTCACGGCAAAAGGCGGACGGCCCTCCTCGCCGTCCAGCACGCGCTGATACGGAACGCCGTCACGGTCGGGCAGCACCGTACGGAGGCTCTCGTGCCGGTCGGCCACATCACCGAGCGCCGCCTCCAGCGCGGCCACATCAAGCGCACCCCAAATGCGCATCACCAGCGGCAGGTTGTATGCGGCGGCCGCCCCGGGAACCGAGTCCTCCATCCGGTTCAGGAACCACATCCGCTGCTGCGCGAACGACAACGGCACCACATCCGGCCGCACCCGCGACCGCAGCACGACCCGCTCCCGCGACCAGCCCTCGCGGCCGTCGATCAGCCGCGCGAGACCCGCCACGGTCGGCGCGCCGAACAGCTCGGCGATCCCGACCTCCGCCTCCAGCACCCCCCGCACCCGGGTGACCAGCCGCATCCCGAGCAGCGAATCACCGCCCAGTTCGAAGAACGACACATCGGCGCCGACCCGCCCGAGGCCGAGAATCTCGCCGAACAGCCCGCACAAGACCTCCTCCACGGGCGTGGCGGGGCCACGGCCGCCTCCCGTGCCCATGAAGTCCGGCGACGGCAGGGCGGCCCGGTCGAGCTTCCCGTTCACGGTGAGGGGCAGCGCGTCGAGGACGAGCACCGCCGCCGGGACCATGTACTCGGGCAGCCGATCCGCTGCGTACGCACGCAGCTCCTGCCCGTCGGCACCCGGTCCGTCCGCAGTCACGTATCCGATCAGCCGCTTGTCTCCCGGACCGTCCTGGCGGGCCACCACGACCGCCTGGCCCACCGACCCGTGCCCGGCGAGGACCGCCTCGATCTCGCCGGTCTCCACCCGGAAGCCACGGATCTTCACCTGCTCGTCCGCACGCCCGACGAACAGCAACTCGCCCTCGCGGGTCCACCGCACCAGGTCCCCGGTCCGGTACATCCGCCCGCCGGCGGCCGCGAAGGGGCAGGCCACGAACCGCTCCGCCGTCAGCCCCGCCCGTCCCGCATAGCCACGCGCCAGGCCCGTTCCCGCCACGTACAGCTCACCCACCACACCCGCCGGGACCGGCTGGAGCACCGCGTCCAGCACGTACACCCTGCGGTTGCCGAGCGGGCGGCCGATCGGCAGCAGCGGGCCGCCCGGCACACCCGCGGGGAGCACGTGCCACGTCGCGCACAGCGTGATCTCCGTCGGGCCGTACAGATGCCGCACCGCCACCTCGGGGCACGTATCCCGCACCCGCGCCACCGCGCCGGGCGGCACCACGTCACCGCCCGTGAGCACCTCGCGCAGCCCCGTGAAGCACTCCGGGGACTCCTCCGCGAACACCCGGAACATCCCCGCCGTGACATGCAACGCCGACACCCCGTCCGCGACCGCCGCGCGGACCCGCCCCGCGTCCACCACGCCGGGCCCGGCGATCACCACCCGGCCCCCCGCGACCAACGGCACCCAGACCTCGAACAACGACACGTCAAAGGCGTGCGGCGCGTGCATCAGCACCGTGTCACCCGCGCCCACGGACCAACCCGCGCCGGTGTCCACCAGCGCGGCCACACCCCCGTGCGGCACCGCCACGCCCTTCGGGACCCCCGACGACCCCGACGTGTACATCACGTACGCGAGGTCCTGCCCGCCCACGGAGACCGCGGGGCCGTCGACCGGGCACGCGGCGACGGCGGCGCGTACCCGGGGGTCGTCCAGCACGATCGGCTCCGGTCCCGTGCCTGCCGGTATCGCGTCCCGGTGCGCCTTGGTGCACAGCACCGCCGCCGGATCCGAGTCGGCCAGCAGGAACCCCACCCGCTCCGCCGGATACGCCACGTCGACCGGCACGAAGGCGGCGCCGGCCCGCCACACCGCCAGCAGGGCGACGATCAGCTCGGCGGAGCGCCCCATCACCACCGCGACGCGGTCCCCGCGCCGCACTCCGGCGCCCGCCAGATGTGACGCGAGCCGACCCGCCGCCGCGTCCAACTGTTCGTAGGTCAAGGCCTGTTCGCCGTCGACGACGGCCACGGCGTCCATCGACCAGGCGAGCCGGCGGGCGAGCAGCGCGGGCACGGATTCCGCGGCCGCCGGCCGCCCGGTGGCGTCGCCTCCCTTCACCAGCGCGGCGCGCTCGGCCCCGTCCAGCGCTTCGACGCGCCCCACGGGCACCGACGGCTCCCGCACCGCCTGCTCCAGGAACGTCAGGAAGGACCGGTGCACCGCACGGAGCCAGTCACGGTCGTACGCCGCGGGGTTGGCCTCGAAGGTGATCGGCATGCCCTCGCCCTCGGACCAGCCGCTCACCAGCACGCCGAAGTCCTCGACGCGCCTGCTCGACAGGTCGCGGACGATGCCCCGGTGCTCGCCGAACCACAGGCTCTCGCCGGCCGTCGGCATGACGTTGACGGCGGGCCCGAAGTGCCATCGGTCGCCCGTGGGCCAGTTGAGTTCGCGGCGCAGCCGCTCTCCCCGGAAGCCCTGGTGAGCGAGGAGGCCGCTGATCTCGCGGCCCGCCTCCCGCGCCAGGTCGAGCAGGCTCATGCCGGCGGCCGCGGGCAGCCGCACGGGGAGCATGTTCGCCATCGTGCAGGGGGTCCGTCGCGCCTGGTCGCTCACGCGGCCGGAGACGGGCAGGCTCAGGACGGCTTCGGCCGAGCCCGTCAACCTGCCGGTGAAGGCCGCGACCGCCGCGACGACGAGCCTGGGCCAGCCGACCCCGGCCCGGGCGGCCGCCGCGCACAGAGCCTCCACGGCGGACGGCGGCAGCTGCCCCGTCTCCCGCAGCACCTCGTGCGGGCTCTCGCCGACGCCCTCCCAAACACTCTCCCGCTCGCCCTCGCGTACGCTCTCCCGCTCGTCCTCGGGCCGTGCGGCCGGGCCCCGTCCAGGGATGTCGACCGGGTCGGGACGGTCGGCGAAGTGGTCGAGCCAGTACTGCCGGTCGAGCGCATGACGCTCCGAGGCGCGGGACGCGGACTCCCGCTCCAGCAGGTCGTCGAGCGAGGCGTGTCCGGGCGGTTCCGGTGCCCGGCCCCGCAGCATCGCCGTATAGACGTCCGCGACACGGCGGGCCACGAGGGAACAGCCGAAAACGTCCATCAACAGGTGGTCGTAGCGCTGGAACCACACGTATCGGTCAGGGGCCAGGCGGAAAAGGGTGTAAGAGAAGAGGCGGCCGCAATGCGGGCCCGTCTCCTGACGTAGTTCCGCCCGCATCCATTTCTCGGCGGCCGCCGTCGGATTTTCGTCGGCGCTGAGATCGACGCGGTGAAGGAGGCGGAGAGAAGAGGAGTGGAGATGCTCGGGGGCGACGACCTGCGTCGCCTTGTCGCCGTCCGCCACGAATTGCACGCGCAGAATTTCCGTTTCGGCGACGACGTGCCGTAAAGCCTTCTCGAATATTCGCGAGTCGACCGGCCCGGCTATCGCGACGTACTGGCCGACCCCGTACATCCGGCGGGAGCCTTCCACGCGCTGCGCCAGCCAGATTCCTTCCTGGGAATCGAACAAGGGCAGAGTGCGACCAGCGGTGCCGTTCATCATTCCCCCTCGCCGCGCGATCCGCGTCGGCTGTTTCCCTTGCCGAGCCGTCCAACCGCGCACTTCGCGCACTTGGACACAGGGCAGGCGCATGAACATGTGCGGTTGATTCGATGTTATGGCCGAGAGGGAATGGAGGCGACCGTCCACGGTGACCGCCGGAAGGCGCAATCACCCGCGGCGGAGCCGGAATCATCCGGCGGGGGAATTACCGGGAGGTCGAGTCGCCCGCGGCCGTCACGGAGGCGGTGTGGGAAAGGCGGTGTCCGCCGTCGTGATGCCGGGCCCGCGGGCTTTCCACCGTCCGCAACGGGAAGGCGACCTCGACGACGAGACCGCCCTCCGGCCTGGCGTGCGCGTTCAAGGTCGCGTCGTGGGAGGCGGCGATGGAGCGCACGATCGACAGGCCAAGGCCGTGGTGCCCGTCGGCCGCGGTGCGGTCGAGCCGCTGGAACGGCTCGAACAAACGCCCCACCCGCTCCGGGGGGATCCGCCTGCCCGAGTTGGTCACCCGTACGACGGCGTGCTCGCCCGCGACGACGCGCGTCACGACCTTCACCCACCCGTCCGGCACGTTGTAACCGATGGCGTTGTCCAGGAGGTTGGCCACCAGGCGTTCGACCAGCGCGCTGTCGCCGCAGGTGCCCGCGGGTTCGGTCACCGCCTCCACCCGCAGCCCGCGCCGCCGCGCCTGCTCGCGGCAGCCGAGCACCGCCTTGCCCGCCAGCTCGGCCAGCTCCAGCGGCTCGCGGCGGTCCAGGCCACGTTCGCTGCTGGACAGGGTCAGCAACGACTCCAGCAGCCGTGCCTGCTGCTCGCTCAGCACCAGCAGCCGCTCGAAGTTGGACCGGAACGACTCGATGGTCGCGTCGCGGTCTATCAACGACTCCTCGAGCAACGCGTGTTCGACGGTCAGCGGCGTACGCAGTTCGTGCGCGGCGTTGGCCACGAAGCGTTTGTGGGAGTCCAACGCCCCCTCCAGGCGCCCGAGCAGCCCGTCGACCGTGTCCGCCAGGTCCTTCAGTTCGTCGGCCGGGCCCTCGGCGTCCAGGCGTTCGTGCACGTTGTGCGCGGAGATCCGCTGGATGGTGGAGGTCATGGTGCGCAGCGGCCGCAGCACCCGGCCCGCGACGAACCAGCCGAGGCCGATCGCGATCACCGACATGATCGCCAGGGCGACGCCGGACTCGAACAGCAGGCGGTTCATCTCCAGTGTGTGCTGGCGCTGCGCCTGCTGTCGCTGCGCCTCGGCGAAGCGGTCCAGGATGGGCGACGCGCCGTCACCGGTGTATATGCGGGCGTTGGCGTCTCCGGAGGGGCCCGACCTGCCACGGCTGAAGACGAGCATGCCGTTCGAACGGTTCACCAGGACATAGGTGATGGTCAGCAGGACGGCGCCCGACACGACGAACAGCCCCCCGTACAGGAGGGTGAGCCGGACGCGGACCCGGCGGGGCGTCAGACGGGTCACGATCCGGCTCCACCGCCGGGGAGCCGCCCGGCGGGCGGCGTCCTCGGCCGTCGTGCCTTCCTTGCGCAGCACCCTCACCGCTCACCCCCACGGAGGCACCCAGACATCTGTCAGGCTACTCCCGCGGCGCGGACCCCGGGCCGCTCCCGCGCAACCCGCCGCGAAGGGGCCGGCGCGGGTCCCGCTACGGGAGAGTGCTCACCCGTGGCCCGGGGGCACACCGCCGGGTCCTGGTCCGGGGCCGTGCGGTCCGGGGCCGGGGCCACCGGGGCCGCCGGGTGTGATGAAGACTCCCGGACCACCGGGTCCGCCAGGGCCGCCTGGACCGCCTGGACCGCCTTGGAAGGAGCCGCCAGGACCGGCGGTGAACATGGTGCCGGGCGGGCCGCCGACCGGTTCGGGCACCGGCGCGGCGCCGTTCTCGGACTCGGCCCCGGCGGGCGCGGCGCCGTTCTGTGACGGCTGGCGGGAGAACTGGGTGCGGTACAACTCCGCGTAGAGCCCGTCCAGTTCCATGAGTTCCTCGTGGGTGCCGCGCTCCTGGATCCGGCCCTGGTCGACGACGAGGATCTGGTCGGCGTCGCGGATGGTGGACAGGCGGTGGGCGATCACCAGCGAGGTGCGGCCCTTCAGCGCGGTCTTCAGGGCCCGTTGCAGCGCCGCCTCGGACTCCGAGTCGAGGTGCGCGGTCGCCTCGTCGAGGACGACGATGGGCGGGGCCTTGAGCAGCAGCCGGGCCATGGCCACGCGCTGTTTCTCGCCGCCGGAGAACCGGTAGCCGCGGTCGCCCACGACGGTGTCGAAGCCGTCGGGCAGCGTCTCGATCAGCTGCCAGATCTGGGCCGCCTTGCACGCTTCGACCAGCTCCCGCTCGGTGGCGTCGGGGCGCGCGTAGGTGAGGTTGTCGCGGATGGTGGCGTGGAAGAGGTGCGCGTCCTGCGTGACCATGCCGACGGCGTCGTTCAGGGACCGCAGCGTCACGTCGCGGATGTCGTGGCCGCCGATCCTGATGGCGCCCTCCACCGGGTCGTACAGCCGCGGCACCAGGTGGGTGATCGTCGTCTTGCCCGCGCCGGACGGGCCGACCAGCGCGGTCAGCTTGCCGGCGGGCGCGGTGAAGCTGACGCCGCTCAAGGTCCAGGCGTTCTGCGCGCGTTCCTGCGTGGGCAGGGCGATGGACTCCAGGGAGGCGAGCGAGACGTCGGCGGCCCGCGGATAGCGGAAGGACACGCCGTCGAACTCGATGTCAGGCGCCGTCCCGCCGCCCTCGCTCGTGGCGGGCAGGGGCACGGCGTCCGGCTTCTCGGAGATCAGCGGCTTGAGGTCGAGGATCTCGAAGAGCCGGTCGAAGCTGACGAAGGCGGTCAGTACGCTCGTCTGCGCGCCGGCGAGCTGGTTGATGGGGCCCATCAGCCGGGTGAGCAGGGTGGCCAGCGCCACCAGGGTGCCGATCTGGAAGGTGCCCTCGATGACGAGGCTGCCGCCGAGGCCGTAGACGAGCGCGGTGGCCAGCGAACCGACCAGCATCATCGTCAGGAAGAGCATCTTGCCGTAGACGGAGGTCAGGATGCCGAGGTCCCGGCCCTTGGCCGCCAGCCCGGAGAACATGCCGGTCTCGTCCGAGGGACGGCCGTACAACTTGGCCAGCAGGGCGCCGGTCACGTTGAACCGCTCGCTCATGAAGGAGCCGACCTCGGCGTTGACCTGCATGTGCTCCCGCATGATCCGCTGGAGCCGCCCGCCGACCAGCTTCCCGGGCAGGATGAACAGCGGGATGATCACCAGGGAGATCAGGGTGACCACCCAGGACAGATAGAACATCGTGATCAGTACGAGGATCAGCGTCAGGCCCGCGGACGTCACCGTGGAGAGCAGTGTGGTGACCGCGTGCTGGGCGCCGACCACGTCGGTGTTGAGCCTGCTGACGAGCGACCCGGTCTGCGCGCGGGTGAAGAACGCCAGCGGTTGCCGCTGCACATGGTCGAAGATCTTGGTGCGGAGGTCGTAGATGAGCCCTTCGCTGATCCGGCCCGAGTACCAGGCCTCCGCGAACCCCAGCACGGTGCTCAGGAGCGCGATGCCGGCGACCGCCACGGAGATCCACACGACCACCGAGGTGTCGCCTTCGACGATGCCGTTGTCGATGAGGTACATGAACAGAAGGGGCGTGGCCACCACGTTTCCCGCATTGAGCGCGGTGATGACCAGGAAAAGAACGATGCTGAGCCGATACGGTTTCGTGTAGGGGATCACGCGTTTCGCCGTGCCGGGCTTGATCCGCTGTTTGGTCACCGGCTGGTCCGGCCCCATACCGCTCATCAGTACCGGCCCCGGGCCGCCGATCATGGCCACGAAAACCTCCCGTTTCCGTTGTCGTTTCGGTCCGGGCGCGCTCAGCCGGCGGCTTCGTACTTGTCCATCTCCTCGATGAGGCTCTTGGGCCGCATGTCCGTCCAGTTCTCCTCTATGTAATCGAGGCAGGCCTGGCGCGTGTCCTCGCCGAAGACGGTCTGCCAACCGGCTGGCACTTCGGCGAAGGAGGGCCAGAGCGAATGCTGGTTCTCGTCGTTGACGAGAACCAGGAAGGTGCCGTTTTCGTCGTCGAACGGGTTCGGCATGACCACTCCGATCAATTCAATTTCCGTCGGCAGGACGTGTTTTACGCTAGCCGGGCGCAATGAGGGCCTACAAGGCCGTCCAGGACGGCCGCCCGGTTCAGGTCGTGAAGAAGTCGATGATCGCGCTATTCACGGCGGCGGGCCTCTCCAGATATCCGTAGTGACCACAGCCGGGGATCTCGGCATAGACGCTGCCGGGAATGCTCCGCGCGACCTCCCGTGACAGGTGCGGGCGGACGACCAGGTCGTCCTGGAATCCGATGACCAGGCACGGGCGGCTGATGCGCCGGTACGCGTGGCGGCGGTCCGGGATCAGCTGGAGTCCGAGCAGGCCGCGGGCGGACGACGGGTCGACGGCCGACAGCTCGAAGACGGCCAGCCAGTCCCGTAGCCGCTCCTCGTCGTTGAGGGTGTGCGGCGAGAGGTTCTGCAGGGCCTGCACGTACGCCGCGTAGCGGGGCGGGAGGGTGCCGCCGCTGTCGCCGAGGTCCCGGTCGGCGGCCGTCATGGCGGCGGTCAGGGTGTCCGAGCGCCCGCTGGTCGCCATCAGGACGGCCTGGCGCACGAGACCTGGGCGGGCCAGGAGCAGTTCCTGCACGGCGATGGCGCCCAGCGAGTAGCCCACGACCCGGCACGGTCCCGCGTCGAGATACTCGATGAGGCCCGCGATGTCCGCCGCCATGTCGTCGAGGGTGAACCCCTCCGGGCAGGGAACGCTCGGCGGGATCCCCCGGTTGTCGAGCGTGATGACCCGGTGGCCCGCCGCGGTGAGGGCGGGCACCTGGTGGGTGCGCCACATCCGGCCGGGCGCGCCGGTACCGGTGACCATGACGATCGGCTCTCCGGTGCCGTACTCGTCGTAACCGAGTTCGACCCCGTTGGCCCGGGCGATCGGCATCGTGGTGTCCCCTTCATCCGTGGGCGGCCGCGGTGCCGTTCCCCGGCGCGTCCGGCCGGTCGGCGCCGAATCGGCCGACCTTGTCGATGACGTCCTGGCCGTAGATCCGCAGGGCCTGCTGGAGCGCGAACTCCGCCACGTACGCACGGAACGCGTCCGGGGGTTCCTCCGCGAGGTTCAGCATGCGGCGGTTGGCCAGGACCGCGGCGCCGTCGAGCCGAACCAGGCTCCGTTCGACGGCGGCGTCCATCTCCTCGGGCTCGACTACCTCGTCGACGAGCAGCCGGGCGTCGGGCTCGGCCGCCCTGATCCTGCGACCGCCGAGGATGATCTGGCGGGAGACGCGGGGGCCCGCGTATCGGCTGAGCCGGAAGTTCGCGACGCCGGGAACGATGCCTTCCTTGGCGGCGGGCAGACTGAGGTAGGCGTCGGACGCGGCGAGCACGTGGTCGCAGACGAGCAGGAGTTGGGCGCCGCCGCCGATGGCGAAGCCGTCCACGGCGGCGACCCACGGCTTCTCCAGGCGGGGCGAGTGCCACTGGCCGGGGTGGTCGGCGGGTACGCCGCGCACGATCTTGTGGAGATAGCCGAGTTCGCGGCGCAGCAGGAAGCCGACCAACGGGATGTCGCCGGAGCCGAGACTCTTGAGGTTGATGCCCGCGCTGAACACGCGCCGGCCGCGGTAGCGCGGGTGGCTCATCTCGCCGCCGCGCAGCAGCCCGACGCGTACGGCGGGGTCGAGCAGGGCGAGGTCGACGGCGGTCTCCATGTCGTCGACCTGGCGGGTGTCCTCGGCGTTCAGGCGGTCGCCCCGGCACATGGTCAGCCGCGCCACGCCGTCGTCGGTCCGTTCGAGGCGTACGGACTCCATCTCCACGACGCCGGTGCGCGTGAACTCCGGGAGGAGCGCGAGGGCTCGGGGAGTCGGCCGGAGCATGGCGTCGAGCAGATGCGGGCCCGCGGCCGGCGAGCGGAGCACGGCCCGCAGGAAGATGCCCTGGTCGATCTCGTGCCCCTCCTTGGCGGCCTGTGGCCTGCGCCGCTCGCCCGCGAGCCGGTCCTCGTCGGGCACGAGGCCGGGCAGTTCGGTGGCAGCGGCGTCGAGGAGTTCACCGATCCGCAGGGCCACGGTGCGGCCCGCGGTCAGCAGGTCGTACACGGCGTCGGCATACGTGTCGAGGAAGGCGACCCGCAGCGCGCGGGCCGCGTCCTTGGCGGCGTCCATCTCGGCCCGCTGGCCGGACGTACGCTCGGGCGGCGCCGGCAGGCTCGCCACGAGCCTCTCGACATGGGCGACGACTCCAGAGGAGGCGGCCATGGCCGACCAGATGTCCCGGACGTCATGGTGAGCGGCGGGGTTCGGGGGCGCGGCTTCGGCGGAGCGGTTGGGTTGTTCGGGGTGGCCGGGCTCTCCCGGGTGGCCGGAGTGGCCGAGCTGTCCGGGGTGGCCGAGCTGACCGGGGTGACCGAGCTGACCGGGGTGTGCGGGCCGCCCGGACTGCCCAGGCCATCCGGACTGCTCAAGTCGTCCAGGCTGTACGGGCTGTTCGGGCCGCCCGGACTGCCCAGGCCATCCGGACTGCTCAAGTCGTCCAGGCTGTACGGGCTGCCCAGCCTGTTCGGGCTGCTCAGGCCCTCCGAACTGCCCCGGCTGTCGAGGCCATACGGGCCGCCCAGGCCATCCCGGCCCTTCAGAGGGCCCGGGCAAGATCGTCGTCACGAGGCCGCCGCCTCCTTCTCCGCGCCTTGGCGCAGGGCCCGGTCACAGGCCGCGAGGTGGGCGCCGAGGGCGTCCTCGAAGCTGGTCGTCGCGGCGTCGAACAGCAGCTGGCGGCGGATCGCGAGTTCCTTGCCGGAGAGGCCGGCCGCCAGTTCGGCCGCGCCGTTCATCGCCGCTGCCGGGTCGTCGGTCAGTTCGTCGACGATGCCGAGCGCCAACGCCTCGGCGGCCTCGATGGCGCGGCCGAACAGGACGGCCTTGCGGACCCGCGCGGCTCCCGCGAGGTGGACGAGGCGGTAGGCGGCCATGCCGGGCCACGTGGCCGTGGCGTCGCGCGGTACGACCAGGCGCGTGTCCGGGGCCGCCACCCGCAGGTCGGCGGCGAGGAACGCGTCGAGCGCGGTGCCGCCGCAGTCGCCGCGCGCCACCGCCACGGTGGCGGTGGGCAGCCGCTCCAGGCGGCGCAGCGCGCGCTCCCACTTGGTGACGAGCATGACGTCGAGGCCGCCGGTCCAATCACCGGCCGGCGACCCGGTGACGCGGACGACCGCGATGCCGTGACCGGAGCCGCCGGTGTCCTCCGCGCGGTCGCAGAGGTCGGCGACGGCCTTGACGGCCGTGGCGGAGAGGGGCGTGGAACCGTTCAACTCCAGTGCGCGCAGCGGCTTCATGGTCCTGTCCGTCCTCACCATCGGATCAGCGCCGTTTCTATCGTGGAGCCCGGCCCCATGGTCATGAGCACCCCGTACTCGCCGGGCCGGGCGACGCCCTCTTCGCGAAGACGTTCGTAGGAGAAGAGGAAGGAGCCGCTGGACACGTTGCCGTGGTCGCGCAGCACACCGACGGTGTGGCGTACGTCGTGGCGGGTCAGCCCGAGGTTGACGACGACGGCGTCGATGACCTTCTTGCCCCCGGAGTGCACGAGCCAGTGCCGGATGTCGCTCCTGCGCAGACCGGTGCCTTCCAGCAGCCGGTCGACGACGATCTCGGCGTGCGCGCCGACGACGTAGGGGATCCGGGGATCGAGGAAGAAGCTGAACCTGCCCTGATCGCGGTCCCAGTCGTAGCGCATCGCGTCGACGGCGTCCGGGATGATGCAGCTCGCGAACTTCAGCAGCACGGGCCCGCCTTGGGGCTCCGATCCACGCACCGGACCCGGCTCCGCACGGAGCGCGACGGCTGCCGCACCGTCACCGAAGAGGCTGTTGACGACGGCCGTGCGCATCGTCGAGTCCATCGCGTACGCCGCCGAGCACGCCTCCACGCAGAGCACCACGGCCAGCTCACCGGGGTGTGTCGCCGCCCAACCAGCCTCCACACTCAGCGCGTTGAGTCCCGCGTTGCACCCCATACCCACGATGTCGGCCCGGCCGCAGTGCCGGTCGATGCCCAACTCCCTGATCAGCAAGGCGCTGAGGCCGGGCGTGAGGAAACCGGTGGATGTCACACAGCACAGGTGGCGCAGGTCGGCGAGTTCGGCCCCGGCGTCCTTCAGGCAGGCGCGCAGGGCCTCGCCGCCCATCTCCAGGGCCAGCGCCTTGTGCTTGTCGAGCAGGTCGCCCTGGGACTCGGGGCCGCGGACGCCGTGGGCGTCCTCGGCGGGCAGCGTGAGGTTGCGCCGCTCGATCGCGCTGTTGAGGAAGACGGACCGCACCTTGGGGTCCGTGATCCCGAAGGCGTCGAGCACTTCGCGTTGGGAGTAGGAGGTGGCGCTCACGGCCGTGCCGACGCCCGCCAGCCTCGGGGCCGCCAGGAATCCGCTCTCCCGGCGCCCGGGGGCCCGGGTCTCGTCCGGAACCCCGGGCGGTGCTGTGTCGACGGTCATCGGAAGGTCCACCCCCACATGCGTGGTTTGCTGCGAAGCGGTTCTCGCTTGGCGCTGGTGCCGGTCATCGTGCCGCTCCTCCTGAGGTCGTGTGCGGTGCCGCGCTCTGCGCCTCGATGAAGCGCACGAGCCGCGCGGTGCCCTCCGCGATCTGGGCGGGCGTCAGATAGCTGGTGGAGAGGCGGATGCCGTGCAGGCCGCCTCCGCCGGGATGGAAGTACGTCATGGGCGTCCAGATGACGCCGAAGTCCTGTGCCGAGCGGATCAGCGCGGCGTTGTCGGCACGGAACGGCACGCGCAGGGTGAGGAAGAAGCCGCCGGTGGGTTCGTTCCAGCGCACGCCGAGAGCCTCGCGTCGCTCCGGCGGCAGCCGGCGGTCCAGTTCCCGGAGCGTGGCCCGCATGGCGTCGCCGTAGTAGGCGGCGGCCGCGGTGTTCATCTCCGAGACCCGCCCCTCCGCCGCGAGCAGCGCGCCCGCCACGGCGGCCTGGCTGAGCGAGGAGGTGTTGACCGTGACCATGCTCTTGATCTTGGCGAGTTCGTCCGCGAGCAGCCCGACGCGGGCCGCGCCGCCCGGGCGGTCCGTGTCGTCGACCACTGGCTGGTCGGCGATGACGAAGCCCACCCGGGCACCGGGGAACACCGTCTTGGAGAACGAGCCCAGGTGTACGACGGTGTGCGTGCGGTCCAGGGACTTCAGGGTCGGCAGCGGTCGGCCGGGGCTCACCAACCGGTAGGGGCTGTCCTCCAGGACGAGGATGCCGTGCCGGGCGGCGAGTTCGAGGAGTTCGGCGCGGGCCCGCGCGCCCATGGTGGTCCCGGACGGGTTGGAGTGGTCCGGTACGACGTAGAAGGCGCGGGGCCGCCGACCGCGCGCCCGCTCGGTCCGGATGGCCGCTTCCAGATCGGCGCAGGAGATGCCGTCCTCGCGTTCCTCCACGGCGGCGACCGCGACGTCCAGGAGCCGGGCCGCGCCGGTGATCCCCACGTAGCAGGGGCTGGAGACGAGAAGGACGTCGTCGGGCCCTGTCATGAGGGCGCGCAGCACGAGGAGCATCGCCTCCTGCGCGCCGACGGTCACCACGATGGACTCGGCCGGTACGTCGATGTTCTCGTCGGCGCGCAGCGAGTCGGCGATGATCTCCCGGATCTGGCCGGCGGTGGGACCGTACTGGTACATGGACGTGCGCACCTGCTGCGGTGAACTTCCCTGTTCCTCCAGGTGGTTCAGGTACCGGCGCAGGTGGGTGAAGATCTGCTCGCTGTCGAAGAACCCGTCGTACGGCCGGCCCGGCGCGAAGGAGATCGCTCCCGGGTAGCGGGTGGTGATCTCGTTGAGGAACGTCATCGTGTCCAGCACCGGGTCGGACACGGCGGCGTGCAGCTCGGTCTTGCGCAGCGGCCGCCCGGCCGCCCGGGTGGGCGGCGCGTCCGCGGGGCGGGGGCCGGTGCGGATCATGTCGGGGCCGAGGTCCGTGACCGTGGCGGCCCCGGTGAACGCCATCGCGTCGCCGAGCTCCCGGACGAGGCCGTCCAGTGCTTCCGTCACGCCCGCACGCCCGCCCGCCCGCAGGCCGTCGAGGACCGGGCGGCCCGCGAAGACGGCGTCGGCACCCGAGGCGAGGGCGGCGACGATGTCGGCGCCGTGGCGGACGCCTCCGCTCAGCAGGACGGGGCAGCGGCCCGCGACGGACGCGGCGATCTCCGGGAGCGCGTCGAGGTCGGTGACCACGATGCCGTCGGCGCCGGTGTCGAGGGCGCGCTGTGCGTCGGCGGGGCCGCGTACGCCCGCGACCAGCAGCGGCAGGGCGGTGGCGGCGCGCAGCCATGCCACGTCGGACCACTCGGCGCGGGCCCTCAGCAGCGTACGCACGTCGTCGAAGGGGCCCCGTACGCCGAGGTCGGCGGGGGCGGCGACGCGCCGGGCACGGACGTCGTCGCGGTCCCCGAGCGCGAGGAGCAGCGCCCCGAACCCGGCGTCCTCGGCCCGTCCCGCGAGGTGCCGTGCCGTCTCCCGGTCCTGGAAGGCATAGGTCCGCAGCCACGGCGGTGCGTCGGCGGCCGCGGAGGCGAGTTCGGCGAAGCTCCGCTCGGCGAAGGCGCTCACCGCGGCGGGCAGCCCGCCGCCGCGGCGGCCCGGACGACGGCGAGTTCGCCGCCGGGCGCGCCGGGGCGTCCAGCGGGCCGACGACCAGCGGCGCCGGCCAGCTCCGGTCCAGGATCTTCACGGTGGTCTCGGGCGGCCCGGCGCCCGTCCGCCGCGCCTCTCCGCCCGTCCGCTCCCGTCGCCCTGAGCCCTGTCCGCCACGTCGCCCCTGCCGCAGGCCGATCCGGTCGAAGGCGTCGCGGTTCGCGGCACAGGCGCGCTCGTCGGGGAAATTGTGCGGGACGGAATCCGAGCCCAGGCCCGTTTGTTGCGCTTGGTGCGCGGAGCGCGCAGGATCATCGGCGATCTGTTCCGCCATGGATTTCCCCCAGGCGTCCGGCAGTAGTTATCAGTTATCGGGAATTCGGCGACCGGCGCTCAGAGTCACACAAATAGCGACGGTCCAACAACGCCGTCCAACCGCCCGGTTCGCGCACTTGGACGTGTTGGGACGCAAGCGGACACGGCATCGCCTCACACGCCGGGAACGCCCGGCACCGCCTGCCCCTCCCCCATCGGCAGCAGCCTCTCGTCGTCTTCCCGTACGACGGTCCAGCCGCCGGCGTCGAGCGCGTCCGCGACCTTCTCCGCGGTCCGGGCGGGGAGACCGAACCGCACGGTGAACCCGGCCCCTGCGGCGGCGGTCTCGACGGCGGCGTCCTCCGCGGCGACACCGAGGTCCGCGACGGCGGCGAGGAGCCGCGCCAGCTCTCCGGGGCGCTCCGCGACGGCGACCCGCACCCCTTGGCCGCCCTCCTGCGGGCCGGCCCCGGCGGCCGGGATCTCGGCGAGCCCAGAGATGCCCCGGTCGAGCAGGTCCACCAGGGTCCGCATGCCGAGGTCCCGCTCCGCGCCGCCCGCCCGGGTCAGCGCGTCCACCGCCGGTACGAGGCGGGACAGGTCGGCGTGCAGGTGGCTGAGGAGCGACGGCCCGTTGGCGGCGATCCGGGGCGTCGGCAACCCCTGGCGCGGCAAGGGCCCTCCGTCAGCCGGGCCGCCATCAGGCTGGCCATCAGATGCGGGACGTGGGAGGTGACGGCCACGGCCGCGTCGTGGTCCTGGCTGCGCATCACGACGGGGACGGCGGCGCACAGGGCGACCAGTTCGAGGGCCCGCTCGAAGGCTTCGTCCGAGGTCAGCCGGGACGGCGTGAGCACCCAGTTGCGGTCCCGGAAGAGCTCGGCCCTGGCGGCCAGCGGCCCCGACCGCTCGCGCCCCGCCAAGGGGTGGCCGCCGACGTAGCGGGCCGGGTCCGGCGCGCGGCGCAGCGCGGCCTGTTCGGGCCCCGCCTTCACACTCGCGACGTCGGTGTAGGCCCGGGCGAGACCGCGCTCCTGGGCTTCGGTGAGGACGGCGCCGACGTGGCTGGGCGGGACGGCGATCACGGCCAGGTCGACGGTTTCCCCGGGGTCCCTGGCGAGGCCGGCGCCGAGAGCGGCGGCCGTCCGCGCGGCGGCGGGGTCGCGGTCGGACAGGAACACCCTCACGCCGCGCCCGCTCACGGCGAGTGCGATCGAGGTGCCGATGAGACCGGTGCCGATGACGGTCATGGTGCGCATCACTGAACATCACCCGTTCGAAAGACCTTCGCCCATTAACCGAAAGGCCGCTCACTTTATTCTGGACGGTTCCGGACGGCAAAGTCGGCCGTCCATATCGTTCATAGCCACAGGCGGGCCGGGATCGTAGAGTCCCAGAAACTCATTCTTTAATTCGGAAATCCGCTGAATGATCTGTCGATCGACTACGTCGAGATGTACGTGGCGGACCTGGCGGCGGCGACGTCGTCCTGGACCGACCGGTACGCCTTCACCGTGGTCGGCACGAGCACCTCCGCGGACCACCGAGGCGTCACCCTCCGCCAGGGGCGGATCACGCTCGTCCTCACGCAGGCGACGTCGGAGGAGCACCCCGCGTCCGCGTACGTGCTGGCCCATGGGGACGGTGTCGCCGACATCGCGCTGCGCACCGCCGACCCGGAGGCCGCCTTCCACGCGGCGCTCGCGCGGGGCGCCATGGCGCACCGGCGTCCGCGGCGGCACGGCGACGGCGGGCCCACCGTCACGGCGGCGGTCCGCGGCTTCGGGGACCTGGTCCACACACTCGTCGGGCGTGAGCCCGGCGAGGGCCCTGGGCTGCCCGTCGGCCACGTACCCGTGCCGGCCCCGGACCGCGAAACGGCCCCGGACCACGAACCGGTCGCGGGCGTCGGCCTGTTGGAGCTCGACCACATCGCCGTGTGCCTGAACGCGGGCGACCTCGCCCCGATGGTCGGCTACTACCGCGACGCCCTCGGCTTCCGGGAGATATTCGAGGAGCGCATCGTCGTCGGCGCCCAGGCGATGGAGTCGACGGCCGTGCAGAGCCCGTCGGGCACAGTGACGCTGACGCTGATCGAGCCCGACACCTCGGCCGCGAGCGGCCAGATAGACGAGTTCCTCAAGAGCCATCAGGGCGCGGGCGTCCAGCACCTCGCGTTCTCCTCGGGTGACGCGGTGGCCTCCGTGCGTGCCCTGTCCGGGCGGGGGGTCTCCTTCCTGCGCACCCCGTCGTCGTACTACGACCTGCTCGGCCGGCGGGTCGCCCTGAGCACGGAGCGGCTCCAGGACCTGCGGGCGACGAACGTGCTGGCCGCCGAGGACCACGACGGGCAGCTCTTCCAGATCTTCACCGCCTCGGACCACCCGCGGGGCACGCTGTTCTTCGAGATCATCGAGCGGCAGGGCGCCGAGACCTTCGGCAGCGCGAACATCAAGGCGCTCTACGAGGCCGTGGAGATGGAGCGGACGAAGCAGCGTGGATTCCACCAGCGCTGAGGCGACGACGGCGCGGGCTGCGCACGCGGACCCGGCCCACGCCTTGTGCCTGGCCGATGTCGAGCGCGCCGCGGCCGCCGTCCTGCCCGCCGAGGTCCGCGACTTCATCTCCGGGGGCAGCGGCGCCGAGACGACGCTCGACGCCAACCGTGCCGCGCTGGACCGGGTCCGCCTCATCCCGCGCGTCCTGCGGGACGTGTCGCGGTGCACGACGCGGACCACCCTCCTCGGGCATCCGGTCCGCGTGCCGTTGGCGATCGCGCCGGTCGCCTACCAGCGGCTCGTGCACCCCGATGGCGAGCTGGCCGCCGCACGGGCGGCGGGCGCGGCGGGGGTGCCGTTCATCGTGAGCACGCTCAGCAGTGTGCCGGTGGAGCGGCTCACGGCGACCGGCGCGTCGGTCTGGTTCCAGCTCTACTGGCTGCGCGAGCCCGGCCGCTCGCTCGACCTGGTCACCCGGGCCGAGGACGCGGGCGCGCAGGCCGTCGTGCTGACCGTCGACGTGCCGTGGATGGGGCGGCGGCTGCGGGACATGCACAACCGGTTCGCACTGCCGGACCACGTGCGCGCCGCCCACCTCGCCGCCGGGCCCACGCGGGCGCACCAGGCCCCGGACGACGCCGTCTCCGCGCTGGCGGTCCACACCGACGCGGCGTTCTCCTCGGCCCTGACGTGGTCGTCGGTGGCGGCGCTGCGCGAGCGGACGCGGCTGCCGCTGGTCCTCAAGGGCGTGCTGGCCGCCGAGGACGCGGCGCGGGCCGCCGAGTGCGGGGTGGACGCCGTCGTGGTCTCCAACCACGGGGGGCGTCAGCTGGACGGCGCGGTTCCCAGCGCGGACGCGCTGCCGGAGGTCGTCTCGGCCCTGGCAGGACGCCGCTGCGAGGTCCTGCTGGACAGCGGTGTCCGCAGCGGCACGGACATCCTGAGGGCACTGGCCCTCGGCGCGCGGGGCGTCCTGGTCGGGCGTCCGGCGCTCTGGGGGCTAGCGATGGGCGGGGAGGCGGGCGTCCGACGCGTCCTCGCCCTTCTCGCCGAGGAGTTCGGGGACGCCCTGGGGCTCGCGGGCTGCGCGGACGTGTCGGCCGCGGGGGAACTGCGCGCCGTACGGCACGGATGAGCCGACGCGGCCGCTCCGCGTCCGGCCTCAGAGGTCGACCCAACCCCGCTTCTCGGCGAATTCCAGCATGCTCGCGCGCACCCGCACGATCTGGTCGCCGGTCAGGTCCGGCGCCGCCGACAGCAGAACCTCGGTGACGTCATGGGTGAACTCGTCGCGCGACAGGACGTCGCACACGCCGTCGTCGCCGGTGGCCCCCTGCGCCGCGCCGCGCCCCGACGGCCCGACGTGTCCGTTCACCGCGGGCGCGGGCGCCGCCGTGCCGTCGCCGACGCCGTCGATCAGATGCGCCGCGAACGCCTTCCGCCCGCGGTCGTTCGCGATGATCTGGAATTCGACGCGCGCACCGGGTACGAGATTCCCGGGATCACCCGAGAAGACCGATGTGTGGAGAAAGACGTCCTCGCCGCCGTCATCCGCCGCGATAAAACCGAAACCGCGCATCCCGTCGAACTTCAGAATCGTGCCCGTGCCCGATGCCATTTCCCCCACCACCCGACGCCCTTGACAAGAGACCACACCTTAACAAGGACGCATATCTCCAGGTACCCCCTGTGCCTCCGGACACCTGCCCGGCTCGCGCTCCGGCCCACGACCTAGAATCGTGGGGTTTGTCCCCGAGCCGCGTACGGAGAACCCATGCACAGCCCCCACGATCCGTTCGTACGCGTCCGGGGTGCCCGGGAGCACAACCTCCGGGGCGTCGACGTGGACATCCCGCGAGACGTGCTCGCGGTGTTCACCGGCGTCTCCGGCTCGGGGAAGTCCTCGCTCGCCTTCGGGACGATCTACGCCGAGGCGCAGCGGCGCTACTTCGAGTCCGTCGCCCCGTACGCCCGGCGGCTCATCCACCAGGTGGGCGCCCCGAAGGTCGGTGAGATCACGGGCCTGCCGCCCGCCGTCTCGCTCCAGCAGCGCCGCTCGTCGCCGACCTCGCGCTCCTCCGTCGGCACGGTGACCACCCTGTCCAACTCCCTGCGGATGCTCTTCTCCCGCGCCGGCAGCTACCCCGAGGGCGCCGAGCGGCTCGACTCGGACGCCTTCTCGCCGAACACCGCGGCCGGCGCGTGCCCTGCGTGCCATGGTCTGGGCCGTGTCCACCGGACCACCGAGGAGCTGCTGGTCCCCGACCCCTCGCTGTCCATCCGCGAGGGCGCGATCGCCGCCTGGCCGGGCGCCTGGCAGGGCAAGAACCTCCGGGACGTCCTGGACACCCTCGGCTACGACGTGGACCGGCCGTGGCGCGAGCTGGACGCCGCCGACCGCGAGTGGATCCTCTTCACGGACGAGCAGCCGGTGGTGACCGTGCACCCGGTGCGCGAGGCGGGCCGCATCCAACGCCCGTACCAGGGCACGTACATGAGCGCCCGGCGCTATGTCATGAAGACCTTCGCGGACTCCAAGAGCCAGACGCTGCGGGCCAAGGCGGAACGGTTCCTGGCGAGCGCGCCCTGCGCGGCGTGCGGCGGGAGCAGGCTGCGTCCGGAGGCGCTGGCGGTCACGTTCGCGGGCCGGACGATCGCCGAGCTGGCCGCGCTCCCCCTGTCCGAGCTGGCGGACGTCCTCGCGGGCGCCGCGGACACGTCCGAGACGGCGCGCGTACTGACCGAGGACCTGTTGGCCCGCATCGCGACCGTCACCGAGCTGGGCCTCGGCTATCTCAGTCCGGACCGTGCCACGCCCACCCTGTCGGCGGGAGAGCTCCAGCGCCTGCGGCTCGCGACGCAGCTCCGCTCGGGCCTGTTCGGGGTGGTGTACGTGCTGGACGAGCCGTCGGCGGGGCTCCATCCGGCGGACACGGAGGCCTTGCTGACGGTTCTCGACCGCCTCAAGGCCGCCGGCAACTCCGTCTTCGTCGTGGAGCACCATCTCGACGTCGTACGCCACGCGGACTGGCTCGTCGACGTCGGCCCCCACGCGGGCGAGCACGGCGGCCGGGTGCTGCACAGCGGCCCGGTCGCCGCGCTCGAAGGCGTCGAGGAGTCGGCGACCGCCCGCTTCCTCTTCGGCCGCGAGCCCGCTCCGGTACGCGAAGTGCGCGCGCCTCGCGGTTGGTTGAAGGTCGGCCCGGTCACCCGGCACAATCTGCGCGCGGTGACGGCGAAGGTCCCGCTCGGCGCCTTCACGGCGGTCACGGGCGTCTCCGGCTCGGGCAAGTCCACGCTCGTCGGCGAGATCACCGAGGAACTGCCGGGCGTCGGCCGGCTGGTCCGCGTCGACCAGAAGCCGATCGGCCGCACGCCGCGCTCCAACCTCGCCACCTACACGGGCCTCTTCGACGTCGTACGCAAGGTCTTCGCGGCCACGGAGGCGGCGAAGGAGCGGGGTTACGGCGTCGGCCGGTTCTCGTTCAACGTCGCGGGCGGGCGGTGCGAGACCTGTCAGGGCGAGGGGTTCGTCAGCGTCGAGCTGCTCTTCCTGCCGAGCACGTACGCGCCCTGCCCGGACTGTGCGGGCGCCCGCTACAACCCGGCGACCCTCGAGGTGACGTACCACGGGAAGAACATCGCCGAGGTGCTCGACCTGACGGTGGAGGCGGCCGCGGAGTTCTTCGCGGACACGCCGTCCGTCGTCCGCAGCCTGCGCACGCTCCTCGACGTCGGTCTCGGCTATCTGCGGCTCGGGCAGCCGGCCACGGAGCTGTCGGGCGGGGAGGCCCAGCGGATCAAGCTGGCGAGCGAGTTGCAGCGGGCTCGGCGCGGGCACACGCTCTATCTCCTCGACGAGCCGACGACGGGGCTGCACCCCGCCGACGTGGAGGTGCTCACGCACCGCCTGCACGAACTGGTCGACGCCGGGAACTCGGTGGTCGTCGTCGAGCACGACATGGCGGTGGTGGCGGGCGCGGACTGGGTCATCGACCTGGGCCCGGACGGTGGCGAGGGCGGCGGCCGGATCGTGGCGGCGGGCCCGCCGAGGGACGTGGCGCGGGCGCAGGACAGCCGCACAGCGCCGTACTTGCGCCACGCGCTCGACTAGGCGCCCCCGAAGGGGCGCGGGGAACTGCGCGACCAGCCACATCGGACTCGCAGATCCCCACCGGCCCCTCCGGCGGAGCTACCGACTGACCTTCCGGGTGGCCCGCAACCACTCCTTGTTCATCGCGGAGATGGAGGGCAACGGAATCCCCTTGGGGCAGGCAGAGGCGCAGGCGCCGGTGAGCGTGCAGCCCCCGAACCCCTCCTCGTCCATCTGCGCCACCATGTCGAGCACACGGGTCTCGCGCTCGGGGGCACCCTGCGGCAGTACATTGAGGTGGTTGACCTTGGCCGAGGTGAACAGCATGGCCGAGCCGTTGGGGCAGGCGGCCACGCAGGCCCCGCAGCCGATGCACTCGGCGTGCTCGAAGGCGAAGTCGGCGTCCGGCTTGGGCACGGGCGTGGCGTGGGCGTCGGGCGCGGAGCCGGTCGGGGCGCTGATGTAGCCGCCGGACTGGATGATCCGGTCGAACGCCGAGCGGTCCACGACGAGGTCCTTGACGACCGGGAAGGCGGCGGCGCGCCACGGCTCGATGTCGATCGTGTCGCCGTCCGCGAAGGACCGCATGTGGAGCTGGCAGGTGGTGGTGCGCTCGGGGCCGTGCGCGTCGCCGTTGATGACGAGCGAGCAGGCGCCGCAGATGCCCTCCCGGCAGTCGTGGTCGAAGGCGACGGGGTCCTCGCCCTTGACGATGAGTTCTTCGTTGAGGGTGTCGAGCATCTCCAGGAAGGACATGTCGGACGAGATGCCGTCCACCTCGTACGTGGACATCGCGCCGTCGGCGTCGGCGTTCTTCTGGCGCCAGACGCGCAGGGTGAGCTTCATGCGTAGCTCCGCTGGGTGGGGTGGACGTACTCGAAGACGAGGTCTTCCTTGTGCAGGACGGGGGCTTCGCCGGTGGCGGTGAACTCCCAGGCGGCGGCGTAGGAGAACTCCTCGTCGCGGCGGGCGGCCTCGCCGTCCGGGGTCTGGGACTCCTCGCGGAAGTGGCCGCCGCAGGACTCGGCGCGGTGCAGGGCGTCGAGGCACATCAGCTCGGCCAGTTCCAGGTAGTCGACGATGCGGTTGGCCTTCTCCAGGGACTGGTTGAACTCCTCGCCGGTGCCGGGGACCTTGATGCGGCGCCAGAACTCCTCACGGATCTGCGGGATGCGCTCCAGGGCCTTGCGCAGGCCGCTCTCGGTGCGGGCCATGCCGCAGAACTCCCACATGACCTCGCCGAGTTCGCGGTGGAAGGAGTCGGGGGTGCGGTCGCCGTCGACGGACAGCAGGAGGTTCAGCCGGTCCTCGGTCTCCGCCAACGCCTCCTGGACGACGGGGTGTTCGACGCTCACCTCGTCCTTGTGGGGGTGGCGCGCGAGGTAGTCGTTGATGGTGGACGGCAGGACGAAGTAGCCGTCGGCGAGGCCCTGCATGAGGGCGCTGGCGCCAAGCCGGTTCGCGCCGTGGTCGGAGAAGTTGGCCTCGCCGATCGCGAAGAGTCCGGGGACGGTGGTCTGGAGGTCGTAGTCGACCCAGAGGCCGCCCATCGTGTAGTGCACGGCGGGGTAGATCCGCATCGGCACCTCGTACGGGTTCTCGGCGGTGATCCGCTCGTACATGTCGAAGAGGTTGCCGTACTTCTCCTCGACCTTCTTCCTGCCCATGCGCCGGATGGCGTCGGCGAAGTCGAGGTAGACACCCTGTCCGCCGGGGCCCACTCCCCTGCCCTCGTCGCATACGTTCTTGGCGGCGCGGGAGGCGATGTCGCGGGGCACGAGGTTGCCGAAGGAGGGGTAGATCCGCTCCAGGTAGTAGTCGCGCTCGTCCTCGGGGATCTCGTTCGGCGGCCGCTGGTCGCCCCTCGCCTTCGGCACCCAGATCCGGCCGTCGTTGCGCAGCGACTCGCTCATCAGCGTGAGCTTGGACTGGTGGTCGCCGGTGCGCGGGATGCAGGTGGGGTGGATCTGCGTGAAGCAGGGGTTGGCGAAGTACGCACCGCGCCGATGGGCCCGCCAGACAGCGGTGGCGTTGGAGTTCATGGCGTTCGTCGACAGGTAGAAGACGTTGCCGTAGCCGCCGGAGGCGAGGACCACCGCGTCGGCGAAGTAGGTGTCGATCTTGCCGGTGATCAGGTCGCGGGCGACGATGCCGCGGGCCCGTCCGTCGACGACGATGACGTCCAGCATCTCGGTGCGCGGGTGCATCTCCACGTTTCCGGCGGCGATCTGCCTGCTCAGCGCCTGGTAGGCGCCCAGCAGCAGCTGCTGGCCCGTCTGGCCGCGCGCGTAGAAGGTGCGGGACACCTGGACGCCGCCGAAGGAGCGGGTGTCGAGCAGTCCGCCGTACTCGCGGGCGAACGGCACGCCCTGCGCGACGCACTGGTCGATGATCTCGACGGAGATCTGCGCGAGGCGGTGCACGTTGGACTCGCGGGCGCGGAAGTCGCCGCCCTTGACGGTGTCGTAGAAGAGGCGGTGGACCGAGTCGCCGTCGTTGCGGTAGTTCTTCGCGGCGTTGATGCCGCCCTGGGCGGCGATCGAGTGGGCGCGGCGCGGCGAGTCCTGGTAGCAGAACTGCACGACGTGGTAGCCCTGTTCGGCGAGCGTGGCCCCGGCTGAGCCGCCGGCCAGGCCGGTGCCGACGACGATGACGGTGTGCTTGCGGCGGTTGGCGGGGTTGACCAGCTTCGCCTGGAAGCGGCGGGTGTCCCAGCGGTCGGCGATCGGGCCGCTCGGGGCCTTGGCGTCGACGAGCGGCTCGCCGGTCGCGTAGGCGGCGTACTCACTGGAGTAGTTCATGGTTCAGCTCACCAGTCCGGTCATGACGGCCACGGGTACGGAGACGAAGCCGACGGTCAGCACCAGCGCGAGTCCGCCCGCCAGCGGCTTCAGGACGCGGTCGCGGGTTGCGGTGCCGACGCCCAGGGTCTGCGCGGCGCTCCACAGGCCGTGCCGGACGTGGAGGCCGAGGGCGACGACGGCGACGATGTAGATGACGTTGCCGTACCAGGTGGAGAAGGTGTCGATGATGTTCTGGTACGGGTGCAGGTGCTCGTAGCCGCCCGGGTGCACGGTGCCGGTCGTCAGGTCGAGGATGTGCCAGACGATGAAGAGGCCGAGGATGACGCCGCCCCAGCGCATGGTGCGGGTCGCGAAGGTCGCCTGCGCCTTCTTGTGGACGTACTTGGTGGGGCGCGCCCTGATGTCCAGGCGGCTCAGCTGGTAGGCGGACGTGGCGTGCGCGACGACGGCGGCGACGAGGACCACGCGGACGAGCCACAGCGTCCACTCGTAGTGCATGAACGGCTCGCCGACCGTGCGCAGCCAGTGCGCGTAGTGGCTGATCTCCTCGGGGCCGAAGAAGATTTTCAGGTTTCCGACCATGTGCGCGACCAGGTAGAGCAGCATGATCAGACCGCTCACCGCCATCACGGTCTTCTTGCCGATGGTGGAGTCCCAGAGCGTGCGGGTCATGGACGGCCGTTTGTCCGTCCGCGTTGCCAGAGCCATGTCAGCGACGCTACGGCCGAAAGTCCCGATCGGTCCAAGAGATGGTTCGGCTCATCTCGATAGCCTCGTCCTATCGTGCGGCGTAGGGTGCCTGTATGCAGTTCCAGCAGCTCCTCTACTTCGTCGCGGTCGCCGAGACGCGGCACTTCACGCGGGCGGCGGAGGAGGTCCATGTCTCCCAGCCGTCCCTCTCCCAGCAGATCAGGGCCCTGGAGAAGGAACTCGGCGCGGAGCTGTTCAGCCGGGCCCGCGGCAACATCACGCTGACCGACGCGGGCGAGGCGCTGCTGCCGCTGGCCCGCCGCATCCTCGCGGACGCGGACACCGCGCGGATCGAGGTGCAGGAGCTGGCGCAGCTGCGGCGCGGCCGGATCCGGCTCGGCGCGACCCCCAGCGTGTGCACGGGACTGCTTCCGGAGATCCTGCGCGCCTTCCACGACCGGCATCCGGGGATCCAGCTGCTCATCGAGGAGGGCGGCTCCCACGACCTCGTACGGGAGCTGGCGCGCGGGGCGCTGGATCTGGCCCTGGTGGTGCTGCCGCTGCCGAGCCCGTCACCGGCGCTGACCACGGTGGAGCTGCTGCGTGAGGACCTGGTCGTGGTGTCGTCCCCGCGGGCGCGGCGCCGGCTCGGCGAGTCCGTGCGGATCGCCGACCTCCAGGGCGAGCGCCTGGTGATGTTCCGGCACGGATACGACCTGCGGGAACTCACCGTCGCCGCGTGTCGCGCCGCGGGGTTCGAGCCGGAGTTCGCGGTGGAGGGCGGTGAGATGGACGCGGTGCTGGGGTTCGTACGGGCCGGGCTCGGGGTGGCGGTCGTGCCGCGCATGGTGGCGGAGCGGTCGGGGTCGGATCTGCGGGTGACGCGGCTTTCGCAGCCGAGCCTGCATCGGACGATCGCGCTGGCGCACCGCAGTGATGTGGCGCCGCCGCGGGCTGCGCGTGAGCTTCAGCGGATGCTGTTGGTAGGGGGCGGGTAAGAGCTCCGGGGTGCGCGTCGTATGCCGGGTGCGGGTGTGTTATGGCTGGTCGCGCAGTTCCCCGCGCCCCTGACGGGGGCGCATCCGGGCCCCGTCAGGGGCGCGGGGAACTGCGCGCGCAACCACACGAAGACCCGCACCCCGGCGGTCAGCCGACCGCGTCCGCCAGTGCCAGTTCATGCAGGCGGTCCGGCGGACCGGGACGCGCGTAATACCAGCCCTGAGCAGTATCGCAGCCAAGCTCCCGCAGCTGGTCCGCCTGATGGCCCGTCTCGACGCCCTCGACCGTGACCGCGAGGTCCAGGCTGTGGGCGAGCGCGACGATCCCCTCGACGATCTTCAGGTCGACGGGGTCGGCCGGGAAGTGCTGCATGCCCTGGGTGAAGGAGCGGTCCAGCTTGAGCACGCTCACCGGCAGCCTGCGCAGATTGGCGAGGTTGGAGTAGCCCGTGCCGAAGTCGTCGAGCGCGATGTCGACGCCCATCTCCGCGAGCCTGCGCAACGGCTTGAGCAGATCGTCGTCCGCTCCTATCAACGCGGACTCGGTGACTTCCAGGCAGAGCGCGCCCGGCGCGAGGCCCTCGCGCTCCAGGATGTCGACCGTGTCGGAGACAAGGCCCGGATGAGTGAGCTGCATGGGCGAGAGGTTGACGTTGACCCGCAGTGGCGCGGCGTCCGCTCCGCCCTGCGTACGCGACTCCCAGAGGCGGGCCTGCCGTACGGACTCCTCGAGCACCCAGCGGCCAAGGGGCACGATCAGGCCGGTGTGCTCGGCGAGCGGGATGAACCGGTCGGGGCCGATGATCCCGTGCTGCGGGTGCAGCCACCGCACCAGCGCCTCGGCGCCGCGCACACTGCCGTCGCCGAGGTGCACCAGCGGCTGGTACTCGATGAAGAACTCGCCGCGCTCCAGGGCGGCGGGCAGCGCGGTGGTCAGGCCGTGCCGGGTGATGGCGCGGGCGTCGGCCTCCGGGTCGGCGACCTCGTAGCGGTTGCCGCCCGCGGACTTCGCGCGGTACATCGTGATGTCGGCGCTGCGCAGCACCTCCGCCGCGCCGCGCTCCCCCGCGGGGCCCTCCACGATGCCGATGCTGCCGCGCACCGTCAGCTCTCGGCCGTCCACGCGGATCGGGGCGGAGAGGGCGTTCATGATGCGCCCGGCGAGCTCGTCGACCTCGGTCTCGGTGTCGGGGCCCGTGGTGAGCGCCACGAACTCGTCGCCGCCGAGCCGGGCCACCATCTCGCCGGGCGCGGTCGCGCAGGACTGGAGCCGGTCGGCGACCTCCACGAGCAGCCGGTCGCCGGCCGCGTGCCCGAGGCTGTCGTTGACGGTCTTGAAGCCGTCGAGGTCGAGGTAGCAGAGGCCGAACCGGGCGTTCTCGCCCGCCGAGAGGGCCTTCTCCAGGCGCTCGAAGAACAGCGTGCGGTTGGGCAGACCGGTGAGCGCGTCGTGGGTGGCCTCGTAGCGCAGGCGGAGGTTGAGCAGCCGGCGCTCCGTGGTGTCCTCCATCAACGCCAGCTGGTACTGCGGCAGTCCGTCCGCGTCCCGCAGCAGTGAGACGGTCAGGTTCGTCCACAGGACCGTGCCGTCGGGACGGTAGAAGGCCTTCTCCACGCGGTAGTGCTCGCGCTCGCCGCGCACCAGCTCCTCGTACAGCTTCCATACGTGGGGCGAGTCGTCGGGGTGTGTCCACTCGGCCGCGTTGCGTCCGCGCAGATTGCTCTCCAGGCCGCCGAACATGCGCACCAGCGCGTCGTTGACCTCCAGGATCGTGCCGTCCAGGCCCGCGATGCCGATGCCGATCGCCGCCCCGTGGAAGACCGCCCTGAAGCGTGCCTCGCTCGCGTGCAGGGCTTCGGCGACGGCGCTGCGCGCGCTGAGCGCGGCGCGGGAGATCGCCTCCTGCTCGGCGAGGGTGCGCTCGCGCAGCGCCTGGGCGAAACCGGCCGCCACCGCGTGCTGGATGCGCGAGCTGCGGGCCCGCAGCTCCTCCTGGGAGCCGTCGCCGCCGCAGTACAGGACCAGGTAGGCGTCGACACAGTCGAGGGTGCGGCTCAGCGCCTCGGGGTCGGTGCAGTGCGTGTCGATGAGGGCGGCGCCGACCGCGTGGCCCTGCGTCGCGTCGAAGAACCGCTCCTGGAGCGCGTCGCGCAACCGCCGGGCGAGCGGCACCAGTTGCTCCTCGAACTCGGGACGGGTCAGCGAGGTCGCCGTCACCGGGAAGATGGCACGGCTCCAGATGGTGGCGAACCTGCGGAGTCTTCCCTCCGGCCCGTCCGGCTCGGCGCTCAACGCTTCTGTCCCACGCCCGCGAACCCCGAGAAGGAGTACGGGTCCTCCTCGTCGGGCGCCGTGTCGGGCCGCCAGTGCGGCATCGGCACCAGGCCGGGTTCCACCATGTCGTATCCCTCGAAGAACCGCGCGATCTCGTCGCGCGAGCGCATGATCAGTGGATTGCGGATGTCCTTGTATACACCGACCGTGCCGTCGGCCTGCTCGGGGGGAACCGGGATCCCTTCGTACGAGGCGTGGGTGACGACGATCAGGCTGCCGGGCGCGAGGGCGTCCCGCAGTTCGGCGACCGCCGCGTACGGATCGTACGCGTCCTCGACGAAGTGCAGGACGGCGACGAGCAGCAGGGCCACCGGGCGGTCCAGGTCGAGGAGCGCGTCGACTTCCGAACTGCCCAGAATGTCCCGGGGCTTGCGCAGGTCCGCGGCGACGACCGCGGCCCGTTCGTCGCCGTCGAGGACCGCCTCGCTGTGCGCGACGGCGACCGGGTCGTGGTCGACGTACACGACGCGCGCCTCGTCGCTGGCCTGCTGCGCCACCTCGTGGACGTTGCCGAAGGTCGGGATGCCGGAGCCGATGTCGAGGAACTGGGTGACGCCCTGGTCGACGGCGTACCGCACCGCTCGCCTCATGAACGCGCGATTGGCCTGCATGATCTTCGGCAGGCCCGGCATGAACTCCATGGCCTTGCGGCCGGCCTCCCGGTCCACCTCGAAGTTGTGCGAACCGCCCAGGTAATAGTCGTAGATGCGGGAAACGCTGGGCATCGAGATGTCGATGCCGAGCGGGGCCCAGGCGGGACGCTCCATCAAGACTCCAAGGCATAGGGGGTGACGCGGGCGATCCGTTGTTCGAGGGTGAGGCTACTGATCGTCCGCCAAGGGAGCGAGTCAAAACGGAAATTGGCCGTCCGTTCTCGGTCACTGCCTTTGGCAAGTGCCGTACGCCACACCGAAAGCCGGTCCGTTCCCCTTCCCTTCTGTGGGGAGGAGGGGGAACGGACCGGCCGGCCGTGCACCGTGGGGGGTCCGGGGGTTATCGGGGGGCGCCCACCGCCTTGCCGTCGGGGCTCGCCGCGTACCAAGTGCCGCCCACACCCTGCCCGTTGGTGTCGCCGGGCTTCTTGTCGCCGGCGAAGGTGTACAGCGGCCAGCAGTCGATCGTCTGCTGCTTGCCGCCGTCCGGGCGGTCGTAGGTCATGTAGCCCTTCTTGTCGATGCCCTTGGTGTCGGCCTTGTCGACGGGGGCGACGGCGGGCCACTTCTCGGCGCAGGCGCCCTCGCAGTTGGACTTGATCGGCCAGGCGGAGTCCTTGGTGAAGCGGTAGACGGTCATGCCGTTCTTGTCGACGACGATCTCACCGAGCTTCGGGTCCTTGCGGGTGGACAGGCCCGCGGGGTCGGCGGGGGCGGCCCCGTCCGGGGCGCTCTCGGTGGGGGCGGTTCCGGCCGCCGCGGGCGCGGCCTTCTTGCCGTCGGGGGCCGCTGCGTGCCAGACGCCGCCGACGCCCTGGCCCTTGGCGTCACCGGGCTCGGTGTCCTTCGCGTACCGGTACATCGGCCAGCCGTCGATGGTGAGCTGCTTGGTGCCGTCGACGCCGGTGACCTCGCCGAGCAGGGAGCCGTCGACGCCCGGCGCGGCCTTCGCCCCGTCGGCGGGCGCGGCCGGCCAGAGCTTCAGACAGGCGGCGTCGCAGTTGGACTTGGGCGGCTGGGCGGTGTCCTTGTCGAAGCGGTACAGCGTGAAGCCCGCACTGTCGGTGACGACCTTTCCGAGCTTCTTGCTGTCCCATACGGCGAGCTGACCGGCCGGCTTCGCCTTGGCGCCCGCGCCATCGTCCGCGGCGCCGGAGTCGGCTCCGTATCCGTCGCCCGCGCCGTATCCGTCGCCCTTGGCGGGCGCTTCGTTGCCCACGTTCTGGCCGTTCGGGGACTGGTCGCCCTTCTCCTGGCCGCACGCCGCCGTCAGCGCCAGCAGGGCCACAGCCGTCGCTACGAGCGAGGCGCTCCGCCTGGCCCGAGGGGCTCGCCCACTTGGATGCCGCATCTGTAACTCCCGCTGTCCGCTTGGGTGTTGTGGCGCCGTTGCGCGTCACACATGGCCCTAGGTACGGGCGGGGGCGGCCGTCGCGTTCAATCGGTCCGCAAACTTTTCTACGTGGTCCGGGTGTACGGGGCGTGCGGCTCCCGGGCCGGGCGGCGTCAACTCGAGGGCGGTGGCGCCTCCTCCCTTCGGGTTATTCCGCCGCGTTGCGGCATGCATGGGGTGGACGGCGCCCATGATCTCCGTCGTGCATGGAACTTCGCGGGTCCTGTCGTCCGTCGCCACGCGTGTACTCACGCTCCTGGCACTGGCGTTGCTGTCCGGCGCCTGCGTCACCACCGGCGCGGCCGTGGCCGCCGACTGCGCGTACGCGTCGATCGGCAAGGGCGGTTCGTCCTCGGGGGGCGGCGCGGTGGCCGTGGCGGGGGGAGGTGATTGCTCGGCGGGGCCGACGCACCGCCCGAAGCCCCCGCCGCCACCGCCACCTCCGCCACCGCCTCCCCCGCCGCCACCTCCGCCTCCGGCACCACCCGCTCCTCCGCCGCCTGCCGAGCCGCCGCCGCCTCCGAAGGCCCTGGCGCCGCCGCCCGCACCGAAGGCGCCCGAGCCCGCGCCGTCCCTCACCCCGCCCCCGCCGCCCGCGCCGGACCCGAAGCCGACGGCGGAGCCGAAGCCTCCCGTTCGCACCAGAACGTCCAAGCCACCGCCGCCCGTGACCTATCCGGCGTACCACGCCCCGACCCGTAAGCAGCCGCGCCGCAGCGGCCCGTCCCTCGTCTCGCTCACCCTGCTCATCACGGCGCCCGCGGTGCTCGCCGTCGCCGCGCTCCGCCCGCGCTGACCCGCCGGAGGTTTCCTTGTCGGAATGGCTTGTTCTCACCCTCGCGATGGCGGCCGCTTGCGGTGTCGTGCTCGTCGTGACACTGCTGCGGCACCGCAGGACCGGCGCGGACTACGACGCGTCGGAGACCCCGGACGTCATCGAGTACATGACCATGATGATCGGTGTCGTGTACGCCATCGTCCTCGGTCTGGCCATCGCGGGCGTCTGGGAGGCGCGCGGCGCCGCCCAGGAACACGTCCGCGTCGAGGCCCAGGCCCTGCACGAGGTCTCGGAGCGCGCCCGGGTATATCCGGAGGACGTCAGGGACCGTATTCGCGCCGATGTCCACACATATGTCAGCCATGTCGTCACCAAGGAGTGGGACGCCATGAAGTCCAAGGGGGAACTCACCGATCGCGGTGCGGATCTCCTGGCCCGGATCCGCCATGACGTGACCGACTACGAACCGAAGTCGGACTTCGAGGCCCAGGCGTACCAGCCGCTGGTCGACGAGGTGGCGGCCGCGGACGACGCGCGCAGCTCACGGGCGGACAGCGTGGGGGCGACCATGCCGGGCGTGGTGTGGTTCGGCCTGATCATCGGGGGCCTGGTCACGATCGGCATGATCTTCGCGCTACAGATCCGCCGTACGCCGCGCGAACTGCTCCTCGCCGGCCTCTTCTCCGCCCTGTTCGCCTTCCTGCTCTTCCTGATCTGGGACTTCGACGCCCCGTACAGCCGGGGCATCGCGGCGACGGCGGAACCGTTCAGGGCGCTCTTCCCACACCTCGGCGGCTGATGCCGCCTCTCGCTTGATCAACCCTGCGTTGACCAGCGCCGTCCACTTGAACGCCGAACACCGTAAGCAACACCTGCTGGTCCGGGTCGCAGTCAACGCATGGTTGTCCGGCTAGGATGACCGCCGTGGATCTCATCGCCGTGCGCACCTTCGTCACCGCTGTGGACTCGGGGCAGTTCCAAGAAGCCGCCGTCAACTTGTCGATCACGCCGCAGGCCGTCTCCAAGCGCATCGCCGCGCTGGAGAAGGACCTCGGCGTGCGGCTGTTCAGCCGGACGGCCCGTGGCGCCCGGCTCACCATCGACGGGCAGGCTTTCCTGCCGTACGCCCGCGCGCTCCTCCAGGCCGAGGAGCGGGCCGCCGCTTCCGTACGGCCGGGGCGTCGGGCGCTGCGGGTCGACGTGATCGGCCGCCGGGTCTCGGTGGCGGGGCTGCTGCGCGACTTCCATCGCGCGTACCCCGAGACCGAGCTCGACGTCGTGACCCTGTTCGACTCCGCCACGGCCATCGCCGCCGTACGGTCCGGGACGATCGACGCGACCTTCCGCGCCGTGACCATGCCGGGGCGGCCGCTTCCCGAAGGGGTGGCGGCCGCCGCGGTCTTCGACGAGCCGTTGTACCTGTTCACCGGACCGGACCACGAGTTCGCCACGGCCCCCTCGATCTCGCCCGCGCAGCTCGCCGGGCGCCGGATCTGGATGCCCGGCAACCTGCCCGGCACCGAGTGGGCCGCCTACTACGACGACCTCGCCGCCTCGTTCGGTTTCACCGTCGACGCGGTCGGCCCCGACTTCGGCATCGAAGCCCTCCTCGACACGATCGCGGCCTCCTCGACGCTGGCGACCTTCGTCAGCGAGCAGACCCCGCTGGTCTGGCCCGCCGGCCACGACCTGCGGCGAATCCCTCTGCGCGACCCGACCCCGGTCTACCCGCACTCGCTGATCTGGCGCACCGACAACCCCCACCCGGCGCTCATCGCGCTGCGTGACCACCTCACCGCCGCCTACCCCGGCCACCCCGATGACGGGATCTGGACGCCGCAGTGGGCGGCCCAGCCGCCCGGGCCAACTCACGACTGAGGGGGCGTTGTTGAGGTGGGACGTGTCCGTGCCACGGCAAGGCGGGGCGGGCGGCGCGCAGGCCTGTCCCGGCCCGTGATGGCCGTGAACCGTGCTGCGCCGCGCGTCGGTCCGGCGCATTCTGGTGCCATGGCCTGGCAGACACCGATCGTCGTCCATCCGCCCGCCGCCGACGGCGGGCGGCGGGTCACCGTGCGCGGACAGGACGTGGGCGTCGCCCACGGCGACCGCGACCTGGAGGAGTTCCTGCGGCGCGCCGGGCTCGGCGAGGCCGACCTCGCGCTCGACGACCCGTGCCTCGTCGAGTGGCGCGGCGAGCCCCACGTATGGCCTTGAACTCTGGATTCTGCCCGTTCCCATACGCGCCGGACCCGACCGGTGCGCCACGCCGGGCCGTTCGCCCGATCGGCGTACCAGGTTGCCCCGTTCGCACGACACCGATCGCGGCCGTGCGGGAGCATACCTAGCGTTTCCGGCATCGAGGTGCATTTCAGGCGTCAGCGGAAGAAGGTCCGCGGCTGCTCCTCGGAGACCCGGAGGATCCACCCATGCACGCGATACGCGTCGCTTCCGCCGCTCTGCTCACCGCCACCGTCCTGACCCTGACGATCCCACCCGCGTCGGCGGCCGTCACGGGCGACGAGAACAACAACAACATCACCTCGTTCGGCTTCCGCGTGACCCCCTCGACGATCGCCGCGGGCGGACAGGTCACCCTCAGCGTCGACGGCTGCGAGGGCGACACCAAGGTCACCTCCGGGATCTTCGACGACGCCCACATCCCCAAGGGCCAGACCTCCACCACGGCCCATGTGTTCTGGGACGCGAAGCCGGGGGCGATGTACGAGGTGACGTTCGACTGCAAGGGCGAGATCGGCAAGACGGACCTCACCATCGCCACCGGCCGTCCCGACAACAACGGTCACCAGAACCCGGACCAGCGGAACCCGAACCAGCAGAACCCCGTCCACAAGGGTGTCAAGGCCGGTGTCGGCGGCAGCTTCGGCGGACTCGACCTGCACGAGATCGCCCTCGGCGGCGCCCTGATCCTGGGTGCCGTCGGCACCGCGTACTACAAGGCCCGCCGCCGCACCGGCGAGAGCAACTCCTGACCCGCTTCGCCTGACACCGCTTCGCCCCTGGGACGTCTTCCGAGTCCCGGGGGCGAAGCGGTGTCACGGGCGGGCCGCGGCGCGGAAGGGGGGCGCGCCGGGCCGCCCGCCGTCTCAGGCCCGGTTCTCGGACCGGCGGCGCATCCAGAACACCCCGCCGCCGACGACGGCCGCGGCCACCAGCGCGCCACCGATCGCGATGTCGGTACCGCTCGCCCCCGACTGCGAGGTGCCGCCGAAGCCACCGCGCACACCTCCGTGGATGACGGTGAAAGCGGCCGGGCGCATGAGCGTCTTGCCGCCGCAGTGGGCCGTGATGTCGTACGCGCCCGGAGTGACGTGCTTGTGGATGACGGCGGTGGCGCTCGACGTGGTGCCGCCGTGGATGGCGTGCAGGTGCGCGTCCGAGAAGGCGGGCGAGGTGATCTTGCCGCCGTGCTGGCACGACGATCCGTCGACCGTGACGGTCAGGTGCCCGCCCCGCGGGATCACGCTCGGCATCGCCACGATGTTGGTCGGGTCGGCCCACGCGGAAGCGGTCGGGGCGGCGAGCCCGACGACCGCGCCTGCCGCGGCGGCGACCGCGAGGGCACGAGTGGTACGCATACGAGAAGTACGCATGGCAATCCTCCGCGAAAGGCGCCCCGGGGGTACCGTCCCCGGTCGATCGGTGAGAGCGCCTCCCAGACAGACCCTCAGATGCGGCAGGCGGGCCCGCATTTCGGGAATCGGCCGTCCTGGTGAGACGACACGCCGGGACGTGTCCGCGTCGGCGGGCATCACCGCAGGTCACGGACCGTCAGAAATTTCCTGCCGGGGGCCGACCCGGATGGCGCACCCGACCGGGGCCGCCACCCGTTCGCTCCCGCCCTTTCGCACCCCGCTCGCCCCGCGCTTAGCGTTCTCGTACGCGCTACGGACGCGGCGCGCCCGCCGCGTTGAGAGGGGATAGAGAATGCCTTCGTCCCATCCGGCCGACGATTTCGACTTTCAGGATGCCCAGGAGGACGAAAAGCAGAAGAAGCGCGCCCCGTGGGGTGTGATGGCGCTTGTCCTGCTGACCGGCCTCGCGCTGATCCGCAACGGCTCGGGAGAATTCGACGTGGGCCCGCCGCAGCCCGCTTCCGCCGCGGCGGCCGATCACACGCCCGAGGCGGGCCCCGACGCCCCGGCACCGCTGATCTTCTCGCCCGCCGAGCGCATCCGCATCAAGGGCATCCAGGTGGACGCCCCGGTCATCCCGGTGGGCCTGGACGCCGAGGGCTGGGTGGACGCGCCGCCGCCCGAGGACCCGAACCTGGCGGGCTGGTTCACGGGGGCCGTCTCGCCGGGTGAGAAGGGCACGGCGGTGGTCGTCGGCCATGTGGACAACCAGCAGGGCCCCGCCGTCTTCTACGGCCTCGGTTCCCTGAAGAAGGGAAACCACGTCGAGGTCAGGCGCAAGGACAAGAAGACCGCGATTTTCGAGATCTACGGCATCGAGGTGTTCGCGAAGGACGACTTCCCGGGAAAGCGCGTCTACGGGAACAGCGGAACTCCCGAATTGCGGGTCATCACCTGCGGCGGCGGTTTCTCCGAGCAGTCCGGATACGACGGGAACGTCGTGGTCTTCGCCCGCCTGACCGCGGTGCGCTGACACCGCCCTGACAGGGCGCCGGCACGCGGACCGGGCGGGCGGACGGAGGGGTAGACGGATGGATGGACGGGGCGTCACATCGCGTAGCGGTTCGGCACCGTGAGGCGGTAGCCCGACGCGAGCAGGTCGGGGAGGTAGGTGCGCAGCGCGGCGACGGTGCCCGAGCGGTCGCCGCCCGCGTCGTGCGAGAGCACGACGACACCGGGAGCCGCGCCCGCGTGCACGCGGCGCACGATGGCCCTCGCGCCCGGCTCGGTCCAGTCGAGGGTGTCGACGGTCCAGGCGAGCGGTTCCATGCCGTACTCGGCGCCCAGCTGGAAGGCGTTGCGGTTCCACGCGCCGTAGGGGGCCCGGAACCACGCGGGGGCTTCGCCGGTCACGTGCTCGATGACGTCACAGGTGCTCTCCATCTGCCGGCGCATGGCGGCCCGGCTGAGCTTGGGCAGCAGCGGGTGGTTCCAGGTGTGGTTGCCGATCACGTGCCCGTCGTCGGCCATTTCGCGGAGCAGGTCCTGGTGGTCGGCGGCCATCTCCCCGCACACGAAGAACATGGCGCGGACGCCGTACTGGCGCAGGATCCGCAGGATGGCCGGGGTGTAGCGGGGGTCGGGTCCGTCGTCGAAGGTCAGCACCATCGAGCGGTCGTGCAGGTCCAGGCGCAGGATCGGGGCCTTGCGGACGCGCGGCAGGGCGCGCACGGCACGCGGGGGGCCGTGGCCGGCCATGGGCTGGAGGCGGTACGCGGAGGGCTTGAGGGGCGGGCGGCCGGTGGGCCCGCGGCGGCGGCGCCGCTGGGCGCGGTGGGGCCCAGGGCGGCCGTGGGGTCCGCGCCCGCGCAGGCGGTCGCGGTGAGGCCGAGTGCCGCGGCGGCGCGGAGCACCAGCCGGCGCCCTGGAGTCAGCTGATCGTCTTTCATGACTAATCCGTCGCACGGCCGAAGGCCCGCGCGGGACAACAACACCGGGGCGGCCCCCGAAAGCACCCGATCAGACGCGGCGGGCCGGTGGGTCGGTCAACTCCGAGCAGGCTGCGGCCGGTTCGCCGCCGAGGGCGGCGAGGTCCCGGCGGGGCGTCGCGTCCGGTCCTCGCGCCGTGCGGAGCGCCTGCCCACCAGCGGTCGGTGTGCCTCCGTTAACCTCTCGGCGTGAGCGAAGACCAGTCCCACCAATTCGAACGCGGCACCGACGGGCCCAAGGTGATCGTCGCCGGAGTCGACGGCTCCGACTCGTCGCTGCGGGCCGCGGCATACGCCGCCGGCCTCGCCCGGCGCCAGCGGGCCCTGCTCGCCGTCGTCTACATCCAGCCGGTCCTCGCGGCGGGCGCCGCGCTCGGCGTGCCGGTGGCCGACACCACGGAGGAGATCGCCGAGGGGCTCATCACGGAGATCAGGGCCGCGGCCGAGCGGGTGAAGGACATATTCGACGTCAGATGGGAGTTCCACACCTTCCGTGGCGATCCCTACAGCGGCCTCGTCACCGCCGCCGACGAGCTGAAGGCCGACGCCGTGGTCGTCGGCGCCTCCGAGCAGGCGGGCCACCGCATCGTCGGCTCGGTCGCCGTGCGGCTGGTGAAGGCGGGCCGTTGGCCGGTCACCGTGGTGCCCTGACCGGTCCCGCTCCGGATGAACGCCTCGGGCACAAGAGGTGTGGCGTCTTCCGTCCCCGCGCCCGCTGGGCCATCATGATCCGCCATCAGCCGATCGGCTTCTGCGAAGAGGTGGAGCTCATGGCGGGACTCCGTACGGGGCAGGGCGTGCTGCGCCGCAAGCCCATCGAGCACATCGAGGAGACGGAGGCGGGCGGGGGCCTGTCGCGTTCCCTCGGTCTCTGGCAGCTCACCGCCATCGGCGTCGGCGGCATCATCGGCGCCGGCATCTTCAGCCTCGCGGGAGCCGTGGCGAACGGCACGGCGGGGCCCGCGGTGCTGATCTCCTTCCTGATCGCGGGCGTCGCGAGCGCGGCCGCCGCGTTCTCGTACGCCGAGTTCGCGGGCATGATCCCGAAGGCCGGTTCCGCGTACACGTACGGCTATGTGGTGCTCGGCGAGCTGACCGGCTGGTTCATCGGCTGGGACCTGCTCCTGGAGTACACGGCGATCGTCGCGGTCGTCGCGATCGGCATCTCCGGGTACTTCGGCTTCCTCGTCGAGGAGATGGGCGCGGAGCTGCCGGCGTGGATGATGGGGGCGCCCGGCACCGGCGACGGCCACAAGGTCGACCTCTTCGCCGCCGTGCTGTGCCTGTTCATCGCGTACCTGCTCACCCTCGGCATCAAGAACGCCGCGCGCTTCGAGATGGTCGTGGTCGTGCTGAAGGTGCTCGTGGTGCTGGTGGTGATCGCGGTCGGCTTCTTCCACATCGACACCGGCAACTACGACCCGTTCTTCCCCTACGGGGTCAGCGGCGCGTTCACGGGGGCCGCGACCGTGTTCTTCGCCGTCTTCGGATACGACGCCATGAGCACGGCCGCCGAGGAGTCCAAGGACGCGCAGCGGCACATGCCGAAGGCGATCCTCTACTCCCTCACCATCTCGATGGTGCTGTACGTGCTCGCCTGCCTGGTCCTGACCGGCATGCAGAGCTACACGGAGGTCGATCCGGAGAGCGGGTTCTCCACGGCCTTCAAGTCGGTGGGGCTCGGCGGTCTCGCCGACATCATCGCGGTCGGCGCGATCATCGGCATCCTCACGGTGATGTTCACGTTCATGCTCGGCTGCACGCGCGTGTGGTTCTCGATGAGCCGGGACGGCCTCCTTCCCAAGTGGTTCGCGAAGACGCACGAGACCCGCCACGTGCCGACGCGCGTGACGTGGATCGTCGGCATCGCGTCAGCCGCCATCGCCGGGTTCCTGCCGATCGGCGAGGCGGCCGAACTCACCAACATCGGCATCCTGCTGGCCTTCGTCGTGGTGTGCGTCGCGGTGATCGTGCTGCGCTACAAGCGCCCCGACCTGCCGCGCACCTTCCGCTGCCCCGGCATGCCGTTCGTGCCCGCGATCGGCGTCGTCTTCTCGCTCTGGCTGATCACGTTCCTCCAGTGGCAGACCTGGGCGCGGTTCGCCGTGTGGTTCGGCCTCGGTCTCGTCGTGTACTTCGGCTACTCCTACCGCAAGTCGGAGCTGGCGAAGGCGGAGCGGGACGCCGTCGAGTAGGGCCCCGCTACTCGCCCATCACCAGGCCGTCCTTGCCCGCTCCCCTGCTCAGCACCACGCGGCGGATCCGGTCGCGTACGCCGCGGACGTCCGCCCCTCGGCCGAGCGCGGCGTTGAGGTCGACGACGCGGCCCGCCGCCGGGTCGAACCACATCGGGATGAACTCGGCCTTGCGCACCTTCCACCGTCCGCCCGGCGCGGCCGGTCGCGCGAAGGTGAAGCGGCCGATGGAGTTCTGGTTGCCGCGCGGGTCACGGGCACCCTCGTAGTTGGTCATGCTGCCGGCGATCTGGTCGCCCATGCCGTAGATGATCCAGGTGCCGTTCACCTTCTCGTACGCCTGGGGGACGTGCGCGTGCGTGCCGATGATGAGGTCGATGTCCGGGCGGCCGCCCGTGCGGGACTTCGTGAGCTGCTTGCCGAGGCTCAGCTGCTTCCGGTCGGGCGCGTCCTGCCACTCCGTGCCCCAGTGCAGGCTGACGACGACCACGTCCGCGCCCGCCTTCCGTGCCGCCCGGGCGTCCGCGACGATCTTGCCGCGGTCGATCAGGTCGACCGACCAGGGCTTGTCCTTCGGCATCGGATAGCCGTTGGTGCCGTACGTGTACGCGAGCTGCGCGACCTTGGCGCCGCCGGCCCGCAGCAACGCCGGCTTCTTGTCCTCGGCGGCGGAGCGGGCCGTTCCGGCGTGCTTGACGCCCGCCTCGTCGAGCGCGTCCAGGGTGCGGCGCACGCCCGCCGCGCCGTCGTCCAGGGAGTGGTTGGAGGCGGTCGAGCACGAGTCGTACCCGGTGGCCTTGAGGGCGCGGGCGATCTGCGGCGGGGACTTGAAGTCGGGGTAGCCGCTGTAGTCGCCCTTCTCGCCGTACACCGTCTCCATGTGGCAGATCGCGAGGTCGGCCCGGGAGACGACCCGCTTGGCGCCCTTGAGCATCGGCACGAAGTCGTGGCCGTTGCCGTCCGCGTCGGCGGCGGCCTGGCGGATGACCGAGGAGTGCGGCAGGACGTCCCCGGAGGCGACCAAGGTGAAGCCGCGCCGCTCGACCGCGCTGCCGCTCGCCGGGGAGTGGGCCGGGCCGGGGTCCGATGGGCCGGTGCGGTGCGAGTCGCCCCGCGGGGCGGCGGACTCGGCGGTCCGCCGTTCCGGCTGCGGCGCGCAGGACGAGGTGCCCGCGATGAGGAGAGCCGCGGCCGTGCCCGTCGCGGCAATGGCCACGGGGCGCCGCCCGGCCCGGGGCGCCGGCCCTGGCCTCGACCTCGGTCGAGGTGTGGGCCGTGGGGTGCCTGTGACCCCTGTGAGCTGTGCATTCCTTGCGTGCTGCGTCATCGATCAAGCTCCGCGAAAGGGTGGATGTCAGGTGATATGAATAGATGTACGGAGTTGACGATGAAACAGGCAGCAATACCGCCGCAGTCCCCGAAAGGGAGTCAAACCGTTAGGCCCTGTGACGCGAACAACACAAGGCTGCTCACCTGCGGGGAAACCGTCCGCCGGGTCAAGGCTCCGTAAAACGCCTTGCTCAGCACCCCCGTTGAGTAATCGGCTGTCCTCATCCGTGTTCCGGAATTGGGGGGCCAGAGGCCGGTGACGCGCACGGACCGGAGGAAGGCGGAGCGGGATGCTGCACGAGAGCAGAGGCAACACCGAGGGCCCCCAGGGCGGCGGCGAACTGACCGTGCCCATGGCGTGGTTGTACGCCGAGTACATCGCCGACGAGCTGTTGCGCACGGGCGATCTGATGCCGCCCACATCGTTCGAGTACCGCGCGGGGCGTGACGCGCTCGCGCTGACGATCTTCCTGTCGGACAGCCGGGGTGAGCTCTCCGGGATCCGGGTGATCACCCAGCTGGAGACGTGGCTCTCCCTGACGGAGTACGACCAGGCCTGGCAGGACTGGGTGCGTGGGCGCATGGAACTGCTTCTGGAGGAGGCCGCGGGGCAGGCCGGGCCCGGCCCCGACGTGGAGCTGGCCGAGCTGGCCTGGCGGTGGCTGGAGGAGACCGAGCTGCTCGCGCCGGATCTGGACGCCGTGCCGGGCGGCGGGGCCCTGCCGGGCGGCGAGGAGGACGGGCCTAAGGTGTGGACGCCCGCCTGGCGGCTCGGGCTGCCGCTCGGGCACCTCGCGATCCACCTGTTCTGAGGAGCACCCCCTTGAGTGATGTGAGTGATTCGGCGGCCCCTTGCGTACCGGAGGGCAAGCAGCACCTCTCACGTGAGGAACGCCATGAGGTCCCTGGAGCGGCACCGTGACGCCGGTGCCTACGCGCTCGGCGTGCTCGACGAGGCGGACGCGTTCCGGTTCGAGGACCACCTCGTGGGGTGCCCCGCGTGCGTCCTCACGCTCGATGAACTGGAGCTTCCCGCACGCCAGTTGGCGTGGTACGACCGGGCGACGCCCGCCGCGGTGACGCCGTGCGCGGTACCCGGCGCGGCGCTCCTGGAGGGGGCCCTGCGCGAGGTCGGCCGGCGGCACGCGGTGCGGCGCGGGGCGTGGCGGTGCGCCCTCGTCCTCGCCGTCGTACTCGTCCTCGGCGCGCCCGCCGTGGCGCTGATGGCGGCCGCCGGTTCCGGTCCGGAACGGATCAGCGCGCGGGACGCCCGCAGCGGGGTCGCCGGCACGCTGACGGCTCGCGACCGCGCCTGGGGTACGGAGCTCGCGCTCACGGTCAGGGACCCGGCCCCCGGAGCGCGGGTCCGCGCATTGGTCGCCGTCGGCAGGGACGGCGCGGAGCACACCGTCACGACCTGGCGTACCCGCGCGGCGCGGACCGTGGAGGTCCCGGCCGCCGCGGCGCTGCGGCCGGAGCGGACGGACCGGTACGAGGTGCGGACGGCGGACGGGGAGCGGCTGCTGACGCCATGGCCGTAGAGGCGAACGCGCCGCCATGGAGGGCGCTCACTTCAGCAGCCGCGAAAGCCTCCGGTCCGCCAGCGGTTTCCCGCCCGTCTGGCAGGTGGGGCAGTACTGGAGGGAGGAGTCGGCGAAGGACACCTCACGGATCGTGTCGCCGCACACGGGACACGGCTCACCAGTGCGGCCGTGCACGCGCAGCCCGCTCTTCTTCTCCGCCTTGAGACGGCCCGCCGCCACACCGCGCGAGCGCTCCACCGCCTCCGTCAGCGTGGTCCGCAGTGCCTGGTGCAGCCCGCGCACCTCCTGTTCGGTGAGACGTGACGTCAGCTTGAACGGGGACATGCGGGCCGCGTGCAGGATCTCGTCGCTGTACGCGTTGCCGATGCCGGCGATCAGGCTCTGGTCGCGCAACGCTCCCTTGATCTGCCGCCGTTCGCCCGCCAGGAGCCGCGCGAACCGCTCCTCGTCGAAGTCGGGGGCGAGCGGGTCGGGCCCGAGGCGGGCGATGCCCGGGATCTCCTGCGGTGCCTCGGTCACGTACACCGCGAGGCGCTTTTGGGTGCCGGCCTCCGTGAGGTCGAAGCCCTCCCCGGTGTCCAGGGCGACGCGCAGCGCGAGCGGGCCCTTGCCCGGGCGTGGGGTGCCGTCGGGGAGCCGGTCCTTCCACTGGAGCCAGCCGGCGCGGGCGAGGTGCGTGACGAGGTGCAAGCCGTCGGCGTCGATGTCCAGGAACTTGCCGTGCCGCGCCACGGACGTGACCGCGCGGCCTTCGAGGGCGGAGAGCGGCGGGTCGTACGTCTTCAGGACGCTGATCGCGACGGGCAGCACGCGTACGATCTCGCGGCCGACCAGCTGGTCCGTCAGAAAGCCTTTGAGGGCCTCTACTTCGGGCAGTTCCGGCATGGCTCTCCCTCACACCCGCTCTCCCTCACGCCCGCTCGTTCCTGGCGGGCACGACGAACTCGCACCACACGCATTTGCCGCCGCCGCGCGCGTCGACGCCCCACACGTCCGCGAGCAGGTCCACCAGGAGCAGGCCGCGGCCGGAGACCCCGTCCTCGCCCGCCTCGCGGCGGCGCGGCAGGGCGCTGGAGGAGTCCTCCACGTCGACGCGCAGCCGCCGGTCCGCGCCGCTCAGGACGCGCAGGGTGACGACCGCGGCGCCGTCGGTGTGCATCAGCGCGTTGGTGATCAGCTCGTCGGCGACCAGCTCGATCTCGTCGGCCCGCTCGCCCGCGCCCCAGGCGCGCACCGCGGCCCTGATCATGTGCCGGGCCTCGGTGAGCGCCTCCGGGTCGCTCGGCGCCACGTGCTGCTGGAGGCGGCCCCCCGAGCGGGGCGCGTCGATCATGCGGCGGCGCAGCAGGAGCAGCGCGGCGTCGTCGTCCCCGCCCCTGCCGTCGACGATCCCGCAGAGCCGGTCGGCGAGCTCGGACAGGTCGCGGGGGCCGGTGGCGGCCAGCTCGGCGAGGGCCTGCATGCCGTCGTCCAGGTCGGCGCCCGGCACTTCGACGAGGCCGTCGGTGCAGAGCAACAGGGTCTGCCCCGGGTCGAGTTCGAGGGTGGTGACGGGATAGTCGAGCCGTCCGAACTCGGCGGACAGGCCGAGCGGCAGGCCGCCGTCGACCGGGACCCGGCGGCAGGAGCCGTCGGCGAGCTGGAGGAGCGGGTCGATGTGGCCGGCCCGGACGAACTGGACCACGCCGGTCATCAGGTCGGCCTCCGCGTACAGGCAGGTCGCGAAGCGCTCGGTGTCCAGCTCGTGCAGGAAACCGGAGGCGCGGGCCATGACCGTGGCGGGCATGTGCCCTTCGGCGGCGTAGGCGCGGAGCACGATGCGGAGCTGGCCCATGACGGCCGCCGCGTGGGTGTCGTGGCCCTGGACGTCGCCGATGACGGCACCGACCCGGCCGCCGGGCAGCGGGATCACGTCGTACCAGTCGCCGCCGATGTCCCGGCCGAGCGCCGCCGAGCGGTAGCGCACGGCGATCTCCGCGCCCGGCACCCCGGGGATGGTGCGCGGCAGCATCGCCTGCTGGAGGCCCTGGGCGAGGTCCTTCTCCTGTTCGTAGAACATGGCGCGCTGGAGGCTCTGCGCGATGCTGCTGCCGAGCGCGACCAGGACGTTGCGCTCCTCCACGGTGAAGCCGCTCTTGTGCTGGTAGAGCAGGCCGAGCGCCCCGATGGGCCGGGCCTGCGCGATCAGGGGCAGATAGGCGGCCGAGGTGATGCCGAGACCGGCGATGTGCGGCCACAGCAGCGGATAGGACCGCGCGAATTCCTCGGCGCTCTCGATGTAGCGCGGCGCGAGGGTGCGCACGACCTCGCTCATGGGGTACGGCTCGTCGACGCGGGTCACCCGGGTGCCCGGCACGAAGCTGCCCGCGGGGCCCTCGGCGACCAGCCGGATCCGCCCGGCCTCGACGAGGCCCATGACGAGGTTCGACGCCCCGAGGTGCGCGAGGCCGTGGGTGTCCTTGAGTACGTCGATGACGTCGCGCACCGTACGGGCGTGGGCGAGCGCCGCCGTGGTGCCCTGGACGACGCTGGTCGTGCGGCGCCGCTCGGCGTCCTCGTCGACCGGTTCCCGCGCGGCGGGCGGGGTGTCGCCCAGCTCGCGGGTGGCGTCCCTGACGATGCCCACGATGCGGCGGGGGCGGCCGGTGGCGTCGCGCCGGATGCAGCCGTGGGTGTGGGTCCAGCGCATCGAGCCGGTGCGGCAGCGCACCCGGAAGTAGGCGCCGTAGGTCTGGCTGCCGTCCTTCAGGGCGTGCGCGACGATCTGGTCCAGGCGGTGCGCCTCGACGGGCGGGACGCGTGCGGCGAGGGTCTCGGGCCGGCCGTCGTACTCCTCGGGGCGTACGTCGAAGACCTCGTGCGCGGTAGCGTCCATGCACATGAGGCCCGTGTCGAGGTCCCAGTCGAAGCAGCCCATGCGCAGCGCGGCGCCGTACAGCTCCATGAAGCAGCCGGTCGGCTCCGCGGCCGGCTGTGCACAGCGGCAGTGCCCCGTCGGGTCGTGCCAACCGGTACCCGCGTCCATGGGGCCACGCTAGGCGGAGCCCCGGGTGCGCGCACGTGGGGGAAGCGGCGCGCGGGGCGCCGGGCGGGCCCGCGTGCCCGGCCGTCCAACCGGAGAGTGTGCCCGGTTGGACGACCGGGGTGCGCTCTGCCGCCTCGTGACCTCGGCTGCGGTCGGCTGACCGGTCGCCTGCTGGTCGGTCGGCGGGGTTACGCCGACTCGGCGACCTTGTCCTGCATGCGCACCGCCACCTCCGTCCACATCTCCGCGCTCTCGCCCGCCAGGTAGGCGACGACGCCCCGGCAGTGCGGCGGCACCTTGTCGATGATCTGGTCCCACTCCTCCATGCTGATCGTGTGGATGTTGAGCAGCCGCAGCAGCGTGCGGCCGATCTCGCTGAAGCGCAGCGCCGGGTCCGCCTTGAGGCGCTTGACGGCCGCGGCCCGGTCCTGGGCCGCGTCCCGGGCGGGCACGGCCGAGGGGCGGCGGGCGACGCGCGGGGCGATGACGCGGTGCTCGCCTCCCGGCTGCCTGCCGCGCCGGGCCACCGGGTCCTCGCCCCGCATCATGCGGTTGCGCACGTCGCGGACCGTCTCCGGGGAGATGGACGCGACGCGGGCCACCTGGCGCAGGGACAGGCCCGGGTTCTGGGCGATCAGCTCACTGGCGAGCCTGCGCCCCTCGGCGCCGTTGATGGGCCGCACCCGCCCGTCGTGGCCGATCCTGCTGCCGTCGGCCGCGGCGCCGCCCGGCTCCCGCCTGCGGAGGTCCGCGACGGTGCCCGGGGCGATGCCGCTGACCGAGGCGATCATCCGGTCCGACCACTGCGGGTGCGAGGCGATGATGCGGGTGGCCGCGCGCTTGCGGTCCGCCGTGGACAGGGGCAGGCCGTGTGTGATGTTCGATTCGACGGCGAGGACGAAGGCGTCGTCCTCGGCTCCGTCGAAGTACTTCACCGCGATCTTGCGATGCCCGCGGAGCTCGGCCGCGCGCAGCCGGTGCAGGCCGTCGATGACCCGCATCGTGGGCCGGTGCACGGTGATGGGCGGCAGCGGCGTCTGAACGACCGCCAGTGCCTCCACGTGGTCCGGGTCCACTCCGGACGTACGCGGTGAATCCGTCGTCGACAGCGAGCCGATCTCGACCTCGACGACCATCAGTTGGTCGAACGGTTCGTGCCCAGGTGTTGCCAACTCAACTCCCCCTCAAGCTCTTCATGTCCCCCGTGGGTGTGCGTCCCGGCACACTGAACGACTCACGCCCCACCGCCGCGCCCCTCCCGCGACCGCCGGTCGGACCCGGCTGGGCCACGTCTCCCGGATGAGTACGACGATTCCTCGTGGGTCGCGCCCCGTACGCGTCCGCCCTTCGCCGAGGGCCCCTGAAACGAATGCGCTGCGCGCTGCGCAGCGGTGGTTCTCCCGGATCGCGGCGACGTGTTCAATCACCTGATGAGAAAGCCGAGTCGAACATTTCGCCGAATGTGCGATCGGGGGGCAATTTCCGCCCGACCGGACACGTTTACCCTAACAACGCGCTTTCTGCGCTGGTACCCCTCACTGATAGCTCGCTCACAGGTTCCACCACCCCTAGTCACCCCTACCGGCCCGCACTTCGGCCGCGGACCGCGCGAGGGTCCCCCACGAGGTGGATCGATGCGATATCCGGGACCCCGGGAGCCCCTAAACCTTGAGGGGCGGATGCGGAATTCGGGGCTATTCACCGGGGTTCCACCGTAGGAGGACGGCGGATTTTCCTCAATGGAGTGCCGCGCCCTTGTCCAACTGCGCAACTCCGCTCGGGAAGGCGACCTCCACCGCGAGGCCACCGCCGGTGCGGGCCCGTGCGCTGATCGCGGCCTCGTGGGCGGTGGCGATGGCGTGGACGATCGCGAGGCCGAGCCCGTGGCCCTCGCCCGCGGTGCGGCCGAGCCGCTGGAAGGGCTCGAAGAGCAGATCCACCCGCTCGGGCGGCACCGGGGGGCCGGTGTTGGCCACGGCGACGACGGCCCGGCCGCCCCGGGTGCGGGTCGCTATCTCCACCTGTCCGCCGGGCGCGTTGTGGCGTACGGCGTTGTCCACGAGGTGGGTCACCAGGCTCTGGACGAGGGTGGGATCGCCCACGGTGGCCGCGGGCCCGATCGCTGAGTCGGCCCGCAGATTCCGCCGTTCGATCTCCGGGCGTGCGGCGTGCAGGACCCATTCGGCGACGAGGGCGAGGTCCAGGGGCTCCCTGTGGTCCAGGCCCCGCTGGCTGCCGGCGAGGGTGAGGAGCGATTCCAGGAGCCGTGCCTGCTGTTCGCTGATCGCGAGGAGCCGCTCGAAGTTCGCCCGGAACGACTCGGTGGTGGCCTCGCCGTCGATGAGCGACTCCTCCAGCAGCGCGTGCTCCAGGGTGAGCGGGGTGCGCAGTTCGTGTGCCGCGTTGGCGACGAAGCGCCGATGGGCGTCGAGCGCCGCTTCGAGGCGGCCGAGGAGCCCGTCGACGGTGTCGGCGAGGACCTTCAGCTCGTCCGCGGGGCCCTCCACGGCCAGCCGTTCATGGATGTTGCGGGCGGAGATGCGCTGGATGGCGCCGGCCATCGCGCGCAGCGGCCGCAGGACCCGGCCGGCGATCAACCGGCCGAGCACTGCGGAGACGATCAGCATGAGGGCGAGGGCGGTCCCCGACTGGACGAGCAACTGCCGTAGGTCGGCGCGGCGTTGGCGGGAGGCCTGCTCGCGCAGCTGCGCCGTGACGTCACCGGGCACGGACGGCGCGTGGGCACCGGGCAGTCCCTCGTCGACCCGGATGCCGCCGCCCGGCGCGGGGAGCGGCGCGCTCCCGGCGTCCCCGACGAGGACGCCGCTGATCGGGGACCGGGCGACGAGCAGGTAGGTGATCGCGAGCAGGACCGCCCCCGAGACCACGAACAGCGCGCCGTACAGCAGCGTGAGGCGTACGCCCACGCGTCGCGGTGTCAGGCGGCGCCGGGCCGCGGGTGCCAGGGCGGCGAGCGAGGGCAGGCGCATGGACCCCTCAAATCCGGTAGCCGCCCCGAGGAATGGTCTCGATGACGGGCGGGTGGCCGAGCTTGGGCCGCAGGCGGTTGATCGTCGCCTTGACGGTGGTGGTGAACGGGTCGGTCGCCTCGTCCCACACCCGGTCCAGGAGTTCCTCGGCCGACACGACCCGGCCCTGGGCCGCGAGCAGGTACTCAAGGACCGCGAACTCCTTGGGGGTGAGCGGCAGTCGCTCCCCGGCGCGCGACGCGACCCGCTGCGCCGGGTCGAGTCTGAGGTCGCCGCGGACCAGGACCGGGGGCAGCGCGGGCTGGGAGCGCCGGGCCAGGGCGCGGATGCGGGCGACCAGTTCGGCGTAGGCGAACGGCTTGGGGAGGTAGTCGTCGGCGCCGAGGCTGAAGCCCTCCACGCGGTGGGCGATCGTGCCGGAGGCGGTCAGCATCAACACACGGGCCTGCATGGGCTGTTCGGCGAGCTTGCGGCAGACCTCGTCGCCGTGCACGCCGGGCAGGTCGCGGTCGAGCACGACCACGTCGTAGTCGGTCACGGAGGTGCGTTCGAGGGCGTCGGAGCCGTCGTGGACGACGTCGACCGCCATCCCTTCCCGGCGCAGCACCCGCGCCACCGACTGGGCGAGTTCGGCGTGGTCCTCGACCACCAAGACCCTCATCGTCCACCCCTCGCCGAGCGCGGCACGGGCGGCGGGAAGGGGATCCGAGAACTGATCATGAAGACCACGTTGCCCGAAACCCCGTCACGCACCGGTCACAACGCCGGTCGCCGCCCCCGTGCCGGGCTCTGCCGCTCGTCCCCGGACTGTGGGAAAAGCGTACCTGTGCGCGGGTCACAGATCTTCGGACCGCGGTGTGACCGTGCGCCGCGTAGAAAAGACGACCGTGCTCCTCCACCGTCTATCCCACGTGCATCCGGTCGCAGGCGTCGTGCGTCGCGGGCCCCTCGTGGCCGCCCCGGTCCGTGAAGGGGCTGAGCTTCGCCGCGAGGTCGGCGCGCCGCTGGACGGCGAGCTTGCGGTACGCGCGGGTCAGGTGCTGCTCGACGGTGCTGATCGTGATGCAGAGTTTGTCGGCGATCTGGCGGTTGGTGTGGCCGCGGACGGCGAGCGTGGCCACCCTCAGTTCGGCGTTGCTGAGTTCCTCGGGATGTCGTCGCTGCCCGGACGACCACGGCTGTTGCGCGGGGAGCGGGCCGCCGGTGTCGACGGCCGGCGCCCGGGGGACGGGCATGCCGCACTCCGCGGCCAGTTCCTGCGCCTTGCGGGCCAGCGCGCGTGCCTGTCCGCTCTTGCCCAGTTCGCGCTGGGTGCGCGCCGATTCCTCCGTCGCCCGGACCAGTTCGAGCCGGTGCCCGCGCTCCCGCAGGATCTCGATGGCCTCGGCGAGCAGAGGCGGCCGGTGCGCCGCGTTCAGGGTGGCGGCGAGCACGCGCAGGGTGGCGGCGCGCACCCAGCGGTAGCCCCGGCCCACCAGGGCGAGCTGCTCCTCGGACAGGGCCCGGGCGCGGTCTTGCTCGCCCAGCGACAGATGGGCCTCGGCGGCGTCCGTGCGCCAGGGCACCAGCGCGGGCAGGTCGAACTCCCAGCGCGTCATCAGGTCCCCGCAGGTGAGGAAGTCGTCGAGCGCGGCGTAGGGGCGTCCGGCGGCGAGGTAGTAGTGGCCGCGGGCGCGCAGGTGCAGCAGCCCGTCGGGGGTCTGGAACGCCGGGTCGGGGACGGCGACGCCCAGGTGGGCGGCGGCCTCGTCGAGCCGGCCGAGGACGGTCTTGACGTAGACCGAGGTGGCGAGGGGCGACGCGACGGCGACGCCCCAGCCGTCGGCCGGGACCAGGGTGAGCGCCGAGCGCGCCGACTCCTCTGCGGCGGTGAGCGCGCCCGTGCGCAGTTCGATGCGGGCCTTGGCGGAGGCGAGGAGCGCCTGCCACATGGGGGCGCGCCGCTCGGCGGCTTCCCTGCGGAGGGTCTCGCACCAGAAGGCGGCGGTGTCCAGACGGTCGGCGAGGACCAGGGCGTTGAGCGCCATCAGGAGCGCGGTCAGGGTGCTGTCGTCGAGGCGGGTGCTCTGGAGGATCTGCTCGGCCAGGCCGATGACTTCCCCGCCCTGTCCGTGCGCCCCCGCGAGGAGCGCCTTCATCAGGGTGGCCGCGCGCTGGTGGGGGCTGCGCGCCCGGGACGGGGCGTGTTCCGGGGCGGCGTGCTCGGATGTCCCCGGTTCCGGGTCGTCGCCGAGGCAGGCGCGGGCGGAGGCGGGCAGGCCCGGATAGGCGTACGCCATCCAGCGGCGCGGGCAGTCGTGCCGGTGGGGCGCGCCGGGACCTGGCTGTCCGAAGGGTTCGCCGCGGCGCTCGGCGGCGCGCAGCACGTCCAGGGCGCGTTCCACATGGCCGAACCAGAGGAGGTGGCCGACGAGTTCGTCGGCGTGCCGGGTGCCGAGCCGCCCGTCCAGCGCGGCCGCGGTCAGCTCGGGCAGGTGCTGGGCGACGCCGGCGGGGTTGACGCGCCAGGCGGCCCGGGTGAGCGCCGCCCGGATCTCCAGTGTCTGGCGCGTGTCGGTGCGGGAGTCGCGGGCGACCCGCAGGCGGCTGAGGGCCAGCTCGACGTCGTCGTCGGCGAGGGCCCGGTCGGCCGCCTCGATGAGGGTGCGCACCGCCCAGGGGGCGTCGGGTGCGTCGACCTTCCCGGCCGCCATCAGATGCCGGACGACGACGGTCGCGGTGGCGCCGTGCTCGTGCAGGACTCGGGCGAAGCGGGTCTCCAGGCGGCCGCGGTCGGCGGGGTCCATGCTTCTGAGCACCGCGGCGCGTCCCGCCTCGTGGCGGAACCAGCCGGCGTCGAGCAGGCCCGCGTCGTTCAGCGCGCGCAGGCTGCGGTGGAGCGACTCCCGGGTGCCGCCGAGGACTTCGACCAGTTCGGCGAGGGACACGTCGGGGCCGGCGACGGCGAGCGCCCAGGCGGTGCGCCGCGTGGCGATGTCGCTGCGGTAGAGGCCGGTCGCCACGGCCTGGACGAAGGCCTCGCCGGGCACCAGGTCGGTGTCGGCGCCCCGTGCGGTGGCCGAGGTGTGGTGGTCCTCGATCAGCGCGCGGGTCAGCAGCGGGCTGCCGCCCCCCATCTGGTGGAGCTGCGAGACGAGCTTGCGCGTGCGCCACCCGGGTTCACCGAACACTGAGATCATTTCGGCCACTCCTTGCCGCTGGAGGGGCCCGAGCCTGATATTGCGGCAGCCCGGCAGGCGCAGCAAATCGACGCGCAATCGCGTATTGCGGGCCAGGAAACCGCTGTTCTCGCCGAGGACTACCAGAATGCGGCTCACGTCGAGTCGGCGCGCCAGGTAGAGCAGGCATTCCAGGGACGCGCTGTCGGCATGGTGCGCGTCGTCGATTCCGATCACCACCGTGCTTTCTCTGGCCTTTTCAAGCACAATCCCGCAGAGTTCGGGAATCTCGTTCATCGCCGCGGTGGACAGTGCGCCCGCGCACTCCGGTTGTGCCGCTTCCGTGGCGAGACCCTGGAGGCGGCGCGCGCGCCGGGCGTCCGCGCCCAGGAGCCCGGCGCCGAGCAGCAGCTGCCCCATGACGCCAAGGGTCAGATCGCTCTCCGCCTCCGACGCCGTGGCCTGCAGGTACAGGGCTCCCGCGGCGGTGGCGCGCGCACCGAAGGCACGCAGGAGCGCGGTTTTGCCACTGGCCACCGGGCCGCTTACCAGAAGGACTCCGCCATGCCCGCCCGCGCACGAGCCGAGCATGCTCTCCATGATCGAGAATGCGTCACCACGTTCCACCAAGTTCATGAGTCGACGTCTCCCCCGTGCCTGACGGCTGATCCTTGACCGGCCGGACGGCCGGCTGGATCAATTCCCCTGACTTGACCTGCCACCCGTGCGTCGACTCTGCCATATATGGAAATCAACCACCAGCACTATTTGACTCGATGCCATCCTATTACCGTCGTGAATGCGCCATGCCTCAAACGATCGGAGAGCCACGTTCCGCATCTCGCAAAAACACTCGAATATGTGACTGTTGACAGAGTTCGACGGGTCTTTTCAGAACGCGGATGCGATTCCGCGCAATGGACTGCGGTGACGCCTGGGGCGGCAGCGACGTGAGGGCCGGGGAACGATTGGCCCGATCGGCGTGGCTCCCGCGGACGCCCGCTGACTGGTTCACGGGGCCCCGCCCCGCCGTCCGTTCCGGCACGCGGCCGCGCGAGCCGCAAGGATCACCCGGCGGCACAATGGAGGCGTGGATTGGTTCACCGCGGACGCGTACGGCGTGAGCCGGCTGGTCTTCCAGCGGGGCTTGGCCGCGCTCTATCTGGTGGCCTTTCTGGGCGCCGCCCTCCAGTTCCGTGCGCTCATCGGCGAGCGCGGGATGCTGCCCGTGCCGAGGTACGTGGAGCGGGTGCCGTTCCGAAGGGCGCCGAGCCTCTTCCAGCTCCACTACTCGGACCGGTTCTTCGCCCTCTGCGCGTGGACGGGCTGCGCGGTCGCCGTGGCGCTGCTCGCGGGCGCCGACGGCCTGCTCCCGCTGTGGGGCGCGATGGTGCTGTGGCTCATCCCGTGGGCGCTCTACCTCTCCATCGTGAACGTGGGGCAGACCTGGTACGGCTTCGGCTGGGAGTCCCTGCTCCTCGAAGTGGGCTTCCTCGCGGTCTTCCTCGGCAACGACGAGGTCGCGCCGCCGGTCCTCGTGCTCTTCCTGCTCCGCTGGGTGCTCTTCCGCGTGGAGTTCGGCGCCGGACTGATCAAGATGCGCGGCGACGCCTGCTGGCGCGAGCTCACCTGCCTGTACTTCCACCACGAGACGCAGCCGATGCCCGGCCCGCTGAGCTGGTTCTTCCACCACCTCCCGAAGCCCGTGCACCGGGTGGAGGTCGCGGCCAACCACGTCACCCAGCTCTTCGTGCCCTTCCTGCTGTTCACCCCGCAGCCGGTGGCCACGGGCGCGGCCTGCCTGATGATCGTGACCCAGCTGTGGCTGGTCCTGTCCGGCAACTTCGCGTGGCTCAACTGGATCACCATCGTGGTCGCGGTGTCCGCCGTGGACTTCTCCCCCTGGCTCGCGCCGACGCGGTACGCGCCGACCCCGCTCTGGTACGAGCTGCTGGTCATCGCCGTCACCGCGGGGCTCCTGGCCCTCAGCTACCGTCCCGTGCGGAACCTGCTGTCCCGGCGGCAGGTCATGAACTGCTCCTTCGACCCGCTGCACCTCGTCAACGCGTACGGCGCGTTCGGCAGCGTCAGCCGTGTCCGCCAGGAGATCGTCATCGAGGGCACGGCGGATCCGCGGCCGCGCGAGGACTCCGAGTGGCTCGCCTACGAATTCAAGGGCAAGCCGGGCGACGTGCGCCGCTGGCCGCGCCAGTTCGCTCCCTATCACCTGCGGCTCGACTGGCTGATGTGGTTCGCCGCGCTCTCCCCCGCGTACGCCCGCACGTGGTTCGGCCCGCTGGTGGAGCGGCTCCTGGACGACGACCGCGACACGCTGCGGCTGCTGCGCCACTCGCCCTTCCCGCCCGGCTCCCCGCCCACGCACATCCGCGCCCGGCTGTACCGCTACCGGTACACGACCTGGCGCGAGCTGCGCGAGACGGGCGCCTGCTGGGAACGGAGCCACGTCCGTGAGTTCCTGGCACCGACGAAGCTCGCCCCGCCCGCTCAGAAGCCGTAGACGCGGCGCGCCGTCCCGCCGAACACCTCCCCGCGCTCGTGCGTGCCCAGCTCCCACGTCAACAGCCGTGCCGCGTCGAGGACTTCGGCGTAGGACGCGGCGAGCGTGCTGACGGGCCAGTCGGAGCCGAACATCAGCCGGTCGGGGCCGAAGGCGTCCAGGACGGTGTCGGCGTAGGGCCGCAGGTCGTCCACCGTCCAGGTCCGGTGGTCGGCCTCGGTGACCATGCCGGACAGCTTGCACACGGTGTTGGGGCGGGCGGCGAGCGCGCGGACCGCCGAGGCCCAGGGTTCGAGGGCCCCCGAGGCGATGGGCGGCTTCCCCAGGTGGTCCAGGACGAAGGTCAGTTGAGGGAGGCTCGCAGCGGCCTCGGCGCAGGCGGCGAGCTGCTGGGGCCGCACGACGAGGTCGTAGACTAGCCCCGCGTCGGCGACGGCGGCGAGGCCCCTGCGGACGTCGCGGCGCAGCAGCCAGGCGGGGTCCGGCTCGCTCTGCACCTGGTGGCGGATGCCCACCAGATGGCGGCCGCCCGGGAGCTCACGGAGTCCGGCCAGCGCGTCGGCCACGTCGGGGCGGGTGAGGTCCGTCCACCCGACGACGCCCGCGACGAGGTCGCTGTCCGCCGCGAGGGCGAGGAACTCCGGGGTCTCCTGCGCCGCCGTCACCGTCTGGACGAGGACAGTGGCGCCGACCCCGGCCGCGCGGGCCCCGGGCGCGAGGTCGGCCAGGGAGAAGTTCCTGCGCAGCGGTGCGAGCGCGGCGGCGCTGAGCCACTCCTGGTCCCGGACGGAGAGGTCCCACACGTGGTGGTGGGCGTCGACCAGCGGGCCGACCGCGCGAGGGCCCGTCACGGGAGTTCCCAGACGACGGGCAGCCCGGCCCGCGCGCCCCCGGCGGAGTAGTCGTGCGCGACGTCGAGCAGTTCGGCCATCCGGGCCTGCCAGGCGATGTTCACCGGCAGCTTCTCCAGTGCGGCGAGCATGCGGGCGTAGTCCTCGCACTCCAGGAGGTGGAAGAGGTCGGTGCCACTGCGCCAGATCGTCCACGAGGTGGCGCCCGCCGCGCGGATCGCGGCGGTGAGTTCGGCGGGGACCTCGCGGTGGGCGGCGTCGTACTCCTCGACACGGTCGGCACGGACCTTGGTGTGCAGGGCGACCCTCACGGGCGGTTTCCTCCTCGCGGGTTTCCTGGGTCTCGCGGGGTTCGTAGGCCTCGCGGATTTCGTGGGCCTCGTAGAGCTCCTGGGTCTGACGGCACTGGTACCTCGTCCGGCAGCAGCCCCGCCTCCCGTGCCTCGCGCCAGAAGGCGGCCGGCACCTCGGCCGCGAACTGCTCGGCCGCGTCCGTGACCTGCTCCGGGGCGTGGATGCCGACCAGGACACTGGCGACGGCCGGATGCCCGAAGGGGAAGGCCAGCGCGGCGGCCCGCAGCGTCGTACCGTGGCGTTCGGCGAGGGCGCGCAGGGTGCGGGCGCGTTCCAGGAGGCGCGGCGGCGCCTCGGTGTAGTCGAACCGCGCGCCCGGCTTCGGGTCGGCGAGCAGCCCGGAGTTGAAGACGCCGCCGATGACGACCGAGGCGCCCCGTTCGGTGGCCGCGGGCAGCAGGTCGGCGAGGGCCCCGTGGTCGAGGAGGGTGTAGCGGCCGGCGCACAGCACCGCGTCGACGTCCGTGTCGCGGACGAAGCGGGTGAGCATCTCCGACTGGTTCATACCGGCGCCGATCGCCCCGACGACGCCTTCGGAGCGCAGCTTCTCCAGAGCCGGGTAGCCCTCGCGGAAGGCCTGTTCCCCGTGGTCGTCGGGGTCGTGCAGGAAGACGACGTCGACGCGGTCCGTGCCCAGACGGTTCAGGCTGGACTCGATCGAGCGGCGTACGCCGTCCGCGCTGAAGTCCCAGATCCTGCGGTGCGTCGCGGGCACCGCGAAGCCGCCGTCGGCGAGGTCGTCGCCGCGCACCTCGTCGACCGGTTCGAGGAGCCGCCCGACCTTCGTGGAGATCACGTACGAGGAACGGTCGCGGCCGCGCAGGGCCTCGCCGAGCCTGTGTTCGGACAGGCCGAGGCCGTAGTGCGGGGCGGTGTCGAAGTAGCGGATGCCCGCGTCCCAGGCGCGGTCGACGGCGGTGGCCGCCTGGGCGTCGGTGATCGGCGAGTAGAGGTTGCCGATGCCGGCGGCGCCGAAGGACAGCTCGGTCACCTGGACGCCGCCTGCTCCCAGGGGGCGCCGCGCCAGGGCGTTCACCGGCCCACCGGCCGCAGCCGCAGGCCCTGCATGCCGCCGTCGACGGCGAGTGCGGTGCCGGTGGTGGCGCCGGACAGGGGGCTCGCGAGGTAGGCGATGGCGGCCGCGACCTCGTCCGCCGTGACGAGGCGGCCGGTGGGCTGGCGGGCCTGGAGCGCGGCCCGCTCGGCCGCCGGGTCGGGGGCGGCGTCCAGGAGGCGGGAGACCCACGGGGTGTCGACGGTGCCGGGATTGACGCAGGTGACGCGTACCCCTTCGCGTACGTGGTCGGCGGCCATGGCGAGGGTCAGGGAGAGGACCGCTCCCTTCGACGCCGAGTACAGGGCGCGCTGCGGCAGGCCCGCGGTGGCGGCGATGGAGCAGGTGTTGACGATCGCCGCCCGTGCCGAGGCGCGCAGGTGGGGCAGGGCGGCGCGGGTGGTGCGGACGATCCCGAGGACGTTGACGTCCAGGACGGTGTGCCACTGGGCGTCGTCGTTGTCCTCGACGGTGCCCTGGGCGCCGATGCCCGCGTTGTTGACGAGGACATCGAGGCCCCCGAGGTCGGCCGCCGCCGAGGCGACCGCCTTCCGCACCGAGGCGTCGTCGCGGACGTCGGCGGCGTACGCGCGGAGCGGTTTCGCCACGCCGCCGGGGTCGAGGTCGAGGACGGCGACCTCCGCGCCGCGCGCGGCGAGCAGGTCGGCGGTGGCGCGGCCGATGCCGGACGCGCCGCCGGTGACCAGCGCCTTGAGTCCCTCGAAGTCGGTCATGCGGCTGCTCCCTTGTCCGATGCGAGGTCGGCGGCCCAGAACGTGCCGTCCGGATAGGTGTACTCGACGAGGGACTCGGCCCGCATCGTCGCCGAGAAGCCCGGCGCGGTCGGGGCGGTGTAGTGGCCGCCGCGCATCACGACCGGGTCGACGAAGTGTTCGTGGAGGTGGTCGACGTACTCGATGACGCGGTCCTCGGTGGTGCCCGAAAGGGCCACGTAGTCGAACATCGAGAGGTGCTGGACGAGTTCGCACAGGCCGACGCCGCCCGCGTGCGGGCAGACGGGGACGCCGAACTTGGCGGCGAGGAGGAGGATCGCGAGGTTCTCGTTGACGCCGCCGACGCGGGCCGCGTCGATCTGGAGGACGTCGATGGCGCCCGCCTGGAGGAGCTGTTTGAAGACGATACGGTTCTGGACGTGCTCGCCGGTGGCGACCTTGACGGGGGCGACGGCCGCGCGGATCGCCGCGTGGCCGAGGACGTCGTCGGGGCTGGTGGGCTCCTCCACCCAGTAAGGGTCGAACTCGGCGAGGGCGCGTGTCCACTCCACCGCCTCGCCGACGTTCCAGCGCTGGTTGGCGTCGATCGCCATGCGGATGCCGGGGCCGATCGCCTCGCGGGCGGTGCGGCAGCGGCGGACGTCGTCGGCGAGGTCCGCGCCGACCTTCAGCTTGATCTGGGTGAAGCCCTCGGCGACGGCCTGGCGGGCAAGCCGGATGAGTTTGTCGTCGCTGTAGCCGAGCCAGCCGGGCGAGGTGGTGTAGCCGGGGAAGCCGCGCTCGCGCAGGGCGGCCGCACGCCCGGCCGCCCCCTTGCGGCCGGTCCGCAGCAGATCGAGCGCCTCCTCGGGGCTGAGGGCGTCGGCGATGTAGCGGAAGTCGACCTGCGCGACGAGCCATTCGGGCGGGGCGTCGGCGAGGAGCTGCCACAGCGGCTTGCGCGCGCGTTTGGCCGCGAGGTCCCAGACGGCGTTGACGACCGCGCCGATCGCCATGTGCATCACGCCCTTCTCGGGGCCGAGCCAGCGCAGCTGGCTGTCGCCGACCAGGTCGCGGTTGAGGGTGCCGGGGTCGGCGCAGAGCCGGTCGATGTCGCGGCCGATCACATGGTGGCGCAGCGACTGGACCGCCGCGACCTGCACGTCGTTGCCGCGGCCGATGGTGAAGGTGAAGCCGTGCCCCTCCAGGCCGTCGCCCGCGTCGGTGCGCAGCACCACGTAGGCGGCGGAGTAGTCGGGGTCGGGGTTCATGGCGTCGGACCCGTCCAGTTCCCGTGAGGTGGGGAACCGTATGTCGTACGTGTCGACCGCGGTGATGCGGGCGGGAGTCGGGGACACAGCAGGCCTTTCCGGAAAGGAGCGGGGAGCGGCGGACCGGTACGGGGCCGGGAACCGGTACGGGCCGCGGACCGGGACGGGGTCAGTCCTGTGCGCGGCCGGTCGTGACGCGCGCGATCATCAGGGCGACCAGGATGATTCCGCCGTAGATGGCCTGGATCCAGAAGGACGGCACCTGGGCGAGGGTGAGCAGGTTCTGTACGACGCCGAGCAGCAGTACGCCGGTGAGGGCGCCGAACATGGTCCCCTTGCCGCCGTCGAGACTGATGCCTCCGATGACGGCAGCGGCGAAGACCGTGAAGATCATGTTCTGGCCCTGGTTGGCGTTGATGGCGCCGACGTAGCCGGTCTGCATGAGCCCGCCGACCGCGGCGAGGCACCCGGCGACGACGAACACGCCGAGCATGACGCGCTCGACGCGGATGCCGGCGGCGCGCGCCGCGTCCGAGTTGCCGCCGATCGCGTAGAGGGCGCGCCCCACGCGGTGGTACTTGAGGACGAAGCCCGCGATGCCGAAGGCGGCCGCGGCGAGCCACACCGACAGGGGGATGGTGAGGAAGGTGGAGGTGGCCGGCGTGTAGAACGCGTCGGGCATGCCGAAGAGGGTCTTGCCCTTGGTGGCGCCGACGAGGAGACCGCGCAGCACGATCAGCATGGCGAGCGTCACGATGAACGCGTTGAGCTTGAGCTTCACCACGAGTACGCCGTTGAAGGCGCCGATGGCCGCGCCGACCAGGAGGATGGCGAGGAGCCCGACGGCTGCGGGCATGTCCGTGCCGAACCCGGCCTGGGCTGCGGGCAGGACGAGGAGCGCGCCGAGCGCGGGCGCGATGCCGACGACCGACTCCAGGGAGAGGTCGAACTTGCCGGTGATCAGGACGAGCGACTCGGCGAGGACGACCATCGCGAGGGCGGCGGAGGCGCCGAGGACGGAGATGAGGTTGCGCTCGGTCAGGAACGAGTCGTTGAGCAGGGCGCCGAGCAGCATGAGCAGCAACAGGGCGGGCACGAGGGCGAGTTCGCGGGCGTGTCGCAGGAGCACGGATTTGGCCGAGGCCGCGTCCCGGCCCGGCCGCGCGGGGGCGGCGGCCGTCGCGGCCGCGGCCTTGAGGTCAGCCACGGTGGTCTCCTTGTGGTTCGGCTGCGGGTGCGGTGCGGCTGGTCGCGCGGTGCCCCGCGCCGCCGGATGGGCTGTCGGCCGGGTCCGGTTGCCGCACTCCCTCGATCGACGCGATGAGGTCGTGGTCGGTCCAGCCCGCCCGGTGTTCGGCGACGATCCGGCCGTGGAAGAGGACCAGGACGCGGTCGCAGCGGCGCAGGTCGTCGAGTTCGTCGGAGACGACGAGCACGGCGGTGCCGTCCTCGCGGGCGGTGTCCACGCGCGCCAGCAGGGACTCCTTCGACTTCACGTCGACGCCCGCGGTGGGGTTGATCAGGACGAGCAGACGCGGGTCCGAAGCCAGGGCACGGGCCATGACGACCTTCTGGGCGTTGCCGCCCGAGAGGTCGGAGACCGACTGGCCGGGGCCCTCGGCGTGGATGTCGAGGCGGTCGATGAGGCCGTCGGCGAAGCGGCGCCTGGTGTCGGTGCCGATGAAGCCGTACCGGCCGAGGCGGTCGAGGACGCTCATCGTGGCGTTGTCGCCGATGGACATGCCGAAGACCAGGCCCTGGCCGTGCCGGTCGCGCGGGACGCAGCCGACCCCGGCCCGCAGGGCCGCGGCCACGTCCCCGAACGGCAGGGTCCGGCCGTCCAGCCGGGCGGTGCCCGCCGTCGGCTCGTGGAGACCGGCGAAGCTCTCGGCGAGGTTGATCTTGCCGCTGCCACTGGATCCCGCGAGGCCGACGACCTCGCCCGCGCGGACGGTCAGGTCGACGTCGGTGTACGAGGCGCCGGTGAGGCCGCGCGCCTCCAGCACCACAGGGGCGTCGGCGGGGACCTCGGTGCGCGTGACGGCCGCCTCGGCCTCGGCCTGGTCGGCGATGACCTCGCCCGCCATCGCCTCGACCAGTGCGGCGCGGGGCAGTTCGGTGACGGGTGCGCTGGTGATCCAGCGGGCGTCGCGCAGCACGGTGACGGTCTGGCAGACCTCGTACACCTCCTGGAGGTGGTGCGAGATGAACAGGAAGGTGACGCCGGAGTCCTGGAGGGCGCGCATGCGCGTGAAGAGGCGTTCGATCTCGCGGTTGTCGAGCTGGGCGGTCGGTTCGTCCAGCACGATGAAGCGCGCGCCGAAGCTCAACGCCCGTGCGATCTCCACCATTTGCCGGTCCTCGACGAGGAGGTCGGCGGTGCGCGCCCCGGGGTCGACGCGCACGTCCCAGGTGTCGAGGAGCTCGGCGGCCTCGGTGCGCATTCTGCGCCAGCTGATGAACCCGCCGCGGCCGGCCGGCTGCCGGTTGATGAAGAGGTTTTCGGCGACGGTCAACTCCGGGACAACGGTCGGCCGTTGGTAGACGCACGCCACCTTGCGGCGCCAGGCGTCGCGGTCGCCGAGCGGCGGCGCGGGCTCGCCGTCGAAGAGGATGGTGCCCGCGTCCGGGGCCTGGAGCCCGGTGAGCAGGGAGACGAGGGTGGACTTGCCCGCGCCGTTGCGACCGACGAGGGCGTGGGACTCGCCGGGCAGGACGGTCAGGCGGCCGTCCCGCAGGGCGACGGTGGGTCCGTACCGTTTGGCTACCCCTGACGCCTCGACGAGCGGTGGCGTGGTCCGGCCGCGCGCGGGGGGCTCGGTCATCGGCGTACTCATCCGGCCGAGTTGCCCCACAGCTCGGCGTCGTCGACGTTCTCCTTGGTGACCAGCGGCGCGGGCAGCTGGTCCGTCAGGATGCCGCTGGGCAGCTCGACGATCTCGGAGTCGTGGTCGGTCGGTCCGGGCTTGAACTTCTGCCCGTTCATCGCGGCCTTGATGTAGTACATGCCGTACTTGGCGTAGGCGTCGGCGGGCTGCGAGACGGTCGCGTCGATCTGGCCCTTGCGGATGGCGTCGAGCTCCTGAGGGATGCCGTCGTTGGAGACGACGGTGATGTGCCCCTTCTCCCCCGCGTTCTTCAGCATCCCCTTGGACTTGAGGGTCTGGAGGGTGGGCGCGAGGTAGACGCCGCCCGCCTGCAGGTAGATGCCCTTGATGCCGGGGTGGGAGTTCAGCAGCGTGTCGAGTTTGGAGGCGGCGGTGTCCGACTCCCACTTGGCGGGGATCTCCAGGACCTTCAGCTTCGGGTACTTCTTCTGCACGCAGTCGCGGAAGGCCTTGGAGCGCTCGCGGCCGTTGACGGACGCGAGGTCGCCCATGATCTGTACGACCTCGCCGGTCCCGACCTGCTTGCCGAGGTAGTCGCAGGCCTTCTCGCCGTACGCCACGTTGTCGGCCCGTACGACCATCGCGACCTCGCCCTTCTCGGGCGCGACATCGACGGCGACCACGGGTACGCCCTTGCGTTCGGCCTGGTCGAGTCCGGCGGAGATGGCGGCGCTGTCGAGCGGCGCCACGACGAGTCCCTTGACGCCCTGGTTGAGCTGGTTGTTGATGTCGGTGATCTGCTGCGACGGGTCGCTGTTGGAGTTGACGGTCTTCCTCGCGTCGACGTCCTCGGACTTCGCCATCTTCGGCACGTAGTCGTTGTACGACTGCCAGAACGGCGACGTCAGCAGGGGCAGGATCACCCCGACCTCGCCCTCGCCGCCGCCCGCGCCGCCGGGCGCCGCGGTGTCCTTCGTACTGCCGCACGCCGCGAGCACGAGGCTCAGGCTCGCGCAGGCGGCCGCCGCCGCGGCGGCGCGCGCCGTCCGCGAAGTCCCCGCCCTGCCGGGCCGGTTGCGCACTGTTCTGCGGGCCATCTGACGGCTCCTCATCGAGCGGGATCGGTGGGGTTCGGTCGGGACCAGTCGGGATCAGTCGGGATCGGAGGTGTTGCAGAACCTGATGACGCGAATATTTATCAGACCACTTGGCGGGCACAACACCCCTCGGCGCCAAATCTTCCCGTATTCAGGCCGTAGTGGTCGGACCACATCGCTGGCTAGACTGCGCCGCACCAGGCCAGTGGAGGAGCGCTACGTGGACCAGTCCGCCCCGCAGAAGGGCACCGTGACGCAGCGGGCCATCGAAGAGGTCAAGGCGATGATCGGCGAGGGCCGGCTGGAACCGGGCCAGCGGCTCCCCACGGAACGGGACCTGGCGACGCGGCTCGGCATCTCGCGCAGCTCCATGCGGGAGGCGATCCGGGCGCTGACGGTGATGGGCGTACTGGAGGCCCGGCACGGTTCGGGCATCTACGTCACGCAGTTGGAGGCCGGCGATCTGCTGGAGACCTTCGGCGTGGTGGCCGACCTGTCGCGCGGGCCCCGGCTCGTGGAGCTGCTCGAAGTGCGGCGGGTCCTGGAGTCGACGGCGACGGCCCTGGCCGCCGCGCGCATCACGACAGGCCAACTGGCCGAGGTGGAGAAGCACTTGGCGGCGATGAACGCCACGGACGATCCGGAGGAGATCCTCTCCCACGACCTGGCGTTCCACCGGGCGATCGCCCTGGCGGCGGGCAACGACACGATGGCCGCGATCCTGGAGGGCCTGTCGTCCCGGACGTTTCGCGCGCGGGTGTGGCGCGGCTATCAGGAGGAGGGCGCGTTCGAGCGGACACGGCGCGAGCACGCCCGGATCCACCGGGCGCTTCTCGCCCGCGACCCGGAGGCGGCACGGGCCGCGGCGGCGGCGCACGTGGGCGAGGTGGAGGAGTGGCTACGGGCACAGCTGGACGGCTAGGCCGACGCCCGGCGGGAGGACCGGGCGGGGCGACGTCACCCGGCGGTGCGCCGCGCCGATCCAGCCGATGGGGAGGGGGGCCTGCCGGAACCTCCGCCGAGGCCGACCGGTCGGCCGCCCTGCTGGGGCGGGGACTCGGTCGGCGGGTTCGGTGAGTTCGATGAGTTCGGCGGGTTCAGCGGGTTCGGCGGCTCGGTGAGTTCGGTGAGTTCGGTGAGTTCGTGACCAGCATGGCCTGGTTCACGCTCGCCGGCCGGGCGGAGCGCCCCGGCTCACTCCACCCGTCCGCCGCTTGGAGCACCGCCGAAGACCGCCCGGCGGGGGCGGTCCTCGCGGATTACGCGCCACGGTGCGCGAGGGCGGCCCCTGCCCTCCGGCGACGCTTCGAGCACCGCCTCAGACCACCCGGGACAGCCGCCTCGCTCAGGCCCTCCCCAACCGCAGCGTCACCAGTTCGAACGGCCGCAGCGTCACCGCGATCGCACCGCCCGTCCGCTCCGGGGCCGACGCGTCGGGCAGTGGCCGCTCCAGGAGGTCGGTCACCGTGAGCGAGCCGACCTCGAAGCCCGCCGTCAGCGTGGCCCGTGCCCGGCCGCCGTACGCCTCGTGGAAGCGGACGACCACATCGCCGCTGCCGTCGTCGGCGAGCTTGACCGCCGTGACGACGACCGCGTCGTTGTCGACGGTCACCAGCGGGGCCACCTCAGCGCCGCCGCTCACCCGCCGCTCGGGCAGGTTGATGCGGTAGCCCTCCCGCACCGCGTCGCCGATCGCCGCACCCGGCGCCAGCGCGTGCCGGAAGCGGTGCACGCCCTGGTCCGTCTCGGGGTCGGGGAAGCGCGGGGCGCGCAGCAGCGAGACGCGTACCGTCGTGGTCGTGCCCGCGTCCTCGGTGCGGACCGTCCGGGTCACGTCATGGCCGTACGTCGAGTCGTTGACCAGCGCCACGCCCCAGCCCGGCTCCTCCATGTGCACGAAGCGGTGGTTGCACGCCTCGAACTTGGCGGCCTCCCAGCTCGTGTTGGTGTGCGTGGGCCGGTAGAAGTGGCCGAACTGGGTCTCCGACGCGTACCGCTCCGCGTGGATGTCCAGCGGGAAGGCCAGCTTCAGGAACTTCTCCGTCTCGTGCCAGTCGACCTCGGTGTCGATGTCGAGCCGCCGCGCGCCGGGGGCGAGCGACAGGACCTGCGTCATGCGCGAGGCACCGAAGCTGCGCACGATACGGACCGACGCGCCCTCCCCCGCCATGACCTCGTCTGCCTCCGTGAGGTCCGTGACGGTGTTGCGGTAGAACTCGTCCACATCCCACGCGTCCCACATGTTCGGGAAGTCGGCGTGGATCTGCGGCAGGTTCGCCGCAGCCCCCGGCGCGACGGTCTCGCGGTCAGCCACCAGGTCGTACGCGGAGACGACCAGGCCCCGCCCGTCGATCTCGACCCGCAGCAGGCCGTTGTCGAGGACGAAGCCGCCCTCGGCGCGCGTGGCGATCGCGGACTGCCCGTCGATCACGGCGGGCCGCGCGCCGCCCGCGGGCACCCCGTCACGGGTGTGCGGCGTGGAGTTGAAGACCAGGTCGCCGCCGCCCTCACCGGCGAGCGCGCGCTGCGCCGCCTCGATGATGCCGTTCAGCTCCGCCGCGAGCGCCGCATAGGTCGCGCGGGCCTCGCGGTGCACCCAGGCGATGGACGAGCCGGGCAGGATGTCGTGGAACTGGTGGAGCAGGACCGTCTTCCAGATGCGGTCCAACTCGGCGTACGGGTACGTGAATTCGGCGCACCGCACGGCCGCCGTCGCCGCCCACAGCTCCGCCTCCCGCAGCAGGTGCTCGCTGCGGCGGTTGCCCTGCTTGGTGCCCGCCTGGCTGGTGAGCGTCGCGCGGTGCAGCTCCAGGTACAGCTCGCCGACCCAGACGGGGGCGTTCGGGTACTCCGCCTCGGCCTTCTCGAAGAACTGCTCCGGTGTCTCCCACTGGACGGTCGCCGAACCTTCGAGGTCCCGCAGGCGCGCGGCCTTGGCGATCATCTCGCGGGTGGTGCCGCCTCCTCCGTCGCCCCAGCCGGTGGGCGCGAGGGAGTGCCGGGCGACGCCCTTGTCCTTGAAGTTCTTCGCCGCGTGGGCGATCTCGCTGCCCTTCATCGAGCAGTTGTAGGTGTCGACGGGCGGGAAGTGCGTGAAGATCCGCGTGCCGTCGATGCCCTCCCAGTTGAAGGTGTGGTGCGGGAAGCGGTTGGTCTGCGACCACGAGATCTTCTGTGTGAGCAGCCACTTGGAGCCCGCCGCCTTGATGATCTGCGGCAGTCCGGCGGCGAAGCCGAAGGTGTCGGGCAGCCATGCCTCGTCGTTCTCGACGCCGAACTCGTCGAGGAAGAACCGCTTGCCGTGCACGAACTGACGGGCCATCGCCTCCGAGCCCGGCATGTTCGTGTCCGACTCGACCCACATGCCGCCCGCGGGCACGAACCGTCCGTCGGCGACCGCCTTCTTGACCTTGGCCCACACCTCGGGGCGGTGGTCCTTGATCCAGGCCCACTGCTGCGCCTGCGACATGGCGAAGACGAAGTCCGGCTCGTCCTCGACGAGCGCCGTCATGTTCGACGTCGTACGCGCCACCTTGCGCACCGTCTCGCGCAGCGGCCACAGCCACGCGGAGTCGATGTGCGCGTGGCCGACGGCGCTGATGCGGTGCGCGGAGGGCTCGGCGGGGGCCGACAGGACCCCTTCGAGCAGGGCGCGGGCCGCGCCGGCCGTGCCGTTGACGTCCTGGAGGTCGACGGCGTCAAGGGCACGGCCGACGGCGCGCACGATGTCGTAGCGCCGCCCGGAGTCCTCGGGCAGCTCCCGCATCAGCTCGCCGAGGACCTCGAGGTCGATGACGAGCTGCCACACCGTCTCGTCGAAGACGGCGAGGTCCATGCGCTCCAGCTTGTACTGCGGTTCGCTGCCCGCCGTCTCCTTGTCGCCCAACCGGGTGGGCAGGAAGGGGTGGTAGTCGAGGATCACGGGGTTGGACGCGGCCTCGACGTGCAGCCGTACCTCTTCTCCGCCCTCGGCGGGCGCGGCGATCCGCACCCACTGGTTGCGGGGGTTGAGTCCCTTCACCGGGGTGCCGTCGGGGCGGTAGACGAGGCCCTCGCACTGGAAGCCCGGCATGTTCTCGTCGAAGCCGAGGTCGAGGATCGCCTCGACGGTCCTGCCCGCCCACTCCTTGGGCACCGTCCCGGTCACCCGGAACCAGCTGGTCCCCCAGGGCGCGCCCCACCGCTCACCGACGGCGGTCGGCGACGGCTCGGCGGCGAGCCCTTCGGCCACCGGTACGGGCTCGTCCGGCGCGTTCCACACCGCGACGTCGAGTGGCACGGAGGCGGGGTACACGGCGGGCCTGATGCGCTCGTCCAGAACGCGCTTGAGACGGCCTTCGACCAGGGTGCGGTCGTCATGCATGAGAATCTCCCGGGGTGGAAAACGTGAGCCCGTCCGGCGATTGGGGACGAGCGCGCAGCGCGATCTACGGAAGTCTTACCGGCCTAGCGGACCTCCTCCGGCGTCACCACTTCCGTAATGCCCCGCGCGGCGAGATGCTCCGCGTCGGCGGCCCGGCTCGCGAGGACGGCCGTCGGCCGGACACCGTCCTGCGTGAGGCGGGCGAACGCCTCGAAGACGGCTCCCCCGGGCGCGCACTCCACGCGCCGCTCCATCGCGTCGTCCACGACCACCGCCGTGGTCCGGGGCGCCGGCGCGTACGTACGGCCCCGCCACTCCTTCGCGATACGGGCGACGGCCGCGCCCGCGGGCTTGACCTGCCCTTCGTTGGCCAGCAGGCCGAGGCTGTACTCCAGCTCGGGGAAATCCGCGAGGTCGCGCGAGACGTCGTGGGAGCACCACCACGTCACGCCCCACACGTCCCGGCAGTCGAGGGCGGCCTCGATCGTCTCCTCGGTGAAGGCGGCCGCGTGCTCGGCGGGGATCAGCGGGGCGGGCGCGCCGACCTCCTGGAGCCAGACGGGGCGGTGCGGGTCGAGCGCCCAGGCCTTGGACAGCTCGATGAGGTACGCGGCGTGGGCGCGGGTCGCGGTGCCGGTGCGTCCGTGACGCTGGGCGGTGCCGTTGAAGACCCAGGAGTGCACGGCGGTCACGGCGCCGAGCCGGGCGGCCTGCCCGGGGGTGAAGGGCTGGTCGGCCTGGTACCAGGCGGCGTCGTACTCGGCGTGCAGGTGGAGTTTGCCGGGGGCGCCCTCCTCGCAGGCGGCCAGTACGGTGCGCAGCCAGGTCTCGGCCTGCTCCTCGGTGATGCGGTCGGGGTCGGGGTGCGGCCCGGCGGAGAACTGGTTGATCTCGTTGCCGATGGTCATGCCGATGAAGTTCGGCCGGTCGGCGAGCGCGGCGGCGAGCGTACGCAGGTACGCGGCCTGCCCGGCGACGACGTCCGGGTCGGTGAAGAGGTTCCGCCGGTGCCAGGTCTGCGTCCAGGCGGGCAGGAAGTCGAAGCTGGACAGGTGGCCCTGGAGGCCGTCGACGTTGACGTCCAGGCCACGCTCGGCGGCGGCGTCGGCGAGCTGGACGAGCTGCTCGACGGCGCGCGGGCGGATGAGGGTGCGGTTGGGCTGGAAGTACGGCCAGATGGGGAAGACCCGCACATGGTCGAGGCCGAGTGCGGCGAGCGCGTCGAGGTCGGTGCGCACGGCGTCGAGGTCGAAGTCCAGCCAGTGGTGGAACCACCCTTGGGCGGGCGTGTAGTTGGCGCCGAAGCGCGGCGCGCCCGAAGGCGTTGCGGAGGGCGATGCGAGAGGCAATGCGGGTCCTGGTTCCTCGTGGGTGCGGGGTGGCGCCGTTCAGCCCTTGACCGCGCCTTCGCCGACGCCGCGGAAGAAGTACCGCTGGAGGCAGGCGAAGAGGACGATCAGCGGGAGCACGGCGATGACCGTGCCCGCGGCGACGAGGCGTTCGTCGTTGGCGAAGGTGCCGTGCAGGTAGTTCAGGCCGATGGTGAGGGTGAAGCGCTCGGGGTCGCTGAGCACGATGAGCGGCCACAGGAAGTCGTCCCAGGCGCCCATGAAGGCGAAGATCGCGACGACCGCGAGGGTGCCCTTGACGGCGGGCAGCGCGATGCGGACGAAGCGCTGCCAGACGTTCGCGCCGTCCACGAACGCGGCTTCCTCGATCTCGTAGGGCACGTTGAGGAAGGCGTTGCGCATCAGCAGGACGTTGAGCGCGGAGACGCAGCCCGGCAGCAGCACCCCGATGAGGGTGTTGTTCAGGCCGAGTTCACGCATCGTCGTGAACTGGGCGATGATGATGCCTTCGACGGGCACCAGCATGGCCAGGATGAAGACGAGGGTGGCCGCCTTGCGGCCGCGGTAGCGCAGGCGTGCCAGGGCGTAGCCGGCGAGGGCGGCGCCCACGCAGTTGGTGACGACGTTGGCGGCGGCCACCTTCAGGGAGTTGAGCGCGTAGTCCCAGACGGGGATGGTGTCGGCGACCCGCTCGTAGTTGTGGAGGGTCGGGTCGGAGGGCAGGAACTTCGGCGGGGAGCTGAAGATGTCCTCGTGCGGCCCCTTCAGGGACGTGGACAGCTGCCAGAGGAACGGCCCGATCATCAGCGCCAGTACGGCGAGCAGGAGTCCGTAGCGCAGGACGATCTCCCACACGGGCATCCGGCGGCCGTTCTCGTCGGTGACACGCGGCCGGCGGCGGGTCTTCGGGCGCGTCTCGTGCTCGGTGATGCTCACGCGTCCTCCTTCCGGTCCGCCCGCAGCACGAGCAGCATCAGCGCGACGGTGACGACGAAGATGACGACGGAGATGGCCGAGGCGTAGCCGACGCGCCCGGTCAGGCCGGTGCCGGTGCGCTGCACCAGCATCACCAGCGTGGTGTCCTCGCCCGCGGGGCCGCCGGTGGGCCCCGCCATCAGATAGACCTCGGAGAAGACCTTGAAGGCGGCGACCGAGGAGAGCGCGCCGACGAGCACCATGGTGGAGCGCACGGCGGGCACGGTGACGCTGAAGAAGCGGCGCACCGCCCCCGCGCCGTCGACCGCCGCGGCCTCGTGGAGCTCGCGCGGCACGTTGGCGAGGGCTGCCAGGTAAATGATCATGTAGTAGCCGAGGCCCTTCCAGACCGTGACGGCCATGGCGCTGAACAGCAGCAGCCACTGGTCGCTGAGGAAGCCGACCTTGCCGACGCCCACCGCCTCCAGCACCGCGTTCACCAGGCCGCGTTCGTCGAGCATCCACACCCAGATCAGGCCGACGACCACGATGGAGGCGACCACCGGGGTGTAGAAGGCGGACCGGAAGAAGGTGATGCCGGGGATGTGCTTCTGGACGAGCATGGCGAGGAGCAGCGGCAGCAGGACGAGCGCGGGGACGACCACGAGGACGTACAGCGTGCTGTTGCGCAGGCCGATCCAGAACATGTCGTCGTGCAGCAGCTCGCGGAAGTTGGCGAGCCCCACGTACTCGCCGGGGATCAACGTCCTTTTGTCGGTGAAGGAGTTGATGATCGTGCTGACGAACGGATAGAGGCTGAAGACGGCGACGATCGCGAGCCCGGGGGCGGCGAACAGCCAGGGGCTGGTGGACAGTTGGCGCCGGATCCTGGCGCGCCTCCGGGTGGCGGTCCGGCCGCCGCCCGGGGAGGCGGCGGCGCGGCCCGCGCCCGGGGTTCTGGTGACGGTACTGGTCTTCATGGCTGGCGTTCCCTGGTCATGGCTTCACGGCTGGGCACGGCTCGGCACGGCACGGCGCCGGGGCTCAGCTCTGCTTCAGCAGCCGGTCGCAGTTCTTGACAGCGTTGTCAAGCGCTTCCTTGGGGCTCTCCTTGCCCTGGAGTGCCTTGGCGACGGAGTTGCGCAGCTCGACCTTCATCTGCTCGCTGAAGAGCACGGGCGTGTAGTTCACCGCCGTCTTGACGGACTTCGCGGCGGCGACGCGGACCCGCGTCTCCTCCTTGCCGTCCTGCTCGGTGAAGTAGGGGTCGTCCAGGGAGCCCTGGGTGCTCGGGAAGATCGCGACCTGCTTGGCGAACTCCATCTGGTGCTTGGCGTCGGTGACGAAGTGCGCGAAGGCGACGGCGGCCGGCGTCTGCTTGGTGCGGGCGTTCACCATCACGCCCATCACGTACATGTTGTCCTTGCCGGTGTTGCTGATCTGCGGGGTGATGCCGATGTTCTTGTAGAGCTTCGGCGCGTCCTTCTTGAACTTCTCCAGGTCCAGCGCGCTGCCGGGGTTCATGGCGACGGCCTCGGTGAGGAACTTCTTGCCGGTCGACTCCGGCGTCGCCGTCAGCGCCTGCCCGTCCAGGGCCTTGGCGTCGTACAGCTTCTTGTACTTGGTGAGGAGTTCGACGCCCTTGGCGTCGTTGAAGGTGAAGCCGGTGCCTTCCTTGTTCATCAGCGGGACGCCGTAGCGCCCGAAGTCCTCGATGGTGGGGACGTTGGCGAGCGTGGCGATCTTCCCGTCGCTCTTCTTCGCCAACTGCAAGGCCTGGTCGAAGAGCTGGTCGTACGTCTTCGGGGGCTCGTTCTCGTCGAGGCCCGCATCCTTGAAGAGGCGCTTGTTGTAGAAGAGCGGCCCGGTGTTCAGGTACCAGGGGAAGGCGTACGTCCCCTCCGTGCCCGGTATCTGGTGGCTCTTCCAGGCCCCGGGGAGGTACTCCTTCTCGTACTTGCCCGCGGCCTTGTCGAGGTCGAGCGCGAGGCCGGCCTTGGCGAGCGGGGCGACCAGATCGGGCGAGACGTTCACGACGTCGGGCAGCGTGCCCGCGGCGGCGTCGGCGCTGATCTTGTCGGCGTAGCCCTCGCCGGGCTGGTCGATCCACTTGACGTCGGTGCCGGGGTACTTCTTCTCGAACTCGGCGACGAGGCCCTCGAAGTAGGGCTTGAAGTTCGCCTTCAGATTCCAGGTCTGGAAGGTGATCTTGCCTTCGATCTTGCCCGACGCGTCCGTGGAACCGCCGCCGTCGCCTCCGTCGCCACAGGCGCTCAGCGGCAGCAGGACAGCGAGGACGGCGCCTGCGGCGACCGCTCTGCGGGGAATACGGGAGATACGCACGGTGAAACGGCTCCTTTGCTCGGCCCAGCGTGAGACGGCGGTGACTGCGGCCGTCCGAGCCGGGCAATCCACGCCGAGGCAGACCCTGCATCCAACCGTGGCGCAAAGTCAATGGATTCGGGGAATCAATAGCGAAGATCTCTCGTTCTGCCCGGCAATTCCCAGGTCAGGCGCGTGTGTCACGGGTCTTGCGGCAGTTGACTAATGCGCTTTAGAGTCGATGCGCTCAAGCGCTTTAGTGCGCGGTGCCAGGAAAGGGGCTACGGGTGCAAGGCAAGCGGTCACCGGCACGCCGGCCGACCATGAAGGACATCGCGCGCCGCGCCGGGGTCTCCGAGAGCGCCGTCTCCTTCGCGCTCAACGACCGGCCCGGCGTCTCCGAGATCACCCGCGACCGGGTGCGCAGGGTCGCGGAACAGCTCGGCTGGCGGCCCAGTACGGCGGCGCGCGCCCTGTCGGGCGAGGGCTCGGCCACCGTCGGCCTGGTCGTGGCGCGGCCCGCGGCGACGCTGGGCGTCGACTCCTTCTTCCTCCAGCTCATCTCCGGCGTCCAGGAGGTGCTGGCCGAGCGGCACTTGGGGCTGCTCTTCCAGGTGGTGGAGGACGTGGCCGCCGAGTGCGCGGTCTACCGCCGCTGGTGGGCCGAGCACCGGGTGGACGGCGTGCTCGTGGTCGACCCGCGCACGGACGACCCCCGGCCCGCACTCCTCGACGAGCTGGGGCTGCCCGCGGTGGTGACGGGCGGCGTGCCCGACCCGGAGGCGGGGCCGCCGGGGCTCTCCACGGTGTGGGCGGACGACGCGGGGGCGATGGCGTCGGTCGTGGGCCATCTGCACGCCCTCGGGCACCGCCGCATCGTGCACATCGCGGGCATGGAAGGGCTCGCGCACACCGAGCGCCGCATGCGCACCCTGCGGGCCGAGGCGGCGAGCCGCGGCCTGTCCGGGGTGCGCTCGGTGACGACCGACTACTCCGACGCGGAGGGCGCCGCCGTGACCCGGCGCGTCCTGCAGTCCGCCGAACCGCCGACGGCCCTGGTGTACGACAACGACGTGATGGCCGTGGCCGGGGTCGCCGCCGCGTCCTCCCTCGGCTTCGGCGTCCCGGACGACGTGTCGGTCGTGGCCTGGGAGGACTCGGCGCTGTGCCGCATGGTGCACCCATGGCTGACGGCCCTGTCCCGGGACACCGTGGCGTTCGGCCGCACGGCCGCCCGCGAGCTGCTCGCCCTCCTCGACGACGGGCCCGCGGCGACCGTCCAGGTGCCGCTGCCGCGGCTCATCGAACGGGAGAGCACGGGGCCGGTACGGGACGTGTGAACCGGCGCGGGCGCTGGGATCCTGGAGTGCCCCTCTGCCGGGTCCGGTCATGCTCCCGGGCGCGCCGGACTCGCTGTCGGCCCTCCGGGCGAGGAAGGTGCACAGAAGGACAGGCACAGAAAGACAGCCACAGAGGGACAGGCATGCACGTCGGCGGAAGGACACGGCGCATGGCGGACCATATCCCCACCGTCGGTGTCGAGGAGGAGTACTTCCTCGTCGGTGCCGCCCAGCGCACGGTGGTCGCGGCGGCGCCCCGGATCCTGGCTCGCGTCAAGCCGGTGCTCGGGGACCTGGTGACGGGCGAGGCGTGCCGATATCAGGTGGAGGGCAAGACTCCGCCCTGCCGGACCCTCGGCGAACTCCGGCACGAACTGCGGCGCGTACGCTCCGCCGTCGTCACCGCCGCGGCGCGGGACGGGGTGCGCCCTCTCGCCTCCGGGACACCGCTGCTGGGCATGCGGACGCCGATGCCGCTCAATGACGACGCCCACTACCTTCCCCAGTTCGAGATGTTCAGGTCCCTGTACGACACCTTCGCCTTCTGCGGGCTCCACGTACACGTCCAGGTCCCGGACCGGGAGCACGCCGTCCTGGTCGGCAACCACCTGCGGCCGTGGCTGCCCGTCCTGGTGGCACTGGCGGCGAACTCCCCCTTCTGGGAGGAGCGGGACAGCGGCTACTGCAGCTGGCGGACCCTGGGAGTCACGCGCTGGCCCGTGTCCGGCCCGCCGCCGTACTTCTCCTCGGCCGCGCACTACGACGCGCTCGCGGCTTCGCTCCAGGAGGCAGGCGCGATCCGGGGCGAACGCTCGCTGTACTGGGACGTGCGTCCGTGTGCGCACCTGCCCACCGTGGAGATCAGGGTGATGGACGTCCCCACCACCGTCGAGGAAGCGGCGGTCTTCGCGGTCCTCGTGCGGGCACTGGTCGTCCGTGCGCTGGAACGGGTACGCCGCGGCGACCCCGGGCCCGCGATGGACGAAGCGCTGCTGCGTGCGGCGTACTGGCGGTGCGCCCGCGATGGTCTGACCGGGCACAGCCTCGATCCGCGGACCAGCCGGCTGGTGCCGACCACCCACGAGGTACGCCGCCTGCTGGAGCACGTCCGGCCGACTCTGGCGGAACACCGCGAGCTGTCGCAGGTCACCAAGGTCCTGCGGCATCTCGTCACGCATGGCGGCGGAGCCGAACGGCAGCGCTCCGTCCACGCCCGCGCGGGCAGCCTGCTCGACGTCGTCGACGACCTGGCCGCCCGCACGGCCGCGAGCCGGACACCGGGCCCCGCGCGGGGGCCGCGGCTGCCCGGCACCGAACAGACCGCGGCTACTTGACGGCCTCGGGCTGTCCGGGCGGGACGGGCGGTCCGGGCGGCCACGGCAGTTCGGCCAGGATCGGCAGGAGCGCTTCCTCCTCGTAGTCGAGATGGCGGGTCAACTCCTCCGACATGCGCGCCAGTTCGGCTCGGAAACGCTCCGGGTCCGCTCCCCCGAGGCCGGCCAGGAGCCCGGCGAGCTCGCCCTGGATGCGGGCGACCGTCCGGTGTTCCTCGGCGAGCCGGTCGAAGGTCTCGCGCAGTTCGAGGTGGTAGCCCGCCATCGTCGGGAAGAGATGCGCCTCCTCGCTGGTGTGGTGGAACTCCAGGGCCTCGCAGAACGCCAGGCAGTGCTGGCGGATCCGCAGCCCGAGCCCCGGTTCCGGCGGCGCTCCGGGGCCCCGGTGCGCCGCTGTCGCCGCGAAGTGTGCCTCGGTCTCGTCCCGTACGTGCCGCAGCTGGCCGCGCAGCCACAGGTGCACCTGCTGCATCTTCTCGGCGAAGTCACCGGCCTCCTGCGGGATGCCGGCCTCGTGCGCGGGCCGCTCAAGGACGACGACGGGCAGGATCCGGCTGGTGCGCGCCTGGTAGTCGCCGTATCCGGGCTCGGCTGCCGTGATCCGCGCGAAGAGCCGGTCGCGCCGCTCCCCCTCGGCGGGGACGGCGATCGCCTGGAACTCCTCGGTGCCGAGCTCCACGCCGACCGTCGGGTGGGCGAGGACGTTGTGGTACCAGTCGGGATGGCACGGCCCGCCGAGGTTCGAGCCGACCAGCAGGAGCAGGTCGCCGTCGCGGACGAAGCCGAGCGGGGTGGTGTGTTCCTTGCCGGACCTGGCTCCGGTGGTGGTGAGCAGGAGCAGGTCGCCGCCCTCGAAGGGGCCGCCGACCTTGCCGCCGTTGGCGCGGAACTCGTCGATGACGGATTGGTTGAAGGATGTGGCGGGTGTGGGCATGACGGTGTCGGGTCTCCGTACGGAATGTTCGGTACCGCGCTGGGCGCGGTTCGCGTCGTGCGGGGTTCGCATCGTGCGGGGTTCGCGTCGTACGCGGTGGAAGGCGGGGCCACGCGTGAGGGGCGTGACCGGGGCGCGCGAAGGCGCGCGGATCAGGCGAAGGCCTGGCGGTGTGAACTCACGACGTGTCCATCGGCGACGTCCTTGAGTGAAGGTGCTCGCCCGATCGCCGACCTGCCCACTGCTCTTTGGTCGGCGCCACGCGGCACGAGCACCATTACAGTCACCCGATCCCCGCCTGTCAACGCACGGAGATCACCATGCCTTGACGTTCTTGACGTTCTTGACGTTTGGGCGGACCTGTCGGCGGCGTATGTACACCTCGCCGTACGCCTCGTGCCCTCCCCCGAAAGGCCGCAACCACCATGACCTATACGACCGTTCACGTCCCGATCTCCGGTGGCGACAGTGCCGTCGACTGCCTGATCACCGGCTCGGGTCCGGCCCTGGTGCTGGTGCACGGCACCGGCGCCACCCCCGAGGGCAACTGGGGCCCGGTCATCGACGCCCTCAAGGACCGCTGCACCATCGTCGCCCCGACCCTGTCCGGGTCGGGTGCCACCACCGACGCCGGTGGCCCGCTGACCGTCGACGACCTGGTCGCCCAGGTGCTCGGCGCCGTGGACGCGGCGGGTCTGGACACCTTCCACCTGGCGGGGCACTCCCTGGGGGCCACGGTCGCGGCCGCCGCGGCCGGGGCCCGCCCCGAGCGGATACGTTCCCTCTTCCTGCACGCGGGCTGGGCGGTGACCGACCCGTGGCAGGAGTTCCAGTTCGACCTGTGGCAGCGGCTGCTGCGCGTCGACAAGGACCTGTTCTCCCGGGCGCTCCAGGTCACCGCCTTCGGCGCCAAGACGCTGGCCGGGCGCCGCACCGAGGACTTCGAGGAGAGCGTGGCCGCGTGCAACGCGCTGTTCGACGCGGACGGCATGGCCCGCCAGTCGGAGCTGAACATCCGGGTGGACATCACCGAGGCGCTGGCCAGGATCACCGCCCCCACCCTGGTCGTGTCGGGGTCCCAGGACCTGATCGTCCCGCCGCACCACCAAAGGGAGTTGGCGGCGTCCATCGCCGGCGCCGAGTTCTTGGAACTGGACTGCGGCCATGCGCTGCCCTTCGAGCTGCCCGAGCTGTTCGCCCGTACCGTCACGGAGTTCGTGGACCGGCAGCAAGCAGCCGCCGCATGACCTGAAGGTGGCCGCCCGCGGCCCGGGGCCTGCCCGGCGGATCGCGCCGGACAGGCCCCGGGCCTGGCAGGGCTCAGCGTTTGAGCATGAAGGTGAAGTCACCGGAGAGCTTGCCGCTCAGCCGGACCGCCGAGACGACCTTCCCCTCGTCGATCAGCCTCTCGACCTCGGCCCTCGGAAGACCGCAGCCTTCAGCGATCAGCCGCACCGGCCGGACCGGGATCCGCGCCGCGAAGCGGACCGATACGTCGATCACCTCGCTGTCCGGGTGATCCGATCCGCCGGTGTCGAGACGCCAGGCGTCCGCCCAGTCGAGAGCGATGCGATTGCGGCGCCGCACGACCGGGTCCTGGAGCAACTCGGCTGCCAGGCCCGGGTCGTTGGCGTGCATCCGGTCCAGCAGCTCGGGCCGTACGGAGCGCACGTTCAGCCGCTCCAGGACCGTGAGCTTCGCGGTCTCCCCGCAAGCGGTACAGAGCACGAGGAGCCAGGCATCGAGGAGCTTGCGGTTCGCGTTGACACGGAACTTGCCGTTGGCCCGGAACCGTTCGGACGCGCACGTGTGGCAACGGCGCAGGACGAGGGGCAGGCAGGCGGGCATGACCACCCAGTTTTCAAGCACAGAAGTACACCGGTTTCAGTGAGAAGTCCGCAGCAAAGGGCAGCGCGACGCGGAGGCGCGGCGCGCTGCAGATCAGCTCTCGGGGTGTCTCACAGGGTGTACAACGGCCCGTCCTTGGTCAGGCGACTCGGTCCGGCAGCACGTTAGTGGCGTTCAGCGGCGCCGATCCACTGGTTTTTTTCGAGCCCACGAACGGCTCACCCGAATCACCCGACTCGCCCGACTCGCGCGGATACGGACTGATCATGGTGTCGAAGTAGCCGTCGGGGGCTTCTTCGAGGAAGTCCAGCAGGTGGTCCAGGAAGTGGCGCAGCGCCGGTGTGGCGTTGTGCCGGTCCAGGTCTTCCTGGGAGCGCCAGACCTCGTACAGGAAGAGCCGGCCGTCGTCCTGCGCGTGCAGGTGGTACTCCAGGTTGCCCTCCTCCCGCCGGGTGGGCTCCACGAGGGAGGCGAGGAACTGCCGGACCTCGTCGGCCCGTTCGGGCCGGGGGCGCAGAAAACCGTAGAGGGAGATGGGTGCTTGTGCCGTCGTCATGAGGGCGACGCTACGATCTCACATCCATGTGAGGTTCAAGTTCATGACACGTGAGGTGCGCCACATGAAGATCGGCGAACTGGCCCGCGCGACAGGCGTGAGCGTGCGCCTGCTGCGTTACTACGAGGAACAGGGCCTGCTCGTCCCGTCCCGGACGGACGGCGGCCACCGGCACTACGGCGAGGGCGCGCTGACGACCGTCACGCGGATCCGGACGCTGCTGGCCGCGGGGCTCCCCACCCGGATCATCCGCGACCTCATGCCGTGCTTCCTCGGCGACGGACCGGAACTCGACACCTGCGTCCTGGAGCACCTCCGGACGCACCTGTCCGAGCTGGACACGCGCATCGCCGACCTGCAACAGGCCCGCACGTCGCTCCGCGACCTCCTCGACACTTCGTCACGCGCTTCCCGCGCCGAGGTGTCTTGCGGGTGAATCTCCCGGCCCCACAGGGGTACTGGCGTGAGATGGCGACGGGGGGGCGGACGGTCGTGGAGGGGACGGTCGTCCGCGCCACACCGGATACACCTGTGCCCCCGCCACGGGCAGGGGCACAGTGCGAAGCCGACGACCGGCGGTACCGATCAGTCGATGCCCGGGAGGATGTGCGGCTCGGCGAGGTCGTCCTCGTAGCCCGCCAGACGAATGGGGGCCGCCTTGGCCCACGCCTCCAGGTTGCGGAGCTTGGGGGGTCTGCCGGCCCGTTCGCCGCCGCGTTCCGCCGGTCGCTTCTCGTGCTTCGTCAGTTCTGGTGTCACCGCGCACTCCTTTGTGTCGCGTAGAAGGACAAGGGCAGGATTCGGTCGCGGTGGCGCCGGTAGTTGGCGGGACCGCAGCCGTGATTGCCGGCCTGTCCCCGGGGTGACCGAGAGACGTTCGTGGATCTCTCGTGGCCACCCGCTCACCCCAGGTTAACCAAATGAGCGCGCCCGCGCTCGATGGAATATCAAAGCTGTGTAAATTCCGGACAAGGGTGCCGGTGCGGATGCGGGCGTTCGAGCGGCCGTGCGCCGGCGCGTACTACCACTTACCGGGCGCGTAGTCCTTCAGGAAGACGCCGAACAGATCCTCGCCGGCCTGGCCGCGCACGATGGGGTCGTAGACCCGCGCCGCGCCGTCGATGAGGTCCAGGGGGGCGTGGAAGCCCTCCTCGGCCAGGCGCATCTTGTCGGGGTGCGGTCGCTCGTCGGTGATCCAGCCCGTGTCGACCGCGGTCATGAGGATGCGGTCCTTCTCGAACATCTCCTGCGCGCTGGTGCGCGTCAGCATGTTCAGGGCGGCCTTGGCCATGTTGGTGTGCGGGTGGCCCGCGCCCTTGTAGCCGCGGCCGAAAACTCCCTCCATGGCGGAGACGTTCACGACGTACGCGCGGCCGTCCTCGTTCGCCGCGGCGGCGGCCGCCATGGCGGAGCGCAGGTGGCTGATGAGGATGAACGGCGCCGTCGAGTTGCACAGCTGTACTTCGAGCAGCTCGATCGGGCCGACCTCCTCGACGGTCTGGATCCAGCTGTTGGTGTCGTGCAGGTCGGGCACCAGGCCGCCCGCGTCGATCGCCGTGCCGGCCGCGATGCGCTCCAGGGAGGCCGACCCCGTGACCAGCGCGAGGCCGGTGACGTCGTCGGCGGTCAGCGCGCCGCCCCCGGCGACCGGCAGCGCGGCCACGGCGCCGGAACCGAAGGTGCCGATCACCTCGGAGGCGGGCAGCTCACCGGCGGGCAGCGGGGCGGACTCGGCGGCGACCAGCTCGCTGTAGGCCTGGGGGGAGCGGCGTACGGTCTGCGCGGCGTTGTTGATCAGTACGTCGAGGGGGCCCTCGGCGGCGACCGACTCGGCGAGCGCGACGACCTGGGCGGGGTCGCGCAGGTCGATGCCGACGATCTTCAGGCGGTGGATCCACTCGTCGCTGTCGGGCATGGCCTTGAAGCGGCGGATCGCGTCGCTCGGGAAGCGCGTGGTGACGGTGGTGTGCGCGCCGTCCCGCAGCAGCCGCAGCGCGATGTACATGCCGATCTTGGCGCGGCCGCCGGTGAGCAGGGCGCGCTTGCCGGTCAGGTCGGTGCGGGCGTCGCGGCGGGCGCGGTTCTCGGCGGCGCAGGGCTGGCAGAGCTGGTGGTAGAACGCGTCGACCTCGACGTACCGCGTCTTGCAGGTGTAGCAGGAGCGCGGGCGCTGGAGTATCCCCGCGATCTCGCCCTTCACCGAGGAGGAGGGCAGCACGCCCGCCGTCTCGTCGTCGATGCGCTCGGCGGAGCCGGTGGCGGTGGCCTCGGTGACCGCGCGGTCGTGGGCGGTCTTGGCGGCGCGGCGCTCCTGGCGGCGGCGCTGCTTCACCGTGCGGTAGATCCCGGCCGTCGCGCGGCGCACCGCGATCGCGTCGGGGTGGTCCACGTCCAGCTTGTCCAGCTCGTCGAGCACGCTGAGGCAGACGGCGAGACGGTCCGGGTCGATGCCGGGGCCGTACGCGACGGTCCCCTCGTGGCTTTCGTCTGTCACCGTCATCGCCGCTGTCCTCGTGTCATTCCGTGCCGCGGTCCGTCCGGTCGTCCGCAAGCTCTCAAAAGCGGAACTTTACGTAGCTCAGGGCCCCGTCACCAAACCCGTGACCTGGCGCACACCGTCCCGTGGGCTCGCGCACACCGCCACGAGGGCCTCGAGCTCGTCCCGCACGCTCCGCGCGAGGAGGTCCAGGTCGGGTACGGCGGCGGCGTCCGCGACCAGGCCGTAGTGCACCCGGCCCCGGTACGTGGACACGGCGACGGCGAGCGACTGGCCCCGGGCGAGCGGCGCGAAGGGGTAGACCTCTGCCAGACGGCTGCCGCCGAGCCGCAGGCCGATGCCGGGCAGCGGGACGCTGGTGACGAGGACGTCGAAGAGCAGCCGCGCGGCCTGGGCCACGACCGGGCCGACGAGGCGGTGCCCGAGGGACGGCACGTGTTCGGCGAGCAGGGCGAGGGCCCCCGCGCCGCGCTCGGGCCCCGCCTCCTTGTTCCGGTCCATGGCGGCACGCACGCCGCGCAGCCTGGCCAGGGGGTCGTCGTCACCGACGGGGAGCCGGACCAGATAGCCCGAGAGGCGGTTGCCCGGCGGCTGGGCGGTGCGCGGGCGGCGCCGCGAGACGGGGATCAGGGCCCGCGGCTCGACGCCCTCGCTGCCATCGCCGCGCTCGTCGAGCCAGCGCCGCAGGGCTCCGGCGACCACGGCGATCAGTACGTCGTTGACGGTGCCGCCCACGGCCTTGCGGACCTGGTGCACGTCGTCCAGGTCCAGGACGATCCCCGCGGTGCGGCGGGTGCCGGTGGCGGACGAGGTGAGGGCGGCGCAGGAGCGGACGCCGAGGCCGGCGCGCGCGACCGAGGCGCCGATGCCGAGGGCCCGGCCCAGTTCCGTGACAGCGGCGCGGGGGTCGTGTTTCTCGCCGGGGAAGGGAGGCGTCGGCTCTGACGTCACCTGCGGAGTGTCGTCCGGTTCGCCTGCACGGGGGTCGTGCTGGCCCTGTGCCGGTGGAAGGCCTCCTGCGAAAGTCGGGCATGGCCGCACCGCGTTCCGCACGGCCGGCCAAGATCGTGACGTGCGTCGGGTTCCCTGCGCCTGTGAGGACAAACGGGAGCAAACGGCGTCTTTGGGTTCGGCCGGGTAGGCGGGACTTCGGGGGGTGCCGGTGGCGTCTTCGGGGGGCGCGGGCTTCAGGGGGACGCCCCGCTATGCGGGTCACGCATAGCCTTGGAGCCCCTCGGCGGCCACTCCCCCGACCCGCGCCCAACAGCCGCTCACTCGACCCGTTGCCCCTTCCCCAGCGCGATCACCCCGCCCTTCGAGACCGTGTACAGCTCCTCGTCCCGCTCGGGGTTGACACCGATCGTCGCGCCGGGCGGGACGTCGACGTTCTTGTCCAGGACCGCGCCGCGCACCACCGCGCCCCGCCCCACCCGTACGTTGTCGTGCAGCACCGAGCCCTGGACCACCGCGCCCTGCTCGATCGTCACGCCGGGCGAGAGGACGGAGCGGGTGACCTGGCCGCGGATGACACAGCCGGGGCTCACGACGGACTCGCCCGCGATGCCGCCCGCGCAGAACTTGGCGGGCGGCAGCCCGCCGGAGTGGGTGTAGATCGGCCAGAGCCGGTTGTCCAGGTTGAAGACCGGGTGGTCGGAGATCAGATCCATGTGGGCCTCGTAGTACGAGTCCAGGGTGCCGACGTCACGCCAGTAGCCGTGGTCGCGCGGCGTCTCGCCGGGCACGTGGTTGCCGTCGAAGTCGTACACCTGGGCCAGCCCCCGTTCGGTGAGCATGGGCAGGATCGAACCGCCCATGTCGTGCGCCGACTCCTCGTTCTCCGCGTCCTGTTGGAGTGCGTCGACGAGAATCTTCGTGGTGAACAGGTAGTTGCCCATCGAGGCGAAGACCTGGTCCGGGGCGCCCGGCAGGCCGGGAGGATCGGCGGGCTTCTCCAGGAAGCTCTCGACACGCGTCCCGTCGCGCGCCGGCGTGATGATGCCGAACGACGGCGCCTCAGCGCGCGGCACCCTGATCCCGGCGACGGTCACGGCCGCGCCGTTGTCGATGTGCTGCTGGAGCATCTGCCGCGGGTCCATGCGGTAGACGTGGTCGGCGCCGAACACCGCTATGTAGTCGGGCTGTTCGTCATGGACGAGATTGAGCGACTGGAGGATCGCGTCGGCACTGCCCGAGAACCAGCGCGGGCCGAGGCGCTGCTGCGCGGGCACGGGTGTGACGTAGTTGCCGAGCAGGCTCGACATCCGCCAGGTCGTCGTCACATGCCGGTCCAGGGAGTGGGACTTGTACTGCGTCAGGACACAGACACGCAGGATGTCGCCGTTGACGAGGTTGGAGAGGACGAAGTCCACGAGGCGGTACGTCCCGCCGAACGTGACCGCTGGTTTGGCCCGGTCGGCGGTGAGCGGCATCAGCCGCTTCCCCTCCCCGCCGGCAAGCACGATTCCGAGCACCGAAGGTCCACCGCGCATACCAGTCTCCTACCTGTCGGCGTGCAGGATCTCCTCGTACACCTCGACCGTGCTCCGGGCGACGGCGTCCCAGCCGAATTCCCCGACGGCCCGCCGGCGTCCGGCCGCACCCATGGAGGCGGCCCGTCCGGGGTCGGTGGCCAGTTCGTTCAGGAGCAACCCGAGGTCACGTTCGAAGCCGTCGGGGTCCTTCGGCTCGTAGGGGACGAGCAGCCCCGTCGTGCCGTCCTGTACGACCTCCGGAATGCCGCCGACGCGCGAGGCGACCACCGCCGTGCCGCAGGCCATCGCCTCCAGGTTGACGATGCCCAGCGGTTCGTACACCGAAGGGCAGACGAACAGCACGGCGTGGCTGAGGAGTTGGACGACCTCGGGGCGCGGCAGCATCTCTGGGATCCACTGGACGCCCGCACGGCCGCGGCTCAGCTCCTCGAAGAGCACGCGGAACTCGGCGTCGATCTCCGGGGTGTCGGGGGCTCCGGCGCACAGGACCAGCTGGACGCCCGGGTCCAACCGGCGCGCGGCGCGCAGCAGATGGGGCACACCCTTCTGCCGGGTGATGCGGCCGACGAACAAGACGTACGGGCGCCCGGAGTCGATGCCGAGGCGCTCCAGGACGTCCGTGGCGGGGTCGGGACGGTACAGGCCGGTGTCGATGCCGTTGTGCACGACGTGTACCTTCGCCGGGTCGACGGCCGGATAGCAGGCGAGGATGTCCTCACGCATCGCGCCGGACACCGCGATCAGCGCGTCGGCCGACTCGGCGGCCGTGCGCTCGGCCCAGCACGACAGGGCGTAACCGCCGCCCAGTTGCTCGGCCTTCCAGGGCCGCAGAGGCTCCAGGGAGTGCGCCGTCATCACGTGCGGAATGCCGTGCAGGAGCTTGCCGACATGGCCCGCGAGGTTGGCGTACCAGGTGTGGGAGTGGACGAGTTCGCGACCGGCGAGCGCGGCGGCCATGGCCAGGTCCACGGAGAAGGTGCGCAGCGCGTCATTGGCGCCGTCGAGCTCGGACCAGGCCCGGTGGCGCACCAGACCCTCGGACGCGCCGTCGCCCCAGCAGTGCACGTCGAGGTCGACGAGGGAGCGTAACTCCCTTGCGAGGAACTCGACATGGACGCCCGCCCCGCCGTACACATCGGGCGGGTACTCCCGGGTGAGCAGTCCCACTCGCACGCAGAACCCTCCGTCGTCCGCCTGATGTCGGCCGCGCCCCCTCATGGTCACCCAGACGCGGCCCCGGGGGAAGAGCGCTGCGGCGGCCGGTCGAAGCAGCAGTCGCCGCACACGCCGCCGCCGGGGCACCGGTAGTACAGACAGCAGCTGCGGCGCCGGAACGCGGTGCCGTCCAAGGTCCCGCTGCCGCGCAGGTCAGGGTGGTCGAAGAGCGCCGAGGCCAGGCCGAGCGCCTGCTCCCCCACGTCCTCGCGCCCCTCCCGCACCGCCCAGCCGTGCAGTTCCCGCGCGGCTCCCGCGAGCGCGGAGCCCGCGTTGCCCCACAGCAGCCCGGCGGAGATCCGGTACCGGGAGCGCAACGCGTCGGTGAGCGGCGCGAGATGCCCGTGCTGCACGACCTCCCGCACGGTCCCGGCGTCGGCGGACAGGGTGCGGTTGCCGCCGAGCCACAGGTCGTCGGGCGAGGTTCCGTCGGCGTCCCAGCACAGCAGGGCCGGGTCCAGGTCGGGCACCGCGCCGTACAGCGCCGCGGAGCCGAGCGCGACGGACCAGAGCCGGGCGGCGAGCCCCAGCTGCGCCACGGACACCGCGATGCGCTCCTCGGGGGCGCCGAGCCGCAGCGCCACCTTCCCGACGCGGAAGGCCAACGGGTCGGCGCCGGTCGGTGGGTCGTACACCTTTGTGAGGGGCACGGCGCCGACGGGCCCGGGAGCCGGGCGCAGCGCGAAGAAGCCGCCGACGGATGCGAGTTCTGCCAGGTCGATGGGGGTGTTCACGAGAGCAGTACAGCAAGCCCCCCGCCGCCCGTGCTCCGCGGGGCCTCCGCCTCTGCCCGTAGGCGCCGCACGCCTTGGGGAGGACACGGGCGGGGGCGTACTCCATCGGTAGTAGGACCGATTGCCTGCTCAGGTACGACGACGCGAGGCGATCCGCGCGGCATCGTGGTAACCATGGAAGCCGACCGTTCGCCTCGCCGGGACCACCGGACGCACCGCACGCCGGGGAGCACCTCATGAGTGCCCTCGCGCTGTCCGTGCTGCTCTCGCTCGTCTCCGCCGTTGCGTACGCCGGCGGGGCGATCCTCCAGGAGCGCGTGGCGGCGACCACGCCGGAGCGGCGGTACGCCCCGCTGCGCCGCGGCACCTGGTGGACCGCTGTCGCGCTGAACGGCCTTGGCGCCCTCCTGCACGTCGTGGCGCTCGCCTACGGTCCGCTCAGCCTCGTCCAGCCGCTGGGCGCCCTGACCATCGTCTTCGCCCTGCCGATGGCCGCGCTGTTCGTACGCCGCCGGGCCGGGGCCACGGCCTGGCGCGGCGCGCTCATGGCGACGGTGGGGCTCGCCGGGCTCCTCTCGCTCACCTCGGCGTCCGGCGCGCAGTCCCTGGACAGCGCCGAGCGCGTCGTACTGGCCCTGGCGACGGGCGGCGGCGTACTCGCCCTGATGGTGGCGGCACACGCGGTGCACCGGCACCCCGTGGTGCGCAGCGTGCTGCTGGCCTGCGCGGCCGGCGCCGCCTTCGGCATCGCCTCGGTCTTCACGAAGACGGTGGCGGTGGACTGGGAGGACGGCATGGCGTTCGGCCGGCAGCTGCCGAGTCTCGGCGTCATCGCCGTACTGGCGGCGGCCGGGGTGCTGATCTCGCAGGCCTCGTACCGGGGCGCGGGTCTCGCGGCGCCGCTCTCCACGGTGACCGTCGTGAATCCCGTGGTCGCTGCCGCGGTCGGCCTGACCCTCTTCGGAGAAACCTTCCGCTACGGCACCATGGGCACCGTTCTGGCGCTCGGCTGCGGTGTCGTCGCCGCGGGCGGCCTGATCCTGCTGACCACGGAGCGGATCGCCAGGGAGACGTCGACCGCCCCTGAGGCCGGGGCCCCGGAGGCCGGGCGGCTGCCATCGGCGGCTGTGGCGTCACCGGGGTTCCAGGGGGCTCCGGGGTCCCAGGGGTCGCTGACGCCCTCCGCACCGGCGCTGCCGGCACCCGCGCCGCCGGTCCCGGCCCCGGCCCCGGTGGAGCCACTATTCAGGCCCGAGGCGGCGCTTCCCGCCGTGCCGTCACAGCTCGTTCCGCCGGTGACGGCGCCGACGCACCGCCTGGTGTCGCACCGGCGCCCGAGGCGCCGGGAACACATCGGGTCCTGAGCGGCATCGCCGCACCGCGGCGTCCTGGAGCCGGCCCGCCTCAGATGCGCACGCCTCGGGCCCGCAGGTAGGCGAGCGGATCGATGTCGGAACCGAAGCCGGGCCCCGTCCGCACCTCGAAGTGCAGATGCGGGCCAGTGCTGTTGCCGGTGGACCCCGACCGGGCGATGCGCTGGCCCGCGCCGACCTGCTGCCCGGCCCTCACCGAGAGCGCCGACAGATGCCCGTACTGGCTGTACTTCCCGTCGGTGTGCCGTATGACCACCTGGTAGCCGTAGCTGCCGCCCCATCCCGCGGAGACGACCTGCCCGGCGGCGACGGCCTTCACGGACGTTCCCGTGGGCACGGCGAAGTCGACACCGGTGTGATAGCCCTTCGACCACGAGCCGCCCGCCGCGCGGTAGGGCGTGCTGGGGGACGCGGCGATCGGGGCTGAGGCGGCCGACGAGGTGGCGGGCCGGGCCTGCTTGGTGGGTGCGGAGGAGGCCTTCGAGGAGCGCGGCTTCTCGCGCTCCTTCTCGGCGGCTTTCCGCTCGGCGGCTTTCTTCTCTTCCGCCTTCCGCTCGGCAGCTTTCCTCTCCGCGGCCTTCTTCTCCGCGGCCTTCTTCTCCACGTCCCTCTGTCGCGCCGGAGCCCCGGCCCGGTCCTCGGCGCGCCGATCGGCCTGGTCCGTGCCGTGGGCGACGCGCCCGCCCTGACCGTGTACGGAGAGCCGCTGCCCCGGCGTGATCAGGTCGGGATCGGCGCCGATGACCCGCCGGTTCGCGTCGTACAACTGCTGCCAGCCGCCGCGGACCCGGCGCTCGTCGGCGATCCCCGAGAGCGTGTCGCCGCGCACCACGGTGTACATCTCGGCGGTACCGGCGGTGGACTGCGGGGTCACCTCCGGCTTGACGTCCCTGACGTCGCGCTTGGGCGGCTTCGGCTTGCTCGGGGCGCGGGCCGGGGCGACGTCGGGCGAGCCGCCGCCCTTGGTGAGGCCCGCCTTCGCGGAGCACACCGGCCAGGCGCCGGGGCCCTGCGCACCGAGAACCTTCTCGGCCACGGCGATCTGCTGGTCCTTGGTGGCCCGGTCGGCACGCGAGGCGTAGGCCGTGCCACCGTACGCCTCCCAGGTGGACTGCTTGAACTGGAGGCCGCCGTAGTAGCCGTTGCCGGTGTTGATGCTCCAGTTGTTGCCGGACTCGCACGCCGCCACCTTGTTCCAGGTGTCGACGTCGGCGGCGCCGGCGGTGCCCGCCACGGTCAGCGGGAGCGCCATGCCCGCGCCGCCCGCGGTGACCGTGAGCGACGCACGGTTGATGCGGTTCGGCTGATACTTGCGGTGCCGGCCCCGTACGGCCATGGCGAGCCCCCTCGGACACACGTCATCACGGATTGCACACATCGGACACACGACAAGCCCGCAAGCTAGCCGGTCGGACCAATCCATGACAAGGGCCGGGCATCGAGGGGGCGTTGACAAATCAGCCCTTCAAGTACCCTTCGATCCAGCGGAGCTGGACTCCCTGCTGGTAGGGGCCACCGCCCTCGTGATCGTTGAAGGAGTACACCTCCATCGAACGCTCGCTCCCCGCGTACGCGTTGAAGGCGGCGAACACCGTGGAGGGCGGACACGTCTGGTCCTCCAGGGCGGCGGAGAAGAGGGCGGGCGCCCGCCCCCGGGCGGCGAAGTGCACGCAGTCGAAGTAGGAGAGTGTCTGAAAGACGCGCTCCTGCCCGCCCCGCCGGGCCTTCAGATACAGCGCGATCTCGTTGTACGGCGGCCGGTCGGTGAGGGTCGTGGCGCGCGGGAAGTCGCACAGGAACGGCACGTCGGGCGCGATGGCGGCCAGGTCCGGCACGAGACCGCCGACCGCGAGCGTGAGGCCGCCGCCCTGGCTGACGCCGAGCGCGGCGACCCGCGAGGCGTTCACGAGGGGGTGGGCGCGGACGGCCTCGACGGCCCGGACCGCGTCGACGTAGAGCCGCCGGTAGTAGTACTCGTGCGGGTCCTCGATGCCGCGCGTCATGTACCCGGGGTAGGCGGGCCCGCTGCCCACGGGGTCCGGGGTGTCGCCCTGCGCCCACCCGCCGCTGCCCTGCCCACGGGTGTCCATGACGAAGTGCGCGTACCCGGCCGTGGCCCACAGCAGATGCATGTGCGGCAGGCCGCGTCCGCCGCCGTATCCGATGTACTCGACGACGGCGGGCAGCTGTTCCCTCGCGCCTGCGGGCAGAACCAGCCATCCCTTCACGGGATGCCCGCCGAACCCGGCGTACGTGACGTCGAAGACCCGCACACCCTCCAACGGCAGTTCCACCGCCTCGAACCGCGCGTCCAGGTCGTGCTGCCGCGCCTCCAGCAGTGTCTTCTCCCAGAAGGCGTCGAAGTCCTCGGGCTCCGGCAACTCGGGGCGGTAGTGGCGCAGTTCGTCAAGGGGCAGATCGAATTGGGGCACGGGCGGCTCCTCCTTCGTACACGGCGTCGGAGCCTCACGCTATGCCAGTCGTCCCGCGCCCGGCAGGGGCGCTGACACGCCACAGGGGCGGGACCGGTCGGTCCCGCCCCTGTGGGCGCGTGTCAGGACACCCTGTGCGCATGTGTCAGGACAATGGCCCCGGCTGGGGCTCGGGCGGCGTAGGTTCCGGTCCCGGCGGTGTGGGGATCGGGGACGGCGACGGCTCCGGTGCGGGCCGGGGCTCCGGCCGCGGCACGGGCTCCGGGTCCGGGAAGGGCCTGTCCGGCCCCGGAGACGGCGGTCCCGGAGAGGGCGGCGCCGGCGGTACGGGATCAGGGAACGGATGGGTCATTGCGATCCTCCAGCCAGTGGTTCGTCGGCTTCTCCCCCGCCTACCCGACACCCCCGGCCCCAAGCCTGACACCATTCCGGATCCGTCGCCCAGCCGGTGGGGCAGACGCGCGACCGCCCCTGGGCGCTATCGGACCCCGGCCGGACCCGCCGCATTCGGCGCCGTCACCCCGGGCGCCTCACCCGCACCGTCCGCGACGACGGCGGCCGCGGCAGCCGCGAGCCCCACCCGAGGGCTGGCGAACACCGGCACCGGCCCGTCGGGGACGAGCTCCGACGCCGCCGCCATGGACGCCTGCGCCAGCACGACCGCGTCGGCGTCCCGCACACCGCGGATCGCCGCCGCCACCGCCCGCGCGTACCCCTGCGCATCCCCCGCCAGGAACCGTGCCCACGCTCCGTCGACCACGACAGGGCGCACCACGACCCCGCGTCCCGCCGTGCGCGCCTCCTCCTCGACCAGCGCCACGGTCGGCGCCAGGGTCGACTCGACGGTGGCCAGTACGACGACACGCGAGCCGGCGGCGACGGCCGCGGCCGCCATGGGCCGGTCGACCCGCAGCACGGGAACACCCACCTGCGGGCCGAGGGCCTCGGCGACCGCCCCGATGCTGGAACAGGTGCACAGAACGGCCCGCGCCCCCTCCCCCACGGCCTTCACCAGAGCGTCCCGCACCGCCGGAGCGACCGCCTCGGGCCCTTCCCGCCCGGCCCGCTCCAACAGGGACTCGTCGACGTGATGCCGGAGCGCGAGCCCCGGATGGTGGGCGTCCCGCAGGCCGTCGAAGACCGGCACATGGACGGACGACGTATGTAGCAGCCCCAGGGTCACCATGCCGACGGGTCCGTCCGGACCTCGTCCAGCGCGGCCCGCATCAGCGCGTCGGAGGCCGCCGGGGCCTGCTCCGGGTGGCGCTCGGCCCACTTCACGACGTACGAACACAGCGGCGCGACCGCGGCGCCCTCCCGTGCGGCGATGGCGTACAGCTCCGCGGTGAGCTCGCCCGCGATGCCCTTGCCCTCATGGGCGGACGCCACTTCCGTGTGCACGGGCACGAGCGCGGTCTCGGCCGCGCCGCCGGGCACCTCGTCGGACTCGGTGCCGGGCACGTCCAGCGTGAAGTAGTCGATGTGCCCGACGACCTCACCGCCGTCGGACGCTTCGAGCACTCCGCGGGCCCGGTCGTCACGGATCTCCACGCTCATCGCCTCTCCTCGCAAGTGACGCGGGACGCGCGCCCCGCTTCAGACGCTCAGCGGACTCCGCGCCGTCTCCGGGTCCCCGGGCACGGCCTCGGCGGGATCGTCACCGAGGGCGACCACCCGATTGGCCTCGTCGACGTGCACGACCCGCGGCCGCAGCGCCCGCGCCTCGGCGTCCTCCACCTGGGCGTAGCTGATGATGATCACCTTATCGCCGGGATGGACCAGGTGCGCGGCCGCGCCGTTGATTCCGATGACACCGCTCCCGCGCCGCCCCTCGATGGTGTACGTCTCCAGGCGGGCGCCATTGGTGACATCAACGATGTGCACGAGCTCGCCGGGCAGCAGATCAGCGGCGTCGAGAAGGTCGGCGTCGATGGTGACGGACCCCACGTAGTGCAGGTCGGCCTGGGTCACCGTGGCGCGATGGATCTTGGACTTGAAGAGAGTACGCAGCACTTCGGACTCCTGTAAGACGGCTCCCTGCCTGCTTTCTGCAGGTCAGGTGCGCTTTTCACTGTACATCTGATGCCGTTCTCCGCGGTCGGAGCGGACATGCGCGGTGAGCACGCTCTTCTACGGCAGCGGCGTCAGGACCGGCGCGGTCACCTCGCGCAGGCGCCTGCGCATGTCGCCGTGCCAGGTCAGCCGCCGGCCGCCCGCGCCCTGGGCACTCGCCTGCCACCGCGGGTCCGCCTGTGCCGTGAGGTCCAGTTCCTCCAGGATGTCCGTCCCGAAGAGGGCGTCGGTGTGCGCGCAGACCCAGGCCATCGGCTCGGCCAGGCCGAACTCCGCGACGGCGGCCCCGACGTCGCGGCGTACCTGAGGTGACGAGCGCCGCCACTGCCGCAGGATGTCGGCGAACTGCGACAGCGCGAGGTCCTTCGTCACGATCGTCCGCTGGAGCCATCCCTCCCGGAAGACGTGCAGGCACAGGAAGAGGAAGGCGTGGGGTGTGCTCAGCGCGGGCAGGACGCCGCCGACGACGGGTACGGGTGCGATCTGCTCGACCACGCGGCGCATCGGCACCTGCCACGCGCTGCCGTGCCAGGTGAGGCTGTTGGCGACGTCCACGGAGACATGCGGTACGCAGATGTCCTCGGTGAGCAGCCTGAAGTGCGGGAGGTGGTCCGGTGACATCCGGTACGACCGCCGGTCGAGCCGGGGCATCTCCTTCAGTTGCCCGGTCTCCGGGTCGAAGACGGCGTCCGGCGTGTAACCGAGGTCGATCAGTGCCGTCCTCGTCCGCTCGCGGTCCTCCGGAGCGATCATCAGGTCGATGTCGTTGAAGGAACGCACCGCGGTGTCGTCGTACAGGGTCGTCTGGAGCGTCACCCCCTTGGTCCAGGCGGCTCGCACCCCGGCGCGGGCGAGCCCGTCGGAGACCCGGGCCGCCTCCCGGGTGAGCAGTCGGCCCCGGTGCTCGCTCAGCCGCAGCTGGTTCAGCACGGGGGTGCGCAACCGGTGCGGCAGTGCCTTCCGCAGCCCGTGCCGGTTGAGGAAGTCCGCGAGGGCCGGCAGCAGGTTGTGGCGCATCGCCTGCTGGATGAGCTCTCCGTGGTCGAAGTCCGGCCGCTGCAGATGAGTGGCGCGGGCGTCCGGTTCGGCGTCCAACCCCTGGTGCTCGGCGACCAGTTCGATCACGGCCCAGGCGGTGTCGTGGCCGCCGAGCGGATCGAGGCGGTCCCGGGAGTACCGCACCGTCATCAGGCGCCGTATCCGTGGTGCTCCCCCACCGGCCCGGCGGTGGAACGGCGCAGATCATGCGAGACGCGCATGCGTCGGCGGGCCTCGGCGCGGTCGATCGGGTGGCTGTCGTCCCAAGCGATCGAATTGCGCATCAGCGCGGCGAGCGCCGGGTCGATGCCGTCGAGGTATCCGGGGTGGCGCATGTACGAGTACGAGGTCTGGCCGCCGGTCGGTTCCTCCATGGACTGGACGTTCATGTGCAGGGTCCTGCGGAACTGGTCCGGTGCGCACGATCCCCGGTGCAGCATGTGGTAGTTCATGTAGATGACGTCACCGGGGCCGCACTCCACCTGGACCTCACCGGGCAGCGGGCCGGTACTCCGGGCGTAGACGGCCTCGCGCTCGACCTCGGTGAGGGGCCGCCGGTGGGAGCCGGGGATCGCCCGGAACGACTTGTCATCGGTCAGGCAGACGTTGAACTGCACGTGTCGGGGCTTGCCGTTGGGTTCGAAGTGCTCGTGCTCGTGGTTGTCCTTGTGCCAGTTGAGCTCGTAGGGCATGAATTCCGGCGACCAGAGCAAGTGGGCCGCCCAGAAGCGCAGGTTCGGGCCGAGCACGGCATGGCTGAACTCCATGAACTTCCGGTGGCCGAACACCGCGCCCAGTTCCGGCTCGTAGAGGTTCGGCGCGAACATGTTGTCGACGCCCCAGGTATCGACGGCGCCCTCGACCCTGTTGGTGTATCGGGGTACGGTCGGCGCGTCGAAGGCCGACGGATCAGCCCGCACTTTGCCGACCACCCGCTCGCTCGCGGCGAGCATGCCGGCTACTTCTTCGGGAGCGAACACGTCCCGGACAACTGTGTATCCCTGGACGGCGAACCGCTCCACATGAGCTTCCAGGGTTTCTTCCGTCGGTGCCGCACTCATCTGAGCCGCCGCCTTCCCGTCGAAACGGTTCGGACTCGATTCCTTGCGGGCTGAGGTTATCAGCGCTTTACCCGACCGGCACCGACTTCAAGTTTCCGTTTAAAGTCCCACGCCGCAGGTAGAAGGCGGCCGCTTCGCACCCGTACAGTCACAGGGAATTGGAGCCCTTCATGCCAACGACAGTGCTCGTGACCGGCGGAGCCGGTTTCATCGGCAGCCACACCTGCGTCGAACTCCTGAGGAACGGCCATTCCGTGGTCGTGGTCGACGACCTTTCCAACAGTTCACCGCAGGCCCTTGCGAGGGTGGATCAGATATCAGGGAAGCCGGTCCACGCATTCCACCGGGTGGACATCAGGGACCGGTCCGCTCTCGCCGACGTGTTCACCCGCCATCGCCCGGACGCGGTGATCCACTTCGCCGCTCGAAAGGCGGTCGGCGAATCGGTCGCCCTGCCTGTCGAGTACTACGACACGAACGTGGCCGGAACTCTCACCCTGTTGTCCGTCATGCATGAGCACCATGTGCGGCGCCTGGTCTTCTCGTCGTCCTGTTCGGTCTACGGAAACGCGACCAAGGTACCCCTGGGCGAGCTGGACCCGGTCGGACCCACGAATCCGTACGCCGCGTCGAAGCTCATCTGCGAGCAAGTGCTCGCCGATCTCTGCCGGCGTCTGCCGGACTGGCAGGTGCTGGCCCTGCGCTACTTCAACCCGATCGGCGCCCACGCCAGCGGCCTGCTGAACGAGGAGCCCCGGGGCGCGCTGAACAACATCATGCCGCTCCTGACCCGCATCGCGGTCGGCCGGCTGGACCGGCTCGACGTGTACGGGGATGACTACCCCACCGCTGACGGCACGGGCGTGCGCGACTACATCCACGTCGTGGACGTCGCGGAGGCTCACCGCACGGCCGTGGAGCGCATCGGCGAGGCGAACGGCATGCGCACCTTCAATCTCGGCACCGGCCAGGGCACGTCGGTCCTCCAGCTCGTGCGCGAGTTCGAGCGGGTGTCGGGGCGCACCATTCCCTACCGGGTCACGGGGCGCCGCCCGGGGGACGTGGCCGTCCTCGTCGCCGATCCGACCGCGGTCGCCCGGGCGTGGAACTGGACCACCACCCGGGACCTCGCCGCCATGTGCCGCGACGCCTGGCGGGCCCAGCAGCGCAATCCGGTGGGCTACCGCGCCTGACGCACGGCGGGCTACCTCGCCTGACGCGCATCGCACCGCAGCAGATCGCGCGGGTCCACGGTCTCCAGGTAGGCGCCGAGAGGCCGGTCCAGGCAGACGCGGGCAGCCGCGCGGGCAGCCGTGGAGCAGCCCTGGACGGCGACGCCGACGCGGCTGGCCGCGAGCAGGTCGGCGTCGTTGTCGCCGTCCCCGAAGGCGACCACTCGGCTCAGGTCCTGCTCGCCGAAGCGTTCGGCGAGCAGTTCGGCCAGGCCGGTCGCCTTGCCCCGGCCGGCCGCCGTGAACACCGTGGCGTCGAAGGCGTTGAGGGGCCGTCGTCGCGTGCCGGCGACGTCCGCAGGTGCGGCGTCGAACACCACCAGCCGGCTGACGGGTCCCGCCGGTGCGGCGACGTCGATGTCCCTGCGGGGGATGCGGTACGCCATGGCGTACGCAGCCGCGGCGCGGCGACTGGAGGCGACGAGCCGGCCCCCGCCGCACGAGGCGACGACGTCCGCGCAGGCCCGCACCACCTGGTCCACGGCCGGCAGGGGCAGCGTGGCCGCCGTCCGGCAGTGCCCGCCCGCTCGGTCGAGGACGACGTCACCGTCTTCAAGGAGCACCTCGGGGTGGAAGAGGGTGAGCAGCGGGTCGGCCCCGGCCAGCCGCAGGAACCCGGGGAGCGATCGCCCGGTCACGACGATCGGGAGCAGGCCCAGGTCGCGCAGCCTGGACGTCCCGGCCAGCACCGCCGCGGTCGTCGCGCCGCCCGCGTCGAGCACCGTGCCGTCCAGGTCGAAGGCTGCGTACCGCAGTCCGCCTTCGGCGCGGTCGGGCAGCGCGGCGCCTATTCCGCCACCTTCTTGTCGAGGAGGCCGACGATGCTTTCGAGGGTCGCGAAGTTCTCTATGCCCAGTTCGTCGTCCTCGAAGAGGACACCGAATTCATCTTCCAGATACAGGGTCAACTGGACACTGGTCAGGGAATCGAGGCCGTGCGCGGAGAGCAGATCGGTCTCCGGGAAATCGGTGGGCGAGTTCAGCAGGGCACCGACGTTTTTCCGGACCTTCTCGGTTATCTCGCTTCTTTCCAATGGAGTCCTCACAGCCTCGCGAAATGGGCAGCCATTTCGGATCAGCCTAGGATCGGCCTCGGTTACCGTCAACGACATTCAGTCTCCGCTGGATGACCCCAGATTTCGTTGGCGCGGGTTTGTGTCCGCTGCTACGATCCACGACCGGCTCGCGTGCCATCGGCGCAACCGGACCTTTTCGGGCGAGAAAGAGGTAAGCACTCCGTGATCATCCGAACCGAATACGCCAAGCTGTACATGGATACGCAGTTGAACCACAGCTCGGGGTATTTCACCGACGCCGACATGTCGTTGGACAGCGCTCAGCGGGCCAAGACCGACGCGGTGTTGCGCAGTTGTCGGATCCGGCCGTCGATGCGCCTCCTGGACATCGGCTGCGGCTGGGGCTCGACCGCGCGCGCCGCGGCCGACGCGTACCGGGCCGAGGTGACCGGCATAACGCTGAGCAGTGAGCAGCACGCGTACGCCGTCGCGCGGGAGACGGACCGACCGGCCGGCCGGCGCGTCGATTTCCGCCTGCAGCGGTGGGAGGAATTCGACGAGCCGGTGGACCGCATCATCTGCGTCAACGCATTCGAGACCTTCGAGAACAAGGACTCGTTCCTGCCGCACTGCCGTGCCCTGCTGCCGCCCGGCGGGGTCATGGTCATGCTCGCGGTGACGGCGGAACGGCCGATCTTCCGGGTCACCCCCAAGGGCCGGGTCGTCACGCTCGGCGAGAGCGCCGGGTTCGATGTCGCCGTCTCCGATTCCCTGAGCGCGCACTACGCGAGGACCCTTGAGCTCTTCGTCGAGAACCTCCGGCGGAACAGGGCGGAGGCGGTCGCGCTCGCGGGTGAGGTCGAAGTGGACAAGCAGGTGGCGCACTACGCGCAGTGCGCGGAGTTCCTCCGGCGCGGCATGAACGACATGTTCGAGTTCGTGTTCACCGCTCGATGAGCTCCGCACGGCCCCGGCGACCCGGCCGCTCAGGTGATGCGGAGGGGAACCGCGGGCGGGCCGTCGGCCAGCACCGCGCGCACGAGGGCCACGAATCCGGGCGGGCGCACCACTTCCGACGAAGCCGCCAGTTCGTCCAGTGGCCACCACCGGGTCTCCTTGATGACCTCGCGCTCGCTGTCGGTCATGAACTCGCCGGTGGTGCGGGTCTCGCGGCTGAGGCAGAGGAAGTAGCGCTCGTGGCTGCGCACCCGTCCGTGCTTCGGCAGGTCCAGTTCGAGCTCGCGGAGCCACACTTCCCTGCCGATCTCGACGCCGACCAGACCGGTCTCCTCGTACAGCTCGCGGGTGAGCGCCTGCTCGGCCGTCTCCCCCTCCTTCACTCCTCCCCCGGGCGTCACCCAGTAGTGGAGCAGGTGCGGATTGGCCGGGTCCACCGGCGTCGAGTCCTCGGCCCGCAGGAGCAGGACCTCAGCGGATTCGTTGAGCACCAGACCCCGCGCCGAGGGCCGTACGCGCATGTGTCCGTCCCTCCTCATGCCGCCGCGGCACGCGTGTGCCGGCGCAGTCGCTCCGCACCGGCCGCAATCTTACGGAACGCCTCTGCCATGCCCGTCAGCATCCGTGTCGACAACGGCTGCGGATAGGCGGGCAGCCGCCAGGCCGATCTCACGTACTCCTCGCTCCGCGGCAGGTCACCGGCCCGGTACAACCGCCGGTCCGGGTCGACGGGGTACGTGGTGATGCCGGTCTCGGCGCGGGAGAAGAACGGTTCCCTGTGCAGGGGCAGCGACGTCGGCACGGTGGCCGGGACGCCCTCGGCCCGCAGGGCGTCGATGAACACCGAGCGGGGCAGCCCGCCCCACTCCGCCGGGTCGTACAGCGGCTGATAGCTGTAGCCGCCGTGCCGGGAGACGTGGTCCTGCCGGGGCGCCGGGGCGAGTCCCGGTGTGTCGCGGAGGATCTCGTCGTACGCGCGGAAGTTGCCCGCACGCCATTCGAGGTGCTGGTCCAGCCGTTCCATCTGCCCGATGGCCAGCGCCGCGCCGAGCGGATGCATGCGGTAGTTGAGGCCGTAGCCGAGTTTCGCGAAGGGCACCAGGTCCGGTGTGCTCACCTCCGTTTCGGACCGCGCCGCGAAGTGGCCGAGCATGACCGCACGCTCGTAGACGGTGGTGTCCGATGTGACGAGCATCCCCCCTTCGCCGGCGGCGACGAGCTTGCGCCCCTGGAGGCTGAACGCCGCGACGTCGCCCCTGGTGCCGACCTCCGCCCCGGACGTCGCGGCGCCGTGCGCCTGGGAGCAGTCCTCCACCACCTTGAGGCCGTGGCGGCGCGCGAATCTCAGGGCGCGCTCCATGTCGACCGGGTGTCCGGAGAGATGGGTCACCACCATCGCGCGCGTACGCGAAGTGACGTGCCGTTCCGCGTCGTCGATGTCGATGTTGCCGGTGTCGGGTTCGGCGTCGACGAGGACCGGTGTCGCGTTGCACGCGACGATCGGCATGACGGTGGCCAGATAGGTGTACGTCGGGGCGAGCACCTCGTCGCCCGGGGCCAGCCCGATCCCGAAGAAGGCCGAGTGCAGGGCCGCCGTGCCCGAGCTGGTGGCCAGCGCGTAGGGGCGGTCGAGCCTCGTCTCGAACAGGCCTTCCAATTCGGCGACCATGCCCTCGCTGGCGTCGTACGAGATCTCGCCCCGCCGGGCGGCGTCGGCGACGCGGGCCACGTCGGCCTCGCTGACGACGGGCCACACCGTCCGGGCCGGTTCGCGCACCGTCGGCTCGCCGCCGAAGATGGCCAGTTCACTCATGCGTGGGCTCCTTTTCCAGGGCGTCCGCCGTGCGCAGCGCACGGACCAGGGCGTCCGCGTCCGGGTGTCGGACGCGGATCAGCCGGACACCGAGAGGTGCCAGGCGCCGGAACAACTCCTTGTTCGCCCGGCGTTGTTCGCGGTGGACGCAGATCGCGTACCAGATGATCGAATCGGGGCCGATCGCGTGCCACCACGTCTCGACGTTGCCGGCCGACCACAGCGGCTGGCGGCGCCGGGCGCGCCCCACCGTCCGCCGGACCAGGCGCGGCAGGCCGACCCGCAGCGGGGTGTCGACCCAGACGACCACGTGCGCCCGGGCGGCGTACGCCTGGACCGCGGCGCCGTACTGGCCGTCGACCACCCATCCCGGCTCGTCGGTCCGCGCGGCCACCGCGTCCAGGAACTCGGCGGTGTCGGTCGGCACCCATCCCGCGGCCCAGAACGCGTCGTCCAATTCGACGTGCCGCAGTTCGAGCGCGGACGCCAGCCGTCGCGCGAGGGTCGACTTGCCCGCGGCCGGCGTACCGACCACCCAGACGTTCACTCCAGCGCTCACGTCCGGTCCAGGGCGGCTACGAACTTCACGGCGTCCGTCCAGTCCATGTCCTCGGTCAGTTCGAACAGCGGACCCGTGTGCTCCCCGCTCTCGACATCGGGGTCGCCCGCCACCCACGCGACCGCCTCGGCGGACAGGCCCGCCTCCGTCAGCCGCCGCCCGAATGCGGTGTCCTGCGGACGGATCGCGGAACCGCCGACCGAGAAGTAGCGGACGATCGTGGCCATCCCCTCGGGCGCGCCCGGGGAGACGTGGACGCCGTTGCAGCGGGTCGACACCCGGTCCAGCCCGAGCGACCCGCGCTCCCTGAGCAGGATGCCCTTGATCGAGTGCGGCTCCGCGTCCCTCGGGTCGGTCGCACCGATGAGGTCGCGCCGGATCACCGGCAGCGCCAGCTCGGACCAGCATTCGAGCAGCGCGATCGCCCCGCCCGGCGCCGTGAAGTGGGCGACCTGCTGGGGGTGGAACGGATTCAGCACGACCAGGTCTTCGCCGTCGACGGACGCCCGGATCGCGTAGGTGCCGGTGCCCAGCTTCGCGACCTCGGTGTTGCGGGTCAGCAACTCCAGTGCGAAGGGCGTCAGTTCCGGGACCTCGCCGAGCAGCTGGAATCCCCCCACGACGCGGCCGCCCGCGGCTCGGAACCCGGGGTAGGTCTCGTCCAGACGCTCGACGGCGGCGGGCGACATGCCGGCCTCGCCCGTGCGGGCGATGCGGTTGAGCGCCGGGTAGTGCGACTCGACGACGGCGTGCCGGGCGACGAACCCGCTCGACAGGACACGGACCGCGCCGATCTCGACGCCGCGCTCCGTCAGGACGTCCAACACCCGGGCGAGCGGCCTGGAGCCGTCACCGCCCCGGGGGAGCACCAGCTCGGGTTTGAGCATCACCAGGAACTGGTGCCGGTCGGCATGGCCGGCCGGTGCGTACGGCCGGACCCATGCCTCGGTCTCCGCCAACGGCTGTGCGGCGCACCGCCGGACGGCGGCGGCGATCGTGGCGGCGAGTTCGTTCACCACATCGTGATCCCGTCGAAGACGAGCTCCCTGGTCACGTCGCCCATGTTCGCCAGCCGCTTCGCGATGATGGCGTCCGCGACCGAGCGCTGATCCTCGCTCAGCTCGCCGTGCGCCTCCACCACCACCTCGTCCGGTTGGTCCAGGCGGGCTTCCTTCGAGGTGAAGATGTGCGTGTCCACCGGCAGGCCGATGGCCTCGCTCACCTCCCTGGCCAGTTGGTGTGCGAGCACGCCGTACAACTTGCCCGTGTGGTCGAGCGGGTTCTTGCCCGCCGGGGCCTCGATGCTCATCGAACGCATCGGTGTGATGAGGCCGTTCAGCCGGTTGCCGCGGCCGACGACACCGACGTCCCCGGTGTCCGCGACCGAGCCGAGCGCGGTCAGGTAGGGCCGCTTGTTCCGGTCGGTGGGGTTGAACAGGAGGTCGGGCTCCAGGCCGAAGGTCTCGCGCAGGTACTCCGCCACGTGCTGCCGGCATTCGGCCTTGCGCCGCAGGTAGGTCTCCATCGAATCGATGTGGCGCGCGAGGAAGGGCATGTTGACGATCAGCCGGTACTCGTCCTCGCGGCGGCTGCCGAAGACCTTCACGTCCCACCCGGTGTCCGGGTGCTTCTCCTTGAACCCGGCCCCGTTGATCAGCTGTTCCGTGCCGTGCACCATCGATTCGAGCGTGCTCAGCGGGTAGTAGCCGTGCAGCAGGTTGCAGTCGTTCGACACCAGGTCGGTGTCGCCGATCTCGATCAGGTCGTCGATGACCTGCGGGCGGTAGCGGGAGTGCCCGCGCCCCGATCCCTGGTGGTCCACCACCTCGCACTGGACGGTGAGGTGGCGCTTCGGGTCGAACCCGGTGGTCACCTCGGAGAGTGTGTCGGCCGCCGCCCGGAACAGGATCTCCTCGAGCGGGATCGGCTGGTCGGCGTAGCGGTACGCGCCCTTGCCCGCGTACAGCACGGTGTAGGGCTTGGTCAGTTCGCCCTCACCGAAGTCGATGGTGGCCTCGCCGCCGAAGAGCACGACCTTGTCGAACCAGTGGTGTGCGACCCGGCCGAAGTGCTCGACGCAGTACTGCGCGTAGTAGCGCGAAGCGCGTTCGGCGATCGCGTCGCACATCGTGTCCGGATGGCCGACCCCTTTCCGTTCGACGAGTTCGTAGGCGGGTGTCGCCGCACTGCCGTGGGAGGCGGAAACGATGGAGACAAAGGTCCCGGTCACCGGGTTCCTCCGTGAGTAGGTCCGACGGGAACGAGTGGTTGCTACAGGGGGAGTTCGATCCGGCGGTGCCGCTCGAAGACGTACCAGTGGCGGTGGCCGAGTTCCCGGAGCGTGCGGCGTACTTCCTCGTGCTCCTCGCCGACGCGTTCGGGGTCGTGCGCGTCGGACCCGAACGTCATCCTGACGCCGTAGTGGGCGGCCATCTCGAGGATGTCCGGGTCCGGGTACCAGCCGCCGCACTCCTTGGTGCTGCCCGACGTGTTCACCTCGACCACCACGTCGGTCTCGGCGAAGGCGCGCACCATCCGTTCCGTCGCCGGGGTCGCGATGGACGACATGGCGGGGCACGCCGCCTTCACGGCGTCGACGTGGCCGAGTACGTCGAACAGCCCGCTGCGGGCCGACTGGGCGACCAGGTCGCAGTACTTCTCCTTCGCCCGCTTCAGGTCGTCGTCGGTGGCGCCCTGCCAGCGTTCCGGCCGGAAGAGGTCGACACCGTCCATGACGTGCACCGACCCGATGACGTAGTCGAAGTCGTAGCGGCGCAGCGTGTCGCCGTAGAGGCCCGCGTGCTCGGGGAAGAAGTCCGACTCGACGCCCACCAGGATGCGGATCCGGTCCGCGTACTCCTTGCGCAGTTCCTCGGCCTCGGTGACGTACCGGGGGAATTCGCTCTTCGCCATGGCCACCCAGGGGCGGTGGTGGTCCTCGGGCTCGGCGAAGAAGGGGGTGTGGTCGGAGAAGCCCAGTGTGTGGAGTCCGGCGTCGATCGCGGCGTGCACGTAGTCGCGCATGGTTCCCCGCGCGTGGCCGCACCGTTCGTGGTGCGTGTGGAGGTCGAACATCCGCGATCAGTCCCGGGCGACGCTGTCGACGTACTCACGGAACCTGCGGATGCCCACCGACTCCGGTGCGCCCTGCGGCGGGTTCTTGAACAGGAAGGCGCACACCTCGTCGACACAACCGGCGTGTCCGCGTTCGGCGGCGGCCTTCGCGATGCGGACCGCGTTCACCAGGACCCCGGCCGCGTTCGGGCTGTCCTCGACCCGCATGCGTACGTCGAGCACGAGGTTCGAGTCCAGTACCGAAGCCGCTTCGATGGAGATGAAGCAGGTCTTCTCGTCGCCCAGGAACTCCACGAAGCCGTTGGGGCCCGCCGAGACGGTGCTGGCGTCGATGCCCGCCGCGCTCAGGGCGCTGCGCTTCGTCCGCACCTTGCCGGCCGCGCGCCCCGGGTCGGAGAGGTTGAGGAAGTCGGTGTTGCCGCCGACGTTCAGCTGATAGGTGTTGACGACGGAGAGCCCGCGCGACTGGAGCAGTTCGATCAGCGCGGTGTGCAACGTGGTGGCGCCCAGGTGGCTGCGCAGGTCGTCGCCGAGGAGCGGTACGCCGCCCGCGACGAACGCCGCGGCGAGCTCGGGCTCGTGGGCCACCGGCTCGGGCGTCGCGTTGACGAAGGCGACGCCCGCCTTCACCGCCGCGCGGGCGTACGCCTGTACGGCGCGGGTGGAACCGGTCGGCAGGAGGCACACGAGTACGTCCGCCGCGACCTCGGTCAGCCGGTCGGCCACGTCGTCGACCGTCACCTCACGGCTCGTCGGGTGCGGCTCGATGACGCCTTCCAGGTTGCCGCCGACGCCGTCGAACAGCGGGCCCGGCTCCACGATGACACCGGTCGGCTCGACGTCGACGTGGAGCACCGCGGCCACCGGCGGGCTGGTGATCGCCTTCACCACGTCCAGGCCGACCTTGCGGCGATCGACGTCGAACGCCGCGACGAAACGTATGTCGTTCACCCGGTACCCGCCGATGCGCGCGTACATGATGCCGTTCATCGGTCCGGTGCCCGCCGGGGTGAGACCGGCCGTCTGCACGAGACTCGAAGCGCACGATCCTATTCCCGCGAGAGCAACTCTGATTTCGCCCATGGGTCCTTCCGTCCGCATAAGTAGGGTGAACGCCTGGCCGGCCGCTCAAAGGCCTCGCCGGATCACATAGCGGTGTAACCACCATCGATCATGAGATTCTCCCCGGTGATGAAACTGGCGTCATCGGAAAGAAGGAATGCGATCGGACCCGCTATCTCCTCGGGGTCCGCCACCCGCTTCAGCATGTGCCGACCGCCGATCTCGGGGTCCTTTTCGGCGTTTTCCCGCGTCATTCCCAGTACGTCGCGGTGGAAACGTTCGTTGTTCGCGTTCCACACCGTTCCCGGGTTGACGGCGTTGACCCGGATCTTCCGGTCCGCCAGGTCCAGGGCCATGCAGCGGGTCATGTTGGCGACAGCCGCTTTCGCCGCGTTGTACACCACGTAGTCGGGTTGCGCGATGTGTCCGGAGATCGAGGCGATGTTCACGATCGCGCCGCCCCGGTCGGCCATGTGCGGCACCACGTGCTTGACGCACAGCGCCTGGCCCATGATGTTCACGTCGTTGCTGCGGCGCCACTCGTCGACCGTGGCGTTCACGCCGCGCATGATGAACACGGCGGCGCAGTTCACGAGGAAGTCGACCCGGCCGTGCCGCTGGACCGTGCCTGCCACCGCTGCGGCCACCTGCTCCTCGTCCGACACGTCCGTGAGTGCGTGCCAGGCGGTGCCGCCCGCGGCCGTCACCTCGGCCTCGGCCGAGGGACCGAACTCCGGATGTGCGTCGGCGATGGTCACCGCGACGCCCTCGTGGACCAGCCGGTCGACGACGGCTCGGCCGATGCCCTGGGCGCCGCCGGTGACGACGGCGACCTTCCCGTCCAACCCGCGCATGACGAAGTCTCCTTGTGTCGGATGGCGGCAGCTCGGGCTGCCCGGTGTCGGCTTGCCGCGGGTCACCATGCCCACGCTTCGGGTGCCGGTCCCCCCTTTCCCGGCGGTGGGAACAGCTCGTCGAGCCGGGCGGTCACCGCGTCGTCGAGTTCGAAGGTGAGCGCCGCGGTCGAGACCGTCAGCTGTTCCGCGGTCCGGGGGCCGATGATGGGCGCGGTGACGCCGGGCCGGCCGAGCAGCCAGGCGAGCGCGACCACGGAGGGGTCCTGGCCGAGCTCGGCGCAGAGCTTCTCGTACGCGGCGATCGCCCGTGCCCCGCGCCGGAGGTCGTCGGCAGCGCGGGCGCCGGTGGAGCGCACCGTGGAGCCCTCGGCCTGGCGGCGCAGCACTCCGGACAGCAGACCGCCGTGCAGCGGGGACCACGGCAGCACGCCGAGGCCGAGGGCGGACGCCGCCGGGACGACTTCGAGCTCCACGTAGCGGGCGAACAGGTTGTACAGGCACTGCTCCGACACCAGGCCCAGGAGGTGACGTTCACGTGCCACGGCCTGGGCCGCGGTCAGGTGCCAGCCCGCGAAGTTGCAGGAGCCCACGTAGCGCACCTTGCCCTGCGCCACCAGCGTCGCCATCGCCTCCCAGATCTCGTCCCACGGGGTCGAGCGGTCGACGTGGTGCATCTGGTAGACGTCGATCCAGTCGGTGCCGAGTCGTCCGAGGGAGGCGTCGCACGCCTTGATGATGTGCCGCGCGGAGAGGCCGCGGTCGTTGGGCCAGTCGCCGGTCTTGCCGTACACCTTGGTGGCGAGCACCACCTTGTCGCGCCGGCCGCCGCCGTGGCCGAACCACCGCCCGATCAGGGCCTCGGTGCCGCCGGGACCGGACTTGCGACCGTAGATGTCGGCCGTGTCGAAGAAGTTGATGCCGAGGTCGAGCGCACTGTCCATGATCGCGTGACTGTCCGGCTCGCTGGTGTGCGAGCCGAAGTTCATGGTTCCCAGGCCGAGTCGGCTGACGACGAGCCCGGTGCGTCCGAGGTGGGTGTGTTCCATCAGTTCAGTGCCGCCAATGAATGCCCCTCAAATGAATTCCGCCGGGAAATCCGGGAAAGCCGACGTCATTCTCTGAATTCGGATTCGGCGGGTCATGTCGCGTCATGACGCTCGCTTCACCGCACCGGTAAGATCGATCACGGATCGTAGCAGCGGGTTCGGATACGCGGCAACGAGATCCAGGGTCATCCAGCTGTGACTAAATGTTGTTGACAGCCCATGCGGCCGATCCTAGGCTGCCCGGAACTGACCATTCCTTTCTTCGCTTTCGTTCGGCGGTCGCCGCTCCCGCATAAAGAACACCGCAACTGTCGTGCAGCGCGCCGCATTCGGGATTCGTTTAAAACGGAGGGCAGACCGGGTGAGTTCGGAGGGCAGGATCGTCGCCCGATGCGCCGGTGCCGACGTCGGCACCGGCGGACGGACGGTCGAGGTCGAAGTACCGGTCGGCGTCTGGCCGGTCGTCGAGGAATACCTGTCCGGATTCGTCACCACCGGGCCCGCCGGCCCCGAGGACGGGCGCTGGCGCGTCGCCCTGGCCGTCCGGCCGGAGGGCACGCGCGCCGCGACGGCGGCGCACTACGGCGACTACGACGACACCGGCGTCTGGCGCGAGGTCGACGGCGCGCACCGCTCCGTCCGGCTCACCGCGGCCACCGCGTCGGCCTACGCACCGGTGCACGTGGTCCGGATCGTCCGTACGCTGCTCCGCCTCGACGCGGCCGAGCACGACCCGTCGGCCCTCTTCCTCCACGCCGGAATGGTCGCGTGGCGGGGTCTCGGCATCGCGCTGGTCGGCAACAAGCGCAGCGGGAAGACGTCCACGGTGATCGCCGCCACCGCGGCCGGCGCGCACTTCGTCAGCAACGACGACCTGTCCTTGCACGAGGGACCCGGCGGACCGACCGGCGTCGGCTGGCCGCGTTCCGTGTCGATCCGCCTCGACACGGTCGAGCCGCTCGGACTCGCGCTCCCTGCCCGGCCGGTCCACCCGGCCAACGCGCACCGCAGCGAAGCGCGGTTGCTGATGCCTCACGAGATCGGCGGGATGTTCGACGGCCGGGTGGCGCCGAAGGCACCGCTCTGCGCCGTGGTCTTCCCCTCGTTCGCGGCGCACGGCAGCGCCGTGCTGACCCGCGTCGCCCCGGACGAAGCGGCCGAGCGGCTCTTCGCCAACCTCCTGGCGCCGCCCGTGAAGGACGACGAGCTCACCTCCTGGTTCAAGCTGCCGGACGCGGCGGAACTGGGTGCGCGGGCGCGCCGGATCGCCGCCTCCGTCCCCGCCTTCGAACTGCGCCAGCGCCTGGACCACCTGGGAAACCGTCCGGCACTCGCCCGTGTCCTCGACGAGGCGGTGGCGTGGTGAGGCTGCGCGGGGGCGACGACAGCGCGCTGCGCCACGTGGACAACGTCTATTACGACGGCCCGCACTACGACCAGCGCTACGCGACGTACACGCACGACATCGGCTTCTGGCGCGAGGCGGCCCGGTCCAACGGCGGACCCGTACTCGAACTGGCAGCGGGCACCGGCCGGTTGAGCCTGCCCATCGCCGAACACGGCATCGACGTCGTCGGCATGGACGTCGCCCCGGGCATGATCGACCAGGCCGTGCGCAAGCGCGGCCCGTCCAGGGCCACCCCGACGTTCCTCGTCGGTGACATGCGCCGCTTCGAGCTCGGCCGGCGTTTCGGCCTGGTGATGATCGCGTGCAGCAGCGTCTGCCACCTGCTGTCCGACGAGGACGCGCTGAGCTGCTTCACCTCCGCCGCGCGGCACATGCGGCCCGACGGGACCTTCGCCATCGACGTGGCGGCCCCCCGGCACGAGACCGCACGCGCCGACGCCAGGTGGAAGAGCCGTTTCTCCTACGACCACCCGGTGACCGGCCACCTGGTGACGGTGCGCGGACGTCGGACGTACAGCCCCGCGTCCCGGCTGCTGACGGACGAGATGGAGTACACGTTCACCGAGGACGGCAGGACCGAGCACGCCACCCGCGTGAGCCGGATGTACTCCGCCGACGACCTCGCCGAGCTCCTGGGCCGGGCAGGTCTGAGGGTGGAACGCACCTTCGGAGACTTCGACGGCGGCCCCCTCACGGCCGACTCCACGACTCACATCCTCATGTGTTCGCTCGGCGGCCCGGGCCGCACGCCCTGAGCCGCCACCACCAGGAGGGCAAGACATGCTGTCCGAACTCGCTCGCTACCGTGTCGACTGGACCGACCTGGGCAAAGTCCACCTGCAGAACTCCGAGTTCCTCACCGCCCTCTCGGCGGACAAGGAGGCCATGCGGGAGCTGGTCGACGGGGTGCGCGCGGAACCGCGCCTGTGGGACATGTGCGAGCACAACCGGCTGTTCGACAAGCTCGTGCTGCACGACGCCCCGGACCGGGGCTTCCGGATCCGGCTCCACGTGTGGTCGAACATGGAGGTCGCCGCGCCCCACGACCACCGCTGGTCGTTCACGACGCGGCTGCTGACCGGGTCCTACGACCACGTGCTCTACCACGTCGTGGAGGACGCCGACGCGTCGGTCGCCCCGGCGTTCGAGCAACGGTTCCAGTCCACGGAACGGGCCGGCGACTCGTACACCATCCATCACGAGACGGTCCACGCGACGACCACGAAGGCGAACACCATCTCGCTGCTGGTGCGCGGACCGGCGGAGAAGGACGTTTCGCGCCGGATGGACCCGAACACCGGGAAGCTGTGGTTCGGTCTCGGTCGCAAGGACCAGACGGACGCCGACGTCGCCCGGCGCCGCATGACGGTCGAGCACTTCGACGCCATCCGCGCCCAGCTCGTCGACGCCGGAATCATCTGAGTCCGCCCCGCCCCCGAGCCCGACCGAACGCCTACGAAGGAAGTCGGCCACCCCATGGGTCTGTACGCGTCGCTGATAGCCAGGCCGGAGCGGATCGGCGCCCTCCCGCCGCTCACCGTCGACTGGTACCGCACGAGGCTGCGGGTGTGGACCCGCGACCCCGCCGCGCACCGGCACATAGCGAGCCAGCACCAGCTCGTCGCCCCGACCCACCGGGTGCCGGCGCCCCACCCGGTGGCCGAACTCCACGCCGTGGCCGACCCGGAGCTGATCGCCGGACTGCGTCTCGGCGCCCCGACGGGCCGCCGTCAGGCGTTCACCGGCGAGTGGTACGCGGAGCACGCGGGCCACGGCGGCGAGACGGTGCTCGTCTCCGAGGACACCGACAAACACCCGCACGTCCTGGTCACACCGGACTTCCGGTCCTGGGCGGTGGTGGCCCGCGAGTCCGGCAGCGTCGGACTGCTGGCCGGCCGCACCGTCCGGGAGCTGGTCAGGGAGGCGGTCGTCGCCGACGGCGCCCTGATGTTCCACGGAGCCGCGGCCCAGCGTCCGGACGGGCGAGGGGTCTTCCTGGCCGGTGCCTCGTCAGCGGGCAAGACCTCGTCGGCGGTGTGGCTCGGCCGGCGGGGCGGCCGACTGGTGGGCACCGACCGGACCTTCCTCGCCCCCACCGGTACCGGATGGCTCGCCGTCGGACTGCCGGTCTCGACGCGGCTCGGCGCCGGGTCGGTGGAGGCGCTCGGCATCCTCGACGCGGTGCGCGACCGCGTGCCGGTCCGAGCCATCAACCCCTTCAGGACAGGCGGGAGCGCCGCTCCGGCGCCGCGGTCGGAACCGGGAATGCCCATGGACAAGGTCTGGCTGAGCAACGGCGAGATCAGGGAGATCGTCGGCTCGCCGTTCACCGCGGCCACGCGCCTGGACACCGTCGTCGTCCTGGAGCGGGCGGCGTGTGCCGAGCCCCGCGTCGAGCGCCTGGACGCCGCGGACGCCGCTGCCGCGCTGCGCCCGCACCTGTTGGCCCCGGACCCCGACTACCGTTCGCGGTGGCTGGCGCGCGACGCGGCGCCCGAGACGGCGGAGCGTGCGCTGTCCGGCCTGTCCGCGCTGCTCGGCGAGCACACCGTGGTGCGGCTCAGCTGGGACCCGGCACGGCACTGCGACGCCCGGCTGCCCCACCTCATGGACGAGGCCGACGCCCTCGCGCGGGACTCCGCCGTCGTGGAAGGGATGGCCCGCCCGTGAGCGCCGGCTGGCAGGCGGACGTCGTGGGCGAGGCGCGCCACGTTCTCGAAGCGACGTACGGCATCAGACCGCGGTCGGTCGAGCGGCTGACCCGCGACAGCCCCAACCAGATCTGGCGGTGCGCCACGGCCGACGGGACGTACACGCTGAAACGGCTGGGCCGGCCGGGGCAGGACCGCTGGCTGGCCTTCCAGGACGCGGCCATCGCGCGCGCCGCGCGGTACGGCGTGCCGGCCGAACCCCTGATCCGGGCGGCGGACGGCTCCCCCACCGCGGCGGCGGACGGCGCCCTGTGGCAGTTGCGCCGCTACGTACCCGGCCGGCACTTCAGGGACGGCGACCCGGCGGACCTGCGCGCGGCTGCCGAGACTGTCGCCGCCGTCCACGCGGTACCGGTGGACGGCCTGCCGGAGGCCGGTGCCAACCCGATCCAGGACATGGAGTTCTGGCTCGCCGCCGATGAGTCGGCCGTCGACGAGCTGGGCGAGCTGGTGTCCGCGGTCGCGTCCTCCGCACTGTGGGACGAGGTGAACGACGCCTGGCGCACCGCCTACCGGCGGGCGCGGGCCACCCTGGACCTGCCCGCGTACCAGTCGCTGCCCGTGACGCTCACGCACGGCGAGATCGCCGGCTCCAACCTCGTCTTCGACGACGAGGACCGGCTGATCTCGCTGCTCGACTGGGACGGCGTGGACGTCCGGCCACGGGTCTACGACCTCGCCCGGGCGGTGCTCTTCCTCGCCCGGACCGGCCGGGGGAGTTTCCGTGTCCACCGGGACCTCGCCGCCGACCTGGTGCTGCGCGCCACGGCGGCGGACCCGCCGGGACCCGACGAACTGCGGGCGATCGTGCCCGTTCTCGAACTGTACTGCGTCCCCACGGCCCGTTACGTGCGGCAGATGGCGAAGACCGGCCCCGCCACGCTCACGTGGTACCTGCGGTGGACGGCGGAAGGGGCCCGCACGGTGCGGGACAACGTCCTGCCGGCCGTGACCCGGCTCGCCGAGCACCTCGAACGCACGGGCGCGGTCCGGGCGGACCGCTCCTAGTCTGGAGGACCCATGACTGTCGACGTCCCGGCCCTCGCCTCCGCCGAGTTGGTCCACGACCTGCTCCTGCGCGCCGCCGACGTCCACCGGGACCGCCCCTCGGTCCGGGACCACGACGGCGCCTGGTCGTACGCGGAACTCCACGAGAACGCCCACCGCGCGGCCGGCTGGCTCGACGGTCTCGGGCTGCGGCGCGGGATGCGGCTGCTCTGCCTGCTCCCCGGCAGCCGTGATTTCGCGGCGCTGCTCTTCGGCGCGATGTCCCGGGGCGTCATCCTTGTTCCGGTGGCCGAGCACGCGTCCGCGTACCAGCTGCGCCACCTGCTGGCGGACGCGGACCCGGCCGCGGTCGTGACCACCGCGGACCGGGTTGCGGAGCTCACCGACGTCACGTCGGTGCCGGTGCTCGCCCCGGCGTACGCCGATGTGCCGCCCGCGGCGGCGACCGGGCCGGCGGCGACGCCCGACGATCCGGCCCTGCTGGTGTACACGTCGGGGACGACCGCCCGGCCCAAGGGGATCGTGTGCCCGCACGGGGCGGTCGTCTGGGCCGCACGTGCCGTCGCCGAGCGCGTCGGGTACCTGCCGACCGACGTCGTGTACTGCCGGGTGCCGGTCTCCTTCGACTACGGCCTGTACCAACTGTTCCTGGCGGTGCTCGCCGGGGCCGAGGTGGTCTACCCGCACGGCGCGGCGTCCGCGCGCGAACTGGTCGCGATCCGCGGCGCGGGGGCCACCGTGGTGCCCGTGGTGCCCACGCTCGCCCTCCTCCTGGCGCGGCTCGGCGAGCGCGACCCGCGCCCCACGTCGGTGCGGTTGCTGACCAACACCGGCGCCGCCCTGACCGGCCGGGACGCCGAGCGGGTCCGGGCCGCTTTCCCGGACGCCGCCCTGATCTGCATGTACGGCATGAGCGAGTGCAAGCGGATCTCGATCGCCGCGCCGGACGAGGACCTGGCGTTCCCCGGTACGGTCGGCCGACCGCTGCGGGGAACGCGGCTCTTCGTCGTCGGCCGGGACGGCGAGCCGGTTGCGTGCGGCGGCGTCGGTGAGATCGTCGTCGCCGGGCCGCACGTGATGGCCGGGTACTGGGGGCCCGCGGCAGCAGCGGAGCAGCGCGAGCGCTTCGTCGCCGCGCCGGACGGCGTGGGCAGGGCCCTGCGCACGGGCGACTTCGGGTGGGTCGACGAGGGCGGCAGGCTCTACTTCCACGGTCGGCGCGACGACCTCTTCAAGCGGCGCGGCTGGCGGGTGAGCTGCCAGGAGGTGGAGAGCGCCGCCCAGGACGTCGAGGGGGTCGAGCAGGCGGCGTGCGTCCCGCCGGGCCCGGACGGAACGTTCACCGTCTGGACGACCGGGGCCGCGGCGCCGGACGAGGTGCTGCTCGGCATCGGCGCACGCCTCGGCGCGGCCAAGACGCCTGATCGCTGTGTCCCGGTGGAGCGAATGCCGCTCACGGCGAACGGGAAGGTCGACAAAGCGGCATTGGAGGCCGGCTCCTTCGGCGGCTGACGCGAGCCTTCGAGCTATTCGTAACTCCGTTCACTGGGAACGGACTTGGCGGCAAGGATAGGGTGCGGGGATGAGTTTTCGGTTGGCGGCCTACGCCGTGTGCATCAAGGACGGGCGGGTCCTGCTCGCCCATCACGTGTCGGGCAACTGGACGCTGCCCGGCGGCAGGGTCGAGCACACGGAGGACCCGTTCGACGCGGTGATCCGCGAGGTCGCCGAGGAGACGGGCTGCGACGCCGTGGTAGAGCGGCTGCTGGGCGTCGACTCGCGGGTGATCCCCGCGTCCGAGCGCAACAGCCCCGGTGACGGCCCGCACCAGAACATCGGCATCTTCTACCAGGTGCGGCTCACCGGTGGCCGACTCAGGCCCGAGCCGAACGGCGACACCTCGGAGTCGCGCTGGACCCCGGTCCCCGACGTCACGGGGCTGCGGCGGTCCTCGCTCGTCGACGTGGGGCTGGCCCTCGCGCAGCAGCTTCCCGCGACCGGCCACGTCCCTGCCGTCCCGGTCGGCGACCTGATCCAGCATTGAGAGCGCGCCGCACGCGGGGCCGACCAGTCCGGGATTCACCAGCCGCCCGGGCCGGTCGCGGTGCCTGCGGCGTACGCCGCCCGGTGGTCCCGTACGTCGACCACGGCTCCGTCGGTGCCGAGGACCACCTCGGTGGCGACGGGATGGCTGAGGAACCCCGTCAGGCTCGCCGACAGGCCGTACGCGCCCGTGTTGTCGATGCGCAGGACGTCGCCGACACGGGGCAGCGGCATCTTGGCGGCACGGGCGAGGACGTCGAGCGGCGTGCACAGCGGGCCCACCAGTGTCACCTCGGCCAGGCCGCCCGCCGCGGCACCGCCGTCCGGGTCGGCCGTGGGCCGGACCGCGGGGGTCAGGAGCCGTCCGATGCCGGACATGCCGCCGAGCACGTTGACCCCGGCATCGAGGACCGCGTAGGTGGTACCCCGGCTCTGCTTGACGTCGAGCACCGTGGTCAGCAACGAGCCGCAGTCGGCGGCGAGATGGCGGCCCGACTCGAAGGCGATCCCTGGCCTCCCCTCGCGCCAGCTCGGCACCGCCCCGTCGAGCAGCTCCTCCAGGACCGCGCGCAGCCCGGTGTACGCGGGCCGCTCGCCCGGTGCGGCGAACGGCGCGGCGAAGCCACCGCCGAGGTCGATCAGCGCAGGGGTGCTCCCCGCGGCCTCGAACGTGCTCAGCGCCGTCCGCAGGACCGCCCGGAACTCCTCGACCAGAGCCCGTTCGTCGACGATGTTCGTGGCGGAGAACAGATGCGCACCGGCGGCGTGCGCACCGGGCGCGGAGTCGAACATGCCGGCCGCGAGGGCGGTGTCGGGGTCGGTGCCGAACTGCGAGGAGCGCCCCGTCATGCGCAGGCCGGTGCCGACCGCCCCGGCCTGGGCGTTGAGGCGGACGAGGTAGTCGAAGGCGACTTCGGCCCCGGTGCCCAGCTCCGTGACGCGGCGCAGGTCGGTCGGTGATTCCACGGAGAACAGGCGCACCCCGGCCCGCAGCGCGGCGGACACCTCGGCGGCGGTCTTGCCCGGGCCGGTGTAGAGGCAGTGCTCCGCCGGATGGCGGACGTGCTGCGCGACGGCCAGCTCACCGGGCGAGCTGATCTCCAGGTGCAGGCCCAGTCCGCTCAGCTCGCGCACGAGGGCCGGGTGGGGGTTGGCCTTGAGGGAGTAGTAGAGACGGGCGCCGGTCGGCAGTGCGCCGAGCAGGTCCAGCGCAGCGCGCCGGACCCGGTCCAGCCGGTAGACGTACAGCGGTGTGCCGAAGCGTTCCGCGAGTCGGCTCAGCGAGTTCACTGGTGGTCAGCCTCCGGTGCCGCTCCGCTCGGGGGCGAGGTCGGACGGGTGGTCGGGAGAGGGGCCGTTCGCGTGCGCGGGACCGGTTGCGGTCCCCTCCTTGAGCAGGCGCCGCAGGATCGGCCCTGTGGACATCGTGGTCAGCACCGCCATGGTCACCAGGAGCGTGTAGCTGACGTCGTCGAGCAGGCCCAGTTCCCGGCCCGCGGTGAGCACGATGAGTTCGGTGAGTCCCCGCGTGTTCATCAAGGCTCCCAGCGCCGCGGAGTCCCGCGGCTTCAGCCCCAGCAGCCGCCCCGCGGCCATCACGGCGAGGAACTTGCTGCCGCCGGCCGCGACCAGCAGGATCACGAGGTCGAGCAGGTGGGACGCGTCCAGTCGTGACAGGTCCACCTGCCAGCCCGCGACGACGAAGAACACCGGCATCAGGACCCGGCTGTCGAGGGAGCCCAGGCCACGGCGGAGTTCGGCGTCGGCCTCCGGCCCGTGTTCCTTTCCCCGCCCCCTCAGGGCGTGCGTCCGCACGACGCCGAAGACGAAGGCGCCGACGATGAAGTGGAGCCCCATCCACTCGGTGGTAGCCGCTGAGGCCAGGACGCCGATGCAGGTGAGGGACAGGTCGAGCGAGGTGTGTCCGGAGCGTGTGAGCCTGCGGAGCACGGGACACACCACGGCCACCATCACGAGCAGGTACGGGACGAACCACAGCAGGCGCCAGGGGGTGTCGACGCCGCACAGCACCATGACGACGCCGAGCATGGACCAGGCGAGCACGTCGCAGAGCGCGGCGCTGGCCACGGCCAGTTGACCGAGCGGAGCGCGCGAGAGGCCCCGGTCCTCGATGATCCGGGCCAGGACGGGAAACGCGGTCACCGACAGCGCGACCCCCATGAACAGCACGGGGGCGACGCCTTGCGTCGAGGAGCCACCCGGATGCCACCAGAGGCCGAGCCCCGCGCCCACCACGAACGGGAACACCATCGCGGCGGCCGCGATGCCCGCCGATGCCCGCCGCATCGAGCGCCCGGCGGCCCATTCGGACTCCGCTCCGAGCTTGAACATGAAGAGGGCGAGCCCGAGGTCGGCGAAGGCCCCGAGCTCGCTGCGCACCTCCAACGGGAAGACGTGCTGGGACAGTTGCCCGCTCAGCACGGTCGGTCCGAGCAGGATTCCGACGACGATCTCACCGATGACGGCCGGCTGACCGCAGCGTCTGGCGACGGCCCCGGCCAGGTGGGCCAGGGCGACGATCAGGGCGAGGTCGACGAAGAGGACGGTGAGCCGGCTGCTGGGCACGGCGCTTCCCCGCCGGCTCGCCTAGTTCCGCGCCTGCGCCCGCATGGCCGCGAAGTACTCGTTCTGCGTGGGGAGTTCCTCGACCAGTCGGCGGGCCTTGTCGCGGATCGCCTGGAACTCCAGGAGGGCCGCCTTCTCGTCGGCGAGGTCCAGGGCGGGTGAGGGCCGCACCGGGATGCCGCCGGTACCGAGCAGGATGCAGTTGTACGAGTACGGGGGGAGCCCGTGGTAGTAGGGGAAGACGGTCTCGGAGTCCGGCAGTTTGGACTGCCACCGTGCCATCCGCTCGGCCAGTGCCTCGGGGACCTCACGGGTCTTGGTGTCCCGCCAGTACTGGTTGTCCGCGCGCTTGGCACCCCGGTAGTGCAGGACGAGGAACTCGCGGACGCCGTCCATGACGTGGGCCACCGAGTTGTTGTAGAGCGTGCGCAGGGAGGGGTCCCAGTCCCCGCCGGGGAAGAACTTGACCAGCTGCTCGATGGCGTGGTGGATGAAGAAGATGCCGGTCGACTCCAGCGGCTCGACGAAGCCGGAGGAAAGTCCGATGGCGACGCAGTTGTTCACCCATGACCGCCGGGTTCGGCCGATGCGCATCCGGATGTGGTTGGCGGGGACGTCGGCGGCCTCGGGGCCGACGAATTCGCGCAGCGTGCGCTCGGCCTCCTCGGGCTCCAGATAGTCGCGGGCGTAGACGTATCCGGTGCCCACCCGGCTGATCAGCGGGATGGTCCAGATCCAGCCGGCGTCCTGCGCGGTGGCGGTGGTGCACGGGCGCAGGGGCTCTCGGTCCATGTCCAGGGGAACCTGCAGTGCCACCGCGCTGTCGTTGGGCAGGGAGTCCTGGTAGGACTCGAAGGGCTCACCCAGCGCCTTGTTGATCAGCAGCCCCTTGAAGCCGGTGCAGTCCACGAACAGGTCGCCCCCGACGGCGCCGTGCTCCTCGGTGCGCAGGCGCTCGATCCAGCCGCGGTGGTCGCGCTCGACGTCGAGGACGTCGTCGACGACGTGTCGTACGCCGCGCTCGATGGCGTAGTCGCGCAGGAACTCGGCGAGCAGGCTGGCCTCGAAGTGGTACGCGTAGGGGAACTGGGCGCCCTGGAACTCGGCGATGGTGGAGCGGGCCAGGGGCTTGTCGCCGCGCTCCACGAAGTCCTGGTCGATCAGCGTGCCGTCGAGGTAGCGGGGGCTGCGGTTGGCGTCGCACAGGGAGGCCATCACGAAGCAGTCCGTGTCGAACCGCGTGGTGGTGGGGTGGCGCAGCCACCAGTCGGTCAGCGGGAAGCCGTCCACGGAGCGCAGCTGTTCGAACGGGTGGTAGAAGTGGTGGCCCGGCTCCCGCCAGTTCTCGAACCGAACCGCGAGCTTGTACGTGGCGTTGCAGGCCGGCATCCAGTCCTTCTCCTCCAGTTGGAGGAACTCGAAGAAGTGCCGGATGTCGCTGAACGTCGCCTCTCCGACGCCGATCGTGCCCACCCGTCCGGATTCGACGAGCGTGACGTCGACGCGGTCGCCGAAGGCGGCGACGAGGTAGGACGCGGTCATCCAGCCCGCGGTGCCGCCGCCGACGATGACGACCTTGCCGATGCGCCCTGTGGTTTCGCCCTGCCCCTGCTGTGCCATCGAAATGCACTCCCCGGGATGAGATCGCGCCGCGGAATTCCGCGGCCTGCAGAAGTGATGCGGTGCGCGGGCTCGCTGAAGGAGCCTTTTTGAGGAGGTCCAATGGTCCTGTGGAGGAGACCGGAGACATCGGAGAATGCGTGCTCGGAATCGGACCTCCGGTCACGCTAGCCGGGCGGCCACCGAGGCGGAAAGCATTTCAGTCACGGCTGACGGACGGGCCTTCCGCCGTTTCCGTTCGGCCAGACGTCGGGCACGAGGCGCCGGCGCGCGGCGCGCCACAGGTACGCGGCGCCGTCGGACCCGGCGGTCCCGGTGCCGCCGCCGAGGAACCGTTCGGCGAGCACCGCGTGGCGCGCCCGCCAGACGGCGAAGGCTTCGTCGAAGTCGAGCAGCGCGCCGCGTACGCGCTCGACGGACTCCCGCTCCGCTTGGCCGGCGGCGAAGTCGCGGTACGCCTCCTGGACGGATCGCTCGTCCAGGCGTGCCCGCAGCCGCTTGCGGTCGGCGTCGGTGAAGCCCGCGGTGTTGAGGAAGCGGGAGTCGCGCAGGCCGCAGAGGTATTCGATCTCACGGTACTGGGCGGACTGGAAGCCGCTGGCGTCCCCGAGTGCGTCCCGGACGGCGTGGAACGCCTCGGGAGGGAGCGTCGCCAGGCCATCGAACTGGTGCACGAGGGTGGCGACCAGCACGGGCAGCGGCGCGGCGCGACGCACCGCCAGCGCACCGTCACGGGCGTCGAGGGCGGCCCGTACCGCCTCCAGGTGCCGCAGCACGACGGCGAAGTAGATCTCGCAGGACTGGTGCGTGGCCAGGAACAGGACGTGGTCGACGTCGTCGTCGTGCACGCGCGCGACCTGCAACAACTCGTCCAGTCGGAGCACCTGTCCGTAGGGCAGGGACGCGTTCGGGCCGCTCATCGGCGGTTCTCCTTCTTCAGGGACCGGTCGGTCCTCGCCGGTGTGGATGCCCACAGGAATTCCAGCAGCGCGCGGTTGACCGCGTCGGGCCGCTCCAGGTAGCCGAGGTGTCCGCAGCCCTCGATGACCTCGAAGCCCGCGCCGGGCACGGCGGCGGCGACCTCCCGGCCCGCGGCGGGCGGCGCCATGACGTCGTCGGCGAAGGCGATGACGTGGCAGGGTGCGTCGATGCGCCGGTAGGCGTCGAGGCGGTCCGGCATCGGGTAGAGGCGCCGCTGGTCGCGCGCGGCGCGGCCGGGAGGCGGGGCCAGCTCGAACACCTCCAGCCAGTCCGTGAGCGCCTGTTCGTCGGCGAAGCCGCGCGGTGACAGCTCGGTCAGTGCCTTGACCACGGCGCGGTAGCGCGGCGGCAGTTCGATGCCCCGGTCGTCCAGTTCCTGTTCGGCGAGGCTGAGCGCGGTGTGCAGCGGGTCGCTGCGGCCCCTGGTGGCCATCAGGACGAGGGCGTCGACCAGGTCGGGGCGGGCGAGCGCGAGTTCGGCTGCGAGGCGTGCACCCAACGAGGTGCCCACGACGGTGCACGGTCCGAGGTCCAGCCGGGTGACGAGCCCGGCGATGTCGGCGACCAGGTCGTCCACGGTGAGGCCGGGGGCGCCCGGACCGTCGGGGCCGAACCCGCGGTAGTCGAAGGTGACCACCCGGTGGCCTGCGGCGACCAGGGCGGGGACCTGGTGCAGGTGCCAGGCGCTGCCGGTGGCGCCGGCTCCCATGACCAGCAGTACGGGAGGACCGTGACCGAGGTCCTGGTATGCGAGCCGTACGCCGTTGACGGCTATCACGGGCATGGCACTCCTCGCTTCCGATGGACTGCCTGAACAGTTTCGGGAATCCCGGCCGATGGGCAAGAACCATTACCCCAGACTGAAAGACTTCCGCTTCGTCCGATCGCTGTTACGTTGCGCTGCGGGGGGTCGCGGCAGCGCTCCCTCGTCATTTTCCGATCCTGCGGAACCGAAAGGGCGAATGAATGCCGTACAGCGATGTCGACCGATTCGCCGGCGAGTCGATACCCGTTTCCGAGGATGCGGTGCCGGTCGTGGACGCGGAGGCGGCGGCCGGGGACGGCCCCGGTTGGCTCCGTGCGCACGCCGGCGCGCTGCGGTCCGTCGCGGTCGAGCGGGGCGCGGTCCTGGTGCGGGGGCTGGGACTGCGCGAGCCGGCCGACGCGGCCGGGGCGAGCCGGGCCCTCACCTCGGAGCTGATGACGGAGTTGGAGGGCTTCGCCCCGCGCACGGCGCTGCCGGGCGGGGTGTACTCGTCCTCCCAGTGGCCGCCGGACCAACCCATGTGCATGCACCACGAGTTGTCGAGCGCGGCCCGCTACCCGAGGTGGCTCGTCCTGTCCTGCCTGGAGCGGGGCAGCAGCGGCGGAGCGGTGTCCGTCGCCGACGCGCGGGCGGTCCTCGCCGACCTGCCCGCCGACGTCGTCGCGCCGTTCGAGCGGGACGGCTGGCAACTCGTACGCAACTACAGCCCGTTGCTCGGGGTGGCGCTCGCCGACGCGTTCGGCACGGACGACCGGGCGGCCGTGAGCGCGTACTGCGCGGCACACGGCATCGCCCACGAGTGGACGGACGCGGGCGGGCTGCGCACCCGCCAGACCCTGCCCGCGGTGGTCGAGCACCCGCGGACCGGTGAGCGCTGCTGGTTCAACCAGATCGCCTTCCTCAACGAGTGGACCATGGACCCGGCGGTACGCGAGCTGCTGCTCTCCGAGTTCGGTGCCGACGGCCTGCCCTTCACGACGTTCCGGGGCGATGGTGCCGCCCTGGACCGGGCGACCGTCGACACCATCAACGAGGTGTACGACCGGCACACGGTGCCGGTGCCGTGGCAGGAGGGCGATCTGCTCCTGATCGACAACATCGCCGCCGCGCACAGCCGCGCGCCCTACCGCGGGGAACGGCGCGTCGTCGTGGCGCTGGGCGATCCACTGGCGCGCGTTGGGCCGTAGGTCGCTCAGGCTCTCCGCACCCACACCGACCTCACTCCGTCGTGGACACCCTCATCAACCCGTTCCCGCCCGTCAGGGGTCCTGCCGGAATCCCAGCGTCAGGTAGGTGGCCACGTTTCCGGCGAGGTCGAAGCAGCCCCGTGACGCGTGCACGACCTTGCGGGCCCACTGCGGGTCCGAGCGGTCGACGAGAATGCCCAGGGACGTGCCGCTGTGTGCGACGACGACGCCGAGACCGCCGATCTCCTCGCACAGTGCGATCATCCGGTCGAGCGTCCGCTTGGGCCGCAGCACCTGGTTGAGCACCGCGCTGCGGGTCGCGACGGCTCCGGCCTCGGCGAGGTCGTTGACGCGTACCGCCTCGGTCAGGCGCGCGAGCAGCCGCGCGTACTCCCTGCGGTCCGCGTCGGAGAACGGTTTGGGGAGCCGGTTGAAGGCGACGGTGTCGACGGTGCCGCCTTCGTCGATCCCGACCACGGACATGGGGTGCAGCGCCCCGAGCGCGCGGCGCAGCTCCACCCGGCGGTGGTCGAAGGCGACGATGCCGTCGTAGAGGACGCCGTCGGTGGGCTCGATGCGGCGCAGGTACGACTCGATCCTCGCCGGCGGCATGGCGATGCCCAGTGCGTTGCCCACGGCCCGTGCCGTGGCCACCAGGTCGGCCGACGAGCTGGCGAACCCCTTGCCTTCCGGCAGGGTGCTCTCCAGGACGAGCACTCCGCCGACGGGCACCGGATGGTCGTCGAGGATCATCGACAGCAGGCGCCGCGCCTTGTGCTTGTGGTCCGGTACGACCCGCAGCCGGCGCGCCGCGGGGTCGCTGCGGAAGGTCGCCACGCTCCAGCGCGCGATGGGCAGCGTGACCAGGAAGTCCTCGCCGCCGGGCAGGACGCCTTGGAGCAGTTCGCCGAAGGTACCGAAGGCGGTGCTGACCCCCGTCATGCCGCGGTAGGGAGGCCCGACCCAGCCGCGTTCGGTCAGCAAGGCGTCCTCGCCCAGGTGATGTCCGCGAGCGCCTGGTCCGGCTCGGCGGCGCGCAGCAGGTCATCGGCCGCGGGCACGGGGTGGCCTGCTTCCTCGGCGATGCGCTGGAGCCGGGCACGGATGCGTTCGAGCACGGGGAGGTTCTTCTTCTGCTGGTCGGACCCGAGCAGTCGCGCCATGCGGGCGCGGTCCCCGGGCAGTTCCTGACCCGCCATCACCCGGCCCCCAGCGGGCAGGCAACGCTGCGGTGCACCGCTTCGATCCGGCGCATCGCGTGGAGTACCTGCTCGACGAGGGCGGACAGGTGATAGGCGGAGCTGATGCTCTGTGCGGGCTTGCCGAGTTGCCGAACGGTGCCACCGCTGGCCCCCAGTCACATCGATCGGAATGCCCGAATGGGACGACGCGCTCGTGGATCAACGGTGCCAGTGACGCGTCAGCGGTGTCAACGAGCTGTACTTGAGGCGGAAAGTGCCTGCGCACGGCTGGCTCCACGGGGTTGAGGACCGCGTCTGGGCATTGGGTAGCCTCGGCGGGTGATGTGGCGTACCGACAAGGGCGGATGGAGTGCGGGCCGCCGGGTCCCGGCTCGTTTGGTGGCGGCGGGGCCGGTACTGCGCGACGTGGCGCTGTGGCTGTTGCTCTCCGGGGTCGGACTCGTGTGGTTCCTGGAGAACGACACGGCCTCCTCCGCGCTCCTGGACGTGGTGGTGCCCGCGCTGGTCCTCGCGGTGGCGGTGCCCGGCAGCCGCAAGCGCCCCGGTGCGGCGCTGCTGGCCGTCAACGGTCTCTGCGCGCTGGGCCTGATGCAGGGGACCAGCCCGGCGAACCCGTACCTCCTGGCGCTCGCGGTGTCGAGTTACCTCCTGGGTGCGGGCTCCGCCACGACCAGGACGTCGCTGCTGGCGTTCGGCGGTTCCATAGCCGTCGACCTGGCGCTCTGTGCCGCGTTGCGGGTCCCCCTCGTCTGGTGGTTCTACGTGGTGACGATGGTGCCGGCGGCACTGTTGCTGCCCTGGCTCGTGGGCCGGTACCGCCAGGCTCGCGCGGCCCTGGTGAGGGACGGCTGGCAGCGGGCGATGAGCCTGGAGCAGCGTCAGCGCGCGGTGGCGGAGGAGGCCCGGCTGCGGGAGCGCACCCGGATCGCGGCCGACATGCACGACTCACTGGGGCACGAACTGAGCCTGATAGCGCTGCGTGCGGGCGCCCTCGAGCTGGAGCCCGACCTGTCGGACCGGCACCGGGCCGATCTGACCGAACTGCGGACGGCCGTCTCCGACGCGATGGACAACCTGCGGGACACCATCGGCGTCCTGCGCGAGAGCACCGATCCCGTGTCGACGGCTCCGACGGCGGAGTCGGTGGAGGACCTCGTGCACCGGGCCGCCACGTCCGGTGTCGAGGTGTCCTTGGTGCGCGAGGGCGCGGCGCCTTCGCTGGCACCGCTGGTGGACCGCGCGGTGTACCGGGTGGTCCAGGAGTCCTTGACCAATGCCACCAAGCACGCGCCGGGCAGCAGGGTGGAGGTCCGAATCCGGCACGAGGCCGGGGTGACCGAGGTGCGCGTGGTCAACTCGGCGCCGCCCGGCGCGGCTTCCGCCGGACGCGGTCGCCGGCCGACGCCGGGCAACCGCGGTCTGACGGGTATGCGGGAGCGGGTGGCGGTGATCGGCGGAACGCTCCGGGCGGGCCCCCGCGGGGACGGCTTCGAGGTGAGGGCCACGGTGCCCGACCGGGTGAGCGCGGACCGGTCGCACGCAGCCGGGGGCCCCGCACGGGCGACGGGTTCTGCATCGACGCGGCAACTGGCGGTGGCGCAGCGGCGGGCCCGGCTGCGCTTCGCAGCCGCGTTCGTGGTGCCCGCGGGAGTGGCGCTGACCGCGCTCCCGGCGGCGGTCGTGTTCGCGTACCAGCTGAGCACGTGCGTCCTGCGGCCCGGGGTCTACGAATCGCTGCGCGTCGGGCAGGAGCGCGCCGAGATCCAGCAGCGACTTCCCGAACGGCACTTCCCCTATCCGACCGACGACATGCGGGCGGCCCCGAGACCTCCCGGCGCCACCTGCGCGTTCTACCGGTCCAACGGAAACCTCCTGGAGGAGGTGGACGTGTACCGCCTCTGCTACGCGGGCTCCCGGCTCGTCGCCAAGGACGTGCTGCCGGGCCGTTCGGACGGCTCCTGAGCGCCGTTCACCGAGAGCCGTGCGGCCAGTGAGCGGCCGATGGTGGCGATGTGGGCGGGCACGGTGAGCAGTTGCTCGTGCTCGGCGTCCACCGGGTGGTCCTCGATCACGCCGTCCACGAAGGGCCGCCAGGCCGTGGCGTCCACCCGGCCGCGCAGCTCGAGGGGCAGGTGCACGGCCGAGAACATCAGCAGGTCCCCGCGGTAGTGCCCGGGCCGGTGGGTGGCGAGGAGCCTGCTGTGGTGTATCCACGCGTCCTTCATGGCCAGCAGTGTGCGGTCGCCGACGGCGGCGAGCGGATGCTGCCGGGCGTGCAGGAACTCCAGGTAGCGCGCGACGAGTGCGTTCCGGTCGCCCGCCAACTCCGCCTCCTCGAAGGGGAAACCGGCTGCGGTGAGATTGTCGACCAGCAGCTTGTCCTCCAGTTGCCGCAGGGCGCCTTCCAGCACGTCCTGCTCAAAGACCCCGGATGCCCCGGAGCCGTCCGTGCCGTCGGAGACGTTGGGGTAGGAGTCCACGAGGCCGAGCAGCTCCACCTCCTCCCCCTCGTGCTGGAGCCGTACCGCGATCTCGTGGGCGACGACCCCACCGAAAGACCAGCCGAGCAGCCGGTACGGGCCTTCCTGCTGGATCTCGCGGATCTGCTGGAGGTAGTCCGCGGCCATCTCGCCGACGTCGGCCGGCGCCTCCCCCGGCCGGCTCAGCGCGCGGGCCTGGAGCCCGTAGACCGGGATGTCGCTGTCCAGGTGGGTCAGCAGGCCGGAGTAGCACCAGGCGACGCCGCCTCCCGGGTGCACGCAGAACAGCGGGCGTCCCTCGCCCTTGGTCCGCAGCGGCAGCAGCGGGGCGAAGGAGTCGCGGGTGCCGCGGCTCTCCACCGCCCGGGCGAGGTCTGCCGGGGTGGGTGCCTCGAACAGGTCGCGCACGCCCAGCTCGGCCTCCAGCTGCTCGTTGACCCGCACGGTGACCTTGGTCGCGAGGAAGGAGTGCCCGCCGAGGCGGAAGAAGTCGTCGTCGGGCGTGACACGGTCGATGCCGAGTACCTCCGCGAAGATCGCGCAGATGCGCTTCTCCGCCTCGGTGGCCGCCGCACGGGCCGTCGGCCTGGCGATGTCCATGCCCAGCAGCGCCCGGCGGTCGAGTTTGCCGTTGCGGGTCAGTGGAAGCGCGTCCACGACGACGAAGTCGGCGGGCACGAGGTGATCGGGCACGGTACGCAGCATCCTGGCCCGCAGCTCGCGCGGGTCGGGGGCGCCACCGGGGGCGGGGGTCACGAAGGCGATCAGCGAGGTGGCGTCGCGGGCGAGGACGGCGGCGGCGTTCACCTCGGGGTCCCTCCGCAGCGCTGCGGCCACCTCGCCGGGCTCGACCCGGAAGCCCCGGATCTTGACCTGGTCGTCGACCCTGCCCAGGTGGTGCAGCCGCCCGTCGGCGGAGCGGCGGACCCGGTCGCCCGTACGGTACATCCGCTCCCCGGGCGCACCCGAAGGACAGGCGACGAAGCGCTCCGCGGTGAGCCGGGGGCGCCCCCGGTATCCGCGGGCGACGGCCGCCCCCGACACGTACAGCTCCCCCGGTACGCCCGGGGGGACGGGCCGCAGCCGGTGGTCGAGCACATGGACGCGCACGTTGGGCAGCGGACCGCCGATGGCGGGGGCGGCCGGCCAGTGCGCGGGGTCGACAGGCAGGGGCTCGGCCGTCACCACGTGGGTCTCGGTGGGCCCGTAGTGGTTGTGCAGCCTCGGCCGGTGGGTGGCCGCCGACCAGTGGCGTCCGATGGCGCCGTCCGTGAGCAGGGCCTCACCGGCCTGCGCGACGTGCCGCAGTGCCGTCAGCTCCACTCCCGCCTCCAGGGCGCTCGCGCACACCGCCTCGATGACGAGAGTGGGGGCGAGCAGTTCGTGGACGCCGGTTTCCTTCAGCCAGGCCACCATGCGGTCGGGGTCGCGGCGGACGCCCTCAGGGCAGATCGCGAGGGTCTTGCCGCAGAGCAGGGCCGACAGGATCTCCTGCACGCTGACGTCGAAGCCGGTGTCGGTGAACTGCGCGGTGACCGATCCGTCGGGGGCGGGGAGCGCCTCCTGGTGCCAGTGCAGCAGGTTCTGCACAGCGCGGACGGGCATCTCGACGGCCTTGGGCTCCCCCGTGGAGCCCGAGGTGTACATGACGTACGCCAGGTGTTCCGGCAGCAGGGGGCCGCCGCGTTCCTCGTCCGTCACGGAAGCCTGCGGCGCTGCCGCGAGCGTGGTGTCGTCGAGCAAGAGCGTGCTGTGGTGCCGCGGCAGCCGCGCGGCGATGTCCCGAGTGGTGAGCAGCACCGCAGGTCGGGCGTCGCGCAGAACGAACTCCTGCCGGGCGGGCGGCAGTTCGGGGTCCAGGGGAACATAGGCGGCCCCCGCCTTGAGCGTGCCGATGACCCCTCGGACGAAGTCGGCGCCACGGGGCAGCGCCAGGACCACGACGGCGTCCGGGCCCGCACCGTGGGCGAGCAGGGTCCTGGCCAACGCGTTCGTCTGCGCGTCCAGCTCGGCGTAGGTGAGGGTGCCGTGCTCGTGCAGGATCGCGGGGTGCTCGGCGCGGCGTCGCGCCTGGGCGCCGAACAGCTCCGGCAATGGAGTGGAGGGCACGTCACGCGCGGTGTCGTTCCAGGCCCGCATCGCCTCCAGTTCGTCGGGGAGCGTGATGCGCGTGGCCCCCGCGGTCAGTTTCGGGTCGCCCGTCACCTGTTCGAGTACGGACGCCAGGCGCAGCGTCAGGCGGTGGGCGGTGGACGCGTCGAACTGAGCCGTGTCGTACTCCAGCGCTCCGTTCAGCCCGTCCGGCTCGCCATGGGCCGTGCGGAGTTCACCGAAGGACAGCAGCAGGTCGAACTTCGCGGTGGCGGTTTCGGCAGCCAACGGCCTGACCGTCAAGTCGCCCCCGGCGGCGGCCGCGCCGGTGATGCCTGCCGTGTTGTTGAGGGTGAGCATGACTTGGAAGAGGGGGTGGCGGGACAGGGACCGCTCGGGGTTGAGGATCTCCACCAGCCGCTCGAAGGGCAGATCCTGATGCGCGTACGCCTCCAGATCCGTCTCCCGCACCCGCGCCACCAACTCACGGAACGTCGGATCCCCCGACACATCCGTACGCAACACCAGACTGTTGATGAACAACCCCACCAAGTCATCCACCGCATCATCACCACGCCCGGCGACAGGGGTGCCGATGGGTATGTCCTCACCCGCGCCTGAACGCGCGAGCAACACACCCAACGCCGCCTGCAACACCATGAACACGCTCGCACCGCACTCACGAGCCAGCCTCGCCACGCCGGCGTGCACAGCCGCGGGCACGGTGAACTCCACCCGATCACCACGCTGCGAGGGAACCGGTGGACGCGGACGGTCAGCAGGCAACGCGATCTCCGCGGGCAGGTCGGCGAGCTGCTCACACCAGTACGCGACCTGCGCCGAGACCAGGCTCTCCGGATCGTCCTCCGAGCCCAGCATCTCCCGCTGCCACACCGCGAAATCCGCATACTGCACCGGCAACACCGGCCACCGCGGGGACTGACCGCTCGCCCTCGCCCCATACGCGGCGACGAGGTCGCTGACGAAGGGGCGTAGTGACCACGCGTCGGTCGCGATGTGGTGCACGAGCAGGAGCAGGGCGTGCTCATCGGGACCGAGCTCGAACAGAGTGGCCCGGACCGGAACGTCGACCGTCAGATCGAAGGCATACCGAGCAGCCTCCTCCAACCGCTCCGAAAGCTCCTCCTGCCCACACGACGAAACAGACCACGGAACCGCGACTCCCGCATCCAGCACGACCTGGTACGGCCCCTCAGTGTCCTCCGCGAAGATCGTGCGCAGGCTCTCGTGCCGCCCCACCACATCACCCAGCGCCAACCGCAGCGCCTCCCGGTCCAGCCGGCCGCTCAACCGCAACGCCAACGGCACGTTGTACGCCGCCCCCGGCCCCTCCAGCTGATGCAAGAACCACAACCGCTGCTGACCGAACGACAACGGCAACCGCCCCGGACGACCCCCCGCCCGCAGCACCGGCACACGACTACGGCCCGCACCCTCCACCACACGATCCAACCCCGCAACCGTCGGAGCCTCGAACAACTGCCGCACCGACAACTCGGCATCCAGAACAGCACGCACCCGACCCACCAGACGCGTCGCCAACAACGAATGACCACCCAGAGCAAAGAAGTCATCGTCAATACCCACCGCCGGCACACCCAGCACCTCGGCGAACAGGCCACACAGAATCTCCTGCCGAGGAGAACGCGGCCCACGCCCGGAAACCACAACCGCCTCAGGCTCCGGCAAAGCCCGCCGGTCCACCTTCCCATTCGGCGTCAACGGCACCTCATCCAGCACCACCAGCGCGGGAACCATGTAATCCGGCAGACGCCGCCCCAACTCCACACGCACCGCAATCAAATCGAGAACCACACCATCCTCGGGAAGCACACCGGCAACCAAGCGACGGTCCCCCGCCACATCCCCCCGGACCACCGCGACCGCGCGGGCCACACCCGCACAACCCATCAACGCCGCCTCGACCTCACCCAGTTCAATACGGAAGCCCCGCACCTTCACCTGGTCATCGACCCGCCCCACGTACTCCAACACCCCAGCGTCACGCCACCGCACCACATCACCCGTGCGATACATCCGCTCACCCACACCACCAAACGGACACGCCACAAAACGCTCCGCCGTCAAACCCGCCCGACCCCAATACCCCCGCGCAACACCCGCACCCGCCACATACAACTCGCCAGCGACACCCACCGGCACCGGCCGCAAAAACCCATCAAGGACGAACACCCGCGTATTCGCCAGCGGCCTTCCGATGGTGACGTCCGGCCCTGAAATCTCGGTCGCGGTTGCGTAGACGGAGGCTTCGGTCGGTCCGTAGCCGTTCCATACGGAAGCCAGGGATTCCACCAGCGTTCCGGCCATGTCGTCGGAGAAGGGCTCACCGCCCAGCATCGCGTGAACGTGCTTCAGCCGATCCCCCGCAACCGCCAGGATCTCCCGCCACAACGACGGCGTCGCCTGCACCACCGACACACCCGACGACACCACCAAATCCACCAACAACCCCGCATCACCCACCACTTCCGAAGACGCCAGAACCACACAACCACCCGCCGTCAACGGACCGAACAACTCCAACACCGCAATATCAAAAGCGAAAGTCGTCAACGCCAGAACACGACCCGAACCCGAACCCACCACACCCCGCAAACCCGCCAACACATTCACCACACCACCCTGCGACACCACCACACCCTTCGGCCGCCCCGTCGACCCCGACGTATACAACACATACGCCGCCTGCTCCCGACCAGAAACCACCCCCAAAGAACCCGAAGAAACCTCACCAAGCCGCGACACCACCACCGGATCATCCAACAAAACCACCGGCACACCACCACACCCGGCAACCCCGGCCCCCGACACCGAAATCACCACCGACGGCGCACAATCCCCCACCACAAAAGCAATCCGCTCCACCGGATACGACGGATCCACCGGCACATACGTGCCCCCCGCCTTCAACACCCCCAAAAACGCCACCACCGCATCCACCGACCGCGGCAACGCCACCACCACACGCGACTCCCCACCCACCCCCAACAACCTCAAAAACCGCGCCAAACGATTCGCCCGCCCATCCAACTCCCCATACGACACCACACCACCCTCGAACTCCACCGCCACAGCACCCGGATCCCGCACCACCCACTCCTCGAACAACCCCGCCAACGACGCCTCCGGCAGGGCCAGGTCCTCCCCTCGGTGCGCGGCAGGGTGCAGGCGCTCGGCGGGAGCGCGTACGTCGAGACGGCCGACCGGGATGCGCGTCTCGTGGACGACGGCGCGCAGGGCCTGGAGGAGCTGCTCGCCCAGCGACCGCGCCCCGGCTTCGTCGACGGTGTCCGTGCGGTGTTCGAGGCGCAAACGCAGGCGCTCCCCGGGGTGGACGAGAAGGGTCAGGGGGTAGTGCGTGGCGTCACGGCCGCGCATGCCGGTGATGCGCAGCTCGCCGCCCGCTTCGGCGCCGCCCACCGTGCCGCGTGGCGCGGCCGGGTAGTTCTCGTACACCAGCAGCGTGTCGAACATCTGGGTGGTGCCCGACAGGCCGCTGAGTTGCCGGATGGAGGACAGGTCCAGGTGGTGGTGCGGCAGGAGCCGGGTCTGTTCCTCCTGGACCCTGGTGATGAGGTCGGCGAGGTGCTCGGCGGGCCGCAGGCGCACGCGTACGGGGACGGTGTTGATGAAGAGACCGACCATGGTTTCGACGCCTTCGACGTCCGCGGGACGCCCGGACACCGTCGCTCCGAAGACGATGTCGTCCTTGCCTGTGAACTGGGCGAGCACGAGGGCCCAGGCGGTCTGGACGAGAGTGCCGGCGGTGACTCCGAGGCGGCGGGCGACCGGAGCGAGAGCGGCGGTCGTGGCGGAGTCCAGCTCCAGTTCGAGCTCGTCGGGCAGCTCGGGGGCGGGAGCCGTCCGCGCGGCCGGTGCGATCAGCGAGGGTTCGTCGAAGCCGCCCACGGCCTCGGCCCACGCCGCCCGGTCGGCGGCGCGATCCCGCCGGGAGAGCCACTCCAGGTGGTCGCGCGGCGAGCGCACCCTCGGCAGCTCCGAGTCGTCGCCCCCCGTGGCGTACAGGGTGACGAGGTCGCGCAGCACGATCGGCAGCGACCACCCGTCGAGCAGCAGGTGGTGGTTGGACATCACGAAGACGTGCCGGTCCTGCGCCACGCGGATGCACAGGAAGCGGACCAGGGGCGGGGTCGCGAGGTCGAAGCGCTCGTAGCGGTCGGCGCGCAGCAGTTCCTCCAGGCGCCGGTCGCGCTCCGCCTCGGGGACGTCCGTCAGGTCGTACTCACTCCACGGCAACGGGACTTGACGCGGTATCAGCTGCACCGGTCTGCTGAGCCCCTCGTACCGGAAGGCGGCCCGCAGGCCGGGGTGCCGTGCGAGAAGGGCCTGCGCCGCCTGCTTGAGCGAGGGCACGGAGAGGTCACCGGTCAGCTCGACGACCAGTTGGACGGCGTACACGTCGGGGGCGTCGCCGCTGTAGAGACGGTGGAAGAGGAGACCTTCCTGGAGCGGGGAGAGCGGCAGGATGTCTTGCAGGCCCGAGGTGTTCACAAGGTCCTCCACTCGGCTTCGAGAGCGTCGATCTCGTTCTGGCTCAGTCCTGCTCCGAGCAGGTCCGACGGGGTACGGCCGCCCGCGTCCGGCGCGGCGGCGTGGTCGGCCAGGGCGCCCAGGACGTCGAACCAGGTCCTGGCCAGTTCTTCCATGCGGTGCTGTTCGAACAGTCCGTCCGCCCAGGTCCAGACGGCGACGAGGTGGGTGCCGGTGTCGTCCTCACGCACCATCGTGTTCAGTTCGACGGCGTGGGGCAGGGGGATGCGGGCGTCGTCCGTACCACCCAGGCCCTCCAGCCTGCCCAGGCCGTGGCTCGTCCGGTCGGCCGAGCCACGGGTGCGGCCGAGGTTGTTGTATCCGATCTGCGCGGTCGGCAGCGCCTTGAGTGCCTCGGCGGTACGAGGGTTGAGGTACCTGAGCAGTCCGTAGCCCGACCCGTCGCCCGGTACGGCCCTCAGCTGTTCCTTGACCGTCTTCAGCGCCTGCCCGGCCGCGGGTCCTGCGGCCAGCGCGCCGGCGATGTCGACGCCGGCGAGGTCCAGACGTACCGGATGGATGTCGGTGAACCAGCCCACGGTCGTCGTCAGGTCAGCCCCCGGCACCAGCTCCTCGTGCCTGCCGTGGGTCTCCACGTCCACGAGGAGGCCGGCTCCCGTACCGCGCCAGTGCGCGACGGCCAGCGCCAGGCCGGTGAGCAGCACGTCGTCCACACCCGCGTGGAACGCCGCGGGTACGGCGTCGAGCACCCGCCCCGCGACGTCGGGGGGCAGGGTGAGGGAGAGGCTCCGCGCGCTGCCCAGCGTGTCCTTGGCCCGGTCCAGGGGGCGGCTGCCGAGTTGCTGGTCGGGGCCGGACAGTAGCCCGACCCAGCCGTCGGCCTCGGCCGTGCGCTCGGGGCTGTGGGCCGCGGTGTGCATCGCGTGGGCCCAGCGGCGCAGTGACGTGCCGATGGGGCGGAGTTCGGGGGTGCGTCCCTCCCGGTGCGCGTTCCAGCACTCGATCAGTTCGGGCAGCAGGATGCGCCAGGACACCTCGTCGACGGCGAAGTGGTGGATGACGATCAGGACCAGGCCCGGCTCTCCGGCGCCGCGGTCGAACCACACCACCTCGACGAGACGGCCCTCGCGCGGGGAGAGCCGGGCCCGGGCGGCGTCGGCCTCGGCGGCCACGCGGGCGGACACGTCGTCGGGGGATTCGCCCGGCTTGCGGGGCAGGTCGACGCGGCGCACCGCTTCCGCGATGTCCATCGTGTCGGGTTCCCGTACTTCGAGGACCTGGTCATCGCCGTCACCGGCCAGGCGCAGCCGCAGCGCGTCGTGGCGGCGCACGACGGTGTCCACGGTGGCCACGAGCGTCCCGATGTCGCTTCCCTGCGGCAGCTCCACCAGCCGGGACTGGGCGAACCGGTCGATGGGGCCGCCGAGTTCGATGAAGCGCCGCAGCACGGCCGTGGGCCACAGCGGCCCTTCGTCGTCGGTGTGCTCCAGGGCGTCGGCCCGGTCCCGCGAGCGCGCGGCGGCGGCGAGCGCGGCGGGCGTCTGGTGGGTGAACACGTCGCGCGGGCTCAGGTCGAGTCCGGCGGCGCGCGCCCTGCCGACGAGCGAGATCGAGGAGATGCTGTCGCCCCCGATGTCGAAGAAGCGGTCGTCGGGCCCGGCCGCTTCGAGGCCGAGCACATCGGCGAAGATCGCGCACAGCAGGGTCTCGCGGCGACCGCGCGGCGTGGCTCGTGCGGCGTGCTGCGGCCTGGGCAGTGCGGCGCGGTCGGCCTTGCCGTTCGGGGACAGCGGCAGCTCGTCCAGGACGACGAAGGCCGAGGGCACGGCGTGGCCGGGCAGAGTGGCCGATGTGAACGCCCGCAGGGCCTCCGCGTCGAGCCCGGCACCGGGTTCCGGCACGGCGTAGCCGACCAGCCTGCGCTGTCCCGGCCGGTCCTCACGGACGGTGGCCGCGGCCTGCGCGACGCCGGGGCAGCGCAGCAGCACGGACTCGATCTCGCCCAGCTCGATCCGGAATCCGCCGAACTTCACCTGGTCGTCGCGGCGACCGGCGAACTCCAGAGTGCCGTCGATCCGTCGGCGTGCGAGGTCCCCGGTGTCGTACATCCGCTCTCCGGGGCGGCCGAAGGGGTCGGCGACGAATCGCGCGGCCGTGAGGTCCGGTGCCCGGTGGTAGCCGCGGGCCAGTCCGGTGCCCGCGATCCACAGCTGCCCGACGGTGCCCGGCGGCACCGGCCGCAGTCGGGTGTCGAGTACGTATACCCGCTTGTTGCGGAACGGGACGCCGATCGGCACCGAGCCGGTCGATCGCCCTGTCTGTTCGGCGCCCGGGGCGGGGCCGGTCGCTTCGGGGCCGGCGGGCCTGATCTCCCCGGCGGTGGCCGCGATGGTCGTCTCGGTGGGCCCGTAGCCGTTGAACAGCCGGTGCCGAACCGACCAGCGCCGCGCGGTGGCCGGCGGGCAGGTGTCACCCGTGACGGTGATGACCAGGCCGGGCGGCAGCTCCTCCTCCGTCAGGCTGGCGACAACGGCGGGCGGCAGGGTCATGTGGGTGACACCCGCGGTGGCGACGAACCGGGTCAGGTCCTCGCCCAGGGCCTGGTCCGCCGGTGCCAGGACGAGCGTCGCCCCGGAGAGCAGCGCACCGAACACGTCCCACAGGGAGGCGTCGAAGCTGGTGGACGCTATTTGCAGGACGCGGCTGCCGCGCCCCAGCTCCCAGCGGTCGACGGCGGTGGACACCATGCTCGGCAGACCGCCGTGCGGGATCACCACGCCCTTGGGGCGGCCGGTCGAGCCGGAGGTGTAGATGACGTAGGCGGCGCTGTCCGGGCCTGTGGGGGTCGCGGTGTGGCTGGTCCCGAGCCCAGCGCCTTGGTCGGGATCGGGGTCGATGTGGGGGGCGGGATCGAGGTGAGGGACGAGGTCGTGGTGAGGGTCGGGGTCAGGGTCGAGGTCGGCCGTCAGCGCCGTCGTCACCTCCGGCGCGTCCAGGATCAGCAGGGGCGTGTCCTCGTACGCGATCCGCTGGCGCAGGCCCTCCGCGGTGATGACCAGCTCCGGCGTGCTGTCCTGGAGCATGAAGCGCAGGCGGTCGTCCGGGTATCCGGGGTCGAGGGGCAGGAACGCGCCGCCCGCCTTGAGGACCGCCAGGATCGCCACCACCCACGCCTCGGAGCGCTCCAGGGCGATGCCCACGAACGTCTCCGGTCCGATGCCCCGTTCGACGAGGAGGCGGGCCAGGCGGTCGGCGCGCCGGTCCAGGTCGGCGTAGGTCAGCGTCGTGGTGCCGAAGACTACGGCCGGGTCGTTCGGGGCGGACGCCACGCAGGCGTCGAACATCGCTGTCACCGTGGTGGCGGCCACGGCGTGACGTGTGTCGTTCCAGCCGTGCACGACGTCGTGCCGCTCAGTCGGGGTGAGGACGTCGTAGGCGTCCAGTCGCTGCTCGGGGTCGGCGGCGAGTGAGGCCAGGAGGTGTACGAGGCGTTCGGCGAGCGCGGCGCAGGTCGCCCGGTCGAACAGGTCGGTGTTGTACTCCAGGATGCCGTGGAGGCCGTCGCGTTCGGGGGTTCCGCCGCCGGGGCTCTCGGCAGCGGGCAGGCCGACGAAGGCGAAGGTGAGGTCGTTCTTGGCCTCGCCGGTTTCCACCGGCTGCGGCCGCACCTCCAGCCCTGCCAGCTCTTGGATTTGCTGGGACGCGGAGGCCACATCCGTGTTGTTGAGGGTGAGCATGACTTGGAAGAGGGGGTGGCGGGACAGGGACCGCTCGGGGTTGAGGATCTCCACCAGCCGCTCGAAGGGCAGATCCTGATGCGCGTACGCCTCCAGATCCGTCTCCCGCACCCGCGCCACCAACTCACGGAACGTCGGATCCCCCGACACATCCGTACGCAACACCAGACTGTTGATGAACAACCCCACCAAGTCATCCACCGCATCATCACCACGCCCGGCGACAGGGGTGCCGATGGGTATGTCCTCACCCGCGCCTGAACGCGCGAGCAACAAACCCAACGCCGCCTGCAACACCATGAACACACTCGCACCGCACTCACGAGCCAGCCTCGCCACGCCGGCGTGCACAGCCGCGGGCACGGTGAACTCCACCCGATCACCACGCTGCGAGGGAACCGGTGGACGCGGACGGTCAGCAGGCAGCGCGATCTCCGCGGGCAGGTCTGCGAGCTGCTCACACCAGTACGCGACCTGCGCCGAGACCAGGCTCTCCGGATCGTCCTCCGAGCCCAGCAGCTCCCGCTGCCACACCGCGAAATCCGCATACTGCACCGGCAACACCGGCCACCGCGGGGACTGACCGCTCGCCCTCGCCCCATACGCGGCACTCACGTCACGCACCAGGGGACGGACCGACCACCCGTCGCTCGCGATGTGATGCACCAGCAGGAGCAACACATGCTCGTCGGCGTCCAGCTCGAACAGCATCGTCCGAAGAGGCGGGAACCTCGTCAGGTCGAAGGGGTGCCGCGCTGCGGCTGCCAGTTCCGTCGCCAGTTCCTCCGCCGAGACGCGGACGCTGACGACCTCCGGTTCGCTGTCGACTACGTCACGTACCACTTGGTAGGGGCCTTGGGCGTCTTCGGCGAAGACCGTGCGCAGGCTCTCGTGCCGCGCCACGACATCACCCAGCGCCAGCCGCAGCGCCTCCCGGTCCAGCCGGCCGCTCAACCGCAACGCCAACGGCACGTTGTACGCCGCCCCCGGCCCCTCCAACTGATGCAAGAACCACAACCGCTGCTGACCGAACGACAACGGCAACCGCCCCGGACGACCCCCCGCCCGCAGCACCGGCACACGACTACGGCCCGCACCCTCCACCACACGATCCAACCCCGCGACCGTCGGAGCCTCGAACAACTGCCGCACCGACAACTCAACACCCAGAACAGCACGCACCCGACCCACCAGACGCGTCGCCAACAACGAATGCCCACCCAGAGCAAAGAAGTCATCGTCAATACCCACCGCCGGCACACCCAGCACCTCGGCGAACAGGCCACACAGAATCTCCTGCCGAGGAGAACGCGGCCCACGCCCGGAAACCACAACCGCCTCAGGCTCCGGCAAAGCCCGCCGGTCCACCTTCCCATTCGGCGTCAACGGCACCTCATCCAGCACCACCAGCGCGGGAACCATGTAATCCGGCAGACGCCGCCCCAACTCCACACGCACCGCACTCAAATCCAGAACCACACCATCCTCAGGAAGCACACCGGCAACCAACCGACGGTCCCCCGCCGCATCCCCCCGGACCACCGCGACCGCACGGGCCACACCCACGCAGCCCGCCAACGCCGCCTCGACCTCACCCAGTTCAATACGGAAGCCCCGCACCTTCACCTGGTCATCGACCCGCCCCACGTACTCCAACACCCCAGCGTCACGCCACCGCACCACATCACCCGTGCGATACATCCGCTCACCCACACCACCAAACGGACACGCCACAAAACGCTCCGCCGTCAAACCCGCCCGACCCCAATACCCCCGCGCAACCCCCGCACCCGCCACATACAACTCACCAGCGACACCCACCGGCACCGGCCGCAGGAACGCGTCGAGCACAAACACCCGCGTATTCGCCAGCGGCCGACCAATAGAAACATCCGAACCCGACACCACCACCCCACTCGTCGACCACACCGTCGTCTCCGTCGGCCCATACACATTCACCACCGACGCCACCGAACCCACCAACAACCCCGCCACATCACCCGGCAACGCCTCACCCCCCACCAAAGCGTGAACATGCTTCAGCCGATCCCCCGCAACCGCCAGGATCTCCCGCCACAACGACGGCGTCGCCTGCACCACCGACACACCGACGACACCACCAAATCCACCAACAACCCCGCATCACCCACCACTTCCGAAGACGCCAGAACCACACAACCACCCGCCGTCAACGGACCGAACAACTCCAACACCGCAATATCAAAAGCAAAAGTCGTCAACGCCAGAACACGACCCGAACCCGAACCCACCACACCCCGCAAACCCGCCAACACATTCACCACACCACCCTGCGACACCACCACACCCTTCGGCCGCCCCGTCGACCCCGACGTATACAACACATACGCCGCCTGCTCCCGACCAGAAACCACCCCCAAAGAACCCGAAGAAACCTCACCAAGCCGCGACACCACCACCGGATCATCCAACAAAACCACCGGCACACCCCCACACCCGGCAACCCCGGCCCCCGACACCGAAATCACCACCGACGGCGCACAATCCCCCACCACAAAAGCAATCCGCTCCACCGGATACGACGGATCCACCGGCACATACGTGCCCCCCGCCTTCAACACCCCCAAAAACGCCACCACCGCATCCACCGACCGCGGCAACGCCACCACCACACGCGACTCCCCACCCACCCCCAACAACCTCAAAAACCGCGCCAAACGATTCGCCCGCCCATCCAACTCCCCATACGACACCACACCACCCTCGAACTCCACCGCCACAGCACCCGGATCCCGCACCACCCACTCCTCGAACAACCCCGCCAACGACGCCTCCGGCAGGGCTGCACCCGTCGCATTCCACTCCTCCAGAACCCGACACCGCTCCTCAGGCACCAATACATCAAGCCCACCCACCGGCACATCCGGGGAATCCACCGCCACACCCAACAACCACAGCAAACGCTCCACCAACAACTCAGCAGACCGCCGATCAAACAAATCCGCCGCAAACGTCAACCCACCCCGCAAACCAGAAGAAGAGTCGGGCGAGAAGGCAAAGGAGAGATCGACCTTGGCGCTCTCGGTGTCTGTCCCTATCGGGCTGACGGAAAGCTCCGGAAGAACGGGCAGCATGCCGTTTTCCGGAGCGTTATTGAGCGTGAGCATGACCTGGAAGAGGGGGTGGCGGGACAGGGACCGCTCGGGGTTGAGGATCTCCACCAGCCGCTCGAAGGGCAGATCCTGATGCGCGTACGCCTCCAGATCCGTCTCCCGCACCCGCGCCACCAACTCACGGAACGTCGGATCCCCCGACACATCCGTACGCAGCACCAGACTGTTGATGAACAACCCCACCAAGTCATCCACCGCATCATCACCACGCCCGGCGACAGGGGTGCCGATCGGAATATCCCCGCCCGCGCCTGAACGCGCGAGCAACACACCCAACGCCGCCTGCAACACCATGAACACACTCGCACCCGACTCCCGCGCGAACCCCGCCACCCGCTCCATCACATCCACGGGCACCACGAAATCCACCCGGCCACCCCGGTAACTCGCCACCGCCGGACGCGAACGATCCACCGGCAGCTCGATCTCCGCCGGCAACCCCGCCAACCGCTCCCGCCAATACGCGATCTGTGCCGCGACCACGCTGTCCGGGTCATCCTCCGAACCGAGGAGATCCCGCTGCCACACCGCGAAGTCCGCGTACTGGACCGGCAGCATGGGCCACTCGGGCAGGACGTCATTCACCCTGGCCCCATACGCGATACTCAGGTCACGCACCAGTGGGCGCACTGACCAGCCATCGCTCGCGATGTGGTGCACCAGCACGAGCAGCACGTGCTCCTCGGCATCGAGCTCGAACAGCACCGCTCGTAGCGGGAGTTCTCGTTCGAGGTCGAAAGCGTGACGTGAGGCAACCGCCAGTTCCGCCGCCAGCTCGCCCTCCGAGCAGCGGACCACCGCCAACTCTGATTCGCAGTCGGCCACTGCACGTATGACCTGGTACGGCCCCTGTGGGTCTTCGGCGAAGATCGTGCGCAGGCTCTCGTGCCGCGCCACGACATCACCCAGCGCCAACCGCAGGGCCCCCCGGTCCAGCCGGCCGCTCAACCGCAACGCCAACGGCACGTTGTACGCCGCCCCCGGCCCCTCCAACTGATGCAAGAACCACAACCGCTGCTGACCGAACGACAACGGCAACCGCCCCGGACGACCCCCCGCCCGCAGCACCGGCACACGACTACGGCCCGCACCCTCCACCACACGATCCAACCCCGCGACCGTCGGAGCCTCGAATAACTGCCGCACCGACAACTCAACACCCAGAACAGCACGCACCCGACCCACCAGACGCGTCGCCAACAACGAATGCCCACCCAGAGCAAAGAAGTCATCGTCAATACCCACCGCCGGCACACCCAGCACCTCGGCGAACAGACCACACAGAATCTCCTGCCGAGGAGAACGCGGCCCACGCCCGGAAACCACAACCGCCTCAGGCTCCGGCAAAGCCCGCCGGTCCACCTTCCCGTTCGGCGTCAACGGCACCTCATCCAGCACCACCAGCGCGGGAACCATGTAATCCGGCAGACGCCGCCCCAACTCCACACGCACCGCACTCAAATCGAGAACCACACCATCCTCGGGAAGCACACCGGCAACCAACCGACGGTCCCCCGCCACATCCCCCCGGACCACCGCGACCGCACGGGCCACACCCACGCAGCCCGTCAACGCCGCCTCGACCTCACCCAGTTCAATACGGAAGCCCCGCACCTTCACCTGGTCATCGACCCGCCCCACAAACTCCAGAACACCATCACGACGCCACCGCACCACATCACCGGTGCGATACATCCGCTCACCCACACCACCAAACGGACACGCCACAAAACGCTCCGCCGTCAAAGCCCCCCGACCCCAATACCCCCGCGCCACCTGCACGCCCGCCACATACAACTCGCCAGCGACACCCACCGGCACCGGCCGCAGGAACGCGTCGAGCACGAACACCCGCGTATTGGCGACCGGCTTTCCGATGGGGGCGGGCCGGTCAGGGCCGTCGTCCTCGCAGTGCCAGTAGGTCACGTCCACCGCGGCCTCGGTCGGCCCGTAGAGGTTGTGCAGTTCGACCCCGAGCGTGCGGTGGAACAGTTCCTCGGTGGCAGCGGACAGGGCCTCACCGCTGCACACGACACGCTTCAGTCCTGTGCACGCCGCAGCCGTGGGCTCACGCAGGAAGGCATCCAGCATCGACGGCACGAAGTGCACCGTCGTGATGCCGGCGGACTGAATGAGCCCCGACAGATACGCCGGCTCTCGGTGTCCTCCCGGCCGCGCGAGGACGAGCGTCGCTCCGCTCAGCAGGGGCCAGAAGAACTCCCACACCGAGACGTCGAAGCTCGCCGGGGTCTTCTGGAGGACCCGGTCCCGAGAGGTGAGGCCGTATTCGTCCTGCATCCACCGCAGTCGGTTGACGATGCCCCGGTGCGGTACGAGGACGCCCTTGGGCTCTCCGGTGGAACCCGAGGTGTAGATCAAGTAGGCCGCCTGCGACGAGGAGACCAGGGCGAGCGGCGGGTGCTCCCCGGTGAACGACTCCGTCTGCCGTCGCGTCGCGGGGTCGTCCACCACGACGACCTGGAGACCGGTGGGCGCGGGGAGCCCGCCCTTCAGTTGCCGAGTGGTGAGCAATGCCGTGGGTTCCGCGTCGGCGAGCATGAACGCGATGCGCTCGGCCGGGTACTCGGAATCGACGGGCAGGTAGGCGCCGCCCACCTTGAGTACGGCGAGCAAAGCCACGACCAGGTCGAGTGATCGGGGTATCGCCACCGCCACCCGGCTCTCCGGCCCGGCTCCCATGGACCTGAGCAGGTGGGCCAGGCGGTTGGCGCGCGTGTCGAGCTCCCGGTACGACAGCGCGGAGTCCTCGAATTGCAGGGCACAGGAGTCCGGAGTCCTGGCCGCCTGCTGTTCGAACAGTTCCGACAGCGACGTCTCCGCCGTCCCCGCCCTTTCCGCGGCGGTGTCGTTCCACTTCTCCAGGATCTGTCGCCGCTCGCCCTCCAGCAGCATGTCCGCCCGGCTGACGGGGACATCCGGCGACTCCGCGATCACAGTCAACAACCGCACGAGGCGGTCCGCGAGGAGCTGGGCGGACTCGCGGTCGAACCGGTCGGTGCTGAAGTCCAGGACGCCTCGCAGCCCACCGGTGTCCCGGTGCTCGCCCAGGTGGAAGTTGAGGTCGTAGCGCACTGTGCCGGTCTCCACCGGGTGCAGCACGACATCGAGGGCGCCTGCGGCGTCGGTGCCCTCGCCGTGCTCCGGTGCTGGGGTTGCGTCCGCGTTGTTGAGGGTGAGCATGACCTGGAAGAGGGGGTGGCGGGACAGGGACCGCTCGGGGTTGAGGATCTCCACCAGCCGCTCGAAGGGCAGATCCTGATGCGCGTACGCCTCCAGATCCGTCTCCCGCACCCGCGCCACCAACTCACGGAACGTCGGATCCCCCGACACATCCGTACGCAGCACCAGACTGTTGATGAACAACCCCACCAAGTCATCCACCGCATCATCACCACGCCCTGCCACCGGCGTACCGATGGGTATGTCATCACCCGCGCCTGAACGCGCGAGCAACACACCCAACGCCGCCTGCAACACCATGAAGACGGTGGTATTGGTCGACAGGGCGAACATCTGGATCCCGGCGTGCACGTCCGCGGGCACGCTGAACGTGACACGGGCGCCGCGGTGGGAAGCAGTGGCCGACCGCGGGCGGTCCGCAGGCAGCTCGATCTCCGCCGGCAGGTCGGCGAGCCGCTCCCGCCAGTACGCGATCTGCGCCGAAACGAGACTGTCCGGATCGTCCTCCCAGCCCAGCATCTCCCGCTGCCACACCGCGAAATCCGCATACTGCACCGGCAAGTCCGACCACCGCGGCTCACGGCTCGCCACCCGTGCCTCGTAGGCCGCGACGAGGTCGCGGCGCAGAGGGCCGACCGACTGGCCGTCACCGGCTATGTGGTGCACGAGCAGGAGCAGGGCGTGCTCATCGGGACCGAGCTCGAACAGAGTGGCCCGGACCGGAACGTCGACCGTCAGATCGAAGGCATACCGGGCAGCCTCCTCCAACCGCTCCGAAAGCTCCTCCCGCCCACACGACGAAACAGACCACGGAACCGCTACCCCCGCATCCAGCACGACCTGGTACGGCCCCTCAGTGTCCTCCGCGAAGATCGTGCGCAGGCTCTCGTGCCGCGCCACCACATCACCCAGCGCCAACCGCAGCGCCTCCCGGTCCAGCCGGCCGCTCAACCGCAACGCCAACGGCACGTTGTACGCCGCCCCCGGCCCCTCCAGCTGGTGCAGGAACCACAACCGCTCCTGGCCGAACGACAACGGCAACCGCTCCGGACGCACCTGTGCCCTGACCACCGGCACCCGTCCCCGGCCGGCCCCGTCCAACACCCCATCCAGCCCCGCGACCGTCGGAGCCTCGAACAACTGCCGCACCGACAACTCAACACCCAGAACAGCGCGCACCCGACCCACCAGACGCGTCGCCAACAACGAATGCCCACCCAGAGCAAAGAAGTCATCGTCAATACCGACCGCCGGCACACCCAGCACCTCGGCGAACAGACCACACAGAACGTCCTCACGCGGCGACCGCGGCCCACGCCCCGCCACCGCCTCGACCCGAGGCTCGGGCAGCGCCCGCCGGTCCACCTTCCCGTTCGGCGTCAACGGCACCTCATCCAGCACGACCAGCGCGGGGATCATGTAATCGGGCAGACGCCGCCCCACCTGCGCACGCACCGCACTCAAATCGAGAATCATACCGTCCTCGGGAAGTACACCGGCAACCAAGCGACGGTCCCCCGCCGTGTCCTCCCGGACCACCGCGACCGCACGGGCCACACCCGCACAACCCGCCAACGCCGCCTCGACCTCACCCAGTTCAATACGGAAGCCCCGCACCTTCACCTGGTCATCGACCCGCCCCACGTACTCCAACACCCCAGCGTCACGCCACCGCACCACATCACCCGTGCGATACATCCGCTCACCCACACCACCAAACGGACACGCCACAAAACGCTCCGCCGTGACGTCGCTCCGGCCCCAGTAGCCGCGGGCAACACCCGCACCCGCCACATACAACTCACCAGCGACACCCACCGGCACCGGCCGCAGGAACGCGTCGAGCACAAACACCCGCGTATTCGCCAGCGGCCGACCAATAAAAACATCCGAACCCGACACCACCACCCCACTCGTCGACCACACCGTCGTCTCCGTCGGCCCATACACATTCACCACCGACGCCACCGAACCCACCAACAACCCCGCCACATCACCCGGCAACGCCTCACCCCCCACCAAAGCGTGAACATGCTTCAGCCGATCCCCCGCAACCGCCAGGATCTCCCGCCACAACGACGGCGTCGCCTGCACCACCGACACACCCGACGACACCACCAAATCCACCAACAACCCCGCATCACCCACCACTTCCGAAGACGCCAGAACCACACAACCACCCGCCGTCAACGGACCGAACAACTCCAACACCGCAATATCAAAAGCAAAAGTCGTCAACGCCAGAACACGACCCGAACCCGAACCCACCACACCCCGCAAACCCGCCAACACATTCACCACACCACCCTGCGACACCACCACACCCTTCGGCCGCCCCGTCGACCCCGACGTATACAACACATACGCCGCCTGCTCCCGACCAGAAACCACCCCCAAAGAACCCGAAGAAACCTCACCAAGCCGCGACACCACCACCGGATCATCCAACAAAACCACCGGCACACCCCCACACCCGGCAACCCCGGCCCCCGACACCGAAATCACCACCGACGGCACACAATCCCCCACCACAAAAGCAATCCGCTCCACCGGATACGACGGATCCACCGGCACATACGTGCCCCCCGCCTTCAACACCCCCAAAAACGCCACCACCGCATCCACCGACCGCGGCAACGCCACCACCACACGCGACTCCCCACCCACCCCCAACAACCTCAAAAACCGCGCCAAACGATTCGCCCGCCCATCCAACTCCCCATATGAAACCGCCTCCCCACCACACTCCACCGCCACCGCACCAGAAGCACACCGCACCTGCTCCTCGAACAACCCCACCAACGACGCCTCCGGAGCCTCAGCCGCCGTATCGTTCCACCCCTCCAATACCCGCCCACGCTCACCCGGGACCAATACATCAAGCCCGCCCACCGGCACATCCGGTGAACCCACCAACACGCCCAACAACCACACCAACCGCTCCGCCAGCAATTCAGCGGACCACCGCTCAAACACATCCAGCGCGAACGTCAAACCGCCCCGCAACCCATTCTCTGGGTCCATCTGAGCGAATTCGAAGGTCAGGTCGAAGCGGGCTGCGTCATGCGTCGCACGGATTTCGCTCACGTCAAGGTGCGAGGCATTCGATTCGACCCCGGCGGGCGTCTGGTTGTTAAGAATGAGCATGACCTGGAAGAGGGGGTGGCGGGACAGGGACCGCTCGGGGTTGAGGATCTCCACCAGCCGCTCGAAGGGCAGATCCTGATGCGCGTACGCCTCCAGATCCGTCTCCCGCACCCGCGCCACCAACTCACGGAACGTCGGATCCCCCGACACATCCGTACGCAACACCAGACTGTTGATGAACAACCCCACCAGGTCGTCCACCGCATCATCACCACGCCCCGCCACCGGCGTACCGATCGGAATGTCCTCACCCGCACCCGACCGCGAAAGCAACACACCCAACGCCGCCTGCAACACCATGAACACACTCGCACCCGACTCCCGCGCGAACCCCGCCACCCGCTCCATCACATCCACGGGCACCACGAAATCCACCCGGCCACCCCGGTAGCTCGCCACCGCCGGACGCGAACGATCCACCGGCAGCTCGATCTCCGCCGGCAACCCCGCCAACCGCTCCCGCCAATACGCGATCTGCGCCGAAACGAGACTGCCCGGATCGTCCTCCGAACCCAGCAACTGCCGCTGCCACACCGCGAAATCCGCATACTGCACCGGCAAGTCCGGCCACCGCGGCTCACGCCCAGCGACGCGCGCCTCGTACGCGCTCGTGAGATCACGGACCAAGGGCCTCAGCGACCAGCCGTCCGTGGCGATGTGATGCACCAACAGCAGCAGGACATGGTCCTCGGGGCCGAGCTCGAACAGGGCTGCGCTGACCGGGATCTCGGTGGAGAGGTCGAAGGCATGCCGGGCAGCAGTCGCCAGCCGCTCCGGCAGCTCGCCCTCCGTCACCTGGGCGACGGTCCACGGAACCTCGACTCCCGCGTCCCGCACGACCTGGTACGCACCCCGGGCGTCCTCGGCGAACACCGTACGCAGACTCTCGTGCCGCCCCACCACATCACCCAGCGCCAGCCGCAGCGCCTCCCGGTCCAGCTCACCGCTCAGCCGGACCGCCGAAGGAACGTTGTAGGCCGCCCCCGGCCCCTCCAGCTGGTGCAGGAACCACAACCGCTCCTGGCCGAACGACAACGGCAACCGCTCCGGACGCACCTGTGCCCTGACCACCGGCACACGCCCCCGACCGGCCCTGTCCAACACCCCATCCAGCCCCGCGACCGTCGGAGCCTCGAACAGCTGCCGCACCGACAACTCAACACCCAGAACAGCGCGCACCCGACCCACCAGACGCGTCGCCAACAACGAATGACCACCCAGAGCAAAGAAGTCATCGTCAATACCGACCGCCGGCACACCCAGCACCTCGGCGAACAGACCACACAAAATGTCCTCACGCGGCGACCGCGGCCCGCGCCCCCTGACGACTCGCACCCCGGGCTCGGGCAGAGCGCCGCGGTCCACCTTTCCGTGGGGAGTCAGCGGCAGCGCGTCCAGCACCACGACCGCGGACGGAACCATGTACTCCGGAAGGCTCCGGGCGCACTGCGCGCGCAGCGCCGCCCCGTCCACCACCGCGCCCGGCTCCGCCGTCACGTATCCGACCAGTCGGCGGTCGGCCTCGTCGTTCACTCGTACTGTCGCGACCGCGCGGGCCACACCCCCACAACCCGCCAACGCCGCCTCGACCTCGCCCAGTTCGATACGGAAGCCGCGCACCTTCACCTGGTCGTCCACCCGGCCCACGTACTCCAACACCCCGGCGTCACGCCACCGCACCACATCACCCGTGCGATACATCCGCTCACCCGCGCCCCCGAAGGGACACGCCACAAAACGCTCCGCCGTGACGTCGCTCCGGCCCCAGTAGCCGCGGGCGAGCGGCGCACCCGCCACGTACAGCTCGCCGGGCACCCCGACCGGCACCTGCCGCAGGAACGAGTCCAGTACGAAGACCCGTGTGTTCTGGAACGGCGTGCCGATCGGCACGGCGCCCCGCGGCGTCGTACCGCCCGGGTCCAGGCGCCACTCCGTGCAGTTCACCGTGGCCTCGGTGGGACCGTACGCGTTGTAGACGGTGACGTCGGGGTGACGGCGGCGCCAGGCGTCCAGTACCTCGCCCGTCAGCGCCTCGCCGCCGACCACCAGGGTGCCGGCCGGAGCGACCACGTTCTCGTGGTCCTCCATCAGCGCCAAGTGGCTCGGGGTGACCTTCAGCAACGTCGCTCCGGCCCCGTCCTCCAGGTCGTCCAGGCGCACCCGGCCACCGCTCACCAGCGGCGTGAACAGAGCCGTCACCGTCAGGTCGAAGGAGAGCGAGGTGTGGAGCACGGAGTTCCCGGTGACCCCGGCGTACGTCTGCCGGTTCCGCAGCAGGTAGGCGCCGAGCGAACGGTGCTCCACCACGACGCCCTTCGGCCGTCCGGTCGAACCCGACGTGTACACCACGTACGCCGCCTGGTCCGGGCGCCGCTCCAGCACGTCGGGCGGGGTCGAGGGGAGTCCGGCGAGTCGAGCCGCCAGTTCGGGGGCGTCGAGCAGGACAAGCGGTGCGTCGTCGTGCCCGGCGCAATCGGTGCCCTCGGTAGGTCCTGTGCACGGGACCGGGCCGCACGAGACCGAGCCGCCCGGGACCACGCCGGTGTCCGAGGACGAGATCACCGCCGCCGGCTCGCAGTCCTCCAGCATGAAGGCGATCCGCTCCGCCGGGTACGACGGATCCACCGGGACGTACGCGGCCCCCGCCTTGGAGACGGCCAGCAGCGCCACCACCGCGTCCACCGATCTCGGCAGTGCCACCACGACGCGCGACTCCGTGGCGACCCCCAACGAGCCCAGGTGGCGCGCCAGACGATTGGCCCGCGCGTCCAGCTCGCCGTACGACACGGCCTCCCCTGCGGACTCCACCGCCACGGCTTCGCGGGCACGTGCCGCCTGCTCCTCGAACAGGGCGGGGAGGGAGGCCCATGGCACGTCGGCCGCCGTGTCGTTCCACTCCGCCAGCAGCAGCCCTTCGCCGGGCAGCGACACGTCCACACCGCCCACGAGGCGTTCCGGAGCGCGGGCCATGGTCCGCAGGACGCGCGTCAGGACCTCGGCGATCTTCTGGACGCGGTCGGCCCCGAAGAGGTCGGGGCGGTGCACGAGACGGCCGCCGATCCGCTCGCCCGTGCCGGAGATCAGTGTGAGCGGGTAGTGCGTGGCGTTGCGGGACCGGACGTCCCGCACGCGCAGGGCGGCCCCGTCCCCGTCGTCGGTGTGCCGGGGGAAGTTCTCGAACACCATGCCCGCGTCGAACAGTTCGTCCATGCCTGCGGCGCGCTGGATCTCCGTGAGGCCCAGGTGGTGGTGGTCGAGCATGCGGGCCTGCTCCTGCTGCACCCGGACGAGGAGACCGGAGAGGGACTCCTCGGGCCTCAGCCGGACGCGGAACGGAACGGTGTTGATGAACAGGCCGACCATGTGCTCGGCACCGTCCAGCTCGGCGGGGCGACCGGAGACGGTCATGCCGAACACGACGTCGTCACGGCCGGTGAGGCCCCCGAGCACCAGCGCCCAGGCGCACTGGAGCGCGGTGTTGAGGGTGATGCCGCGGGCCCGGGCCACGTTCACCAGGGCCGCGCCGGTCTCCTCGTCCAGAGCGAAGTCGAGGCGTTCGGGCAGCACGGTGGCGGGAGAGGCCCCGGGCGCCAGGAGGCAGGGGCCGGGGAGCTCCGCCAGGGCCTCGCCCCAGGCCCGCTCGGCGGCGGCCCGGTCGCGGGTGCGGAGCCATGCGAGGTGGTCGCGGTGGGGACGGACGGCGGGCAGCTCATCGGAGACGGCGCCGTTGCGGTAGAGCACGAGCAGTTCGCGCAGCAGCACCGCCATGGACCAGCCGTCCACCACGGCGTGGTGCGCGGTGAGCACGAAGCGGAAGCTCTCCTGCCCGAGGCGCAGCAGGGTGAAGCGGATCAGAGGGGCGGCACCGAGGTCGAAGCGCCGCAGGCGGTCGGCCGTCACCTCGGCCTCCAGGGCCTCCTGCCGCTCGGCTGCGGGGAGCCGGCTCAGGTCGTGCCGGTGCCACGGCAGCCGTACCCGGCGGCGCAGGAGCCGCACCCATTCGCCCGTGCGACGCTGCCGGAAGGAGGAGCGCAGGTTGGCGTGGCGCCGCAGGAGTTCCGCCGCGGCGGCGCGCAGGGCCGCTTCGTCCAGGGCGCCGTCCAGGTCGAAGGCGACCTGAGCGACGTAGGAGTCCGGTGCGCCTTCGTCGTAGACATGGTGGAAGATCATGCCCTCTTGCAGCGCGGTCACCGGCAGGATGTCCTCGATCGACTGTGCGCGCGCGTTCACCACGGACGTCCCTTCGGTCCACGACACGATGCGATGCGTCAAATGCGACGCGTCAAATGTGATGCGTCAAGAGAGGAGCGGGGCAGGGGCACGTGAACTGGCGGCTCCCCCGGTTCCTCGATGCTTTTCCCGTACACGGGAAATGTGAAGCTAGTTGCCCTTTGAAGAGCGCGTCAAGACTTTCAGGAAGCGCCGAAATCCGTGGTTTTACGGGAATGGATCGGGGCCGCCGGGGGCGCGGCGGAGGAATCCCCGGGGGGTATTCGGTGGGCTGCGCTCAGCCGTTCGCCGCGGCTGCGCCGCCGATGATGTCCGCGGTCTCCTGCGGCCGGGTGCCGGTGAAATAGTGTCCGCCTTCGGTGAGTTCATGGAGCTCGACCTGGTCGGCGATGACCTTCCAGTCCCGGTAGCGCTCCGGACCCCGCTCGGTGGACGGGTCGTCCGCCGCGAGGACCACGTGGACGGGGGCGTTGAGACGGTGCGCCTGCGGGTCCTCGTGCAGGGCCAGCAGGTGGGCGTTGGTGGTGCACACGTCGTGGCGGTACGCCGTGCCGACGAGGTCGGCGCGTTCGGGCTTCAGCCCGTCCAGTTCCACGTAGGCGCTCTCCGCCAGCAGCCGCTGGGTGATCTCGGCCGCGCTGAGTGCGCTGACCTCGGTCGTCTCCGCCTCCAGGACGGCCACCGGGTCAAGGAGCATCGCCCCCAGGAACACCCGGGTCAGCTCGGCTCCGCTCGCCTCCAGCAACCGTGCGGTCGCCAGTGCGTGGGCGCTGCCGGCGCAGTGTCCCCAGAGCATGACGGGGCCGGTGACGTCGCGTCGTACCTCGTCGTGGACGCGGTGGGCGATCTGCGCGACGTCCTGGGGGAGTTCCGCGGTTCCGGTGAAGTCGCGGGCGGATGGTTCCACGCCGAGGACCGTGATGCGACGCTCGGCGAGCCGCTTGGCCAGGAGCTGGAAGTTCACGGCGTTGCCGCCCGCGTAAGGGAAGCAGACCAAGGTGGCCACCGCGTTCGGCACCGGGTCCGCCAGCCGTTGCAGCAGATCGTGCCCGGGTGCTTCGGCCGCCGCGCCGGAGTCGATGAGCCGGGCGAGGTCGGCGAGTACCGGCGTGCTGATGAGCTGCTTGAGCGAGATGGCCCGGTCGAGCTTGACGACGAGGCGTACGGCGGTGAGCGAGGTGGCGCCCAGGTCGAAGAAGTGGTCGCGGCGGCCGATCCGTTCGACCGGGATTCCGAGTGCCTCGGCCCATTCCGTGGCGAGCCGCTGTTCGGTGGGGGTCTCGGGGGTGGCCTGCGAGCCCTGCGCGTGCCCCAGGGTCTGCGCGAGCGCCGCGAGCGCCTGCTTGTCCACCTTGCCGTTCTCGTTGAGCGGCAGTGCGTCCAGGCGGTGGATGGGCGAGGGGACCATGTACGCGGGGAGCAGCGCCGCCAGATGGCGGTGCAGTGCCTCCTCCTCGACGTGCTTCCCGGCCGCGACGAACGCGACCAGGCTCTTCTCCGTGCCGGTGGTGTGCTCGACGAGGACGACGCAGTCCCGCACGCCCGTCGCGGCGCGCAGCTTGTTCTCGATCTCGCCGATCTCGATCCGGTAGCCGCGGATCTTGACCTGCTGGTCGCGGCGGCCGAGGAACTCGATGGTGCCCTCGGGCAGCCAGCGGCCGAAGTCTCCGGTGCGGTACATCCGTTCGCCCGGCACGTACGGGTCGGTGACGAACGCCTGCCGGGTGCGCTCCGCGTCGTTGATGTAGCCGCGTCCGACGGACACGCCGGCGAAGACGATCTCGCCGGGTGTGCCCAGGGGCGCCAGCCGTCCGTGCTCGTCGAGCACGTAGGTGCGGACGTTGCGCAGCGAGCGGCCCACCGAGACGAAGTCGCGGACCGGTGGCGCGGTGAGTACTTCGTGCATGGTGTCGTCACTGACTTCGGTGGCCCCGTAGGCGTTGACCAGTTGCACGTGCGGCTGGACCGCGAACCAGCGGCGGACCGGGTCGAGCTTGAGTGCCTCGCCGGTGATGGAGATCGAGCGCAGCACCCCGAGGTCGCGGGGCCGGCGTTCCAGCTCGCCGAGCAGGATCTCGAAGTACGAGGGCACCAGCTGTGCGACGGATACCCCGGCCAGGTCCAGTTCGGCGAGGAAGTGCTCGGGGGCGAGCTGGGTTTCGGTGTCCACGATGCGCGCCGACGCACCGACCAGGAGCGGTGCGACGAGCTGCCACAGGGAGATGTCGAAGCACTGGGAGGCGGTCTGCGCCACCACGTCGCCCTCGTGCAGGTCGACGGAGTCGATCTTGGCATGGAGGTGGTTGACCATTCCGGCGTGTTCGCACTGCGCGCCCTTGGGTGCGCCGGTGGATCCGGAGGTGAAGTACACGTAGGCCAGCTGGTCGGGGCGGATCTCGACGCCGGGGTCCGGGGCGTCGGCGCCGTCCTGGAGGAGGTCGTCCACGAGGAGGCAGGTCCTGGCACGGCCGGACACCTCGGCGGTGTCCGCGAGGAGCGGCCGCGCGGACCCCTGGCCGAGGACGAACCGGCACGCGCTGCGGTCGAGCTGGGTCGCGACGCGCCGTGCCGGGAAGTCGGGGCGTACGGGCAGATAGGCTCCGCCGGCCTTGAGGACGCCCAGGACGGCGGCCGCCCACGGCAGCGTGCGGTCCATCACCACGGCCACCACGTCCTCGGACCGCAGCCCCTGCGCCAGCAGTGCGGCGGCGATGCGGTTCGCCGCGGCGTTGAGGCTCGCGTAGTCCCATGTGGTCTCGCCGTGGGAGACGGCGGCCGCATGCGGATGGGCGTGCACCCGCGCCTCGAAGAGCTGGGGGAACATGGCATCGGGCAGGGGCAGGACGGGACCGGCCAGGCCGGTGATGTGGTGCTCCCGCTCCTCGTCGGAGAGCAGGTCCTGCAGGTGGTGCGCGGCGTCCGGGTCGGTGGTCAGCTGCTCGAAGGCCGTGCGGACGTAGGCGCCGAGCCGAGCCGCGTACGTCGTGTCGATGGCGTCCGTGCGGTACTGCAGGCGCAGTCGCGGCCGGGTGGCGTGCGCTGCCCACGTCACGCGGAGCGCGGTGTCCGGCGCGAGCGGGGTGGGCCCCTCGGGGTCCTCCGCTGCGGCCGGGGGGCGCAGGTCGAGCACGATGTCGTGCGGGGTGGCGCCGGGGTCCGCCCGGCAGTCGGCGGGCACCTGCTCCCGTTCCGCGGCCACCGCCGCCACCGCCGCCACGACACCGTGCCAGGACCCGTCCGGTATCCGGACCGTCAGGGTGTGCGGCGTCGTCGACCCGCCCGGCGCGGCAGCGGGGAAGTACCCGACCGTGACGGTCTTCTCGGCGGTGACCGCGCTGAGCACCTTCGTCAGGACGGCGAGGCGCAGGGTCTCCGCTGGTGCCGTCGGCCCCGTGACCGCGGCGTCGGCCGGGGTCCGGCCGGCGGGCAGTCGCACCGTCAGCTCGCGCACCGCGGCCGGTGCTCCTCCGCCGGGGGCGACCCACCGGGGTATCCGTGTCGGCGCAGGACGATGAACTCTGGACATGCCTCAACCCCCGTCTCCGGGCGGATGCGCCCGTGGCCCGACCGAACGTGCGGACTGTGACTCACCAGCTGGCGTCCTGCTGCCGCGGCCTTCAGCCACCCATGGCCTCGATGAGGCTCTTGGGGCGCATGTCGGTCCAGGTTTCGTTGACGTAGTCGAGTGCCGACTGGCGGTCCGTCGATTCGAGGGCCACCGTCCACCCGGCGGGCACTTCGGCGAACGTCGGCCAAAGGGAGTACTGCCCTTCGTCGTTCACCAGAACCAGGTAGGTGCCATCGGGGTCCTCGAAGGGATTTACGCTCATGGTCCGGCTCCTTCGCTCCTTCTTCACGCGCGGGTTTGCGCGGCACACAGGACCGAAGTGTACGAATCCCGGTGTGCCGGATCACCGGCTGACGGGAATTCCGGCGGGGATTCAGGAACGGCTTAATGATGGCGGAGGAGGCGAGCCGGAGCCGTCGCCTCAGTCATTCACCACCGGTGAAAATCCGTGACAGTGGTGGGCGCGCTTGCCACAGTGAACCGACACCCCGGGAGAGCGCCCGGGCCCGTGGAAAGGCGGCGCGAACGTGGACACCGCGCATCCCGCCACAGCGACGAGCGGTGAGTTCCGTTCCTTCATGACGTGCTTCCCGTCGGGGGTCGCCGTCCTCACCACAGCCCTGCCGGACGGGACTCCCCTGGGCATGACGTGCACGTCGCTGTGCAGCGTTTCCCTCTCGCCACCGGTGCTGCTGGTCTGCATCAGGAGTGCGAGCCCGACGTTGAAGGCCGTTCTGGAGCGGGGCGTCTTCGCGGCGAACCTGCTGCACGAGGACGCCCGGGACACCTCCGAACTGTTCAGTTCCGGTGCCCCCGACCGGTTCGACCGGGTGGCCTGGACACCCGGTCCGGGCAGTGGTGTCCCGCATCTGACCGACGGGGCCCACGCGATCGCCGACTGCACGGTGCGGCAGTACGACAGCATGGGCGACCACCGGGTGGTCTTCGCCGAAGTGACCGGGGTGCGGATCGCTTCCGGTCCGCCCCGGCCTCTGCTGTACGGCCTGCGCCAGTACGCGGGGTGGCCGTCCGGCTGACGGCCGCCCCGCTGGGCGGGTGACGCCGTTCAGGCGCGGGCGCCCGGCCCCGGTCCGCACGTGGTGCGCGCGGCTCCGCACGTGGTGCGCGCGGGCTCGGCCCTGCCGGAGTCAAGGGCAGGGCCGCCGACCATGGCGAGGGCCGAACCGAGCGCCGTGAGGGAGTGCAGCATCGTGTTCGACCGTCTTCGGCTGGTCACCAGGCCGGCTTCGCGCAGCACGGTCGCGTGCTGACTGGCCGCGGCGGGCGAGATGCCGAGCCTGCGGCCCAGTTCGCTGGTGCTGCACGTCTCGGTCAGCGCCTGGAGCACCTTGGCCCTGGTCCGGCCGACGAGGGCGGCCAGGGCGCGGTCCCCGGCCCTCGCGGCGCTCCACAGGCTGTCCGCCGTGTCGAGGTCCAGCGGTGCCGGGTAGACCAGCACGGGTGCCCGGTCCGTTCCCGCGGGGTCCGCGAAGACCATCGGCTGGGCGAGGAAGAGCGACGGCACGATGACGAGGCCGTTGCCCCGCAGCTCGATCTCCTGCTTACGGCCCGACGCCACGGTGAGCACGGGCGGGGACCAGTCGATCCAGGCGTGTAACGTGCTGAGCAGGTGCTCTATCCCGCCACCGACCAGGAGTCGGCAGCGCCGGTCCCGGTCGAGCTGGAGATGGGTGCGCGCCTGTGCCCAGTACGGGGCGACGCCCAGGTCGTGGACCCGCTCCATCACGGGGTCGAGGCATTCGACGTCGTCGGCCGCCCCTTCCGACGACACCAGGTCGAACAGCCAGCTGCCCCGGGCGCGCTGCTGCAGCTCCCCGGTTTCGGGAGCGGGTCGGGGCCGCAGTCCGCCCGGCCCCGTCAGCGCGTCGGCTGACGAGCGGGCCCGGCGCATCCTGAGACCGACCGCCTCGCGCCATTTGGCGAAGGGCGCTCCTCCCGCTCCCCGTCTCAGGAGATCGACCGCGAAGACCGCCTCCGCAACGGGACCCACCGTCGGCACGATCTTCAGTTTGGCGAGGTCATCAATGGTGAAGTGCACGTTCTGCATGGATCGATCCCCCAGGGGCGAGCATCCGCCGCTGGGCCGGCGGACGCGCACGCGAACGTCTTGCGGACAGGATCGGCGCGATCCACGGGGACGCGCCGGTATATGCCGGTCAACACGTCAGCCACATCCGCTGCATGACGGCACGTCAGTTCGACTGCCTCCGCGGAACGGCTTGACGTCGACACGCTGAGGTGCGGGGAATCCGTCGGTGGCCCGGCGGCCACGCCGCTTGAGCGGCCCCGCATCATCAAGGAGCACGACGGGAGCGGGATGCCAGGAACTCAACGACATCCACCCCCATGGAGAAGTGCTTCAACTGTCCACACTCTAAGGGCTCAATACGGTAAAGGTAACCACTATTTCAGGGCTACTTATCTACCTCATACAGCGTAGGGACGGCGATAGGCGTGACAGAAGGACGGCCCGGTCCGCCACCGCCGCGGGGGATCGACGGTGACGGCCGGAGCCGGGACCTGGCAGCGCGTCGGAATGCGGTCAGGCATCCCGTCGACGCAGCACGGCCAGGCCGATCAGGTGGGCCGCGACGGCCCAGGACAGGACGATCAGGAGGCCGACCAGCGAGGGGTACGGGTCACCGTCCCCCCTCATGAAGTGGTCGCCCGCGCTCTGCGGGAGGGCGTCGTTGATCTTCCGGAGCACCTCGCTGCCCGGCCCGAGCAGGACGAACGGCAGCCCGGCCAGCAGGAAGAAGAGGGAGGCCAGCGCGCCGACGGCGGACCTGCACACAAAGGCGACACCGACCGAGAGCATCGCGACGAGGGCCAAGTAGGCGCCGATGGACAGCAGTTGGACCACCGCCTCCCCCGTCTCGAACGACGCGTGCCCGCGGAAGGGGACCCACGCCACGGCCATGCCCAGCGCGCCGAGCAGCACTCCGCCGACGAACGAGACGGCTCCGGTGACGGTCGCCTTCGCCAGCTGCACCCGGTGCCTGACCGGAACCCACTGCAGCGAGGTGCGGATGCTGCCCGTGGCGTACTCGCTCGTCACGGTCGTCATCGCCAGGACGACGACGATGAACTGCAGCAGGATGACGGAGGCGATCGGCGCCTTGCCGACCGCCTGCACCGGCTCGTCGTTGATCCGCGCGATGGATCCGTAGTAGAAGGCGAACACCGCCGTCAGCCCCACGCCCACCGCCATGCAGACGTACGGCGTACGGGTCGTCCACAACTTGCCCCACTCGGCGGCGACGGCTCCCAGGAGCCCGCCACCCGTGTGCTCCGTGCGGGACCGCTCGGGAGCGTCCGCACGTGTCGTACGTGTCACGGTCGCCATTCCCTCACGCCTCCGTCTTCCGCTGGGTGGCCGGTACGCCGAAGACCGTGCGCGCCGTGCCGTATTCAACGCTCTCCGCCGTCAGTTCCATGTACGCCTGTTCCAGTGATGCGGACACCGCATTCAAGCCATGCAGCCGTACGCCGAGTCGGTGCGCCAGGTCGCCGACTTCCTCCACCGTCCAGCCGCTGACCACCACCTCGTCGTCGCCGGCCGGCTCCACCCGCGCGCCCTCGGAGGCCAGCAACTGCTCGGTCAGCGCCCGCAGTCCCTCGGCGTGGGGGCTGCGCACGCGCACGCCGGCCCGGGAGCTGCTCGCCAGCAATTCCGCGATGGGGGCGTCGGCCAGCAGCTTCCCCCTGCCGATGACGACGAGCTGGTCCGCGGTCAGCTGCATCTCGCTCATCAGGTGGCTGGAGAGAAAGACGGTCCGGCCCTCGGCGGCCTGGGTCCGCACGAGTTCACGGACCCACCGCACGCCGTCGGGATCCAGGCCGTTGACCGGCTCGTCGAAGATGAGGACCTGGGGGTCGCCGAGCAGGGCGCCCGCGACGCCGAGCCGCTGGTACATGCCGAGCGAGAACGAACCGGCTCGCCTGCGCGCCACCTTCGTGAGGCCCACCGTCTCCAGCACCTCGTCCACGCGGCGCGCCGGGATGCCGTTGCTGCGCGCCATGGTGAGCAGGTGGTTGCGGGCCGAACGGGCGGGGTGCAGCGCCTTGGCCTCCAGGAGGGCGCCGACCTCGCGCACGGGGTGGCGCAGCGAGGAGTAGGGCTTGCCGTCGATGAGGGCCTCGCCGTCGGTGGGGTTGTCGAGGCCGAGGATCATGCGCATGGTCGTCGACTTGCCCGCACCGTTGGGGCCGAGGAAGCCCGTCACCTGCCCTTCCTTGATGTCCAGCGTCAAGCCGTCGACGGCGAGCGTGTCGCCGTACCGCTTGGTCAGTCCTCGCAGGGTGATCACGTGTTTCCCTCGTCCGTTCCCTCGGAATCCCTGTTCCGGGATCAACCGTAGGAAGCGCGCGGCCCGCGCACATCTGCCGTTCGGCAGCGGCTCCCCTTACCAACGGCACCACCGTCCATGACTTTCGTCAGGGGGCTCGCCAATGAGCCATCAGCAGGCCGCTTCTGACGGCTCGCCAGAGTGGGCGTCCGTATACTGCACCGGTGATCCAGGTGCTGCTGGCAGACGACGAGGCCATGATCCGTGCGGGTGTCCGGGCGATCCTTTCGAAGGACCCCGGCATCGAGGTCGTCGCCGAGGCGGCCGACGGAGACGAGGCCGTCCAAGGGGTGCGCCGGCACCGGCCCGATGTGGCGCTGCTCGACATCCAGATGCCGCGGCTCGACGGCATCGCGGCCGCTGCCCGGATCCACCGCGAACTGCCCGGAACGGCCGTGCTCATGCTGACCACCTTCGGCGAGGACGACTTCATAGCCAGGGCGCTCCAGGAGGGTGCGAACGGCTTCCTGCTGAAGGCGGGTGATCCGCGGGAGCTGATCGCGGGGGTGCACGCGGTCGCCGCGGGCGGGGCGTACCTCTCGCGGAAGGTGGCGGACCGGGTGGTCGCGGGGCTCCGCGGTGGCCACATGGCGAACGGGGCGTCCCGCTACCCCGTCGGGGACCTCACGGAACGGGAGCACGAGGTCCTGGCGCTGCTGGGGACGGGCCTGTCGAACGCCGAGATCGGAGCGCGTCTGCACCTGGTGGAAGGCACCGTGAAGGCGCACGTCAGCGCGGTACTCGGCAAGCTCGGGGTGCGCAACCGGGTCGAGGCGGCGATCGCGGCCTACGAGGCGGGCCTGACCGGCCGTCGTGACCGGTGACCCGGGTCCGACGTCCGCCATCAGGCTCCCGGCGTGAATCCGAAGTCCGCGGCGAGGTGTGCCACGCTCGGGGGACGGCCGAGGCAGCTGCTGACCGCTGCCGCTTCCACGGCCCGCAGGGACTGGCGGGCCAGCTCGGCCGGCAGCACCTCGATGTCGGTGAGCAGGGTGACCCAGACGTCCGACCCGCGGCCGCGCACCCGCAGGGTCTGTTCGGTGCCGTGCGCCTGGAAGGGCTCGGAGCAGGTCACGTCCGAGCCGAGCGGCTCCAGTTCGGCCCGCGTCGGGGCGGCGTCGAGCACGGCGCCCGGCTGTTTGTCGAGGCAGTCGAAGAGCCGCTCCAGGCGCACGGGGCCGTGCTCGGCGGCGGCCTCGGCGAAGAGCCGCTCGACGCTCGTGATGTCGTACTTGCCGTGGTGGTACGCCTTCAGCAGGTCGTGCTGGCAGCGGCGTGCCGCCTCCATGACGGTCTCGGTGCGCGCCGTGTGCAGGACGGTCAGACCGGGCTGGCACATGCAGGCGAGGCTGCTGCCCGTGCCCGGTTCGAACCGGTTGGTGACCATCACTTTGAACGGTATCCGCTCCTGGCCGGTATGCGCCGCGAACAGCGAGCAGAAGGGTGCGAGGACCAGCGCGCCCAGGGAGACCCGCTCCGCGTGCCTGAGCCAGCGGGACGCGGTGCGCAGGGCCGTGGAGTACAGGTCGACGCGGACCATGGTCCTGGGCCGCTTGCCCGTCATGCCCTCGGCGCCGGCCGGGACGTGTGGGCTCACCGGTACTTCGAGGTACTTCGCACGCAGGTACGCCAGGGTGCGCTGGTGCCTGCGCCGGCCCGACGGGGAGTTCTCGGAGGCGGCGATGTCGCAGGGCTGGGCGCGCTGCTCGTCCTGCCGCCACTCCCGGGGCAGTGCGGCGAGCAGTTGGTGGAACTCGCTCCTGAGCAGGGCGTGGGCGAACGCGTCCGATGCGCTGTGGTTGACCACGCAGAGGACCAGCCAGACGAGCCCGTCGCCGTCGCGTACCAGCCCGAACCGCACGGGCAGGTCGCGGCTCAGGTCGAATGACGCCCCTGAGACCTGCTTGACCAGCGGGTGCTCCAGCATGTTCGTGTCGCGGTCGGCGACGGTGTCGACGGGGACGTCCAGCGGTCCTACCTCGTGCACCCGCTGTACCAGCCCGCCCGCCGCCGGGTCGTCCACCAGCGTCGTCCTCAGTCCCTCGTGGCGGCGCACCAGTTCGGCGAGCGCCGCCCTGACGGCCGGTTCTTCGGCGGGGACCGCCGGCTTCCACCACTGGCACAGGTTGAACAGGTGCCGCCGCTCCGGTGGCGCCGCCATCTGCTCGTACCACTGCGCCCGCTGTCCGAAGGTGGCCGGCGCGCTGCGCACGACGTCGTCGCCGGGCCCGGTCTCGTCGAGAGGAGTGATGGCGGTCGGCCTTCCGTCGGGGCGGGTTTCCGCGGTGGTGCCGGTCATGCCGTGGTGTAGGCGTCGGCCTGCAGTGCGTACATGTCCGCGTAGCGGCCTCCGCTCGCCATGAGTTCGGCGTGCGTGCCCTGTTCCACGATGCGGCCCTGGTGCAGGACGACGATGCGTTCCGCCCTGCGGACGTTGACCAGGCGGTGGGTGACCAGGATCGTGGTCCGTGATCCGGTGCCCTCGCCGTCCAAGGCGCTGGCGCGGCGCAGGCCCTCGAAGACGACGGCCTCCGCCTTGGCGTCCAGTGCGGCCGTGGGCTCGTCGGCGAGGAGGACGGCGGCGTCGCGGTAGACGCCGCGGGCGACGCCGAGGCGCTGCCACTGGCCTCCCGAGAGGTCCCGGCCGCCGACGAACTCCTTGGACAGGATGGTGTCCTCGCCCTTGGGCAGGGACCGCACCACCTCGTCCGCGCCCGACGCGGACACCGCCCGCCGCCAGCGCTCCTTGGACGTGTCGTCGTACTCCAGGCGCCCCATGCGGATGTTGTTTCCCGCGGTCATCGGCCAGCGGGCCGGTTCCTGGGAGATCAGCGCCACCTGGTCGAGGACCGACTCCTCGGTCGTGGTGGCGATGTCCACCCCGTCCCACAGCACCGCGCCGGACGTGGGCCGGTACAGACCGGCGATGATCTTGCTGAGAGTGGTCTTGCCCGACCCGTTCTCGCCGACGAGTGCCACCACTTCGCCGCGTCTGATGCACAGGTTGATGTCGCGCAGGGCGTGCTGGGTGCTGCCGGGGTAGCTGAACTCGACGTTCTCGATGCGGATCTCGGTGGGGTTGTGCGGGGCCAGGGCGGCGCACGGGGGGTGGTGGCGGCCCGCGGCGTCACTCAGGAGGCCGTGGTAGAGGTCGATGTAGTGCGACAGTTCGTACACCCGGTTGAGCGAGCGCATCGTGGCCGCGAGCCCGGTGTTGGCGTTGCGCATCGCCAACACGGCCGTGCCCGCCAGGGCGAGGGGCATGACCCCCTGGTGCAGCAGGAGGCCCAGCAGGACGTAGGCGAGCCCGGTGCTCAGACCGCTGAGGGTGCGGCCCACCAGCTGGACGAACCCCTTCTTCGTCTCCAGCCGCACGGTCTCCTCGGTCAGCTGGGAGGCGACGCGGCGGTGCTCGGCCATGAGCTGGTCCTGGAGGCGGTACGCGCGCACTTCCGCTGCCAACTCGCGCTTGACGATGAGGTCCTGGACCACGCCGATGCGCAACTGGCGGGTGGCGTTGCTCAGGAAGCTGAGGAAGTCCAGTTTGCCGACCTGGGTCGCCGACCACATCTCCGCCAGCGCGGCGAGCAGCATGACCGGCAGCAGCCACAGGCTCAGCACGGCGGTGGCGACGAGCGCGGACGCCATCGTCACCACCGATCTGAGCGCTTCGGCGAGGAGCCGGATGCTCTGGTCGATCGACGGCAGGCCGCGTCGTATGCCCTGCCGGATCAGCTCGCGGAAGCTGGGGTCGTCGAACGCCTTGAGTTCGACCGCGACGACCGCGCTGTTCATCGCGTCCTGGGCCTCTTCCATGATGCGGGGCCGCAGCCGGCCCTGCAGGACGGTGGCCGCGCTGTCCATCAGGGCGCGGGTGGCGTACGAGGCCACGACGGCGAGCACCGACGGCAGGGATTCCACCACGCGGTCCGGGGTGGGCCCCTCGGACAGCAGGACGGTCAGGACGTTCGCCGTGGCGAGCAGGCCGACCGCGGCCACGGCACCGGCGAGCAGCTGGGCCACGCCCACGACGACGGTGAGTGCGGGCGAGGCGCGCCAGGACAGTCGCACGATGGCCGTGATGGCGGCGGGGACGGCACGCAGGGTCGCGGTGACACTGCGCTGGGCGGCCGTCTCGCCCGGGGTGGCCCAGGTGGGCTTCGCGAAGTCCTCCGTGCCGATGAGGGAGGGCGTTCGCTGCGCCGGTCCGTTCTCCACGGGTCTCCTCAGCTTCTCGGCGGGATCGGCGTGCGGGTGAGGTGGACGGCGATGCGGTCGAGTCCGGTGCGCAGCTCGGCCCGGTCGCGTACGAGCGCGATCCGGACCCAGCCGTGGCCGGCCTCCGGCGGCGCGAAGAAGGACGCGCCGGGGGCGACGAGGACCCCGGCGTCCTCGACCAGCCGCCGGGCCAGCTCCCCCGAGTCACCGGCCAGCGCGGCCGTGCCGGCCAGGACGAACCAGCCGCCCTGCGGGGCACGCACCGTGCAGCCGGTCCTGCGCAGCGCCTCGCACACCAGGTCGCGGCGGTCCTGGAACAGCGCGCGAGCGGTGGCGACCGACGCCTCGTCGGTGGGCCCGAACGCCACCGCGCCACGCTGCAGCGGGTGGGGCGCGCCGAGTGTGGTGCGCTCGTGCACCCGGCGCAGTGCCGCGGTGAGGTCGGGCGGTGCGAGGCAGTAGCCGAGCCGCCAGCCGCTCATCGCCCGGGTCTTGGAGAGGCTCCCGACGACCACCGAGCGGTGGCGCAGGGCCGTCAGGTCGCCCACGGGTGACAGGTGCCGGTGCCCGTCGTAGACGAACCGGTCGTAGACCTCGTCGGTGATCAGCGTCAGGTCGTGCCGTTCGCACACGGCGGTGAGCGCGTCGAACTCGGCCCGGTCGAAGACACGACCGGTGGGGTTGTGCGGGTTGTTGAGGAGCACCGCCCGGGTCCGGGGCGTCACGGCGGCTTCCAGCGCATCCGCTTCGAGGCGCCAGACGCCGTCGGTCAGGGGCACGAAACGCGGTACGGCACCGGCCAGTTCGACGACTCCGGGGTGGTTCTCGAAGAAGGGCTGCGGGACGAGCACCTCGTCGCCCGGGTCGGTGGCCGCGATGAGCGCGACCAGCACGCCTTCGGTGGCTCCGGCGCTGATGGTGATCTCGTGCTCGGCGTCGACCGGCACGCCGCGCACGGCGGTGAGTTCCGCCGCCAGGGCGCGCCGGAGTTCCGGCAGCCCGGCGGGGTCGGCGTACTGGTTGCCCCCGGAGCGCAGGGCCGCGACGGCGGCTTCGACCGCGGCCTCGGCCGGTCCGCCCTGGGGGATGCCGAGGGCGAGGTCGATGGCCCCGCCCGCGCGCGCGGCGGGCAGCAGCGCGGCGAGCGCCATCGGGGTGACCCGCGCCGTACGCCGGGACAGCCGGGTCATGCGGGGCCTTTGGTGGTGCGGTCCGCCGCGCTCACAGTTCGCAGTCCGCCCGGTCGATCGGGTCGCCCATGGCCACCAGGACCTCGCGCTCGCCCTTGAAGGGTTCGCGGCCGTGGGCGAGCCGTATGTTGTCGACGACCATGAGGTCCCCGCGCTGCCAGCGCTCCGCGGTCCTGACCTTCTCGTGGGCGTCGTTGAGCAGTTCGATGGTGGCCCGGTCCACCGGTTCGCCGTTGCCGTGGAAGGTGCGGAAGGGCAGGTCGTCGCCGCACTCGTCGCGCAGCAGCTCGCGCACGTCGTCCTGGAGGCTCCACTCGCTCCAGAAGGCGACGTGGTTGAACCAGGAGGTGTCGCCGCTCTCCGGGTGGCGGATGAGCGCGGACCGGTGCTGCGTGGTGGTGAGCCGGTCACCGTGCCAGCTCGTGGTGAGCCCTTGCGCCGCCGCGTACTTCTCCACCTCGTCGCGGTCGTCGGTGGCGAACGCCTCCTGCCAGGTCAGCCCGTAGTACCCCCAGTAGTTGCGCACCAGCGTCCATCCTTCGTCGGCGAAGCGCCCCACCAGGGCGTCGGGAAGGAGATCGGTGATGGCGCGCATGTCCCCGAGGAAGGTCTCCCCGCCCGCCGTGGGCGGGGTCAGGCAGCCGAACACCAGGAGCTGGGGGAAGCTCAGCGCGTAGCTGTTCTCGTTGTGCAGCCGGATGCGCCGCCTGGCGGGTACGTCGGTGGCGGTGAACACTCCCTTTCCGTACGCGCTGCGGGGCGTCGCCTTCTCCACGTAGTCGGCCGGGCGCCCCACGATGCGGTCGCGCAGCAGGGCGAACTCGTCCGCCGTGGTGAACGGCAGGCCGCGCAGCAGCACCGCGCCGTGCTCCCGGCGCAGGGCGTGCAGGTCGTCGAGGTGCGCCGTGATCCAGTCGGCCGCGTCGGCCACCGTGCGGTGGCGCTCGGTGCCGAGGACGAACGGGGCCTGCTGCGGGTCGGGGTGCATGGGGATCTCCTCCGGGTCGGTGGGTCAGCGTCCGGAGCTGACGGGCAGGTTCAGCAGGCCGCGCAGCGCGGCCGTCGGCCGGCGCCGCAGCCGCCCGGCGCGGCGCAGTTCGGGGAGCCGCTCGGCCAGGACGCTCAGTGCCACGTCGGCCTCCATCCGGGCCAGCGGGGCGCCGACACAGTAGTGGGCTCCACTGAGGAACGCCAGGTGCTGGCCCGCGTCGGGCCGGGTGATGTCGAAGCGGTGCGGGTCGGGGAAGACGTCGGGATCGCGGTTGGCGGCGCCGAGGACGAGCATGAGGACGGTGCCCGACGGCAGCGTCACTCCGCCGAGGTGCAGGGTGTCGCGTACGACGCGGATCGAGTACTGCACCGGCGGGTCGTAGCGCAGCGACTCCTCGGCCACCGCCGGGGCCAGCTTCGGGTCGGCGACGAGGGCCTCCCACTGCTCGCGGTCGGACAGCAGGCGCAGTACGGCGTTGGACACCAGGTTCGTCGTGGTCTCGAACCCGGCGGTGAGCAGGAGCTGGCAGGTGCCGATGATCTCCTGTTCGGGCAGCCGCTCGTCGCCCTGCGGCCTCAGCAGGTCGCTGACGAGGTCGTCGCCGGGTTCGTCGCGGCGCCTGCGGACCAGGGCGGTGAACATGGCGTCGAGTTCGCCGGCCGCCTCGCGGAACTCCGTGGCCTGCCGTACCGAGCGGACCCCGTCGATGGCCCGGCCCGTCACGAGGCCGTAGTGGGCGAAGCGGTCCACGTCGACGTCGGTGATGCCGAGCAGTTCGCTGATCACGGTGATCGGCAGGGGGGAGGCGAAGTCGGTCACGAGGTCGAAGTCGCCGCCCCTGTCCAGCGCGGCGTCGAGCAGGCGGTGGGCGACCTCCTCGGTGCGGTGCCGGTACTCGGCGATCTTGCGGGTGCGGAACGCGGGGGCGACGAGCCGTCGCCACCGCATGTGGTCGGCCACCTCACCGTCCAGGAAAGAGGCGTTGCCGCCCCCGGCCGGGGCGTCGGCTGCGGCGGGCTCCGCCGTGCCCGCGTCCTCGTTGCGGCGCCCGAACGCGGAGTCCCGCAGCACCTGGCCGCACAGCTCGTGCGCCGTCACGGCCTGGACTCCGGCCCTGCTCCGGTACACCGGCCCTTCGGCCCGGATGCCCTCGTACAGCGGATAGGGGTCGGCCAGGTGCTCGTGCAGCATCAGCCGGCAGACGAGGTCGCCCCTCCTCGCGTGGCTCCAGAGCACGGCGCGCTTGTACTGGAGCCTGGCGGCGCTGCGGAGCTTCTCCGCGTTCGGCATGTCGGTACCCCCGGGTCGGTGGATGCCCTGACTCTTCCAGTGCGACGGCGGTCGGACCAGACCGTTTAGACGGAGCGAAAAGACCCCCCGGCCCCGGCCCTTCACCCGGCCCGCTCGTCGAGGTCGTCGAGGTCGTCGAGGTCCAGGGCGAACTCGTCGATCTCGTTCTGGCTCATGTGCGTCACGGCCACGTCGGCGGGGGTGAGGCCGCCGTGAGCGCCGGGGCTCCGGGCGAGCACGTCGAGCGCGGCGATCCACAGGTCGGCCAGCTCGCCGATCCGCTCGCGGGACAGCGCGGTCGACGGCCAGGTCCACGTGGCCGACAGCTCGGGCCCCTCGTCGCCGTCCGCGACCAGGGCGGTCAGTTCCAGGAGTTGAGGCAGGGGCGCGGCAGGGTCCTGATCGCCACCCGTGTCGTGGCCGGCCACGGGAGCGAAGGCGTCCGTGCCCGTGGCGAGGCTCCGGGTGATCCGGCCCAGATAGTTGAAGGCCAGCTCGGGCGCGGGCAGCTCCGCGAGGAGCGGGTGCGCACCGGTGTGGCGCAACAGCCCGTATCCCGCGCGGCGTTCGGGCAGTTCGGCCAGCTGCTCGCGGACGTCGCCGAGGAGTCGCCCCGCCGCGCCCGGGTCGGACCAGGCCCGTGCGCGGTCCGGGGCGGGCAGTTCGAGGCGCGTGGGATGGGTGGTGGTGAACCAGCCGACCGTGCGGGACAGATCGGTGCCGGGCAGCAGGTCCTCGTCGCGGCCGTGCCCCTCGACCTCCACGACGACGGCCGCGGCGCCGCCGGCGTCCCGCCAGTCGGCCACCGCCCAGGCGAGGGCGGCGAGGAGGAGGTCCTTGGTCTCGCACCTGTGGGCGGCGGGGGCGTCCGTCAGCAGCAGCGCGGTCGTCTCCGGCGACAGCCGTGCGGTGTGCCGGCGCGCCGTGGCGACCAGGTCCACGGCGGGGTTCAGCGGGCGGTCGGCCAGGGCGACCCTGGGCCGGCGCAGCGTGCGGGCCCAGCGGGTCGCGTCGGTGGCCAGTGCGGGGTCCCGCGCCAGTTCGGTGAGGCGCCGCGCCCAGGTGCGCAGCGAGGTGCCCACCGGCTGGAGGCCGGGGCGCCGTCCGTCCCGCGCCGCCCGGCACGCCTCGGCGAGGTCGGGCAGCAGGATCCGCCAGGAGACGGCGTCCACCGCGAGGTGGTGGACGACGAGCAGCAGCATCCCGTCCCGGTCGGGCCCCCGGTCGAACAGGACCGCCTGGAGGACTGCTCCGCGCGTCGGGTCGAGCCGGGCGCGGGCCTCCTCCCCCTCCCGGGCCAGTACGCGCCGCAGCTCGGCGTCGTCCGCGGCGCGGACGTCCACGTGCCGCAGGCGGTCCGCGGCGCCGGTCGGGTCCGCCTCGCGCACGTGCAGTTCCCACCGGCCGTCCTCGGCGGCCAGGGTCAGCCGGAGGGCGTCGTGGTGGTCGGCCAGCGCGGCGAGCGCGGTCGCGGTGTGGTCGGCGGTCAGGCCGGGCGGGGTCCGGACGAGCGTGGACTGGCAGAAGCGGGCGACGGGCGTCCCGCTGTCGCGCAGCCAGGACACGATGGGAGTGAGCGGCACTTGGCCCACCCCGCTGCCCGCCGGTTCCCCGACCGCCCCTGCGGCGTCGGTCGCGACGGACGCAAGCCCGGCCGGGGTGGCGTGCTCGAAGACCTGGCGCGGCGTCAGTACGAGGCCGGCGCGGCGCGCCCGACCGACCAGGTCGATGGCGAGGATGCTGTCACCGCCCAGGTCGAAGAAGCCGTCGTCGACACCGACCCCCGGCACGCCCAGGACGTCCCCGAACAGGCCGACCAGCGTCTCCTCGTGCGCCCCCCTGGCCGCGCGGGACCCGGCCGCCGGAGTGAAGTCGGGTGCGGGCAGCGCGGCGCGGTCGACCTTGCCGTGGGCGTTCACCGGAAGGGACGGGAGCACGAGGACCGCGGCGGGCACCAGTTGGCGCGGCAGCAGGCGGGCGGCGTGCGCGCGGACCGCGGCGGGGTCGGGGGACGCACCCGGCTCGGGCGCGACGTGGGCGACCAGGCGCGGCACGTCGCCTGCCGTGTGCAGCGTGACGACCGCTGCGGCCACTCCGTCGGCGGCGGCCACCGCGGCCTCCACCTCGCCCGTTTCGACGCGGACGCCCCGCAGTTGGACCTGGTCGTCGCCGCGCCCCAGGAAGTCGAGGCGGCCGTCGCGGCGGCGGCGGACGATGTCACCGGTGCGGTAGGCCCGCTCGCCCGGCGTCCCGTACGGGAGGGCCACGAAGCGCTCGGCGGTGAGCCCGGGGCGCCCGAGGTAGCCGCGGGCCACCCCGTCGCCGCAGACGTAGAGCTCGCCGGGGACTCCGACCGGCACCGGCCGCAGAGCGGCGTCGAGTACGTACACGCGGGTGTGGCGGACCGGTCGGCCGATCGGCACGCCGTCGTCGCCGTCGAGCGGGTCGGACGCGCAGGCCATCACGGTGGACTCGGTGGGCCCGTACGCGTTGACCACGCGGCGCCCGGGGGCCCAGGCCCTGACGAGTTCGGGCCCGCACGCCTCGCCGCCCACCACGAGCGTCGTGAGGGAGGCCAGCCGGTGCCGGGGCACGGTCGCGAGCGCGGCCGGCGGCACCAGGGCGTGCGTGACCCGGTGGGCGTCGACGGTGTCGGCCAGCAGGTCGCCCGCCAGCGGCCCCGGCTCCGGTACGACGAGGGTGGCACCGGCGGTGAACGTCATGGTCAGTTCGAGCACCAGCGCGTCGAAGCCGGGCGCGGACAGTTGCAGGACCCTGCTGTCGGGCCGCACCGCGAACCGCTCCCGCTCCTCGGCGGCCAGCGCGGCCAGACCGGTGTGCGGAACGACGACCCCCTTGGGGGTGCCGGTGGACCCCGACGTGTGCAGCACGTACGCGGCGTTGTGGTGGCGCAGCGGCCGGACCCGGTCGCGGTCCGTGGGCGCGTGCCGGGGCCCGGCACTCGGGTCGAGGTCCCGCACGGCGACCGCGGGCACGTCCCCGGCGCGTGCGGCGCCGGACCGGTCGGTGAGGACCAGGGCGGCGGCGCAGTTGGCGAGCAGGGCCGTGACGCGGGCGTCGGGCAGGGCGGGGTCGACGGGGGTCCAGGCCGCGCCCGCCTTGCCGACCGCCAGGACGCACTCGATCAGGGCCGCGGACTTCGGCAGGAGGAGGGCGACGACGTCCTCGGGGCCGATACCGCGGGCGATCAGCTCGTGGGCGAGGCCGTTGGCCCTGACGTCGAGTTCGGCGTAGCTCAGCTCGCACACGCCCGTGACGAGCGCCGACGCGTCCGGGGTGCGCCGCGCCTGGCTCTCGAACAGCTCGGGGAGGGTGGCGCTCCGGGTGCCGTCGGCGGTGTCGTTCCACTCGGTCAGCAACAGGTGGCGTTCGCCGGACGGCAGCAGTTCGAGGCCGCCGACGCTCCGGTCGGGTTCGGCCACCGCGGAGGCCAGGAGCCGCACCAGGCGGGCCGCGATCAGCTCGGCGCTCTCCCGGTCGAACAGTTCGGCGCTGTACTGGAGTGACCCCGTGCACCCGCCGTCGGGGCGCTCGCCGAGGCCGAAGGACAGGTCGAACTTGACGGCTCCGGTGCCCACGGGGACGGGTTCCGCCGTCAGCCCGGGGACGCTCGGCACCGGGGGCGCGCTGTCCGCGTCATCCGGTTCCACGGTGAGCGACACCTGGAACAGCGGGTGGCGGGCCGCGGAGCGCTCCGGGTTGACGGCCTCGACCAGCCGCTCGAAGGGCAGGTCCTGGTGGGCGAACGCACGCAGGTCCGCGTGCCGCACGCGGTCCACGAGTTCGCGGAAGGTGGGGTCGCCCGACACGTCGGTGCGCAGCACCAGCGTGTTCACGAAGAACCCGACCAAGCTTTCGAGCGCCGCGTCACCGCGGCCCGCGACGGGCGCGCCGACCGGGATGTCGTCCCCCGCGCCGAGCCGTGACAGCAGCAGGGCCAGCGCGGACTGCACCACCATGAACACCGTCGCACCGGACTCGCGGGCCAGTCGCGCCGCGCCCGCGTGCACGTCCGCGGGCACCGTGAACTCCACCCGGCCCCCGTGCTGGACGGCCACGACCGGCCTCGGCCGGTCCACCGGCAGGTCCAGCTCCAACGGCAGGTCCACCAGCTCCGTGCGCCAGAAGTCGAGCTGACGCGCGAGGGTGCTCCGCGCGTCGTCCTCGCTGCCCAGCACCTCTCGCTGCCACAGGGCGTAGTCCGCGTACTGCACCGCGAGCGCGGGCAGGTCGGCCGCCGTGCCCGCGCACCGGGCCGCGAACGCCGCCGCGAAGTCCCGGGCGAGCGGACCGACCGACCAGCCGTCGCCCGCGATGTGGTGCATCACGAGCAGCAGTACGCAGGTGTCGGGGGCCGTGCGGAACAAGAAGGCCCGCAGGGGGATTTCCCCGGACAGGTCGAAGGGGCTGCCCGCGGCCCGCTCCAGGTGCTCGGCCAGCTCCTCGTCCGGCACGTCCTCGATGTGCCAGGGGACGTCCGTGCCCGCGGCGAGTACCCTCTGGTGCGGTCCTTCGGCGTCCTCCGCGAAGACGGTGCGCAGGCTCTCGTGCCGTGCCACGACGTCGCGCAGGGCGGCCCGCAGCGCCTCCCGGTCCAGACGTCCGCGCAGCCGCAGCGCCATGGGGACGTTGTACGCCGCCCCCGGGCCGTCCAGCCGGTGCAGGAGCCACAGCCGGCGCTGGGCGTACGACAGCGGCAGCCGCTGCGGGCGCGGGCCCGCGCGCAGCACGGCTGCGTCGGCACCCGCTGGACGGTCGACGAGCAGTGCGGCCGTGCCCGCCGGGGTCGGGTGCTCGAAGAAGCCGGCGATGGTGAGGTCGACGCCGAATGTGGCGCGGACCCGGTTGACCAGCCGGATCGCGGCCAGGGAGTGCCCGCCGTGGTCGAAGAACGAGTCGTGGGGACCCACCGCTGCCACGTCCAGGAAGTCGGCGAAGAGGCCGCACAGGATCTCCTCCTGCGGGGTCCGCGGCGCCGTCGGGCGCACCGGGACCGGCGCGCCCGCGCCCCGCCGGGCGGTTCCGCTCCCGCCGCCGGTGCCTCCCGCGTCGCGTCCTTCGGTCTCGCCGTGGCGCAGGAGTTCACCGTCGGCGGTCCAACGGCCCCGCTCCCCCGTCGCCCTGAGCCACCGGCCGCGCGGGCCGAACGGATCGGCGAGCAACCCGTCGCCGGGCTCGTCGGTCAGCTCGTGGATGTCGCCGGTCAGGCCCACCGGGAGCGGACGCAGTCGCACGTCCAGGACGTACGCACCGGCCTGCCGTCCGTGGCTCAGCACCCGTTCCCGCTCGGCGGCGTCCATCAGCGGGAGGTCGGCCGCCTTCGCGTCGGGGTCGGCCGCGGCAGCCGCGAGGAGGTGCAGCAGCCGGTCGACGAGGGCGCGCGCGGTGTCCTGCTCGAACCGGTCGACGCTGTAGGCGAGGGTGCCGGTCATGCCCGCCGGGGTTCCGTCGGCGAGGGTCTCCCCGAACTCGAAGTCCAGGTCGAACTTGGCTGCGCCGGTGTCGACGGGGACGGGCTCGGTGCTCAGCCCCGGCAAGTCGCCCGCGGCGTCGAGCGCGGCGATGTCGTCGGCGGTGTGGCAGGTCAGCACGGTCTGGACGAGGGGGTGGCGGGCGGCGGAGCGTTCGGGGTTGAGGATCTCCACCAGGCGTTCGAAGGGCAGGTCCTGATGCGCGTACGCCTCCAGGTCCCGCTCCCGTACCCGCGTCACCAGTTCGCGGAAGGTGGGGTCGCCTGACACGTCGGTGCGCAGCACCAGCGTGTTCACGAAGAACCCGACCAAGCCCTCGAGCGCCGCGTCACCGCGCCCCGCGACGGGCGCGCCGACCGGGATGTCGTCCCCCGCACCCGAGCGCGAGAGCAGCACCCCGAGCGCGGCCTGCATCACCATGAACACCGTCGCACCCGCCGCGCGGGCCAGACGCACCACGCCGCCGTGGACGTCCGCGGGCACGGTGAACTCCACGCGGTCGCCTCGCCCGGACGCGGTGGCGGGGCGGGGGCGGTCCGCGGGCAGATCGATCTCGGCGGGCAGGTCGGCGAGCCGCTCCCGCCAGTACGCGATCTGCGCCGCGAGCGCGCTGTCCGGGTCGTCCTCCGAGCCGAGCGCCGCCCGCTGCCGGACGGCGAAGTCCGCGTACTGCACCGGCAGCTCGCGCCACCGCGGTTCGCTGCCCCGCAGCCGCGCGCCGAAAGCGGCCTTCAGGTCGCCCACCAGGGGGCGGACGGACCAGCCGTCGCTCGCGATGTGGTGCACCAGCACGAGCAGCACGTGCTCGTCCGCGCCCAGCTCGAACAGCGCCGCCCGCAAAGGCAGTTCCGCCGTGAGGTCGAAGGCGTGCCGTGCGGCTGCCGCCAGTTCCGCCGCCAGCTCCGTCTCCGGGCACCGGACCACCGCCAGCTCGGGTTCGGCGTCGGCCACGTCCCGTACGACCTGGTACGGGCCCTGGGCGTCCTCGGCGACCACGGTCCGCAGGCTCTCGTGCCGCGCCACCACGTCGCCGAGCGCCGACCGCAGCGCCTCCCGGTCCAGCTCACCGCTCAGCCGCAGGGCCAACGGCACGTTGTACGCCGCGCCCGCACCCTCCAGCTGGTGCAGGAACCACAGCCGCCGCTGCCCGAACGACAGCGGCAACCGCTCGGGGCGCACCCCCGCCCGCAGCGCCGGACCCGCTGTCCCGGCCCGCGCCACCCGGACGGCGAGCCGGGCGGCCGAGGGCGCCTGGAAGACGTCGCGCACCGAGAGCTCCGCGCCCAGTGCGTCGCGGATGCGGGCGACCAAGCGGACCGCGGTGAGCGAGTGGCCGCCCCGGTCGAAGAAGCTCTCGTCGACGCCGACCGCGTCGAGGCCGAGCACGTCGGCGAACAGGCCGCACAGGATCTCCTCGTGCGGGGTGCGCGGAGCGCGTGCGGCGCGCGTGGCCCCGGCACGGGGGACGGTCAGCGCTGCGCGGTCGAGTTTGCCGTTGCGGTTCAGCGGCAGGTCGTCCACGAGCAGTACGGAGGAGGGGACGAGGTGGGCGGGCAGCCGCCGGGCGAGCGCGGCCCGCAGCGCCGCCGGGTCCTGGTCGGCTCCCGGTTCGGCGACGACCAGGGCGACGAGGCTCTCGCCGTCCGCCGTCACGGCGCAGCGGGCGCCCCCGGCCTCCTGGCTCAGGCATGCCTCGACCTCGGCCGGTTCGACGCGGAACCCGCGCACCTTCACCTGGTCGTCGGAGCGGCCCACGAAGTCGAGGGTGCCGTCGGCCCGCCGGCGCACGAGGTCGCCGGTCCGGTACATGCGGCTGCCGCCGGGGGCGGCGACGAACCGCTGGGCGGTGAGCGCGGGGTTGTTCAGGTAGCCCCGGGCGAGGGCGGGTCCCGCGAGGTACAGCTCGCCGGTGACGCCCGGCGGCACGGGCCGCAGCGCGAAGTCCAGGACGTGGACCGTGGCTCCGGCGATGGGGCGGCCGATCGGCGGCGCCCCCGCTTCGGGCGCCAGCGGCTCGGTCATGGTGGCGCAGACGGTGAATTCGGTCGGGCCGTAGGCGTTCACCAGGCGGCGGCCCGGTGCCCAGCGGCGTACGACGTCGCTGGTGCAGGCGTCGCCGGCCACGGTGACGGTGACGCCCGGGGGGACGGCGCCGTCGGGCAGGACGGCGAGCACCGCCGGGGGCAGGGTGACGTGGGTGATGCGCGCCTCCGCGAGGAGGGCGGTCAGGCCGGGGCCCGGCAGCAGCCGGTCGGCGGACGCGAACACGGCCGTGCCGCCGGACAGGAGGCCGAGCAGGAGTTCGGAGACGGAGGCGTCGAAGGTGCTGGACGCGAACTGCAGGACGCGGCTCTCCGGGCGCACCGCGAACCGTGCGATCTGCCCCGCGGCGAGTGCGGCCAGGCCCTGATGTGTGACGACCACCGCCTTGGGCCTGCCCGTGGAGCCGGAGGTGTGCACGGCGTAGGCGGCGTGCCGCGGATGGAGGGGGCGGCCGAGTTCCCCGTCCCGTACGTCGTGGGCGGGCAGCGCGTCGAGGTCGCGTCGGGTGCCGGGGGCGTCGAGCACCACCGTGGGCACGGTGTGGGCTGGGAGGTCGACCTCGCTGGTGGTGACCAGGAGTACGGGCGCGGTGTCGTCGAGCACCAGCCTGGTGCGCTCGTCGGGGTGCGCGGGGTCGACGGGCACGTGGGCGGCGCCCGCCTTGGCGACGGCGAGGAGGGTGACGGCGAGGTCGGCCGAGCGGGGCACGGCCACGGCGACGAAGCGCTCGGGTCCGGCGCCGCGGGCGATCAGCAGGCGCGCGAGCCGGTTGGCCCGCTCGTTCAGTTCGGCGGTGGTGAGGGAGGTCCGCCCGTCCGTCACCGCGGTGCTGCCGGGGCTGCGGGCGGCGCGCTGCTCGACCAGCCGGTGCCAGAACGCGTGCGGCGGCGCATCGGGGCCCCGGCTCCAGGCCGCGTCCAGGTGGGCGGTCTCGCCGGGGGTGAGCAGTTCGGTGGCCGCCACCCGCCGGTCCGGTGTGCGGCAGATCTGGCGCAGCAGGTGGGTGAAGCGGTCCGCCACCGAGGTCAGTTCGCGGTCGTCGAAGAGGTCGGGGGCGCAGTCGAGGCGCAGCCGCAGCACGTCGTCGGGTTGTACGGCGAGGGCGAGGGGGAAGTGCGTGGCGTCGTAACCGTCGACGGCCGTGACCGTGAGGCCGGGGACGACCTCGGCGGCCTCGGCGCCCGCGGGGTAGTTCTCCACGACGAGCGCGGTGTCGAAGAGTTCGCCGTGGCCGGCCACCCGCTGGATCTCGGCCAGCCCCAGATGCTCGTGCGCCAGCAACCGCGCACGCTCACCCTGCACCCGCACCACCAGATCCCCCAGACACTCCGAAGGATCCAACCGCACCCGCAACGGCACCGTATTGATGAACAACCCCACCATCGACGCCGCACCGTCCAACTCCGCCGAACGACCCGACACCGTCACACCGAACACCACATCCCCACGCCCCACCAGACCACCCAGCAACACCCCCCACGCCGCCTGCACCACCGCACCCACCGTCACCCCACACCCCCGCGCAAACCCCACCACCGCGGCGGAGGTGGTCGCGTCGACGGTGGTCTCCAGGCGGCGGGGCCGCTCGGCCGTGCCCTTGGGGGCGGGGGCGAGCAGCGTGGGCGCGTCGAGGCCGGCGAGCGCGTCGCGCCAGGCACGCACCGCCGCGTCCCGGTCCTGCCCCGCCAACCACGCCAGATGATCACGGAACGGACGCACGTCCGGCAGCCCGCACGACTCCCCCGCCCGGTAGAACTCCAACAGGTCACGGAAGAGGATCGGCTGCGACCAGCCGTCCCACAGGACGTGGTGGTTGGTGATGACGAGCCGGTGCCTGTCGTCGGCGACGCGCAGCAACAGGCAGCGCAGCAGCGGCCCGTTCGCCGGGTCGAACCGCTGGTTGCGCGCGTCGTCCGCGAGACGCGCGGCTTCTGCCGCGGGGTCCTGCCGCCCCCGCAGGTCCGCCTCCGCCCAGGGCACGCGGACTTCCCGGGGGACGACCTGGACGGGCGTACGCACGCCATCGAACCGGAAGTTGACCTTCAGGTTCGGGTGGCGGGCCAGCAGCAGGTCCATGGCGGTGCGCAGGCGGGCCGCGTCGAGCGTGCCCGTCAGGTCGGCGCTCGCCTGGGCGTTGTAGACGTCCGGCGCGTCCTGCCCGAGGGCGTGGTGGAACAGCAGCCCTTCCTGCAGCGGGGTCAGCGGCAGCACGGCCTCCAGCGGGGGCCCTGTGGCCACGAGACGATCGTGCTCGGCCGGTGTGAGCGGTGACAGGTCCACGTCGGCGGGGGCGAGGCGTACGGGTCCCGACCCCGGCGCCGACGGGCCGCGGGAACCGGGCCCGCCGCCCCCGCCGCCGGTGTCGCCGTCGTCGGGGCCGTCGCCCGGGTCGCGGGTCAAGGTGCGCAGGGCCTCGGTCCACAGCGCCTCCAGATCCGCGACATCGTCGTCGCGCAGCAGTTCGCCGGCCCACGACCAGGTGGCGGCCAGGCGGGGGCCCGACCCGTCGTCCACTGCGACCGCGTCAAGGCCGAGCACATGGCCGGGCGCCGTTCCCGTGTCGTCCGCGGCGTCGAACCCCTCGGCCAGCACGGACCATCCGCTCTCCTGCGGCGCGGCCACCCGGCCCAGGTAGTTGAACATGATCTGCGGCGTCTGCATGCGTGCCAGCACGGGCGCGGTACGGGGGTTGAGGTGGCGCAGCATGCCGAATCCGACGCCGCCGTCCGGAACGGCCGCCAGGCTCGCGGCGGTCTCGCGCAGCGCGGTGCGCGCCGCGTCGTCCGCGTCCGGTCCGCCGGTCGCGATCCGCAGCGGGTGGACGCTGGTGAACCAGCCCACCGTGCGCGACAGGTCGGCGCCCGCCACCAGGTGCTCGGCGCGGCCGTGCCCCTCGATGTCCACGAGCAGGCCGGTGTCGTGCCGGTGGCCCCGTGCGGCGCGCCAGCCGCGCACGGCCACGGCGAGCGCGGCGAGCAGCAGGTGGTCGGTGCGGGAGCCGTCGGCGAGCACCGCCCGGCCGAGCGCGTCGGGGAGGGTGACCGTCTTGCGGCGCAGGGTGCCCGGTCCGTCGAGCTCGGGGTCCAGGGGGCGTGCGCCGATGAGCGGGTCGGGGGCCTCCAATATGTCCTTCCACAGCCCGAGTTCGGTGCGCCGGGACGCGGCCTGCTCGGTGAGCTGGTCGGCCCAGGTGCGCAACGACGTCCGTACCGGGGGAAGTTGCGGCCGCTGTCCGGCCGCGCGGGCGCGCACGGCATCGGCGAGGTCGGAGAGCAGGATGCGCCAGGACACCCCGTCCACGGCGAGGTGGTGCACGGCGAGCACGAGCAGGTCGGGCCCGTCGCCTCCGACGGCGTGCACCGCCCGCACGACGGATCCGGTGCCGGGCGCCAGTCGCGCCGTGGCCCGGGCGGTCAGCGCGTGCACGTCGTGGCCGGCATCCGCCGCTTCGGCCGCGCTCAGGTGCTCGGTGCAGGACGCCGCGTCGACCGTGCCGCGCGGCCGTACCCGGAGCATCCAGCCCGCGTCGTCGGACTCCAGGACCAGGCGGAGCGCGTCGTGGTGGTCGACCAGGTCCTGGAGGGCTCCGGTGAGGTGCTGGTGGGCGATCCCCGCGGGCAGCCGGACAGCGGCGGTCTGCGCGTGGTCGTCGACGCGGACGCCGGACTCGGCGAAGCGGACCATGACGGGGGTGAGCTGCACCTCGCCCACCCCGTCGTCCACGGGGGCGGCGCGCTCCGCGTCCCGCGCCCGGACCGAGGCGGCGGCGAGCCGGGCCGCGGTCCGGTGCTCGAACACATCGCGCGTCGAGAAGGCCAGTCCGGCCTTGCGGGCGCGGCTGACCAGCTGCATGGACAGGATGCTGTCACCGCCGAGGCCGAAGAAGTCGTCGTCGACCCCTGCCCCTTCGACGCCGAGGACGTCGGCGAACAGCTGCCGCAGCACGGCCTCGCGCTCGGATGCGGGAGCGCGGCCGGGGGCGGTGGTGGCCGGTTCGGGGGCGGGCAGGGCCCGCCGGTCCAGCTTGCCGTGGGCGGTCAGCGGCAGCTCCTGCAGCACGTGGACGGCGGCCGGAACCATGTGGTCGGGCAGTTTCGACGCCGCGAAGGCCCGCAGGTCCGGGAGATCGCCCCCGGTGCGCGTGGCGGACGGGACCACGTAGGCGGTCAGCCGCCGGTCGCCGGGCCGGTCCTCGCGGACCGTCACGGCGGCGGCGGCCACCCCGGGGTGGCTCTCCAGCGTGGCCGCCACTTCGCCCGGCTCGATCCGGAAGCCGCGCAGCTTCACCTGGTCGTCGGCGCGCCCGGCGAACTCCAGGGTGCCGTCCGGCCGCCAACGGGCCAGGTCGCCGGTTCGGTAGAGCCGGTCCCCCGGGGCGCCGAACGGGTCGGCGACGAACCGCTCCGCCGTCAGGTCGGGCCGCCCCAGGTAGCCGCGGGCCAGGCCCGCGCCCGCGACGTGGAGTTCGCCGACGACTGCGGGGGCGACCGGGCGCAGGGCGGCGTCGAGCACGTGGACCCGGGCGTTGGGCAGGGGGCGGCCGATGTGCGGGGTGTCCCCCGCGCCCACCGTCGCGGCCGTGACGTCGACGGCGCACTCGGTGGGGCCGTACAGGTTCCAGGCCGTCGTGGGCGCGTCGGCCAACCGGTCCCAGGCGGCGGGGCCGACCTCCTCCCCGCCCAGGGCGAGGACGGCGGGGACGTGCTCGCCGCGCAGCAGGCCCGCGTCCACGAGCCGGTCGAAGTACGTGGGCGTGGCCTGCAGGAAGTCCAGGCGCCGCGTGCGGGCGCGGGCGACCACCGCGTCCGGGTCGAGCCGGGTCGCCTCGTCGAGGACGTGCAGCTCGTGTCCGTCGACCATCCACAGCAGCGGGTTCCACGCCGCGTCGAAGGAGGCGGGACTCAGGTGGGCCACCCGCAGGGTCCTGTCCCGGCCGGGTCGGAACAGCCGGGCACGGTGGCTCGCGTACAGGTTGGCGAGGGCCCGGTGCGGGACGACGACGCCCTTCGGCTCGCCGGTCGAGCCCGAGGTGTGCACGACGTAGGCCGGGTGCTCGGGCAGCACGCCCCGTTCGCCCGGGTCGTCGTCGCGGTGGCGTGCCAGTGCCTGTTCGGTCTCGACGCCGTCGAGCACGAACAGCTCGGCCTTCACCGCCGAGCACGCAAAGGCGTGCTCGGCGCGGGTGACGACGGCGACGGGGCCCGTGGCGTCCAGCAGCCGGCCGACGCGTTCGGCGGGCTGCTCCGGGTCGAGCGGCACGTACGCCGCACCCGCCTTGAGCACCGCGAGGAGCGCGACGGTCCACTGGGTGGTGCGGGGCAGCAGGACGGCCACGTAGGTCTCGGGCCCCGCACCCGCCTCGATGAGCGCGTGGGCCAGGCGGTTGGCCCTGGCGTCGAGCTCGGCGAAGGTCAGGGAGGCGTCGTCCGCCACCACGGCGACGGCGTCGGGTCTGCGGGCGACGGTGGCGCGGAAGTGGTCCGTGACAGTGCCCGGAGGCACCTCGCCCGTCGTGCCGTTCCACTGCTCCACGGTCGTTCGCCTCTCGTTCTGCCCGGGGATCTCGGCCTGCGCCACCGGTGTGCGGGGCTCGACGGCCGTCAGCCGTACGAGCCTGGCCAGCCGCCGGGCGGTCGCCCGTGCGGTGGCCTCGTCGAAGGCGCCGCCGGGGTAGCGCAGTTGGAAGCGCAGCCGCGCTCCCGGCATGACGGTCACGGTGACGGGGTAGTGCCCGGCGTTGCTGATGTCCGCCGTGCCGAGCCGCAGTCCGGCCGCCGCGGCGGTCCGCTCCAGCGCCTGCCCGTCCACCGGGTAGTTCTCGAAGACCGTGGTCGTGTCGAAGAGTTCGCCGTGGCCGGCCACCCGCTGGATCTCGGCCAGCCCCAGATGCTCGTGCGCCAGCAACCGCGCACGCTCACCCTGCACCCGCACCACCAGATCCCCCAGACACTCCGAAGAATCCAACCGCACCCGCAACGGCACCGTATTGATGAACAACCCCACCATCGACGCCGCACCGTCCAACTCCGCCGAACGACCCGACACCGTCACACCGAACACCACATCCCCACGCCCCACCAGACCACCCAGCAACACCCCCCACGCCGCCTGCACCACCGCACCCACCGTCACCCCACACCCCCGCGCAAACCCCACCACCGCGGCGGTGTCGTCGGCGGAGAGCTCGGCGACGGTCTGGGCGGGGTCGGCGGAGGTCCAGCCGGGCACCAGTCTCGTGGGCGCGTCGAGGCCGGCGAGCGCGTCGCGCCAGGCACGCACCGCCGCGTCCCGGTCCTGCCCCGCCAACCACGCCAGATGATCACGGAACGGACGCACGTCCGGCAGCCCGCACGACTCCCCCGCCCGGTAGAACTCCAACAGGTCACGGAAGAGGACGGGCAGCGACCAGCCGTCGAGCAGGATGTGGTGGAGCGTGATGAGCAGGCGGTGCTCCTCGCGCGCCGTCCGCTCCACGGTGAACCGGAGCAGGGGCGGCCGGGTCAGGTCGAAGCCCGCCGCGCGCTCGGCGCGCGCGGTGGTGTCGAGCGCGGTGCGCAGCTCGTCGGGGGACAGACCGGTCAGGTCGGCGTACCGCCAGGGCGCCGGGGCCGCTTCGGGGACGACCTGCACAGGCCGGTCGAGTCCTTCGTGGCGGAAGGCGGCGCGCAGGTTGGCGTGCCGTCGCAGCAGGTGGTCGGCCGCCCCGCGCAGCCGCCCGGGGTCGAGGGGCCCGCCGAGGCCCACCGCGCACTGCACCACGTAGTCATCGGGGCCGTCGGGCGCGCCGTCCGCCGTGCCGTGGTGCACATGGTGGAAGAGCAGCCCCTGTTGCAGGGGTGACAGCGGCAGGACGTCGTCGAGGCGGGGGTGCAGCTCGGCGAGTGCGGCGAGATCGGCCGCCGTGAGACCGGGCGCTGTGACATCAGGGGGTGTCAGCGCCGGTTCCTGGTCGGCGAGTTCGCCCAGTGCGGTGAACCAGAGGCCGGCCAGGTGCCGCGCCCGCTCGTCGGGGACCAGCTCGCGCGCCCAGGTCCACGACGCGGTCAGCGTCGGCCCGGCCGGGCCGTCGACGGTGACGGCGTCGAGGGCGACGGGGTGCAGGAGGGGCGTGGCCGGGTCCTGCTCGTCGAGGGCGGCGCCGTCGTCGGCCGCCGTCCAGGGCCGCGCGCCGTCGGCCTGGACGCGGCCGAAATAGTTGAAGCCGAAGTCGGGGCTCGGCGCGGCGGCGAGCCGTGGGCCGGTGGCGGGGTTGAGGTGGCGGAGGAGGCCGTGGGTGATGCCGCCGTCGGGCACGGCGCGCAGGCGTTCCTTGACGTCGGTGAGGGCTGCGAGGGGTCCCGCGCCCGGTCGCAGCAGCAGCGGGTGGAGCGAGGTGAACCAGCCGACGGTCCTCGTCAGGTCCGCTCCCGGCACGGCGTGCTCCGTGCGGCCGTGGCCCTCCACCTCGACCAGTACGTCGGTGCGCCGCGGGTCCCAGCGGGTCACGGCGAGCGCCAGTCCCGCGAGGAGCAGTTCCCGTGCGTCGCAGCGCAGGGCCGCGGTGGCGTCCAGGACGCGCGCGGTGGCCTCGGGCGGCAGCGCCAGGGTCACCCGGCCCGCTGTCGCGGCCACGTCCTCGGCGGGGTCGAGCGGCCGCCCGCCGACGGGGAGCGACCGGCGGGCGTGCCGCTCCAGCCACGCGTCCAGTTCCGCTTCCCGCGCCGGGTGCACGGCCAGGGCCTGGAGCTCCCGCGCCCAGGCCCGCAGGGGTGTGCCCACCGGCTGGAGGCCGACCGGCAGGCCGTCGCGGCGGGCCTGCCACGCCTCGGCGATGTCGGGCAGCAGGATGCGCCAGGACACGCCGTCGACGGCCACGTGGTGGGCCACGAGCAGCAGCCGGCCGGGATCGTCGCCGAGGTCGAACCAGACGGCGTCGAGCACCTCGCCCCGCTCCGGGGCGAGACGTGCGCGCGCGGTCGCGGCCTCGTCCCGCAGCAGTCGCGGCAGCGCCGCGCCGTGGGCCGGCACGCGGCGCACGTGGTCCCGTACGTCGACCGCGCCCGGCGGCAGCACCCGCAGCCGCCATGTCGGTCCGGTCGTCAGGGCCAGGCGCAGCGCGTCGTGGTGGTCGACCACGGCCGCGATGGCCTCGGTCAGTTCGCCCAGACCGATGCGCGGCGGCACGGACACGACCACCGACTGGTGGAACGAGCCGACCGGGCCGCCCAGTTCGCGCAGCCGGTGGACGACGGGAGTCAGCGGTACGTCGCCGGTTTCGGAGCCCGGTCCGCCGACGGCCGCCGCCGGGGCGAGCGCGGCGAGACCGGCAGGCGTGGGGTGCTCGAACAGGTCCCGCGTGCTGACGGCGAACCCGGCGGCGCGTGCCCGGTTCACCAGCTGGATGGAGAGGATGCTGTCGCCGCCGAGGTCGAAGAATCCGTCGTCGGGGCGGACCGTTTCGACCGACAGGACGCGGGCGAAGAGCCGGCACAGGAGGCGCTCGCGGGCGTCGCGGGCCTCCCGCCCCCGAGGCCGGGTGGTGTCGGGCCTCGGCAGCGCGCGCCGGTCGACCTTGTCGTTGACGGTCAGCGGCAGCGCGTCGAGCAGGACGTACGCCGAGGGCAGCAGGTAGGCGGGGAGCCGCAGGCCGAGCCACTCGCGCAGCTCGGCGATGTCGGGGCGACGGCCGGGGACGGGCACCGCGTACGCCGTCAGGCGCCGGTCGCCCGGCGTGTCCTCGCGTACGACGGCGACGCTCTGGGCGACCAGGGGGTGCGCGGTCAGTGCCGCCTCGACCTCGCCGGGCTCGACGCGGAAGCCGCGCAGCTTCACCTGGTCGTCGACCCGGCCGAGGAACTCCACCGCCCCCGCCCGGTTCCATCGCACGCGGTCGCCGGTGCGGTACATGCGCTCGCCCGGCCCGCCGTGGGGGCAGGCGACGAAGCGTTCGGCGGTGAGCGGGGCGCGCCGGTGGTAGCCGCGGGCCAGGCCGCCCGCGATGTACAGCTCCCCGGCGACGCCGGGGGGCACGGGGAGCAGCCGCTCGTCCAGGACGTACAGGCGCTTGCCGTCGAACGGGGTGCCGATCGGGACGGTCCCGGTGGCCGGAGCGGTCCCGTCGGCCCGTACGGTTCCGTCGGTCCGCTGGGGTGCGCAGTCCCAGATCGCGGCTCCGACGGTCGCCTCCGTGGGGCCGTAGCCGTTGAGTATCCTGCGGCCCGGCAGCCAGCGGCGCACCAGGTCGGGCGGGCACACGTCCCCGTTGAGGGTGAGGGTGACGCCTTCGGGGAGGCTGCCTTCGGGCAGGTTGGCGACGACCGCGGGCTGCACCGCGAGGTGGGTCACGCCGACCTCGCGCACGAAGTCGGCCAGGTCCTGGCCGAGCGGCGTGTCCTGGGGTGCGAGGACGAGCGTCGCGCCGGAGAGCAGGGCGCAGAAGGAATCCCACAGCGAGGTGTCGAAACTGGTGGACACCAGTTGCAGGACGCGGCTGTGCGTGCCGAGCCCGAGCAGCCCGGTCTGGAGCGAGGAGAGCGCGGCGATCCCGGTGTGCGGGGTGACCACTCCCTTCGGTACGCCCGTGGAACCCGAGGTGTAGATGACGTACGCGGCGTGCTCGTGGCGCAGGGGCGCGGTCCGGTCCGCGTCTTCGAGGTTGCCTGCGGGCCTGCGGCGCAGCGACGCGGCGACCTCGGGACCGTCGAGCAGCAGGCAGTGGGCGCCCGCCGTGCGCAGCCCGCCGTGGAGTGCCCTGGTCGTCAGAACCGTCCGGGGCGCGGCGTCCTGGAGCATGAGGCGGATGCGCTCCGGCGGATAGCCGGGGTCGACGGGCAGGAAGGCGGCGCCCGCCTTGGCGACGGCGATCCAGGCCACCACCCAGTCGGCCGAGCGCGGCAGGGCGACGCCCACGAACGTGTCCGGCCCCGCGCCGAGTTCCACGATGTGCCGGGCCAACCGGTTCGCCCGCTCGTTCAGTTCGCGGTAGGTGAGGGCCTCCCCGGCGGCGCCCTCCTGTACGGCGACGGCGTCCGGCGTCCTGGCCGCCTGCGCCTCGAACAGGGCGGGCAGCGTCCGCGGTTCGGCCCCGGGGGCACCGCTCGCCCACTCCGTGAGCACGGTGTGGCGCTCGCGCTCCCCGAGGACGTCCAGGTCCCCGACGGGCGCGTCGGGGTCGGTGACGAGGGCGTCGAGCAGGCGCACGAGCCGTGCGGCGATCGACTGCCCGGTCTCCTCGTCGAACAGGTCCGACCGGTACTCCAGTTCGCCGAGGAGTCCGCCTTCCTGGCCGCCGTTCGCCGTGAAGGTGACGCCGATGTCGAACTTGACCAGTCCGGTGTGGATGTCGCGGACGCTCACGTCGAGGCCGGGGAACCGGGCTCCGGGCGCGTCGACGACCGCCTGGGCCGGAGCGTCGTCGAAGGTCAGCATGGTCTGGAACAGCGGGTGGCGCGCGAGCGAGCGGGCCGTGCTCAGCTCTTCGACGATCCGCTCGAAGGGCACGTCCTGGTGTGCCTGGGCCCGCAGGTTCGTCTCGCGCCCGGCGGCCAGCAGGTCGCGGAAGGTCGGCGTCCCCGAGAGGTCGCAGCGGAGCACCACGGTGTTGACGAACGCGCCGACCGCCTCGTGGAACGCCGCGTCCGTACGGCCGGACACGGGGCAGCCCACGGGGATGTCCCGGCCCCCGCCGAGCCGTGAGAGCAGCACGGACAGCGCGGCGTGGAGGCCGACGAACGGGGTGGTGCGGGCCGCACCGACCAGTCCGAGCAGCGCACGGTACGCGGCGTCCGGCACCCGGAACGGCACCCGTCCGCCCCGGTCGGACACCGCGGCGGCGCGCGGCCGGTCCAGCGGGAGCGGGATCTCCTCCGGCAGCCCGGCCAACGCCTCGCGCCAATAGTCCAGTTGTCGGGAGCCGAGGCTGTCCGGGTCGTCGGGCGAGCCGAGCCGGGCGGCCAGGCCCAGGGTGTGGTCGGCGTACTGCGCGGCAGGCTCGGGCCAGTCGGCCGCCGCGCCCTCGCGCCGCGCCGCGTAGGCGTGCGCCAGGTCGCGCACGAGCGGAGCGACGGACCAGCCGTCGCCCGCGATGTGGTGGGCGACGAGCAGCAGGACGTGCTCGTCGGCGCCGAGCCGGAAGAGCGTCGCCCGGAACGGCGGCGCCTGCCCCAGGTCGAACGGCCGCAGCGCTTCCCGCCGCAGCAGCTCGTCCAGCTCGTCGGCGGCCGTCGCCACGGGGGCGAGCGGGTACGGCGCGCCGGGCGGCGGCTGCACGAGCTGGTGCGGACCCTCGGCGTCCTGGGCGAAGAGCGTGCGCAGGATCTCGTGGCGGGTGATGACGTCGGCGAGGGCGGCGGCGAGCGCGTCGGCGTCCAGGGCGCCCGTCAACCGGAGCGCCATGGGCATGTTGTACGTCGTGCGGGACGATTCGAGCTGGTGCAGGAACCACAGGCGGCGCTGGGCGGGGGACATCGGGACGCGCGCGGGCCGTGGCGCCGCGCGCCCGGCGGTCCCTTCGGAAGCCTCCGGTGCCGCCGGCCGGCCCAGCACGACGGCCAGTTCGGCGGGCGTGGGCGCGTCGAAGACCTGCCGCACGGACACCTGCGTCCCCAGCGCGGCGCGGATGCGGCCGGTCAGCCGCGTGGCCATCAGGGAGTGGCCGCCCAGGTCGAAGAAGTTGTCCTCGGGGCCGACCTCCGCCACCCCGAAGACACCGGCGAACAGCTCGCAGAGCGTCTCCTCCCGGTGGCCGCGCGGGGGCCGCCCGACCGGCCGGTCCGCGACCGGGTCGGGCAGCGCCGACAGGTCGAGCTTGCCGTTGGGGGACAGCGGCAGTTCGGGCACGGCGCGGAAGGACTGCGGCACCGCGTGTCTCGGCAGGTGCCGACGCGCGTGCTCGCGGAGCTCGGCCGGCGTCACGGCGGCGCCCTCGCGCAGCACCACGTACGCCGCGAGACGTTCGGCGCGCACCACCACCCCCGCCCGTACGACGCAGGGGTGGCCGCCCAGGACGGCCTCGACCTCGCCGGGCTCCACGCGGAAGCCGCGTACGTTGATCTGGTCGTCGGCGCGGCCGAGGTACTCCACCTGGCCGTCCGCGAGGCGGCGCACGAGGTCACCGGTGCGGTAGGCCCGGGTGCCTGGCGGGCCGTAGGAGCAGGCCACGAACCGCTCCGCGCTCAGGTCGGGCCGCCCCAGGTACCCCCGGGCGAGTCCGGGCCCGGCCAGGTACAGCTCACCGGGCATGCCCACCGGCACCGGGCGCAGCGCACTGTCCAGGATGAGGGCACTGGTACCGCGCACCGGCCTGCCGATCACCGGGACAGACGAGTCGGCCAGGTCGGCGGCGAGGGCGTCGACGGTGAACTCGGTGGGTCCGTAGAGGTTGTGGGCGGCGACACCCGGTGCCGAGCGCAGCCGGGTCCACAGCCTCTCCCCCGCCGCCTCTCCGCCGAGCAGCACGACCGACGGGCGTTCGGCGCCGTCGAGCAGGCCCTCCTCCAGCAGGATCTCGGCGTACGACGGCGTGACGTCGAGAACGTCCGCACGGGTACGCCGGAGGTGGTCGACCACGGCGGCGGCGTCGCGCCGGGTGGCGTCGCCGAGCAGGTGCAGCTCGTGGCAGCCCAGCATCCAGATCAGCGCCTCCCACGAGGTGTCGAAGGACAGCGAGGCGGTGAGCACGAACCGCAGGCGGCGCCCCGCGGCCCGCCGGGTCTCCGGGCCGACCAGGGCCTCGTGGTGGTGCGTGATGAGGTTGACCACCCCTCGCTGTTCGATGACCACGCCCTTGGGGCGGCCGGTCGAGCCCGAGGTGTACATCACGTACGCGGCGTCGGCCGGGGAGAGCGGCCGGGTGCGCTCGGCGTCGTCGACGGGTCCGGCCGTGCGCCGGGCCACGGCAGCCGTGGTGGCCGCGTCGGCCAGGTCCACCCGCGGGGCGTCTCCGACGGGCCGCCGCGCACCCGCCGTGACGACGAGGGCGGGGCGGGCGCTCCGCAGGAGCCGCTCGATCCGCAGCTCCGGCAGGTCGTCCTCGATGGGCAGATAGGCGGCGCCCGACTTGAGGACGGCGAGCAGGGCCACGATGAGGTCGGCGCTGCGCGGCAGGAGCAGTGCGACGACGGTGCCGGGTCCGGCGCCCAGGCCGATCAGGTGCCGTGCCAGGCGGTTCGCGCGGGCTTCCAGCTCCGCGAAGGTCAGGGGTGCCTCACCCTCGCACACCAGCGCGGTGGCGGCGGCCGGGGCGGCCGACATCTGCCGGTGCACCAGGTCGGGAACGGTCAGGGGCGACGGCTCCCGGCCGGCGGGAGCCGTGCCCGCCCGCGCGTCGGCCAGGAGCTGACGGCGTTCCGCGGGCGCCAGCAGGTCGAGCCTGCCGAGCGGCAGCCGCGGCTGCGCCACGACGGCTTCGAGGACCCGCGCGACGCGGTCGGCGACGGCCGCCGCGCTGTCCGGTACGCCGGGCGCCGGGCGGCGTTCCACCTGGAGGACCAGTTCGTCGCCGAGCGTCACCGTCAGGGCCAGGGGGTAGTGCGTGGTGTCGTGGAAGCCGGTGCCGGTGATCCGCAGGCCGGCCGCGTCGGCCGCCGACGCCAGTTCGGCGCGGCCGGGCGGCTGGTTCTGCACGGACAACAGGGTGTCGAAGAGCTGCTCCACGCCTGCGGCCCGCTGTACGTCGGCGAGCCCGAGATGCTGGTGCGGCAGCAGTGCCGTCTGTTCGCCCTGAAGACGGACGAGCATGTCGAGCAGCGGCTCGCCCGGCCGCCAGGCGACCCGCACGGGCACGGTGTTGACGAACAGACCCACCATCTCGGCATGCCCGTCGAGCTCGGCGGGCCGGCCGGCGACGGTGTTGCCGAAGACCACGTCGGTGCGGTCCGTCAACACGCCGAGCACCTGCGCCCAGGCACCCTGGAGGACCGTCGCGAGCGTGAGTCCCGCTGCCCGTGCCCGGCGTTCGAGCAGCAGGGTGGCGCGGCGCGGCAGCCGCACCAGGGCCACGTCGGACGCCTCGGATTCGACGGGGCCATCCGGTGCCACGAGGGTCGGCTCGACGGGTCCCGCGAGTGCCGTGCGCCAGGCCTCGACCGCCGCCCGCGGGTCGCGGGCGGCGAGCAGCCGCAGGTGCTCGATGAACGGCACCGGCGCGGGGAGGTCGGGTGCGCCGTCGGCCCCGGCCGCGTACAGGTGCAGCAGTTCGCGCAGCAGCACCGGCAGCGACCAGCCGTCGAGCAGCAGGTGGTGGTAGGTGAGCACCAGGCGGTGCCGGTCGTCGCCGAGGGAGATCAGCCGTGCCCTGAGCAGCGGGGCGCGGGACAGGTCGAACCTCGCCGCGCGGTCTTCGTCGGCCGCCCGCCGCGCGGCCTGCTCCCGGTTGGCCTCCGGAAGCGGGGACACGTCGGTGCGCTCCCACGGGGTGGGCACCCGCACCGGGCAGAACACCACGGGCGTGCTCAACGCCTCGTGCAGGAAGGCGGACCGCAGGGTGGCGTGGCGGTCGATGAGGCGTCCGACGGCGTCCCGCATCCGTGCCGGGTCCACCGCGCCGGTCAGGTCCAGCTCGCACTGCACCACGTAACGGTCGGGCCGGTCGGGGTCGTCCAGCAGTCCGAGGAAGAGCAGGCCCTCTTGCAGCGGGGTGAGCGGAAGGACCTCGCCCGGTCCCTGTGCGGCCGCGACGGCCGCCAGTTCGTCGGGCGGCAGCGGCGCGGGGAGCGGCCCGGCCGGGGTCCGCTCGGGGCCCACGGGTTCCGCGAGGGCCGCGAGGGCCGCCGGAGTGCGGTGTTCCAGCACGTCGCGGGCGGTCAGGGCGAGCCCGGCCCGCCGGGCCCTGCCCACCAGGGCCAGTGCCTTGATGCTGTCGCCGCCCAGGTCGGTGAAGCCGTCGTCGGCCGACACCTCGCCGGCGTCGAGCAGTTCCTCGAAGAGGGCGCACAGCGCGGTCTCCCGCGGGCCCGACGGGCGGCGCCCGGTGCCCGCGGCGGTGTCGGGCACGGGCAGCGCGCGCCGGTCGACCTTGCCGTTCGGGGTCAGCGGGAGGGCGGGGAGTACGACGACGTGGGAGGGCACCGCGGGGCCGGGCAGCACGGTGGCGAGGTGGCGGCGGACCCCGGCGGCGACGTCGGCGTCGAGACCCTGGCCCCGGCGGCCGAGCTGTCGGCGGCGCGGGTCACGTATCCCGTCAGGCGGCGGTCGGCGGGGCGCTCCCCGTGCAAGGCCGCGGCGGCGCCGCCGACGCCGGGCGCGCCCAGCAGGGCCGCCTCGACCTCGGCGAGCTCGACCCGGTGGCCGTGCAGCTTGACCTGAGCGTCGGTGCGGCCGACGAACTCCACGCCGCCGCTCTCGCGCACCCGCACGCGGTCGCCGGTCCGGTACATCCGCTCGCGCGGGGAGCCGAAGGGGTTGGCGACGAACCGCTCTGCCGTCAGGTCCGGGCTGTCCAGGTAGCCCCGGGCGAGGCCCGCGCCCGACAGGTACAGTTCGCCCGTCTCCCCGGCCCGCACCGGCCGCAACTGGTCGTCGAGCACGTGGGCCGTGGTGTTCCAGATCGGTGTGCCGAGGGCGACGTCGGGCCCTTCGCAGGTGGCGAAGAGGCTGTCGCCCGTGGCCTCCGACGAGCCGTACAGGTTCAGGAGCGTGGCGTCCGGCAGGGCCCGTGCGAACCGCTCGGCGTCCTGCCCCGTCAACGCCTCCCCGCTGCTGACCCACAGGCGGCAGGCGCTCAGCCGGTGGGCGTCCGCGCCGTCGAGCAGCGCGCCGAGCAGGCTGGGGACGACGGTGACCCGGCCGATGCCGTGCCGTTCGACCAGGTCCGTGAGGCCGTCCGCCGCCGCCACCGCTCCGGCCGGGGCGAGGACCAGCGGCAGGCCGTTCAGCAGGGCACCGAACAGCTCGGTCGTGCCGTCGATGAAGCTCAGCGACGTCTTGCCGAGCACGGCCTCCCCCTCGCGGTGGGGGAAGGTCCCGCCGAACCAGCGCACGCGGTTCAGCACCCCCGCGTGCACGCCGACGACGCCCTTGGGCCGGCCGGTCGAACCGGAGGTGTGAATGACGTAGGCGGCCGATTCCGGCGCTGCGGCGGGCCGTTCGGCGCAGGTCAGGTCGTCCTGTGCCGCAGCCGTCAGCTCGCGCAGCACGTCCGCGTCGTCCAGCGCGACGACCTGCGCCGAGGTCCGCGGCAGCGCGGCGGCGAGCGCGGTCGTGGTGAGCACGACGGCCGGGGCGGTGTCGGACAGGACGAACTCGACGCGCCCGGCCGGGTAGTCGGGGTCCAGCGGCACGTAGGCGCCGCCCGCCTTCGCCACGGCGAGCACCGCGGTCACCTGTGCGAGGGAGCGCGGCAGGTACAGGCCCACCGGCGACTCCGGGCCCACCCCCCGGGCGAGCAGCAGTCGGGCCAGTCGGTTGGCACGGGCGTTCAGTTCGCCCGCCGTCACGCGTGTGGTGCCTTCGACGACGGCCGGCGCGGTCGGCTCGTGGGCCGCGCGCCGCTCGAAGGCCGCGGCGAGGTTCGGCCCGAAGGGGGCCCGCGGGACGCCGGCGCCCCGGAGCGATCCGTCCGGTGCGGCGTCGCGGTCTACGGAGCGCGGGAGCATCGCGCCCACCGGGCGTCCGGGGTCGGCGGACGCCCGCAGCAGGTGGCCGATGAGGTCGTCGCGGATCGCGGCCAGCTCGGCCTCGGAGTGCTCGTCGGCGTGGGCGTGCAGGTCGAGCGCCAGGCCGCCGCTGCCGTCGGGCGCGCCGTGGACGTTGAGGGTGAGCCCGTGCACGGGCCCGGTGGACAGCTGGTCGGTGACGGCCTCGACGGAACCGAAGCGCAGCGTACGGTCGAAGGCCATCACGTTGACCATCAGGGCGCCGAACCCGGCCCCTGTCCAGCCCAGTTCGCGCCGCAGTTGCTCGCCGCGGTAGCGCTGGTGGCGCAGCGCGGGGCCGAGCGCCCCGCGCACCCGGCCCACGACGTCGGCGAGGGTGTCCCAGCGGCCGACCGCGAGGCGCAGCGGCAGTTCGTTGGCGAGCATGCCGGGGGTGGTCAGCGCGGCGCGGCCGACGCGAGTGGTCAGCGGCAGCCCGAACAGCACCTCGTCCCGGTCGCCGACCGCCCTGCGGTAAGCGGCGACGAGCGCGATCACGAGGACCGTCCAGGGCACTCCGGCCGCGCGGGCCGCCTCGACGACTGGCCTGGTCCGCTCCTCGGTCAGGCGGCCCCTGCTGCGCACTCGCGGGCCGGCGCCCCGGTACCGGCTCGGCCCCGGCGCGTCGGCCCCGGCCAGCCTCTCCAGCCAGTACGCCCGGTCGTCCTCGCGCCTGGCGGACTCCTCGTAGGCGCGGTCCTGTTCGACCAGTGCGGCGAGGCTGCCCGCGGTGGACCCCGGTACGGTGCGGCCCGCCGCGAGGGCGGTGTAGACCTCGGCGATCCGGGCGGTGTGCAGACTCTGGCCGTAGCCGTCCAGGACGCCGTGGTGGTACGTCAGCACGAGGCGGTGCCTGGAGGGGGAGAGCCGCAGCAGCGCGTGCGCCACGAGAGGGTCGCCGCCGACCAGGGCCGGGGCCGCCGCGAGCCGGTCGGCCGCCCAGGCGCCGCGGCGGCCGGGTCCAGGCCCCGCTGAGGTCGACTTCCGCGAGAGCGGCCTCGGCCTGCGCCGCGGCGGGCGCCATGACGTGCTGCAGCAGCCGGTCGTCCCGCTCGGTGAAGCGCACCCGCAGCGTCTCGGCGTCCGCGACGGCTCGTGCGACGGCGCGCCGGAGCAGGTCGGTTTCGACGTGTCCGGTCAGTTCGAGCACGGCCCCGCAGTGGAACGCCCCGGCGTCCCCGTCGAGCTTCTCGGCGATGTGGACGCCGCGCTGCGCGGCCGTCGCGGGCAGCGGGTCGTGGCCCGCCCGGCGGATGTTCACAGGGCATGCTCCTGGTCTGCGTGGACGGGTGGTGTGGACGCGCTTGTCAGGACGGGATCAAGGGGCCTGTGGTCCGGTGAAGAACGCGGCGAGGGCATCGACGCTGGGGTGGTCCCAGACGATGGCCGGGTCGACCTCGATTCCGAGCCGGTCCTCGATGGCGGCGGCCAGGGTCAGGCCTGCGATGGAGTCCAGGCCGTACTCGTTCATGGACGCGGCGCGGTCGACGGTCCCGGTCGGGTCGCCGAGCAGCGCGGCGACCTCGCCGGCCAGCCAGTCGCTCAGTTCTTCACATGCGCGGTCCGCGCGGGCTTCGGTCATGGCCGGTTCTCCTCCTGCGACATGGGGCGTGGCGTGCGGTGCGGGTTGCGCCCTGCGGTACCGGTCACGGCGTCGCTCCCCGCGCGCCGTCCGGGAGCTGTCGGCCGGTGAGGTCGAAGGAGCGTCCGGCAGCGAGGCGGTCGAGAAGCTCGGCGACGAGGGGCTCCGCCAGTTCGTCGGGCAGCGCCGTGGGGCGGCCGGTCAGCCGCCCGTGCAGCCGGGTGAGCAGGGCCTGGAGCCACCGCGGGTCGCTGTGCCGGCCGCCGAGGTGGCGGTTGTGCCGCCAGATGCCGAGGCAGGCCGAGGCGGCGAGCAGGTGCCCGGTGCGGGTCACGAGTTCGGAGGTGTGCGGCCCCGCGGTGACACCCAGCTCGGACAGGGGAAGGGCGCGGCAGTCACGTGTGAGCGCGTCGTGTTCGGCGAGGAACAGCGCGCCCAGCTCGGCGGAGCGCCCGCTCAGCTCCGGCACCGAGGCGCGCAGCGTCCCGGTGAGATGGTCGTTCCCCGACCCGCTGAGCTTGAGCCGGTCGAACCACAGGGGCGGCAACGGTACGTCGAGCCGGAACAGCTCCTCCGGGGCTCGCTGCGGTTGCGTCGAGGCCCAGGAACGCCGGGCGAGGACGGGGAGCTGCGGCAGGACGTTCGACTCGCAGGCCCCGCGCGCCGCGTGCCCGAAGCTCACGACGCGCACGTCCCGCAGCAGTTTCTGGAAGATCGCCGACGGCCCGCCGCGCAGGTAGAAGTGAGCGCCCATCAGCTCGGAGAGGGTGTACATGACGTCCAGCAGCAGCGCGGAGCCGAAGTGCTTGAACACCGATGCCAGCACGCTGACTTCGGCGGGCAGCACGTGGACGGCCCGCAGCACGGTCGCACTCAGGCACTCCACGGCGAGCAGGTCGGCGTACGCACCGGCGAGAGCGGAGCGCAGGTACGGCAGGTCCAGCGCCGACCGCCCGTACAGCGACCGGCCGAGCAAGTGGCGCAGGGTCACCCGCAGCCCCGTCTCCACCGGTCCGCACATCACGGCCGGCAGGACGGTGCGGGTGATCTGGAAGGACCGCAGGGCGGTCTCCAGGCCGCCGCCCGTGCGCCCCAGCACACTGCCGGGCGGCAGCGGACAGTCGTCGAACTCGATGCCGTGCAACTGCACCCCGCGCATGCCCGAGCTGGGAAAGCGCGGCAGGTCGTGTACGCGCGCGAGGTCGAGGTCGCGCTTGTCGACCAGCACCTGCGAGTGGCTGCGGCTGCCGCGGCGGTCGTCGGTGCGGGCGAACACGACCAGGGCGTCGGCGCGCCTGATGTTCGTCACGACCTCCTTGCGGCCCCGCAGCACGCGCCCCGCGCCGGTCTCGGCCACCGCGCACTCCACGCCCGCCATGTCGTTGCCGTGCGCCAGTTCGTGGTAGGCCGCCGCGATCCTGCGGTCGGAGAGCAGGAGGCGGGCGGTGGCCCGCTGCTGCCGCTCGTCCCCGGCCAGCCAGACGTTGACCGCCGCGATGAACGAGCTCATGCCGTAGCCGAGCCCCAGGCAGGGGTCGCGCCGGTACACCGCGCGCAGGGCTGCCACCAGCTCGTCGATGCGGGTCAGCCGCCCGCCGAGTGCGGTGGGTACGAAGTCGGCGTTGAGCCCGTGCTCGTCCAGGGCCCGTTCGCCGGCGGCGCACATCTCGCCGCGCTCGTCGGCCCGGAGCAGGGCGGCGAAGCCGAGGGGGTTGGCCTCGTCGAACGGGTCGCCCAGCCGGTCCTCCAGCGTGTCCACCAGAGTGGGCGCGTCGAGGGCCGGGCCGGCACCGGGGCTGTCGGCGGTCATGACTCCTCCGTCCCGGACAGCAGGGAGAGGCCGTCCGCATCGGGGCCGGCGTGGAGCAGTGCGGCGGCGAGCAGGTCGCGGGCGTCGTGCCCGGCGGGGGGCGCCAGGCCGAGGCGGGTGAGCACGGTCGTCAGACAGGCCCGTATCCAGAGCGCGTCCTGCCACCAACGGGTGTCGTGCGAGGGCGCGTTGTGGAGCCACAGGGCCAGACAGGCCGCGCCGGCGAAGCACCATTCGTACCGTTGGACGAGGTCGAACGCGGCGGGCGGCACGCCCCCCGCCGTGCGGCAGGCGGCGATCTCCTCGTGCAGCCGCTCCGACTCGGCGGCAAGGGCTCGGGCCGCGTACGCGACGTCCGGGGGCCCGGCGTCTCCGGCGAGGTCGGCCGCCAGGGGCAGCGACTGGACGAGGCTGCACCCGGCGCTGGTCAGGGCCAGGCGTGCGAAGTCGAGAGGGGGGCGGCGCGCGCCGTGCCCGGCGGCGTCGATGACACCCGTGATGTCGCGGGAGCCGCTCCTGCGGGCGCGGGCGCGGGCGAGCAGCGGGAACGAGGTGGCGAGCGCGTGGCGGTTGACCGCTGTACTGCCGTCGAAGATCCCCACGATCCGGTGGTCGCGGTCCAGTTTGGCGAAGGCGCCGTGTTCGAAGACCGTGGTGACGAAGCCGCGCACGCCGAGCAGGTCACCGAGCTGGTCGAGCGCCCGCTGCACGATCGTGGGCACGAACGCCTTGGTGACGGCCGAGACCACGCCGAGTTCACCCGGCAGGGTCTGCGCCGCGCGTCCGGCGAACACCGCGACCGCCTCGGCGGCCAGGATCGCCGCCGCCGCGTCGCCGAGGACGCGGCGTACGCGGGGCAGGTCGGCCAGTCGGTGCCCGTAGAGCTCGCGGTCGGCGAGGAAGCGCAGCGTGAGTGGCAGCGCGTGGTCGGCCGCGCCGAGCGAGAGCGCGGTGGCGAAGATCCGGGTGACCTGTAGCGACTTGAGGGCCGACTCGAACCCGGAGCCCTCCGGCCCGATGAGGGACGATCCGGGGGCCGGTGCGCCGTGCAGGACGAACCCGCTGATGTCGGCCCCGCGGATGCCGTGGGTCGGCTCCTTGGGCAGCGCCCGCCAAGTGCCGTCCGGCAGCGTCGACCTGTCCAGCAGGAAGAAGCTGAGGCCCCGGGGCCCGCCCTCGTCGCGGGTACGTGCGAGTACGCAGGCGTACCGCGCCCGGGTGCCGTTGTTGATCAGCCACTTCTCGCCGTCGAGCCGCCAGTCGCGGCCGTGCGGCCGTGCGGTGAGCCGGCTCGCGAGCAGATCGCTGCCGTGGCCGCGCTCGGTCATCCCCCAGCACACCTCGGCGCCGGACGTGATCGCGTCGGCGAGCTCCGCCGCCTGCCGGTCGGTGCCGGCCACCCAGGTGGGCACCGCGCCCAGGAAGGTCTTGCCGTGCGCGACGGCGAGGGTGAGGTCGTGCCGGGCGACGACGCGCAGGACGGACCAGAGGCCGTCGAGGCCGTGCAGCAGGCCGCCGTGGCGGCGGGGCACGTAGTGGGCGGCCACCCCGGCCTCGCCGAGCAGGCGGTGCGCGGCTTCCGGGAACGCCTCGACCTCGTCCCACGCGGCGAGCACAGCGGGGTCGAGGGCTCCGCCGGGCCGTGCCGCCCGGTGGAGCAGTTCCCTGAGCCGGCCGGCGGTGACGGCTTCCCGGGCGGTGCTCGTCATGCCGGACGCCCCTCCCCTGCCGATGCCGGTGCCGATGCCCCTGCTTCCGCCACGGCCGCGCCGAGGCCGGGGTCGTACTCGGCGAAGAGAGGTTCCACCCCACCGGACAGGAACAGGTCACGCATCACGGAGCGCTGCACCTTGCCGCTCGTCGTGCGCCGTACGGCGGCCCTGCGCAGCAGCGCCACCCCGGCGGCGCGCACCCCGAACTCCCGGGACACGGTGTCGCGCATCGTGCGGGCGAGCAGCCGTGCGCTGTCCTGCGAGGGCCTGCCGCGCACCTCCTGGAGCACGACGAGCGCCTCCTTGCCCGGCTCTTCCTCGTGCGCGAAGGACACCGTGAAGACCGCGCCGGGCAGTCCTGCCAGGTCGGCGTGGTCCTCGCGCAGGGCGTGCTCGACGTCCTGCGGGTGCAGGTTGCGGCCGTTGATGATCATCAAGTCCTTGCGCCTGCCGGTGACGTAGAGCTCGTCGTCGAGCAGCGCGCCCAGGTCTCCGGTCCGCAGGAACGGGCCGTCGCCTTCGGCGGTGCGCGCGCCGAACGTCTCGGCCGTGGCGTCGGGTCGGCCCCAGTAACCCCGGGCGACGCTGGCGCCGCGCAGCCAGATCTCGCCGACGTGGCCCGGGGCCACCTCGGTGCGGCTGTCCGGGTCGACGACGCGCACCTCGAAGTCCCGGATCAAGCCGTTGCTCGGCAGCTCGCGCCCCGGTGCCGTGGGCGCCACCCGCCGCAGCTCGCCGCGTTCGAGGAGGTCGGGGTCCACACGGGCCACGACGAGTCTCCTGCCGGACGCGCCCGAGACGAAGACCGTTGCCTCGGCGAGGCCGTAGCAAGGGCTGAAGACGTCGTCCCGCAGCCCTGCGGCGGCGAAGCGCCGGGTGAAGCGCCGGGCCGTGGAGACCTGGACGGGTTCGGCGCCGCTGAGCACGTGGCGCCACCGGGACAGGTCGAGCGCGGCAAGCTGCTCGTCGGTGACCTTCTCGACGCACAGGGCGTGGGCGAAGTCGGGGGCGGCTGAGCACGTCACGTCGAAGTCGTCGATCACCTTCAGCCACAGGTGGGGGCGCTTCACGAACGTCACCGCCGACATGAGCACCGTCGTGGCGGCCAGCGCCAGCGGTGCGAGCGTCTGGAGGATGAGCCCCATGTCGTGGTAGAGCGGGGCCCAACCGCCGAGGCGCATCGGGGCATCGGGCGAGATGGCACCGGTGAACGCGAGGACGTTGTGCAGCAGATTGCCGTGCGTGACCTCGACGCCCTTGGGGTCGCTGGTGGACCCGGAGGTGTACTGGAGCAGCGCGAGCGTCGCGCGGTCCGCCGGTGCGGGAGCCAGTCCTTCGCCCTCGGTGATCAGGTCCGTGGCCACGGTGCGCGGCCCGGGCCGGTCGGCGGCCTGCGCCCATGCGCGCACCTCTGCGACGTTCGCCGCGTCGGTGAGCACCGCGCCGATGCCCGCGTCGGCGGCGATGGAGGAGAGCCTGCGACGGTCCTGCCGGTAGTTGCCCGGCAGCGGTGCCACGACCGCGACCATGCCCGCGTACAGGCATCCGAAGAACGCCGCGACGCACTCGGTGCCCTGCGGGTAGAGCAGCAGCACCCGGTCACCGCGCTCCAGGGTCGCCGTCAGTTCCTCCGCGATCAGGGCGGCGCGGCGGTCCAGCTGGGCGTAGGTCAGCGTGTGCGCCCGCGCCTCGGCGGCGTCGTGGACGAAGATGACGGCGTCGCGCTCTGCGTGGTCGCGCGCGTGCTCGCGCAGCAGGGTGCTGAGCGCTTCGGCGCGTGCGACGTTCTCGGTCATGGTGTGCCCCACTGAGGTCTTCTCCCTGGCGGTGGCCGCCTGTCGAGGTGGGTGTCAGTTCCGGCGGGGCCGCTCGTCCCCCGTTCAGGACACGCCGCTGCGCTCCAGCAGCGTCTCGCCGCGCGCCTTGCCGTCGTTCAGCAGGGTCGAGCCCAGCGGGGTCAGCGAGTGCAGCACCGTGTTGAGGTTGCGGCTGCTGGTGACGAGCCCCGCCGCCCGCAGCACCGTGGTGTGCTGGCTGGCGGCGGCGACGGAGATGCCGAGCCTGCGCCCGAGCTGGGTGGTGGTGCAGCTCTCGGTCAGCGCGTGCAGGATGCCCGCCCGGGTGCGGCCCATCAGCGCGCCCAGCGCCTTGCCCTGGTGCGTCGGGCCGTCCCACAGGGTCGCGGCGGTGACCGTGTCCAGCGGTACGGGGTAGACCAGGACGAGCGTCGTGCCCTGGGCGCCGGGGCCGGTGCGCACGACCGGCCTGCCGTGCAGGAACAGCGACGGCATGAGGGTCAGGTCCATGCCGTCCGGATAGATGTCCTCGTCGAGTCCGTTGTCCAGCTCCAGGACCGGGGGGCGCCACCCGGCGCGCGTGTGCAGGGTTGCGAAGAGGCCCTCGACGCCGCTGCCGAGGAAGATGCGCCCGCGGTGCGCGGCGTCGGCCTTGAGGTAGGCGTTGACGCGGCGCCAGTAGGGCGCGACGGCCCTGTCGCGGAAGGCGGCTGCTGTCTCCCCGCCGAGGCCCGGGGAGCGCCGGGCGCCGGGGGGCAGCCCGGTGGTGCGGGAGAAGGAGCGGGCGGGTCCTGGCAGGCCCGGGCGGTGCGCGAGATGTCGTAGCGCCGCCGATTGCCCCACCAGGTCTCGCCAGCGGGCGAAGACCGCGCCGCCGCCCCGGCGCAGTAACAGATCGGCCGCGAAAGCCGTTTCCATCACGGGGTCCCCACCGGGCGCGATGGTGATTCGCGTCAGGTCTTGCACAGAGAAATGGATTCGCTGCACTGGTTCCCCCCTGATCGGTGGATTAAAACCCGGTCCCAGTCACCGAGTTCGCAAAGCCCCGGCAGTCTTACCGGCCGCGAACAGCACCGCAATAAGTTTCAGATGGCGGCGAAAATGCCTACCACCCGCTTACGGAAAACGTCCCGGGCGGGGCATACTCCGCGAGTGGGCCACCGGAGCGGGCGAACCCGGCGCCCGAAGTGCGGCTTCACACCGCGTGCCGCGCCACGGTGTCGGCCACGAGGTCCAGCCGCCGCCGGTCCCTGTGCCGCAGCAGCCGCTCGATCCGCTGCCCGTGCGCGCGGGTCAGGCACGGCACGGGGTGGACGATGTCGGCCCCGTCGGCGACGAGTTCGTCGACCAGCGGCTGCGGTCCGTCCGGCCGCGGCCCCGCGTGGAGCGTGTCCCACTCGCCGAGCGCCTCCTGGCACGTCACGCCGGGCGGCAGCGCGGCCCGCTCGGACGACAGGATCTCCGCCAGCCAGTCCCGGGTCGACGAGCGGTGCAGCTCGTGGAACCGTTCGCGCAGCGGCGCGGAGCGCAGTTCGTCGAGGGTTGCCCGCGCCGCGCGCGCGGAACCGGCGCGGCCCAGCACGATCGGGTGGGCGTCAGCGGCGTACGCGTCGGTGTGCCGCATCGTCGTCAGACCGGCCCTGATCCGCACCGTCGCCTCGCCCGCGATGGCGACGGGCTGGCCGTCGTCGGTGAACCGCAGCCACAGCTCCCAGTCGTCCCGGTTGATCCCCTGGCCCTCGGACCAGCCGCCGAGCCGGTCGAGCAGGGCGCGGCGGTGCGCGACCCTGGAGGGCTCGAAGAGGGAGGCGAGGACCTGGAGTTCCGGATGCCACACGCTGCCGAGTATGTGGGCGGGCACTTTCACGTCCCCTTGGTCGTCGACGTAGGTGCCGGCCGCCACCACCCAGGACTCGCCGGCGTCGAACCGGGCCAGCACCTGCGCGAGGTGGGTGGGGCTCCAGCGGTCGTCGTCGTCCAGGTAGGCGACCAGCGGAGCGGACGAGGCGGCGAGGCCCACGTTGCGCGGCCCGCCGGGCCGCCTGCGCGGGGTGCATTCCAGGAAGGTGATGCGCGGGTCGTCGTACTCGGCGACCACGTCCGCCGTGTCGTCGGTCGAGGCGTCGGAGACGATCACGAGGTGCCAGTCCCGGACCGTCTGGGCCAGCACGCTCTCGATGGCCCCGCGAAGCAGCGCAGAACGGTTGTATGTGGCGCAGAGGACGTCGATCCGGGAATCATCGGGAGACATACGGTGTCCACACTCCTGCACGCTGAGTCGTGAGTCGGCCGAGTTACGCTAGCGCGGAAATCGGTCGGCGACGCAGGCCGCATTTCACTGATATCTGGGTCTTTCAAGCGAGCATGAAAAACTGTTCGCGAGCTGTCCCCGACATTTAGCATCCCCCCATGCCGATGCCCGACGGGCAGCCGCCGACGAGCGCACCCGTCCGAAGAGGAACGGCACTTGCCACGGTCAGGGGGCCAGCACGTGACCACAGAAAGCGCATCCCATCTCCGCCGCATCTCGGTCTTCGACGCCACGCTGCGAGACGGCGAGCAGGCGCCCGGCAACGCCATGTCGGCGCGGAGCAAAGTCACACTGGCCCTGGCGGCCGAGGCGTACGGCGCCGACGTGGTGGAGGCCGGCTTTCCCGGCTCCTCCGCCGAGGACGCCGAGGCGACCCGGTTGATCGCCGAGGCGCTGACCACCGCGAAGTTCGCCACGTTCAACCGCGCCTTCACCTCCGACGTACGGCAGTCCATGCTGGCCGGCGGCGCCCGCCCCAACCATCAGGTGCAGATCTGCGGCACCGGCAGCGACATCCACCTGGAGCACAAGCGCGGCATCACGCGCGCGGAGTCGGTCCAGGAGGTGCGCGACTCGATCGGGCTCGCCGTGGAGATGGGCGCGACCGACATCTCGTTCGGCGTGGAGGACGCGAGCCGCAGCGCCAAGAGCCATGTCAGGGCGCTGGTCACCACCGCGGTCGAGTGCGGCGCGGGCACGGTCATACTCGCCGACACGACCGGCTGCGCGACGCCCGGCGAGTACGGCGACCTGTGCGCCGCCGTGCGGTCGTGGATACCGGACGAGGTGATCCTGTCCACCCACTGCCACGACGACATGGGGCTGTCGCTGGCCAACGCCCTGGCCGGCGTCGAGGCCGGCGCCGACCAGATCCAGGCGACCCTCGGCGGCATCGGCGAGCGGGCGGGAAACACCGCTCTCGAAGAGCTGTCCGCCGTCCTCACGTACAAGGGCGAGCAGTTCGGCGTCACCATCGACGTACGACTCGACCTTCTCTACCCCGCCTACCAGCTGCTCGCCGAGACCATCGCGCTGCCGCCGTACCGCAACAAGGCCGTGTTCGGCGTCAACTCCTTCGCGACGGAGGCCGGCATCCACCAGGACGGCATCCTCAAGAACCCCGTCAACTACGAGTACCTGAACCCGCACCGGTTCGGCCGGGAGCGGTCCCTGCTCGTGGGCCGGCACTCCGGCCGGGCGGTCCTGCGCTACCTCCTCACCCGCACCGGGATCGCCCAGGACGAGGCCCTCGTCGACGAGTTGTACGAGGAGTTCATCGCGTCGACGCCCCTGGGCGCGTGCGAGGAACTGGACGACCTCGCCAAGCGGCTCGCCGACCGCACCACCGCGCGGGCCGACACATGAGCCGTCCCACCACGCTGATCGACAAGGTGTGGGACGCGCACGTCGTGCAGCACCAGGATGGCGCCGACCTGCTCTACGTGGACCTGCACCTCATCCACGAGGCCACGTCGGCGCAGGCGTTCGACGGGCTGGCGCTGGCCGGGCGCCGGGTGCGCCGCCCCGATCTGACGCTGGCGGTCGAGGACCACAACGTACCGACCGACTCGCTCACCATCGGCGACCCGGTGGCGTCCCTCCAGGTGCGCACGCTGCGGCGCAACTGCGCGGAGCACGGCATCCGGCTGTTCCGCCACGGTGACGCGCGCCAGGGCGTGGTGCACGTGGTCGGCCCCGAACTGGGCGTCGTCCTGCCCGGGACGACCGTCACCTGCGGCGACAGCCACACCTCGACCCACGGCGCGTTCGGGGCGCTGGCGTTCGGCGTGGGCACGAGCGACGTCGAGCACGTACTCGCCACCCAGACGGTCGCGCTGCGGCGGCCGGGAACGATGGCCGTCGAGTTCGCCGGCCTGCCCCCGGACGACGTGACGGCCAAGGACCTGGCGCTCGCCCTGCTGGCACGGCTCGGCGCCAACGGCGCGCACGGGCACGTGCTGGAGTACCTCGGCGACGCCGTGCGGGCGCTGTCGGTCGAAGGCCGGATGACCTTGTGCAACATGAGCGTGGAGGCGGGCGCGCGGGCGGGACTCGTCGCACCGGACGAGACGACGCTCGACTATCTGCGGCAGCGGCCCGAGAGCCCGCGGGGCGCCGCCTGGGAGCGGGCCGCGGCGCACTGGAGCGGGTTGCGCACCGACGCGGGGGCCGTGTTCGACCGCACGGTGCGCATCGACGCGACCTCCCTGACGCCGCACGTCACCTGGGGGACGAACCCCGGGCAGGCGGTGGGCATCGGCGACCGCGTTCCCGACCCCGGCCGGTTCACCGGCGCCGAGCGGGCCGTGGCCCTGCGGGCACTCGAGTACATGGCTCTGACGCCCGGCACAGCGATGCGGGACATCGCGGTCGACACGGTGTTCATCGGCTCCTGCACCAACGGCAGGCTGGAGGACCTGCGCGCCGCGGCCGACGTGCTGCGCGGCCGGGCCGTCGCGCCCGGGGTGCGGATGCTGGTGGTCCCCGGATCGACGCAGGTGCGCCGCGCCGCGGAGGCGGAGGGCCTGGACGAGGTGTTCCTCGCCGCCGGCGCGCAGTGGCGTCTCTCGGGCTGCTCGATGTGCCTCGGCATGAACCCCGACCGGCTGCCCGGAACGCAGCGCTGCGCCTCCACCTCCAACCGCAACTACGAGGGGCGCCAGGGCAACACGGCCCGCACCCACCTGGTGTCGCCCGCCATGGCGGCGGCGACCGCCGTCACCGGGCGCTTCGCCTCGCCCGCCGACCTGGACTGACCGCCCGGGCGGTGCGAGCGGCGCATTGCCACCAAGCGAGAGAGCCCCGACATGGACCCGCTCACCGAGCACACCGGCAGGTGCCTGCCGTTGCGACGCAGCGACGTGGACACCGACCAGATCATTCCGGCTCGGCACTGCCGCAGACTGACCAAGACCGGTTACGCCGACGCGCTGTTCGGCCACTGGCGCAAGGACCCCGGGTTCGTGCTGAACCGGCCGGAGCACCAGGGGGCGAGCATTCTGCTGGCGGGCCCCCACTTCGGCACCGGCTCCTCGCGTGAGCACGCGGTGTGGGCACTGCGGGACTGGGGGGTGCGCGCGGTGCTCGCCGCCAGCTTCGGCGACATCTTCCAGCGCAACGCGCTGCGCAACGGCGTGCTCGCGGTGCGGTTGCCGGACGCGGTCGTGGACGGCCTGCTGGACCGCGCGGAGCTGGACCCCGCGGTCACGCTCACCGTCGACCTGCGCGGGCAGGAAGTGCGCGCCGACGGCCGGCGGTGGCCCTTCGAGGTCGACGCGCGGGCCCGCCGGCTGCTGCTCGAAGGGCTCGACGACATCGAGGTGGCCCTGCACGCCCAGGACGCCATCACCCGGCACGAACAGACCCGGCCCGACTGGATGCCCCGGCCGTCGGCGGCCGTGAGGCGCCGCTGAAGGAGGAAGCGAACCGTGCGACGCATCGCCGTGATCCCGGGTGACGGGATAGGCCCAGAAGTCACGGCGGAGGCGCTGCGGACACTGCACGCGGTGGCGCCCGATCTGGAGTTCGACGTGCTCGACCACGTCAACGCCGACCGGTTCCTCGCCACCGGAACCGCGCTGTCCGACGACGACTTCGCACGCGTGGCGAGCTGTGACGGCGCCCTGTTGGGAGCGGTCGGCGACCCCCGTGTCACCAGCCCCGACTACGCGCGCGACGTCCTGCTCCGCCTCCGCTTCGAGCTGGATCTGTACATCAACCACCGCCCGGCGCAACTCCTGCACGACCGGCTCAGCCCGCTGCGCGACCGGGGCCGCAGGCCGATCGACTGCACGGTGGTGCGCGAGAACACCGAAGGTCCGTACGTGGGCGTCGGCGGCGCGCTGCGCGTCGGCACCCCGCACGAGACGGCGATCGACACCGAGGTGAGCACCTACCGCGGGGTGCGCCGGGCGATGGAGTTCGCGTTCGCCAGGGCCACCCGGTCGGTGTGCCTGGTGGACAAGGCCAACGCCGTACCGCACAACGGAACACTGTGGCAGCGCTGCTTCCGCGAGGCGGCGGCGCTCCGTCCGGACCTGCCCACCCGCCACTTGTACGTGGACGCGGCGGTCATGCTGCTCGTGCAGGACCCGACGGCCTTCGACGTGATCGTGGCGAACAACGCGCACGGTGACGTGCTGAGCGACCTCACCGCGCAACTGGCGGGCGGCCCCGGCACGGCGGCGTCGGCGAACCTCAACCCGCAGACGGGTTACGCGCTGTGCGAGCCCGTCCACGGCTCGGCGCCCGACCTCGCGGGCACCGGCCGGGCCAACCCGCTGGCGGCCGTCCTCAGCGCCGCGCTGCTCCTGGACTGCGCGGGCCGCGCCGAGCAGGCGGAGCGGATACGCACGGCGGTGCGCACCGTGGTGCGGGACCTGCGGTGCACGGCCGACATCGGGGGCTCCCTGACCACGTCCGGCGCGGGCGCCGCCGTACGCGACGCGTTGCACGGGGAGTGACGACACAACACCACATCTCTATCGCCTTCTGCTCAACTCCAGGTAAATTCCGCCTGTTTCGTATCCGACCGTCATCCATTCCGAAGGGCATCCCGTGATGACCGGAGTACGCGGGTCCTACCACCTCCGCCCCGTGGCCGGCCGGGTCGAGGGCGAGGTGGGTGACACGCCCTTCGCCGTCACGACGTCCCACGGGCTACTGCTGTGGAACGGGCGGCACTTCGAGCGCATCACCCGGGGTCCGGCCTGCGGCCTGACGGTGCGGGACGGGGCGCTGTGGGTCTTCCAGCGCGCCGGGCGCCACGGCCGTGTGCTCTCCGTGCACCTGGAGGGGGAGGATGTCGAGGTCGTCCCGCGCATCTGGGGTCTGCCGGGTAACGGGTACTGCATCGACTTCGTCGACGACGAGCTCATGGTCACCGACCCCTCCCACAACCAGGTGCTCGCCTACCGGATCGGCGACGGCGGACCCGCGGTGCACGCGGCGCACGCCGCACGCTCCTTCTGCCTGGAGGACCGGGCGGCCCGCGTCCCCTTGCGCATCAGCGCGCTGCTCCGGCACGGGCCGCTCCTGTTCGTCATGGCGAGCAAGGGCCGCGGGCACGACTCCCGGCAGAGCGAGATCTGGGCCTTCGACAGCCGGGCGCGGCTGGTCGCGGTGGTCCCCGCGGGCGGCACCCACTGCCATGACCTGTTCTTCGACGGCGAGCAGTTCGTGCTGTGCAGGTCACGGGAGCGGACGGTGGTGCGCGGCCCGCACCCGGTGTACCGCGCGGACGGCTTCCCGCGCGGTCTCGCGGTGGGCGAGGACCGGGTTCTCGTGGGCGTCTCGGCCCACGCGCGCTCCCGGCACGCCCGCGAGTCGGGCGCGGCGAGCGTGGACTTCCTGGACCGCGACTTCCGGTGGCAGGGCCGGATCACGTTGCGCCACGGCCAGATCAGGAACGTGCGGCTGCTCTCCGACGACATCGCCACCAGCAACGCGGTGCGCCGGACGGCGAAGACGAGCGCGCACACGCGGTGAAGGTCATCCCAGCACCACCGAGCGGTCGAGGAGCATGAGCGACCCGGTCGCGGTCAGCAGACGGTCGTTCGCGTAGTTGAGGCTGGCCGCCCGCAGGTCGCGGAAGGTCCGCTCCACGGGGAGCGGGGACGTCTTGGAGTAGCCGGCGGCGAGCCCGGCGAACTGCATCATGCGGTCGGCGGCGCGGAAGGTCAGCTCGGACGCGGCCACCTTCAGCGTGTTCAGGTGGATCTGCACGACCGTCTCCCCCAGCGACCGGCCGGCCGCCCGCGCGGCACTGACCTCCTGCTCGACGCGGTGGAGGTATCCGCTGGTCAGCTCCAGGTCGATGCGTATCCGGGCCAGCCGCTCCCGTACGAGCTCGGACGCGGTGTCCGGGCCCCGGCGCCCCGGCCCCCGCAGTCCGGTGACCAGCTCGCCCAGTGCCGCGCGCGCCGCCCCCAGCCAGCAGGCGGACCAGCCCAGATGGGCCATGGGGATCATCGACTCCACGGCCACGTCGCGGAACCCTCCGGGGCCGCCGACGACCTGGTCGGCGGGGACCTCACCGGACAGCCGGACGCCGAGGCTCTGCGTCCCGCGCATGCCGAGGGTGTCCCACTCCCCGGTCTCCGCGACCGAGAGGGCGTCCCGGTCGGCGTACACCAGGGACACCGCGTTGGCGGGCAGCTCGGCACCCTCCTTCATCGTGATGAGGAATCCCTCTGCGACGGAGGCCCCCGTCACGACCGGCGCGTCCCGCTCGATGCGCAGCCGTCCGCCCCGTGCGTCCAACGGGGCGTCGGCGGACAGGAGATGGCCGCCCTTGCCCCGCTCCGTGGTCACCGACGCGATGTACAACTCGCCGCGGGCGACGCGGGGCAGCACGCGCTCGCGCAGCTCGGGGCCGCCGAAGCGGGCGATGGCATCCGTCTGCTGGCAGTGCATTGCCCAGGCGAGGGCCGTGGACAGACAACCGCCCGCGAGCACCTGGGCCACGTCGACGTAGACGTCCAGACCGGCGCCGGCGCCTCCGTACCCGGTCGGCACCACGAGCCCCAGCAGCCCCGCCTCGCGGAGCGCGGCGAAGCTCTCCACCGGGAACCTCGCCTGATCGTCCACTTCCGCCGCGTACTTGCGCAGCACGCTCGCGGCCGTCAGCGCCGCCTCATGGCACGAGTCACTCATCGCTGCCCTCTTCCCTGCCCCGCGCAGGCATTCCCGTACGCGACGCATTCGCTGCCTCGGACGGCGAGGAATTCCATGGCCCAGGGGGAATGCTCAAAGTGAACGGAATTAGATGTCGGCAGGCAGCCTAATGGCGCAACCTGCCGCACCGTCAAGAACTTTCAGCCTCTGCTGCATGACCGAGCACACCGCTGCCGTCGATCCGAAACGGCTGCTAGGCTCCCGTTTTCAAACCGGCGCCCGTGCACCACTCATGCGCCAGGACAGTGCACACGGATTTCTTTCCCATGGATATGGACACCGGTGACGGTGAGAGATGCGGAGGCGGCATGGGCGGCGACCGGCGAAATGCGGTGGTGACCGGCGGCGCCGGCTTTCTGGGGTCGCATCTGTGTGAACGTCTGCTGCGCGAGGGCGCGTCCGTGGTGTGCGTGGACGACTTCTCCACCGGGAACCCGGACAACATCGCCCACCTGATGTCGGACGACCGCTTCAGCCTGGTGAAGCGGGACATCTGCACCGGTCTCGAGATCGACGGCCCGGTGGACGCGATCGTCCACCTCGCGTCACCGGCCAGCCCGCAGGACTACCTGCGCCTGCCCGTGGAGACGCTGCGCGTGGGGTCGGCCGGCACGCTGGCCGCCCTGGAGCTGGCCAGGCGGACGGCCGCGCGCCTCGTCTACGCCTCGTCCAGCGAGGTGTACGGGGACCCGCTGGTCCACCCGCAGGACGAGACGTACTGGGGCAACGTGAACCCGCTCGGCCCGCGCTCGGTGTACGACGAGAGCAAGCGGTTCGGCGAGGCCGCGGTGGCCGCGTACGTCCGGGAGCACGGCGTCGACGCGTGCGTCGTGCGGCTGTTCAACACCTACGGGCCGCGCATGAAGCCCGACGACGGACGCATGGTGCCGAACTTCGTCGTCCAGGCCTTGGAGGGCAAGCCGCTGACCGTCTACGGATCGGGGCGGCAGACGAGGTCGCTGTGCTACGTGTCCGACACCGTTGAGGCCCTCCTGCGCGCGGTCGGAAGCGACCACCCGGGGCCGATGAACCTCGGCAACCCGGTGGAGATGACGGTCCTGGAGGTCGCCGAACTGATACGCGACCTCACCGGGTCCACGTCGGAGATCACCTTCCTGCCCGGCATGGAGGACGACCCGCGGCTGCGTCGCCCGGACATCGCCCTCGCCCGCCGGGTGCTCGGCTGGCAGCCGGAGGTGCCCCTGCGGCAAGGCCTGGCCGAGGTCATCTCGTCGTTCAGGGACCTGCGAGCGGCGGCGCGGCTCGGCGCAGTCGACTGACCGTGCATGTGCCAGGTCGACCGTCGTGACCTCTCAGAAGGTAGACGCGACGAGCTCACCCGCTAGCGGCGGGGGCTCGGCGCGGGGACGGTGAGCAGTCGCATGGAACAGGCGGCGGTTCCCTGACGTTGTTCCGCGCGCGTAGACCCGTCCTGCCACTGAGCCCACCACGTGAAAGCTCCCGCTGCCGCCCGCCAAAGTCGCTTCGGGACCACCGACGTCGTGAACGCCACGTAGTCGGTGCTCCAGTTGCGCCGGGGCGAGACTGCACACGCCGAATACCGCCAGCCGAACCTCACCGACCTCGACCGCTTGCATTTCGTCCGCAGTCCAGCAACCCGCCAGCCAGGGACGCCCGGAGTCATGCCGCAGAACCTGGCACGCCGAGGAGCGGAAATAGTGCTCGGAAACGGCGGACGCCGCCTCGCAGTGCGAAAGGACCACAAACCAGCGACCACAGCGCGAAGGCATTACCACGAGCGGTGGAAGCCGGCCCAGCCATTCCTTCAGTCGCGCGGCCGGCACCGAGCGACACGCCGTCGATTCCCTCACACGAAAGGCGGAACCCGCCTCACCCCAAGTGGGTTATTGACATGAATCACCGATATGTCGCGCGGTGTCCGTCCAGCCGCCCATAGCGCCGTGTCGTCGGCGGTACAGCCCAGCAGCCGCGCCACCAGGCCTCGGGCCCGATCACGCAGCGCGCCGAGCGCCTGGTGCTGAGCGGTACCCGAGACGGCAGGGCACGTCAGTGCGCGCTCTACTACCGCCCCACATCCCGCGCGGCCGCGCAGGGGGCCAAACCGACGCAGGCGGCATCCAGGTAGGCGAGTCCCGCCAATGCCGGGAACTGGCTACGGGCCGCGGACAGCCACCAGGCTCTGACGTCACCCACCTGGGACCACTCTATGCGTTCAGTTGACCGCGCACGGTCACTCTTGCGCGGGACTACGTGGCGTCCCCCAGGAATTTCAGGGCTCACGCCAGTTCCTGTCAGGAACAGGGCAACCATTCGAGGCAGGTGCGGGTCTACCGACCGAGCACACCACGAGGAGACCATCATCATCGCCATACGCAAGACCCTGACCGCCACCGCAGTCGTCGGCGCGGTTCTCGCCGGTTCGGCCGCCTGCGGCACCGTGGAGCAGCTGTCCGCCGGCCAGAAGCTCGACGAGGCCTTCGAGAAGCTGAACCAGGAGAAGTCACTCTCCTTCGAGTTCTCCCTGGACACCGACGCCGCGTCGCTCAAGGCGATGGACGGCTCCTCGTCCCCGGAGCCCGGCGAGGAGATGCCGGACGAGGTCGCGCAGCTGCTCAGCGACGCGAAGGTCAGCGTCACCGTGCAGTCGAAGAAGCCGTTCGGCAAGTCCGGCGAGAAGGACTTCGACCGCATGGCCATGAAGGTCAGCGGCCCGGACGGGCGCCTGGTCGAGTACCGGGTCATCGGCGACCAGACGTACCTCCGCACCGACGCGAGCACGCTCGGCAAGGCCATGGGCGCCCCCCTGCCGAAGGCGGCGGATCTGCCCCCGGAGGCCGGGGCGCTCAAGAAGGTTCTCGAGGGCGATTGGGTGAAGATCGACACCAAGCAGATGGAGGAGCTCGCCGCCGAGAACGGCGCAGAGCCCGGGGCCGAGCCCTCGCCGCAGCCCACCCTCGACGCCGCGACGCAGAAGAAGCTCATGAAGGCCGTGCGCGAGGTCGTCGCCCGTGAAGTCACGTTGAAGTCGGCCGGGAGCGGGGACGGGACCGAGCGCGTCACCGCCACCGCACCCTTCCGCACCCTGGCCACGGAACTGGTCGGCGAGCTGCGCCCGCTGGCGAAGAAGCTGCCGACGGACAAGGAGCTGAAGGACGCCCCGGACGGCAAGGTCAAGGCGGACATCACGCTGAAGAACGGGGAGCTGAAGGAGGTCCGTCTCGACCTCGCCAAGCTCGCCGAGAACACCAAGGTCAAGAAGCTCGGCCTGGTCATACGGATGACGGACGGCGTCAAGCCGACCGCCCCGGTCGGCGCCACCGAGCTGGACGTCGAGCAGCTGATGGCGGGAATGTTCGGCGGGATGGGCGCGGAAGGCCCGGGCGGGGCTGTCGACGGCATGTGACGGCAGGGCGGCTTCCCCGAGAGCGGGCCGGTCGGGGAAGCCGCCCACGCGGTCGGTCGGCGCAATGTGTGACGGGGACGTTTGGACGGTGGATGAGCGGCCAGACGAACCTCAGAACACGATGTTGTCGATGCCAAGGGAGCGTGAGCGGACATGACCGCCGACGAGAAGGCCAAGGCGAAGACCGAGCAGGCCAAGGGCGCTGCCAAGGAGGCCGCGGGCCGAGCCGTGGGCAACGAGCGCCTGACCGCCGAGGGCCGCGCGGAGCAGATGAAGGGCGACGCTCGCCAGGCCAAGGAGAAGACCAAGGACATCGGCAAGCACTAGCTCCATCCATCACGCGCGTGTCCGGGCCCCGGGGAATCCTCCCCGGGGCCCGAGCCGTGCGGGTCGTAGGACGGGTCGGCGCACTGGGAATTCCGTGGTGAAGAACTGGGGAAATCAGGGTCGGCCCTCTTTTCCGGCGAGTTCTGCGCTGACCGGGTGGAAGCGGTGGCGGTGGCCGCCGACGACCCGGCGTACCGGCGGACGGTCAGGCACCGGCCTGTATCTGGCGAGCCGGGTGTACCCCGAGTGCAACCCCTCCTCTTTGGGCGAGTTGCAGGCGGCGAGTGACGGCACCCGAACGCGCCGCTGCTGTTGGCAGGCCCGCGCGGATCTGGGTTTGCTGGACGACGAGGTACGCGCGCCGCATCGCCGCAGTCGTGCTCGCATGACGCCACCGGCCCGGGGAACCCGCGCACCGTAGACCTCCTGGTCCCTAACACCATCACCAGCTGCCACGAGGAGAGAGTCATGCGGGCACTGACGTGGCACGGCAGGCGCGACGTGCGGGTCGAGACCGTACCGGACCCCGTGCTGAAAGAACCGACCGACATCGTCATCCGCGTCACCTCCACCGGCATCTGCGGATCCGACCTGCACCTGTACGAGGTGATGGGCCCCTATCTGGACGCCGGTGACATCCTCGGCCACGAAGCCATGGGAATCGTCGAGGAGATCGGCTCCGGTGTGACGGAGCTGGCCGTGGGCGACCGCGTCGTCGTGCCGTTCAACGTGTCGTGCGGCGACTGCTTCATGTGCGACGCGGGGCTGCACTCCCAGTGCGAGACGACGCAGAACCGCGAGCACGGCACGGGTGCCTCGCTCTTCGGTTACACCAAGCTGTACGGGCAGGTGCCCGGCGGCCAGGCGGAGCTGCTGCGCGTGCCGTTCGGCAACACCCTTCCGATCAAGGTCCCCGAGGGTCCGCCCGACGACCGGTTCGTCTACCTCTCCGATGTCCTGCCGACCGCCTGGCAGGCCGTGGAGTACGCCGCTATCCCGCCCGGCGGCACCGTGACCGTGCTGGGCCTCGGGCCGATCGGCGCGATGGCCGCCCGTATCGCCCTGCACCGCGGGGCCAGTCTGGTCGTGGGCGTCGACCTGGTCCCCGAGCGGCTGAGCCGAGCCGCGCGGGACGGCGTCAAGGCCCTGGACCTGCGCCGCCACGGCAAGGACATCGGTGAGGCGGTGCGCGACCTGACGCAGGGGCGCGGCACGGACGCCGTCATCGACGCCGTCGGCATGGAGGCCCATGGCGCGCCGCTGGTCAAGGCCGCGCAGTGGGGTGTGGGCATGCTGCCGGACGCCGTCGGCGCGAAGGTCATGGGGAAGGTGGGCGTCGACCGTCTCGGCGCCCTGTACGCGGCGATCGACATCGTCCGCCGGGGCGGCACGATCTCCCTCTCCGGCGTGTACGGCGGGGCGGCCGACCCGATGCCGCTCCTGACGATGTTCGACAAGCAGCTCCAGCTGCGCATGGGCCAGGCCAACGTCAAGCGCTGGGTCGACGACATCCTTCCGCTGCTGACCGACGACGACCCTCTCGGCGTCGACGGCTTCGCGACCCACCACCTCCCCCTGGAGGAGGGCCCGAAGGCGTACGCGACGTTCCAGGCGAAGGAAGACAACATGATCAAGACGCTCCTGCGGCCCTGACCGCGCCCGTGCCCGACCGGCAACCGGCTTGTACGAACCGAGCGATCCAAGGAGGCCCCAGTGGGCCAGGCATCACCTCTCCCCGGCCGGGGCGCCGACGACCTCAGCGGGCGCTCGGCCGTCGTGGCCGGCGGGTCCCGCGGGCTGGGTCTCCTGCTGGCGGACCGGCTGACCGCCCGCGGCTGCGCCGTCACGCTCGCCGCGCGCGACGGCGCGGAGCTCGACCGGGCGCGCGCCAAGCTGCTCAAGCGGCAGCCTGCGGCGACGGTCCGTACGGCGGTCTGTGACCTGCGTGAGCGGGCGGACGTGCGGGACCTCTTCACCACCACCCAGGACGCCTGCGGCGGCGTCGACCTCGTCATCGCGAACGCGGGCATCATCCAGGTCGCGCCGCTGGAGTCCCTGGACGCGGCGGACTTCGACGACGCGATGCGGTCGATCTTCTACGCGGCCCTGCACACGTCGCTCGAAGCCCTTCCGTACCTCAAGGAGAGCGCGAGCGGCGGGCGCCTCGCGCTCATCTCCTCCGTGGGCGGACTCCTCGGCGTCCCTCATCTGCTGCCGTACGCGTGCGCCAAGTCCGCGGTCGGCACCCTCGCCGAGGGGCTGCGCGCCGAGACCTCCGGGACCGAGGTGAGCGTCACGGCCGTGTACCCCGGCCTGATGCGTACGGGATCCCATCTGCACGCCATGTTCGGCGGCGCGCAGGGGCAGGAGTACGGGTGGTTCTCCACGGTGGCGGGCACCCCGCTGGTGTCGATGAACGCGCAGCGCGCCGCCGAGCGGATCGTGCGCGCCACCGTCCGGCGCCGGGCCCGGCTGGTCCTCACGCCCGCGGCGCGCGCCGCCGATCTTGCGCACGGGATCGCCCCCGCGACCACCACCCGGCTGAGCGGGGTCGCGGCGCGCCTGCTGCCCCGCGCGCCCGTCCGCCCCCGCGGCATGCGCGAGGGCAAGGACATCGACCCGCCGCGGGGGCCGGTGACGCGGAGCGTCCAGCGGGCCGGGAGCGCGCTGAACGAACGAGCCGCCGACGCATACAACGAACGGGACCGGGACACCCCAGAACGGTGAGCCCAACACCCGTCGCAGGGGGGCCGGAAGAACTGGGCGACATGCCCGAGAGAGAGCGAGGTCACCATGCCGGCTGGATCCAGCAACAAGCGTGAGCGTCAGTACGAGCACATCAAGGAGAGCGCCGAGGAGCGCGGAGCCTCCAAGGGCCGGGCCAAGGAGATGGCGGCCCGTACGGTCAACAAGGAGCGGGCCCGCTCCGGGGAGTCGAAGACGGCGAGCAGGACGTCGACGAAGGACCCGAAGTCCGCGTCGCAGCGCGGCGGCGAGCGCTCGCACAGCGGCTCCGAGGGCCCCACGAAGGACCAGCTCTACGAGGAGGCCAAGAAGAAGAACATCGACGGCCGTTCCTCGATGAACAAGCAGGAGCTGAAGAAGGCGCTCGGCCGCTGAGCGAAGGGCTGTCGGTGGCTGTCTGCGGCTGTCGGTGGCTGCCTGTGGGGTTTCATGGCGGGTGTCCGCCGCCATGAAACCCCACCGCCGTGTTCAGGCCGCGGCCCGCTGCTTGCCGAGGGCCTCGACCAGCTGCTCGCGGGTCATCTTCGAGCGGCCCGGGATCTTCGCGTCGGTAGCGCGCCGGTACAGCTCGCTCTTGGTGAGCGCGGAGACGTCCTCCTGCTCGCTCTCGCTCTCCTGTGACTGCTCGCTGCGGCCCTTCTTGGTGGCGCTCTTCCCGGTACCGCCCTTGGCGCGGTTGCGCTCGACGCTCTGCTTCAGCGCCGACATCAGGTCGATGACGTTGGTCGCCTCCGGCGGCCCGGCCTCGCCGACGATCTCCTTGCCCTCGCGCTTGGCCTCGACGAGTTCCTTGACGCGCTCCTCGAAGGTGTCCTGGTAGTCCTCGGGGTTCCAGTCGACGGTGAGCGCGTCGATCAGCTGTCGCGCGGTCCTGAGCTCGCCCGAGGTGACCTTCTGGCGCCGGTCGGGCAGGTTCTCGACCTCGTCGCGGGGGTCCCGTACCTCGTCGGCCCACCGCATGGTGTGCATCACCAGGACGTTCTCCTGGGCGCGCAGAGCGGTGAGGTACTGCTTGCCGCGCATCGTGAAGGTGGCGATGCCCGCCTTGTTCGCCTGCTCCAAGGCGGCGCGCAGCAGTTCGTACACCTTGAGGTACTCCTTGCCGCGCGGCGCGACGTAGTAGGTCCGGTCGAAGTAGACGGGTTCGATCTGGCCGAGGTCGACGAAGCCGGCCATGTCGACGACCTTCGACTTGCCCGGGGCGATCTCGTCCAGCTCCTCCGGCTCGATGACGACGTACTCGCCGTCCCCGAGGTCGTAGCCCTTGACGATGTCGCGGCTGTCGACCTCTTCGCCGGTGCGTTCGTTGATCCGCTTGTAGCGGATACGGTCGCCGGTGCCGCGTTCGAGCTGGTGGAAGTGGACGGTGTGGTCCTCCGTGGCCGTGAACAGGCCGACGGGGACCGTGACCAGTCCGAAGGTCAGTACGCCGCTCCAGATCGATCTCGCCATCACCCATCGCCTCCTTCGGTCCCCCGGTGGTCACGTGTCTCGCCGGTCAGCCGCTCGACGAGGGCGGCGGCGGTCCCGGCCCGGCCCGCGGCCTCGCGCACGGCGTGCTCGGCCGCCCGCGCCCGGTCCCGCGCCTCACGCTCCTCGGCGCGGGCGTGCCGGTGCCGCTCCTCGGTGCTCTCGCGCTCCCGGGCGAGTTCTTCGAGGCGCCGCCGGAGGTCTTCCGTCAGCTTCGCGGCCCGCTCCGCGTCGCGGTCGGCCGCCGCGGCCTCCTTCTCGCGGTCCCGGAGCCGGCGCTCGGCGTCCTCCGCGTCCTGGCGGGCCTCGGCCAGCTTCTGCCGCCGCCGCTCCCGCGCCCGCGCGTCCCGCTCGGAGTGCGGCGACTTCGCCGGGGCCCGTGGGGCGGAGGCCCGGCGCGGTGGCGCGGCGTCGGCGGCGACCGCGACGACATCGAAGCCGGTGGTCGCGCTGAGCGCCTTGGTCAGGCGTCCCGAGGCCCAGTCCCGGGCGGCCCGCTCATCGGCGAGGACCGCGTGCAGGGTCTCCTCGATCTCGCGCCGGGCGCCTTCGCCGACCGGGTGACCGGCCTCGTCGGCGAGCTGCCCGGCCTGCCGGGCCAGCGCGTGGATCAGGGCGTGCTGCTGACGGGACAGCTCGCGCAGCCGCTCGCCGTCCAGGCCCCGGTGCGCCTGGCGCAGTCCTTCACCCAGTTGGACGAGCGGTTCCACTTCGTCGGGCTGCTCGCGTACGAGGAGGTTGCTGGCCCAGGCGGCCAGGCTGGGGCGCCGCAGCGCCTTGATCCGCTCGGCCAGGGGGCGGTCGCCGCTCTCACGGGCCTGTGCCGCACGCTGGTCCCGGGCGGCGGTGAACTCGTCCGGCCGCAGCCCGTACAGCTCGTCGGTGACGGTCTCCAGGTCCACGGCCGCCCTCCCTCCTGCCCCTTATGCCTTTTACGGGTAGTTATGGGGTGATTGTTCCGGGTCGTCGGTGAAGCCGAAACCCGCCCCGTTCGGTTTCGACCGCTGATCCGGTGAAAAGCGAGAAACGACAGCAGAGGGGGGCACAGCACGACCGGGAGATACGTATGCGCGCCGTCACCGTCCGTCCGTCGTCCGCCGATTCCCTGGAGGTGCGCGACGTACCCGATCCGGTCCCCGGCGACGGTGAGCTGCTGGTGGACGGGCTTGCGGTCGGGGTGTGCGGCACCGACAAGGAGATCGTCGCGGGCGATTACGGGTGGGCGCCGCCCGGCGAGGACCGCCTCGTCATCGGCCACGAGTCGCTGGGCCGGGTCCGCGAGGCACCGCGGGACAGCGGGTTCGCGGCCGGGGACCTGGTGGTCGGGGTGGTGCGCCGTCCGGACCCGCAGCCGTGCGGGGCCTGTGCGCGCGGCGAGTTCGACATGTGCCGCAACGGCCGCTACACCGAGCGCGGCATCAAGGAGCGCCACGGCTACGCCAGTCAATCCTGGACGGTGGAGAGCGACTACGCCGTACGCCTCGACCCCGGCCTGGAGTCGGTGGGGATGCTGCTGGAGCCGACCACGGTGGTGGCCAAGGCGTGGGAGCAGGTGGAGCGGGTCGGCGGCCGGGCCTGGTTCGAGCCCCGGCGGGCGCTGGTCACCGGGGCGGGCCCGATCGGCCTGCTGGCCGCGCTGCTCGGCGTGCAGCGCGGCCTGGACGTACATGTGCTCGACCGGGTCACCGAGGGGCCGAAGCCGGAGCTGGTCGCCGCCCTCGGCGCGACGTACCACAGCGCGGACATCGGCGACGTGACCTCGGCGATCGAACCCGACGTGGTCATCGAGGCCACCGGTGCGGGCTCCCTGGTCTTCGCGTCGATGGCGGGCACCGCGACGTACGGGGTCGTGTGCCTGACCGGCGTCTCACCCGCGGGGCGGAAGCTGTCGGTGGACGCCGGCTCGATCAACCGGGACCTGGTCCTGGAGAACGACGTGGTCGTGGGCTCGGTCAACGCGAACCTCCGCCACTACCGCAAGGGAGCCGACGCCCTGGCCAAGGCGGACCGCGCCTGGCTGGAACGGATGATCACCAGGCGCGTACCGCTGGAGCGTGCCGCCGAGGCCTTCACCCCGCAGGACGACGACATCAAGGTCGTCATCAGCCTCACGTGAGACGACCCCCGCATAAGACGACCCTCACGTAAGACCGCCCTCACATAAGGGCGGCCGCCGACCGGACAGGGCTCTTCGTGCGGACGCTTCGGGCGAGGCGGGCCGTGCGGGTGGCGACATCGACCGTATACGCGTCCACGGTCATCGCCCGCCCTGACACCTTCAGCACCATGAAGCCGTGGTCGGAGAAGTTCTGCCAGGTCGCCGGGTGGCCGAAATGGGCTCTGCCGTCACCGGCCTTGCCCGCGGCCCCGCACACGATCTGCCGCGTGCCGCCGGTGCGGGTGGTGGGCTCCAGGATCTGGAGCGTGTGGTCGTGCCCGGACAGGATCAGGTCGGCGCGGCCGCACACCACCTCCTCGTACAGCTCCTTGAGGTGGATGCCGCTGGTGTAGTGGCCGATCACGAAGCCGTCGTACGAACCGGCGCTGCCGTGCTTGCCGTTGTTGAGGTAGGGGTGGTGACCGAGGACGATCTTCCAGCGCGCCCGCGACGCCTTGAGCGCGCCGTCCAGCCACCGGCACTGCTCGCGCATGTAGGGGCCGTCCCACCGGTAACGCGGGTCGAGTTGGGCGACGTAGGAGGAGACGGGGTTGGTGTCGATGGCGAAGAACTCCACCAGCGGATCGCCCCCGTCGGCCGAGGGCAGCGCGACGTTGTAGTAGCGGCTCGGCATGTACCAGCGGGGCGACCCCTTGGCGTACGAGACCTCGCGGTCGCCGCGCGAGGGGTCGCCGCCGCTGCCCGGGATCAGCCCCGAGCAGTCGTGGTTGCCGAGGGCCATCAACCACGGGAAGTCCAGTCCCGAGTTGGGCTCCTCGAACTTGGTGCGGAACTCCGAGTCGTGGTCGGACTCGGGGCCGTTCTCGTAGATGTTGTCGCCGAGGCCGACCGCCAGAGAGACCCCTTCGGCGCGGCAGACCGCACGCGCCGCGGCGGCCACCGCGTGCTGCGCCTCCTCACCGGTGCCGGCGTCGCCGGTGAGGAGCACCGCGTACTCCCCGGACCGGTTCGGCGCGGTCGGCAGCGGGAACTTCCCGTCGCGTGCGGCCGCGGCGGCCCGCGTCCCGCCGCCCGGCAGGACCGTCAGCGCCGCGGCCCCGCGACCACGCCGCCGAGGACGGCCCGCCGCCGGGGCGCGCACATGGCGCGGACCCGCTCCCCCACCGGTCCTTCGGCGAGGGCCGGGTCCGCCCGCAGCCACTGCTCCTCCGTCATGTCCGCGCTCGGCGGTATCAACTCGTCGTCGCACATGGGGGGTTTCTCTCACGGCGGGGCGTGAGGTTGGTGGGGAATCGATGAACTCCTGGTGGACGTCCGGCCACGGACGACGCCTCAGACCGCGGCCGCGTCCGTGGACTCCACCTCGGCCGTCCCTTCCGTCCCCTTGGCGAACTGCGTCCGGTAGAGCTCGGCGTACCGCCCGTCCATCGCGAGCAGTTCGTCGTGCGTGCCGCGCTCCACGATCCGGCCCGCCTCGACGACGAGGATGAGGTCGGCGGAGCGCACGGTCGACAGGCGGTGGGCGATCACCACGGCGGTGCGTCCCGCGAGGGCCTCGGCGAGGGCCTCCTGGACGGCGGCCTCGGAGGTGTTGTCGAGGTGGGCCGTCGCCTCGTCGAGGATGACGACCCGCTGGCGGGCGAGGAGCAGTCGCGCGATGGTCATCCGCTGCCGCTCGCCGCCGGAGAGCCGGTAGCCGCGCTCGCCGACCACCGTGTCCAGGCCGTCGGGCAGGGAGCGCACGAGGTCTTCGAGCCGGGCGCGGCGCAGCACGTCCCACAGTTCGTCCTCGCTCGCGCCGGGCCGGGCGAGGAGCAGGTTGTCGCGGACGGACTCGTGGAAGAGGTGGCCGTCCTGGGTGACCATGCCGAGAGTGGCCCGCATGGACGCGGCGGACAGGTCCCGTACGTCGACGCCGCCGATCCGCACGGTCCCCTCGTCGGCGTCGTACAGCCGCGGCAGCAGTTGGGCGATGGTCGACTTGCCCGCTCCGGAGGAGCCGACGAGGGCGACGGTCTGGCCGGGCTCGGCGCGGAACGACAGTCCGTGCAGGACCTCGTCGCCGCCGCGGGTGTCGAGTGCGGCGACCTCTTCGAGGGAGGCGAGGGAGACCTTGTCGGCCGCCGGGTAGGCGAAGCGGACGTCGTCGAACTCGACGGCCACGGGCCCGTCGGGGACCGGTACGGCGTCCGGCTTCTCCTCGATGAGCGGCTTCAGGTCGAGGACCTCGAAGACCCGCTCGAAGCTGACGAGCGCGCTCATCACCTCGACGCGCGCTCCGGCCAGGGACGTCAGCGGCGCGTACAGCCGGGTCAGGAGCAGGGCGAGCGAGACGATGGCACCGGCCTCCAGGGTGCCCTCCAGCGCGAAGTACCCGCCGAGGCCGTAGACGAGCGCGAGGGCGAGGGCTGAGACCAGCGTGAGCGCGGTGATGAACGCGGACTGCGCCATGGCGGTACGTACGCCGATGTCACGCACCCGGCGGGCCCGCGCGGCGAACTCGGCGGACTCGTCGCCGGGCCTGCCGAAGAGCTTGATCAGGGTGGCACCGGGCGCCGAGAAGCGCTCGGTCATCCGGGTGCCCATGGCGGCGTTGTGGTGCGCGGCCTCCCGCTGGAGCTTGGCCATGCGGGCCCCCATGCGGCGGGCGGGCACGACGAACACCGGCAGCAGCACCAGCGCGAGCAGCGTGATCTGCCACGAGAGGGTGAGCATGACGGCGAGTGTGAGCAGCAGCGTGACGATGTTGCCGACGACTCCGGAGAGCGTGTTGCTGAAGGCGCGCTGGGCGCCGATCACGTCGTTGTTCAGGCGGCTGACCAGCGCGCCCGTGCGGGTGCGGGTGAAGAAGGCGACGGGCATGCGCTGGACGTGGTCGAAGACGGCGGTGCGCAGGTCGAGGATGAGGCCTTCCCCGAGGTTCGCCGAAAGCCAGCGGCTCAGCAGGCCGAGGCCGGCCTCGGCGAGCGCGATGGCGGCGATCAGCAGGGCGTAGCGCACGACGGTCGAGGAGTCGGCGTCGGAGACGATGGCGTTGACGACTCCGCCGGCCAGGACGGGTGTGGCCACGGCCAGGAGCGCGGTGATGACGCTCAGCAGCACGAAGTACCAGATACGGCGGCGGTGGGGCCGCGCGAAGGCGCCGATGCGGCGCAGTGTGGCGCGGGCGAAGGGGCGGCGGTCCTGCTGTGCGTTCATGACGCTGTGCAGCTGACTCCAGGCGGTGACTTCCATGCTCATGAGGAGAACGTTAAGACCTCGACCAAACTTGAGGTCAAGGGTTCACCCGCCCGCGTGGATCTCGTGGCTTCCGCCCCTGCCGCGTCTGTTGACCCGCGTGTATCAGGAACGTACTTTCGCTTCAACTCTTGTGGCCACCACAGAAGTTAACCCCCGCCCCGAGGTGAGAAGGCGAACGCATGCGTGATGTACGAAGGCGTACTCTGCTGTCCGCGATCGGCGCTACGGCGGCCACGGGAGGCGCGGTGGGCGCCGCCGGAGCAGCGGGGGCGGCCGCCGACCCGCACGACCCTCGCGTCCGGCGGCTGCTGGACCGTATGACTGTCGAAGAGAAACTGGGGCAGCTCCAGCAGCTGCCGTGGGGCTGGGACACGGGCCCCGGCGGCGGCGCGTCCGAGGCCGTCAGGAAGGCCGAGGACGCGGCGCGCGCGGGCCGGCTCGGGTCCGTCCTGAGCATCTTCGGCGCGAAGGCCACCAACGCCCTCCAGCGCATCGCCGTCGAGGAGTCCCGGCTCGGGATCCCGCTGGTGTTCGGGCTCGACGTCATCCACGGCTTCTGGACGACGTTCCCGATCCCGCTGGCGCAGGCAGCGAGCTTCGACCCGGAAGTGGCGCGGAAGGACGGCGAGGTCTCGGCGAAGGAGGCACGTTCGAACGGCGTGCACTGGACGTTCTCGCCGATGATGGACGTGACCCACGAGCCGCGCTGGGGCCGTATCGCCGAGGGCAACGGCGAGGACCCGTATCTGACGGCGGCGTTCGCCGCGGCGAAGGTGGCGGGCTACCAGGGCGAGCGGGGCGAAGACGGCTCGGACGGCTCGGCGGCGTACGGCGCGAAGGACCGCGTCGCCGCCTGCGCCAAGCACTTCGTCGCCTACGGCGGCGCGGAGGGCGGGCGCGACTACAACACCGTGGACGTCTCGGAGTCGCGCCTGCGCAATCTCTACCTGCCGCCGTTCAAGGCGGCGCTGGAGGCCGGTGCGGCGACGGTGATGGCCTCCTTCAACACCATCAGCGGCGTCCCGGCGCACGGCAACTCCCACACGCTGACCGACATCCTGAAGAAGGAGTGGGGCTTCGACGGTGTCGTCGTCAGTGACTGGAGCGGTGTCCAGGAGCTGATCCCGCACGGCTTCGCCGAGGACGGCGCGGCGGCGGCCCGCCTCGCCCTCAACGCGGGCGTCGACATGGAGATGACCAGCACGCACCTGCTCACGTACGGCAAGAAGCTGCTGCGCGAGGGGAAGATCAGCGGGGACCGGCTCGACGACGCGGTCGCCCGCATCCTGCGCCTCAAGTTCGACCTCGGGCTCTTCGACGATCCGTACGTCGACGAGGGCGACGCCGTCGACGGGCCGACCGCCGCCGCGCGCGAGGCGGCTCGCGAGACCGCCGCGCGCTCGATGGTCCTCCTGAAGAACGAGGAGCACGCGAAGAGCAAGCAGAAGGTGCTGCCCCTGAAGCCGTCCGTCCGGTCCATCGCGGTCGTCGGCCCGTTCGGCGACTCCGACGACCTCCTCGGCACCTGGTCCTTTCCGGCGGCCGTGAAGAAGTACCCCTCGGTGAAGGTCCTGGGCGCCGTCCGGCGCGCGGCTCCGGGCGCGAAGGTGACGTACGCCCGAGGTGTGGGTCCCGGGGGCGAGGACACCGGTGGCATGGGGAAGGCGGTGGCCGCGGCGGGGGCCGCCGAGGTGACGGTGGTGGTGGTCGGGGAGCCGCCCGCGATGAGTGGCGAGGCGGCGGCGCGCGGCGACATCGGTCTGCCCGGCGGGCAGGGGAAGCTGGTGGCGGCCGTCGCCGCGACGGGGAAGCCGTTCGTGGTCGTCCTCGTCAACGGCCGCCCGCTGACCATGGGCGGCTGGCTGGACTCGGCCCCCGCCGTCCTGGAGGCCTGGCATCCGGGCCTTGAGGCGGGGAACGCCATCGCCGACGTGCTGTTCGGCAAGGTCGTGCCCGGCGGCAAGCTGCCCGTGTCGTTCCCGCGCGCGGTCGGCCAGATCCCGGTCCACTACAACCACGAGTCGACGGGCCGCCCCTACGACGCGGACAACAAGTACTCGTCGAAGTACCTGGACCTGCCCCCGGACCCGCAGTTCCCGTTCGGCCACGGCCTGAGCTACACGACGTTCGAGACCGGCGAGCCGAAGCTGAGCCGCGACCGGATCGCGGCGCACGCGCTGCGCCGGGGCGACACCCTGGAGGTCTCGGTGGCCGTCACCAACACCGGGGACCGGGCGGGCGACGAGGTCGTCCAGCTGTACGTCCATGACGTCACCGCGAGCATCACCCAGCCGGTACGCAGGCTGCGCGGCTTCCGGCGGGTGACGCTGGGGCCCGGCGAGTCCCGGACGGTCCGCTTCCGGATCAGCGCCGACGACCTCGGCTTCTGGACGAACGCGCCGGACGGGGAGTTCCGCGTCGAGGAGGGCGCGGTCGATCTCTACGTGGGCAGCAGCTCGCGGGCCACGGCCAGGCGGAGGCTGACGATCACCTGACGGAGAAGACGAGCACCCGATGGGGGCGAGATGCGGTGAGCCGGACGAGCCTCCATGCTGAGAAGAACGGCTCACACCTAGGAGGCCGACGATGTCTGTGATGGACAAGCTCAAGCAGATGCTCAAGGGTCACGAGGACAAGGCCGGCCAGGGCATCGACAAGGCCGGCGACTTCGTCGACGGCAAGACCCAGGGCAAGTACCAGGGTCAGGTCGACACGGCTCAGGAGAAGCTCAGGGGACAGTTCGGCGGGGATCAGGGCCACGAGCCTCCGCGGCAGTGACGCGCGCGGCCGCCGCCTGAAGCGGCTGCGACCGATATGAACGCCTGAGCGCCACGGGCCAGGGCATACACGCCCGGCCCGTGGCGCTCAAGCGTTCATGAGCGGCCGCGGCCCCAGGGCCGCTAGCCCAGTTCGAGCGTGGTGACCCCGAAGACCCGCTCCTGCGCGAACTCCCTGATGGGCCCGGTGTACATACGGGCCGTGTCGAAGGTCGGCTTCATGCCGCGTGCCTCGGCCAGCGCGACGGCCTCGGCGTTGGACTCGGGCACGTCCATCGCGACCGGTCCGCCGTCCGCCTCGGCGACCAGCGCGTCCAGGAGCGCCTCGGCGTCGGCGCGGGTGTCCGCGAACAGCGGCCCGACGCGCAGGGCGTCGCGGCCCGGCCGCAGCACGCCGTACCCCGTCAGCCTGCCGTCGACGATGCGGGCGAGGGCGCGGTGGCCGGGGGCGGCGAGCCAGGACTCCAAGAAGCGCGGCCGGTCGGCGGGCAGGCACGCTCCGTCGTACGCGAGAAGCGCCCGCAGGCCCGCCGCCTCGACGGGGCGTACGTGCCGGTCGGGCGCCCCCACCGCCGACAGCGGGCCGATGTAGCGCAGCGTGCCGTATTCCCGGGCGAAGCCGGAGCGGCGGTAGTTGTCCTGCTGGCCGGGGACACCGTCCAGGCCCACCGTCCGGCCGTCGGCGTGCGCGAGGCCGGCCTGCCACGTGGCGAGGCCGAAGCCGCGGCCTCGCTGGTCGGGGCGGACGAGGTAGAAGCCGAGGAACGCGTAGTCCCGCCCGTAGTTGACGACGGAGACCGCGGAGACGGGCTCGCCGTCGAGGCGTCCCACGAAGAACCCTTCGGGGTCCTGCGCGAAGAACGAGGGGGCGTCGCCGAGTCCCGGGTTCCAGCCCTCGTCCGCCGCCCACCCGGTCACCACACGCCAGTCGTCGAGCGTCGCCCGTGAGATCGCGAGCCGCCCGGGGGCCGTATCCGTCATCGCCGCACCCTTCTCGAACCGACATGGTGCGCAGAGAGAAAAGCGCACGCACCGGATGCATCCTGCCCGAGCCCGCCTTGGCCGATGCCCACGTAGTGCCGGTTCCCTAGCGGGCACGGCAGGGATTCGTTCGAGGTTTTACCTTCCCAACCTGGTCTAGACCTTGACAGGTTCAGACCATTTTCGCTTGAGTCACCGACATCCCCCATGGCGGCGCGGGCCCATCCCCCGCCCCGCCCGTTAGGAGATGTCGCATGCTCAAACGCCTCACCAGCCTCGCGGCCGCACTGGCGGCGGTCGGCGCGCTGATCGTCCTGGGCCCGGCCGCTACCACGGCGTCCGCCGCCGAGTGCGCCTCGCCCTGGAGCTCCTCGACCGTCTACACCGGCGGCAAGTCCGCCTCGTACAACGGACACAACTGGACCGCCAAGTGGTGGACCCAGAACGAGACACCGGGCCGCTCCGACGTCTGGGCGGACCAGGGCACCTGCGGTGGCGGCACGGGTCCGGGCAACCCCGACCCGTCCGGCTTCGTCGTCAGCGAGGCCCAGTTCAACCAGATGTTCCCGAACCGGAATTCGTTCTACACGTACAAGGGCCTGACCGACGCGCTCAAGGCCTACCCGGGCTTCGCGAACACCGGCAGCGACACCGTCAAGCGCCAGGAGGCCGCGGCGTTCCTCGCCAACGTCAGCCACGAGACGGGCGGCCTGGTCCACGTCGTCGAGCAGAACCAGAACAACTACCCCCACTACTGCGACAAGACCCAGCCCTACGGCTGCCCCGCCGGACAGGCCGCCTACTACGGCCGCGGCCCGATCCAGCTGAGCTGGAACTTCAACTACAAGGCGGCGGGCGACGCGCTCGGCATCGACCTGCTCAACAACCCTTACCTGGTGGAGCAGAACCCGGCCATCGCCTGGCAGACGGGCCTTTGGTACTGGAACACCCAGAGCGGCCCGGGCACCATGACCCCGCACAACGCGATGGTCAACGGCGCCGGTTTCGGTGAGACCATCCGCGCGATCAACGGCACCCTGGAGTGCAACGGCGGCAACCCCGCCCAGGTCCAGAGCCGCATCGACAAGTACAAGGCGTTCACACAGATCCTCGGCACCACGACCGGCGCGAACCTGAGCTGCTGATCCCCGCGGGCGGGCCTGCGCGGCAGGCCCGCCCGGCACTTCACGTCAGCGGCTCCAACCGGAACACCGGATGGCGTGCCGCCTCGGCGGCGAACTCCTCGTCGGACGACTCGCCGGTCACGTCGAAGTAGGCCCGGGTGACGGGCACTTCCCGCAGATACTGCCGCAGCACCGGCACGCTCTCCTCGGGCCCGAGCTCGACCACCTTGTGCGTCCGCGACCTGCCACCCCTGCCGAGTCCCACCTGCCCGGCCGCGCGGGCGTTGCGCACCCAGTCGCTCACCCCGTAGGCAGCGACGAGCCAGCGCTCGTCGCCGTCCGACATCACATCGACCGGCGTGGAGTAGGAACGGCCGGTCTTCCTGCCGCGCACCGTCAGGTTGTAGCGGTAGCCCTTGCCGACCCCGAGCCGCGTCATCGTGTGGAACACGCGATTGATCACACGTGTGCCGGCGTTCATGCGATACGTCTTCGCCATCACCCCTCCATATGCCGAAAGGACGGAGCTTACGGCGCGGCCAGCAACTGGGCGGCACCGAGGCGGGCTTGACGTGCCGGTTCGGGTGAGCCGGAGATCGCGGCGGCCGTCATGGCCCCCTCCGCGAGGAGGACCAGCGGGGCGACGGCGCGTTCGGACCCGCCCGCTGATGCCACAAGACCGGCGAGGTAGTCGTGGAACGCGCTCTTGTGCGCCCTGACGGTGTCGGCGACCGCCTGATCGACGGCGCCCAGCTCTCCGTAGGCGTTGATGAAGGCACAGCCCCTGAAGTCCGGTTCGGTGAACCACTCGTACAGCCAGTCGTAGACCGCGAGGACCCGCTCCCGGCCCGCGGGGCAGCCCTCCACATGGGCGGCGAGCCGTGCCCGCCAGCGGCGGTCGTGGCGGTCGAGACAGGCGCGGACCAGCTCCGACTTGGACGGGAAGACCTGGTAGAGCCGCTTGAGCGAGACGCCCGAGGCCGTGCGGACCTGATCCATGCCGACCGCCTGGACGCCGCGTTCGTAGAACAGCTTCTCCGCGGCGTCGAGGAGCCGGGCCTCGGCTTCGGCGTGATCCATGGGGTCTCCGACGGGTCGGTCGAGAACGGGGCGAGAACAGGTCGAGAACGAACGTTCTCTCAGCCTACTACGCGCCTTTCGCCCCCCGCCGCCATTGTGCGAGAACGATCGTTCTCGCTAAGGTGACGCCCCACGAAAGGAAGCCATGACCACACCCTCCACCCCTCGCCCGCCCGTCCCGCCCTTCAGCCACCGGTCGGCCGTCGAGAAGGTCCGTCTCGCCGAGGACGGCTGGAACAGCCGCGACCCCGAGAAGGTCGCCCTCGCCTACAGCGAGGACTCCCACTGGCGCAACCGCGCCGAGTTCGTCACCGGGCGCGACGCCATCGTCGCCCTCCTGTCCCGCAAGTGGGCCCGCGAGCTCGAATACCGCCTGATCAAAGAGGTGTGGGCGCACTCCGACGACCGCATCGCGGTGCGCTTCGCGTACGAGTGGCGCGACGACTCCGGCCAGTGGTACCGCTCGTACGGCAACGAGAACTGGCAGTTCGACGCCGACGGCCTGATGCGCGCCCGCCACGCCTCCATCAACGACCTCCCCATCCAGGAGTCCGACCGGCTGTACCACTGGCCGCTCGGCCGCCGCCCCGACGACCACCCGGGCCTCACCGAACTCGGCCTGTGAACGACGCACGGACCGGCCGGGCGAACGGACCCGGGCGGCCGTGTGTCATCTCCCCCCGTGCGGGGCACCCGGTCGACGACGACGGCCTGGGTCACCAGGCCCGACCGCCCATCGACCGCCAAGGAGGTCCACGTGACCACCGCACGCGACATCATGACGCCGGGCGCCGAGTGTGCCGGAGCCGAGGAGACCGTCACCCAGGCGGCCACGAAACTCACCGAACTCGGCGTCGGCGCCCTGCCCATCTGCGGCACCGACGACCGCCTCAAGGGCGTCATCACCGACCGGGACATCGTGGTCAAGGTCCTCGGCAAGGGGAAGGACCCCGCCAAGGTCCTGGTGAAGGAGCTCGCGCAGAGCGAGGCCGTGACGATCGGCGCGGACGACAGCGTCGACGAGGTCTTCGCGACCATGACGAGTCACAAGGTCCGCCGGCTGCCCGTGATCGACGGCCACACCCTCGTGGGCATGGTGGCGCTCGCCGACGCGGCCCGCGCGCTCTCCGACCCCAAGGCCGGACAGCTCCTGGAGGCCCTCTCCACCGACTGACGGCACGCGCCGCCCGGGGCGGAGCGCGCGACCCCCCCGGGCGGCGCGCTCCGCCTCTCCGCATGCCCCCGCGCATGCGCCGACCTAGGGTGGAACGGCGGCGGGCCGCCGCCCCCGCCCCCACCGCACCAGCCCGGCCGCGCCAGGCGTCACCAGGAGGAACGGCATGCCCATCGCCACGGTCAACCCCGCCACCGGCGAGACGCTCGAAACCTTCGAGCCGATCGCGCCCGCGGAGATCGAACGCCGACTGGCGGCGGCCCACGCCGCGTACGGCCACCACCGCACCACGAGCTTCGGGGAACGCTCACGCCTCCTGCGCCGGGCCGCGGAGCTGCTGGAGGAGGACACCGAGAGCATCGCCCGCACCATGACCACGGAGATGGGCAAGCCGATCAAGGCCGCGAGGGCCGAGGCGGCGAAGTGCGTCAAGGCCATGCGCTGGTACGCCGACCACGCCGAGGGCCTCCTCGCGGACGAGCACCCCGCCGAGGCCGACGTGAGGGACTCCGGGGCGTCCCGGGCGGTCGTCCACTACCGCCCGCTCGGGGTCGTGCTCGCCGTGATGCCGTGGAACTTCCCGCTCTGGCAGGTCGTCCGCTTCGCCGCCCCCGCGCTCATGGCGGGCAACGTCGGCCTGCTCAAGCACGCCTCGAACGTGCCGCGGACGGCGCTGTACCTGGAGGACCTCTTCCGCCGGGCCGGCTTCCCCGAGGGCTGCTTCCAGACGCTGCTCGTCGGCTCGGACGCCATCGAGGACATCCTGCGGGACCACCGGGTGGCCGCCGCGACGCTGACCGGCAGCGAGCCCGCCGGCCGCGCGGTGGCGTCCGTGGCGGGCGACGAGATCAAGAAGACCGTCCTGGAACTGGGCGGCAGCGACCCGTACCTGGTGCTGCCGAGCGCCGACGTCGAGCAAGCCGCGAAGACCGCGGTGACCGCCCGGGTGCAGAACAACGGCCAGTCCTGCATCGCCGCCAAGCGCTTCATCGTGCACGCCGACGTCTACGAGGCCTTCCGCGAGCGTTTCGTCGCGGGAATGCGGAAGTTGACCGTCGGCGACCCGCTGAGCGAGGAGACCGACGTGGGCCCGCTCTCCAGCGAACGGGGCCGCGCCGACCTGGAGGAACTCGTCGACGACGCGGTGGCCCACGGCGCGACCGCGCTCTGCGGCGGGCAGCGCCCCAAGGAGCAGGAGCGGGGCTGGTTCTACGCCCCCACCGTCCTCGCGGACATCACCCCGCGGATGCGGATCCACCGCGAGGAGACGTTCGGTCCGGTGGCCACGCTCTACCGCGTGGACGACCTGGACGAGGCCGTGGCGCTCGCCAACGACACGCCGTTCGGACTGAGTTCGAACGTGTGGACCCGCGACGAGGCCGACATCGCGCGCTGCGTACGGGACCTCCAGGCGGGCGGTGTCTTCTTCAACGGCATGACCGCCTCCCACCCCGGCCTGCCGTTCGGCGGCGTCAAGCGCTCCGGCTACGGGCGGGAGCTCTCGGGCCACGGCATCCGCGAGTTCTGCAACGCCACGACGGTCTGGCACGGCCCGGCGGAGTAGGCCCGGCAGGCCCCGGCACGAGAAGGGGTCACAGGAGTCACGCGGACAGCAGCGAGTCGTCCGTGACCCTCGCTCCCGGCAGCCGGTGGCTGGCCGCCACGAGCGCCGCGTCGACGTCGCTGGTACCGGTGGCCAGGCAGAGGCTGTACGCGACGTCCTCGAACTCCTGCCGGGCCGCGGCATCCCCCTGGTCGGCACGGAGCACCGCCAGGGCCTTGTAGCGCTCCACCAGGTCTTCCAGCACGGCGGGGTGTGCCAGCAGCACGAGGTCCTCCCTGAGGTTCGGGTCCGACGTTCACTCAAGGCCCGCCTGCCCCGCCTCACACGGTCGAATCAGCGAAGTCGCGATCAATTGCCATGATCAATCGCCGTGGCCGGCGGTCGCTTCCGAATTGTTGTTTCCGCGGTTCGTGGGCAGACTCGGTGGCGTGAACACGTCGGACGGCAAGCCCCGGGGCGGGGCCGGAGCAGAAGACACGGACGACGACCGCCGCGAGACGGAGAGCGAGCGCGCCGACCGCCGCTGGACCGAGCTGATCCAGGAAGTGCGGGTGGCCCAGACCGGGGTGCAGATCCTGTTCGGCTTCCTCCTCACCGTGGTCTTCACCCCGCGCTACGCGGAGCTGGGCGACACCGACCAGAAGATCTACGTCGTGACCGTGATCCTCGGTTCGACGGCCACGGGAGCCCTCATCGGCCCCGTCTCCTTCCACCGCATCGTCTCGGGCCGCCAGATCAAGCCGCAGGCGGTGGTGTGGGCGTCGCGTCTGACCCTGGCCGGCCTGATCCTGCTGCTCGGCACGTCGACGGCGGCGCTGCTGCTGGTGCTGCGGATCGCCACCGACGACACCGTGGTGCCGTGGCTGGTGGCCGGTGTCGTCGCCTGGTACCTGCTGTGCTGGTTCGTGCTGCCCGCCTGGGCGCGGTACCGGCACACGTCGGCGGACTGACCGGCGTACCCCCCTGCCCCTCGCGCCTCGCGGCAGCGGGGCGTCAGCCGACGGACACCTTGCCGATGTAGAGCTCCGCGAAGGCGACCGCAGCGGCCGGCGAATCGAACAGCCTGCGCAGCCGGGCGTCCGCGATCCCCGCCGCGAAGGGGTCACCGGATGAGGCTCCGTGCAGGAGGTCCGCGAACCACTGGGAGAACTCCTGGTACTCCCACACCCGCCGCAAGGCGGCCGCCGAGTAGCCCCGCAACCCGCGCTCGTCCCCTTCCCCGACGTACGCGACGAGCGCGTCGCCGAGGAGCAGCGCGTCGTGCAGGGCGAGGTTCATGCCCTTCGCGGCGATCGGCGCGGTGAGGTGGGCGGCGTCTCCCGCGAGGTACAGGCGCCCGTACGCCATGGGTTCCACGACGTAGTTGTGCATGTCCAGGACGCGCTTCTCGATGAGCCGCCCCTCGACGAGCGGCGGCGCGCCGTCGGCGGCCAGCCGCTGGTGCAGCTCGGCCCAGACGCGCTCGTGCCGCCAGGTCGCCGGGTCGTCGCCGGGCGGGCATTGCAGGTAGTAGCGGGTGACCTCGGGACTGCGCGCCATGTGGGCGGCGAAGCCGCGGGGGTGGAGGCCGAAGACGACGCGCTCCGATGAGGGCGGCGCCTCGGCGAGCAGCGCCAGCCAGCCGATGCCGTAGTCGCGGCGGGCGACCGTGACGTGCTCGGCGGGCAGGCAGGCACGTGTCACACCGCGCGCGCCGTCGCATCCCGCGACGGCGTCGCAGTCGATCCGTACGCGCTCCCCCGTCGCGGGGTCCGTGTACGCCACCGACGGGCGGTCGGTGTCGATGCCGTGCAGGGCGACGTCGCGTACGCCGAACCTGATGTCGCCTCCCGCTTCGTCGGCGTAGGCCCGCACCAGGTCCGTGACCAGCAGGGGCTGGGGGTAGACGAAGTGGCGGTGCCCGGACAGCTCGCCGTAGCGGAAGCGGTGGCGCCGCCCCGCGCCGCGGAACTCGCACTCGCTGTGCGCCTGCGCCCGCGCGAGGAGCCGGTCGGCCAGCCCGCGCAGTTCCAGGGCGCGTACCGCCCACTCCTCCAGGAATCCCGCGCGGGGCCGCTGTTCGATGAACTCCCTGCTCTCCGTCTCCAGGACCACGCACTCCACGGAGGCGGCGCGCAGGATGTTGGCGACGGTGAGGCCGGCGGGACCGGCCCCCACGATGACGACGGGCATGCGCAGAGTATGGCGGCCCCGCTCCGAGCAGGCAGGACCGGGTCCCGCACGCGCAGGTGTGGATCACCGGCGGGCGGGCACCCTGGGTCAGGACAGACGCAGGAAGCGATCCGCGCTGTTCGCGACACGTCACCACCTGTGACGCCTCAAGTGGTGACCGATGACGAACCGGCGGAGTGTGGAGGGAGGAACGCCCCTCGTGGAGTTCCCACAGACGGGAGATGCCGCATGACCACGCAGACGCGGACGTCGATGCCGCCGCCGGTCCGTCCGGCACATCTGCTCGCCCCGCCCGGGGTGTACGCGCCCCAGTACGACACCGAACTCCTGACCCGTGCCCTGCACCGCGAGGGCATCGACGAGGGCACTTCCGTCCTGGACCTGGGCACCGGCACCGGAGCACTCGCCGTCGCGGCGGCCCGCCGGGGCGCGCGGGTCACGGCGGTCGACATCTCCTGGCGAGCGGTGCTGACCGCGCGCCTCAACGCGCGCCTGGCCGGGCAGTCGGTCACCGTGCGCCACGGCGACCTGCGGACCGCGCTGCCGAAGGGCCCCTACGACCTCGTGGTCAGCAACCCGCCCTACGTGCCGTCTCCTTCTCCGCGGCTGCCCCGGCGCGGCGCGGCGCGGGCGTGGGACGGCGGCCCCGCCGGGCGGGCCCTCGTGGACCGTGTCTGCGACGCCGCGCCCCGCGCCCTGCGCCCGGGCGGCGTCCTGCTGATGGTGCACTCCGCGCTGTGCGACGCCGACGCCACGCTCGACCGGCTCGCGAAGCTCGGCATGCGGGCCGAGGTATCGGACCGGGAGTTCATCCCGTTCGGGCCCGTGCTGCGATCCCGCAGGGGCTGGCTGCGCCGGCGCGGTCTCCTCGGCGAGGACGACAACCGCGAGGAGCTGGTGGTCATCCGTGCCGAACTCCGCTGAACAGCCGCGCCGCGTCACGATCGACCCCGAGGGCCCACTCCTGGTGGAGGGTCCGGTCGAGGTGGTCGGGGACGACGGCGCCGTCCACACCTCGCGGCGCTTCGCCGTCGCGATCTGCACGTGCCGCCGCAGCCGTACGTACCCCTGGTGCGACACCAGTCACCGCCGCCGGGTCAAGCCCGACGGCGGGCGGGCGCGTACGGCGGGTCGCCAGGACCAGGAAACGGACACCTCGTCATGACGGTCTTTGTCGAGTCCCGCCTCCACAGCCCCGAACTCCCGGCCCCGCGCGGCGATCTGTCCGACGCCGTCGCCGCCGCGCTGCTGTACGACGGGCCCGTCGCGACGCCGCGACAGCAGCAGGCGGAGCGCGCCGACCCGTACGGCGACGACCTCCAGCTGGCGCTGTACATCCTCTACGAACTCCACTACCAGGGCTTCCAGGGTGTGCCCGACGAGCGGGAGTGGGATCCCGCGCTGCTTGCCCTGCGCCACACGCTGGAGCAGCGGTTCCTGACGGCCCTGCGGGCCGATGTGCCGTCCGACCAGAGCGCCGAAGAGGCCCTGGCCGCGCTGCTGGTGGAGCCCGTCGGGCACGACGAGTCGAGCGTCAGCCACCATCTCCAGCGCGACGGGGAGCTGTGGGAGCTCAGGGAGTACGCGGCGCTGCGCTCCCTCTACCACCTGAAGGAGGCCGATCCGCACGCCTGGGTCATCCCCCGGCTGCACGGCCGGGCCAAGGCGGCCATGGTGGCCATCGAGTTCGACGAGTTCGGCGCGGGGCGTGCGGAGGAGATCCACGCCCGGCTCTTCGCCGACCTGATGGCCGATCTGGGCCTGGAGACGGCGTACGGCCACTACGCCGACGCGGCTCCCGCCGAGGCCCTCGCCTCCGTCAATCTCATGTCGCTCTTCGGTCTGCACCGCGCCCTGCGCGGCGCGCTGGTCGGCCACTTCGCGGCTGTCGAGGTGACCTCGTCGCCCGGTTCGCGACGGCTGGCCAATGCCCTGCGGCGAGCCGGCGCGGGGCCTGCCGCCCAGCGGTTCTACGACGAGCACGTGGAGGCGGACGCCGTGCACGAGCAGGTGGTGCGCCGCGACGTGGTCGGCGGACTGCTGAGCGCGGAGCCCGCGCTGGACGCCGATGTGGCCTTCGGTGTCCGGGCCACCGGCTTCCTGGAGGACCGTCTCGGCGCGCGCCTTCTGGAGCACTGGCGGCAGGGACGCCCTGCGCTGCGTGTGCCGCTGCCCGGTGCGCTCGGTCCGAGCGCACCGGCCGAGTGAGCCGTTCGCCCGCCCGCTCAGCCCTCGACGCCGGTCGCGCCGTGGGCTGAGCCCACGGGCTTCGACTCGGGGGAGCCGCGCTGGCGCAGATAGACGGAGAAGATGGCCATCGAGCCGACGGCGAGCAGCTCGGACTGCCAGTTCTGCAGGGTGCGGGACCAGAAGTCGGCGGCGCCGAGATAGTCGAACCAGCCGATGGGCGCCTGGAGTTCGCGCAGGTGCTCTTCGTTGTAGGCGGCCACGCCGGTGACGGACTGGGCGAACCACGAGAGCAGGAACAGTACGCACATGAGGGTGCCGAGCGAGCGGGAGTACCAGGCCTGACGCGCCCCGCCGACGCCGGCCCAGCGCGGCGATTCGGGTCTCGCGCGCTCCCCGGTCTTCTGTTCCTCGTCGCACTCCGGGCCGGCCTTGTGGAGTTCCTTGGACTCGGGCGAGCCGCGCTGGAGCAGCCAGACCGTGCCGAAGATGTAGAGGAAGAACTGGAGGTACTCCGACTGCCAGTTCTCCGTCACGTCGACGGCGAAGTCGGAGGTGAGGAGATAGCCGCCGAAGCTCAGCGGGTGCAGCTCCTCGGCGATCAGCCGGTTGTTGAACTCGGCGTGCCCGGCGATGGCCTGTCCGGCCAGGGTCAGCAGGAAGCCGGCGCCGAACGCCAGGGTCAGGCCGTTGTCGCGCAGGAAGCTCCGGTCCCGGGTCACCGCTGCATCACCCCCAGCGCCACGCAGTAGGCGAGCCCACCGACCACCGTGAGCAGATACGCCGTGAACAGGGTCCGCATGCGTCAACCACCCTTGATCAGACACTGATAGGGCTTCTCGGGGCGCGGGGTGCACCCGGCCCCGGTGACCTTCCAGCCGCCCGGGAAGGACGACAGGAAAAGCGTGTCGCGGTCGGTCACGACACGCGCCTGCCGTCCGTACGCGTCGACGCCGCAGATCTCCTGCGCGAGGGGCAGACCCGCCTCGGGCAGGGCCCGCACGCAGGGCTGTTCAGAGGACTGCTCCAGTTCGTCGCGGGTCCCCGGGGCGAGCGCCGCGCAGCCGCGTACCGCGTCACTCGCGCGCAGACTCGCCTCGAAGCGGGACGCCGCCTCGGCGGCGGCGTCCTCACGCGCGTCGGCGTTGCCGCAGCCGGTCAGCGCGCCGAGGAGCGCCGCCGCGAGCAGTCCCGACCTCGTTGCGCGCACCAGTTCTGCTCCCCTCCGCGGCGGCCGGTTCGTCGGCTGCCGCACCCGGCGGTGGTCCGCGCGGGTGCGAGCGCCTCACGACACGATGCCCGTAGGCCGCCAAGGGGAGCGGAACGTGTGCGTCCGACACGCGAGGGTGCGCCCGATCGAGGTGTGTCCGGCGGAGGCCGCCGCCCGTTCAGGCCTTTTCGCGCGGCTCCCCGCGTTCGGCGCTCCTGAGGCGCAGCTGGGTCTGGACCTCCTGGTCGCCGGAGACGGTGCCGGTGACCTTCGCTTCGAAGGCCGATTCGAGCGCCGCGCGCAGCCTGTTCACCGCGACGGGACCGCCTTGCAGGTCGGCGGTGACGGAGCCCGCGAGCAGGACGCCGGGGACGGTCTCCGGGGTGTGCGAGGCGCAGAAGACGCCGGTCCAGACGGCGGGCCGCGTGTCGCTCGTCTGGTGAGGCGCGTCGTAGCCGCGGTCGGACGGGAAGTACTCGTTCAGCACGGTGAAGACGGTGTCCGCGTCGGCCGGGGAGCAGTCGTCGAGCGCGACTTGCACCAGGTCGGAGTCGGGCTGCTGGGTGGGGGAAGCGGGGTTCGGTGTGTCGTTCACGCTTGACTCTCTCCGGTGGGGTCGCTGATGCCTGACGGGGGCGCGGGTACCCGGTGAAGTGGCGGGTACCCGGCGGGTCACAAGTCGCGCAGGGCGGGCAGCAGGTTCTTCTCGGCCCATTCGATGAAGGGACGCTGATGGTCGCCGCCCACCTGGACGAGGGCGATCTCGGTGAAGCCGGCCTCGGCGTAGGGGCGTACGGCCTCGACGAAGTCGTCGACCTTGTCGCCGCAGGGGATCTGCTCCGCGATGTCCTGCTCGGTGACGAACTGCGTGGCGCCCGTGAAGCCCGAGGGCCCCGGCAGTTCGGAGTTGACCGGCCAGCCACCCATGGACCAGCGGAACTGGTCGTGGGCGCGGGCCACGGCCGCGTCCTTGTCGGGGTCGTAGCAGACGGGCAGCTGGCCGACGCGGGGCTTGCCGCTGCCGCCGTGCCGGTCGAAGGAGTCGAGCAGCTCGGCCTTGGGCTCGGTCGCGATGACGAGGTCGGCGAGCCGTCCGGCCAGGGCGCAGGAGCGCCCGCCCGAGACCGCGACGCCGATGGGCGGCAGCTCGTCGGGGAGGTCCCACAGGCGGGCGTTCGCCACGTCGAAGTGGGTGCCCTGGTGGTTCACGTTGTCACCGGCGAAGAGGGCGCGGATGATCTCGATCGCTTCCTCCAGCATCTCGAGCCGGGTCTGCGGGGAGGGCCAACCGGCGCCGACGACGTGCTCGTTGAGGTTCTCGCCCGAGCCGAGACCGAGCCGGAAGCGGCCTTCGGAGAGCAGCTGCATCGTCGCGGCCTTCTGCGCGACCACGGCCGGGTGGTAGCGGACCGTCGGGCAGGTCACGTACGTCATGAGCGGGATCCGCGAGGTGGCCTGTGCCGCGGCGCCGAGTACGCTCCAGGCGTACGGGGAGTGCCCCTGGGACTCCAGCCACGGGAAATAGTGGTCCGAGGTGACGGAGAAGTCGAAGCCCGCCTGCTCGGCGGCGACCACATCCTCGACCAGGGCGCGGGGCCCGGCTTGCTCAGTCATCATTGTGTAGCCGATTTGCACCATAAACCATCGCTTTGCCGAAATGCTCTCGCTGAAACCTCCGGCAGCTCCGAGGCCACCGAAGGCGGTGCGAACCCGGCATGCGGGTACGTGGACGACCAGGGCGGCATCCGCCGCCGGAGAACGGTCACGGAGAGAGGCGGCATCGGTTGCGCACTGTAGGAGTAGAGGAGGAGCTCCTCCTCGTCGATCGAGAGAGTGGCGAGCCACGGGCCCTGTCCTCGGCGGTCCTGGCCCGGGCGGCCAAGGACATCGCCGAGACGTCCGGGGGCGCCGAGCGGCAAGCGAACGACTACCGCGACCCCGGGGAAGAGACGTTCGAGAAGGAGCTGACCGGCCAGCAGCTGGAGTTCGCGACCCAGCCCAGGACCAGCATGGACGACCTCATGCAGGAGATCGTCCGGTGGCGTTCGGAGGCGGCGCGGCACGCGGGTGACCTGGGGGCGGGGGTCGCCGCCCTCGCCACCTCTCCCCTGCCGGTCAGCCCCTCGATCAACGTGGGCAAGCGCTACCAGTGGATGGAGGAACAGTTCGGCCTCACCACGCAGGAGCAGCTGACCTGCGGCTGCCATGTCCACGTCTCGGTCGAGTCGGACGAGGAAGGCGTGGCCGTGATCGACCGGATCGGCCCGTGGCTGCCGGTCCTGGTGGCGCTGAGCTCCAACTCACCCTTCTGGCACGGGAACGACACCCTGTACAGCAGCTACCGCAGCCGGGTGTGGGGGCGCTGGCCGATGTCGGGGCCCACCGACCTCTTCGGTTCCGCCGAGCGGTACGAGGAGCGGGTGAGCGCCATGGTCGCCACCGGCGTCCTGCGCGACCGGGGAATGGTCTACTTCGACGCCCGGCTGTCCCACCGCTACCCCACCGTCGAGATCCGCGTCGCCGATGTGTGCCTGGACGCGTCCACGACCGTCCTGGTGGCGACCCTCGCGCGGGCCCTCGTCGAGACGGCCGCACGGGAGTGGAAGGCGGGGCGCCCGCCGCTGGGGCACGGCGTGAGCCTGCTGCGTCTCGCCGGGTGGCGGGCGGCGCGGTCCGGCATGGACGACGCCCTGCTGCACCCGGTGACCATGCTTCCCGTCCCCTGCGAGGAAGCCGTGACCGCGCTCCTGGACCACGTGCGGGACGCCCTGGAGGAATCGGGGGATCTCGACATGGCACGCAAGACGGCGATGAGCCTGCTGGAGCACGGCACCGGGGCCCGCGTCCAGCGGGAGCTCCTGGAACGCACGGGGAGCCTGGGCGCCATGGTCGCGGAGTGCGCCCGCCGGACCCAGGCGACGTGACGCCGCCGCGTCCGCCGTCGCGGCCCTTGCCGCCCCTATCGAATTTCGATACATTCCCATCGTGTATCGATCGAAGGAGCGGTGATGGGAAAGCTGACGGTGGGCGCGTTGCGCGTCGTACTGGTGGCGCTGCTGGCCGGTTCGGTGTTCGTCCAGGCGGTGCTGGTGCCGCTCCTGGCCGCCGACCTGCGGGGGTCGGACGGTGACCTGGCGTCCCGGGGCGTCCCGGTCGTCGTCATCGTGCTGCTCGGCTTCGTCGCGGCCGAGGTCGTCATGGTCTGCGTATGGCGGCTCGTGACGATGATGCGGCGCGGCACGGTGTTCTCCCACGCCTCGTTCCGGTACGTGGATGTCGTGACCGGCGCCTTCGTGGCGGCCGCCCTGCTGGTGTTCGCACTCGGGGCGGTCCTGGCACCCGGCGAGGCCGTCGCGCCGGGTGTGGTCCTGCTGGTGGGCGGGGTCGGCGTGGCGGTCCTGGGGGTCGCGCTCATCGTGCTCGTCCTGCGGATGCTGCTCGCCCAGGCCGTCGCGCGTGACGTCGAGGCGAACCGGCTGCGGGCCGAGCTGGACGAGGTGATCTGATGCCGATCGCCGTCGACATCGACGTGATGCTGGCCCGGCGGAAGATGTCCGTGGGCGAGCTCGCGGAGCGCGTCGGGATCACGCCGGCCAACCTGGCGGTACTGAAGAACGGCCGCGCCAAAGCGGTGCGCTTCACGACGCTCGCCGCGCTCTGCGAGGTGCTGGACTGCCAGCCGGGGGACTTGCTCCGCTGGGAGACCGAGGACGCCGCGGGCGGATGACTCCGGCCGCGACGGCCGCCGGCGCCGCCGTCAGTCGAGGACCGCGGCGGCGTCGATCTCGACCAGCAGACCGGGGGCGGCCAGCGCCGCGACGCCCAGCAGCGTGCCCGGCGGCACCGGTGCGACCCCCAGCTTCGCGGCCGCCCGCGCGGCGCCCTCCAGGAACAGCGGCATCTTGTCGGGGGTCCAGTCGACGACGTACACGGTCAGTTTCGCCACGTCGTCGAAGGATCCGCCGATCTCCGCAAGGGCGGTGCCGATGTTGAGGTAGCACTGCTCGACCTGGGCGGCGAGGTCGCCTTCGCCGACCATGACCCCCTCGGCGTCCCAGGCGACCTGCCCGGCGACGAAGACCAGCTTCGACCCGGTCGCGACCGAGACCTGCCGATAGGCGTCGATCTTCGGCAATCCAGTGGGGTCCACCAGGGTGATGGCCATGGTTCCCGCCTCCTCGCGCTGCGTTCGTGCTCTCCAGTGGTTACTCGGAAACCGTAGGAGAGTGACCGCTGACGTGGAAGAACGCACTTTTTAGTGCCTGGGGAACCTCAAGGTGCCTTCGACCCCCGGGGGGCGGCGCCCGCATCCGGCGACAGGCGGGCGAGGAGGCCCTGCAGGGTGGCCCGCTCCTCCTCGCTGAGCGCGTCCAGCGCCTCATGGGTGGCGTGCATGCCGGCGCGGATCTTCTCCACCGCCGCCACGCCCTCCTCGGAGAGGACGACGTTCTTCACCCGCCGGTCCGTCGGGCTCGGTTCGCGGCGGACCAGGCCGCGGCTCTCCAGGCGGTCGACGATCCCGGTCATGTTCGAGGCGTCACACCGGAACGAGGCGGCCAGCACCCGCATGGGGGCCGGGCCGTTCCGTCGCAGCACGTTCAGCGCCTTGGCCTGGCTGTAGGTGAGCCCCTGCGCCGCGGCAGCCGCGGTGAGGTCTCCGTAGAGGCCCGCCATGGAGACCCACAGGGCGTCGAGCAGCGGGGCGTGGGACGCGCCGGGGCGCACGTCGGGTGTCTCGGGCATGGGACCAGCGTAACCCGAAACTTGACGACTTCAACTTTCGATGTTTACCTCTACCGAGTTACTTGAGGACATCAACCTTCCTGGTTCTTCACTTTCACAGGCTTCAAGTTCCCGCCCTCGCTCCGACGAGGCCGCCATCCCCCACGCGCTCGACCAACGGAAGTAACCCCGTGACATCCACAGCTCGCGCGGCGCACGGACGCCCCGCAGGAGACACCTCGCTCGTCCTGGTCCTCGGCCTCGCCACCATGATCGTCTCGATGATGCAGACCCTCGTCGTGCCGATCATGAGCATCATCCAGGGCGACCTCGGCACCTCCACCGCGAACGTCAGCTGGGTCACCACGGCGACCCTGCTGTCCGCCGCGGTCTTCACCCCGCTCCTCGGCCGCTTCGGCGACATGCACGGCAAGAAGCCCACCCTGGTCGGCGTCCTGCTGCTGATGATCGCCGGATCGGTCCTGGCCGCCACCACCAGTTCGCTGCTGTGGCTCGTCGTCGGCCGCGTCCTCCAGGGCGCCGCCACCGCGATCTTCCCGCTCGCCCTGTCGGTCCTGCGGGAGGAGATGCCCCCGGCGAAGCTGCACGGCGCGATGGCCATGGTCAGCGGGACGCTCGCGGTCGGCAGCGGCCTCGCGCTCGTCGCGGCGGGCCTGCTCACCCAGGGCCCGGACCCCGACTACCACCGGGTGTTCTGGCTCGCGGCCGCTCTGGCGGTGGTGGCCCTCGTAGGCGTTCTGGTGCGCGTTCCCGCGTCGCGGTCCACGACGGGCGGCCGGACCGACTGGCTCGGCGCGGCGACCCTGGCCGCGCTTCTCGTCCTGCTCCTGCTGCCGATCTCGCAGGGCCACGAGTGGGGCTGGACCTCGGGGCGCACCCTCGGCCTGTTCGGCGGCGCCGTCGTGATGGCGGCCGTCTGGACCCTGGTGGAGCGCACGGTCCGCGAGCCCATGGTGGACATGCGGATGTTCGCCCACCGGCCGGTGCTCTTCACCAACCTCGCCGGACTGTTCCTCGGCTTCGCGATGTTCTCGCAGTTCATCGGCGTCGCCTACCTGGTGCAGATGCCGAAGGAACTCACCGGCTACGGCTTCGGGGCCTCGGTCCTGCGGTCCTCCGTCGAGTACCTGCTGCCGGCCACGCTGATCTCGCTGATCGCCGCGCAGTTCGGCGGCATGCTGGTCGGGCGGATCGGGCCGCGGCTCACCCTCGCCACGGGCGCCGTGTTCGGCGTCGGCGGCTTCGCCTGGCTGACCGCCGCGCACGACTCCTCGGCGTCGGTCATCCTCGCCGGGATGCTGATCGGCGTGGCCATCAGCTTCGGTTACGCCGCCATGCCCGCGCTCATCGTGGCCGGCGTCCCGCACCACCAGACGGGCATCGCCAACGGCCTCAACTCCATCTCCCGGTCCGTCGGCAGCGCGATCGCCAGCGCGATCATCACCTCCCTGCTGGCGTCCAAGACGCTGGAGAACCTGCCGGCCGGTGCGCCCGCACTGCCCGCCGAGAGCCAGTTCACGCTGAGCTTCGCCCTTGCCGGGGCGGCGTTCGTCCTGATCGTCGCGGTGGCGCTGGTCGGCCTCGCCCGGGGCGGGACCCGGTCGCGTACGTCGGGGACGGCGGGCGGCGCGGGGACCGAAACGGAGCCCGCTGAGACCGCCGAGCCCGTCAAGGCGGCGGCCGTCACCGCCTGACGCGACGTCAGGACACCATGGGCACGCCCCCCGGCCCACCCCGACCGGACGGTCCACGAGACCCGGTCGGGGTGCTGGTCGGGGGGCGGCTTGCGTGGTGGCGGGGCCGGTTACGGCTTCACTTGGCTGCCACCGAAGGACACCACCAGGCGGCCGTCCGCGGCGAAGGACCACTTCAGCGCGCCGGTGTACGCGGAGCACCGGGAGCCGTTCACACCGGACCAGAACTGGTTCGAGCCGTCCGCGTCGCCGACGACCTTGTCGTTCGAGCCGCTGCCGGTGCGGCAGGAGACGTTGTCCCGGAAGACCGTGGTGCCGGCGTCGAAGGAGAAGTTGCGCTGGGCGTTGCCGACACTGATGTTGCCGGACATCGTCATCTTGCCGGGGTTCCTGTTGTACGTGAACCCGTGCTTGCCGTTGTTGTGGGCGATGCTGCGCTTGATGACGTGGCCGACCGCGATGTCCTCGCCGCCGAGCTTGTAGCCGTTGCGGTCGCCGTTGGCGTTCACGGTGCCGTCGGACAACGTGCCGTTGGTGTGGGCCAGGGAGTCCTCGATGGTCACCGGGCCGATGGGTCCGGTGTCCGTCTTGGTGTAGAGGTCCCAGCCGTCGTCGATGTTGTGGTGGGCGACGGCGTAGCGGAAGACGTTGCCGGGGCCGGTGGTGAGCTTCGAGGCGAAGCCGTCGGCGTCCTCCCCGTCGGAGTCGGCGTTGTCGTGCGACTCGGCGCTCAGGATGAGGTTGTTGGACGGCCACTGGTCGCGCGGGGTGGTGGAGGCCATCCGCGAGAGCTGGAGCCCGGAGTCGCGGTTGAAGCGGGTCACGGTGCGCTCGATGACGTTGCCACTGCCGCCGACGAAGATGCCGTTGTCCCCGGCACGTTGGACGACGATGCCGTTGACGTGCCAGTACGCGCCGTTCACGGCGAGCCCGCGGTTGGCGGGGTCCTCGCTCATGGCCGAGAAGTCGAGCACGGGGGTCTCGCCCGGGTAGGCGGAGAGTTTCGTGCGGGCGGCGGGGGTGCCGTTGTTGCCCGCGGGGATGGTGACCGTCTTCGCGTGGCGGTACGTCCCGCCGCGCAGGTAGATCGTGCCGCCGGGAGTGACCCGGGAGATCGCCGAGGTGAGCGTCGTCGGGTCGGCCTGGGTTCCGGCCGCGCCGTCGGTGCCGTTCGGCGCCACGTACAGGGCCGTCGCGGAGGGCGGCGGGGTGGTCCCGACTCCGTCGGCCTCGACGTAGTCGACGTTGGGCAGACCGGCGGCCGTGGTGGGGCTGAGCCGGACGGTGTTGCTGCCCGAATTGACCGGCACGGTCAGCGACTTCGTCACCCACGTGTCCCACGCGCCGGTGGTCTCGAACGACGCCGACGCGGCCGTCGAGCCGTTCACCGTGATGTTCGCGGGCCGCGCGGTGCCGGATCCGTTGGCGAAGCGGACCGTGAGGGTCGCCGTGCCCGAGGCGGGCGCGTTCACCGTGACCTGTACGTGGGCGCCGACCGCGTTGTCGGCGTTGCAGAAGCCGCTGCCCGAGTAGCCGCCCCAGTCGGAGTCGATGGTGCCGGTGCAGACCGCGGGGGCGTTCTCGGCCTCGTGACGGGTGGGCGCGGCCTGCGCCGTGGTTCCGGACAGAGCGACGAGTGAGCCGGCGAGGAGGCCGACGGACGCGATGACTGGTCTCGATTTCACCGTTCGTCTCCAGGTTGTTGGTCTGAGCGGGGGGTTCGGATGCGTGAACGCCAGAGCGCTCCGGACGCCGCACCCCTGAGGGGAAAGCGCTTTCGCCGGGACGTTAATTGCCTGCCGTGGGCACGTCAATAGACATGTACGTGATTTTGGTTCATGTAGGCGAACATTGCTCAACCGGCTGAAAGGGGGCGCGCACTGCCCCCTCCCCCGTCACCGGCTAAGTCGAGCAGGCGCCGCGTGTCGCCGGTCTCGACCGCCCGTTGGAAGGCCGGAGCGCGGCGCGGGTCTCGGCCGGGGAGAAGGTGCCGCGCGGCCGCCGCGCGGCGGCGTGTGCCCGTGCTCGGTGGGCGATCTGGCGTACGGCGGCGGGGGTCTTGCCGACGGCTTCGTCGATGTCGTCGTACTCCGACTCGGACACCTCGCGCAGCACGAACACCGCACGCTCGGTCGGCGTGAGCGTCTCCAGCACCAACGGCTCGGGCAACCACGGCCCGACGCAGTACTCCTTGCGCCGGCCGAGCGCGCGCAGCCTGTCCAGCGACTGCCGGGTGACGATCCGCACCAGGTAGGCGCGTCAGTCCCGCACGGCGTCGACGGCTCCAACTACCCCGATGCCGAGATGGCCGCCCGCGGCGGGCTCCTGCCCGGCCCGCACGCCAAGCTCGCCGGCCCCGGCCTCCGGGAGTGGCTCGACGGCCAGGCGTGAGGGGAGTCAGGGCGAGGGGCTCGCACCCGGGCCGTTCTCCGAGTCGGTGTCCGGGGCGTTCTCCGAAGCTTTCTCCCAGGCTTTCTCCGAGGCCCGGCTCCGCAGAACGTGCGTGGTGGCCAGTTCGCGGTAGGCCGGGCTGGTGGTGAGGAGTTCGTCGTGGCGGCCGGAGGCCACCGTGCGACCGTCTTCGAGGACGACGATCCGGTCGGCGTGCCGCACGGTGGAGAGGCGGTGGGCGATGACGAGGACCGCGCACTCCCGGGTGACGGCGCTCAACGCCCGGGTCAGCGCCGTCTCGTTGACGGCGTCCAGGTGCGAGGTGTGCTCGTCGAGAAGGAGCAGCCGTGGACGGGCGAGCAGCGCGCGGGCCAGGGCGATGCGCTGGCGTTCGCCCGCCGAGAGGGTGCCGCCGTGGTCACCGAGTCTGCCGTCCAGGCCCCCGGGCAGGCGCCGCACCACGGGGTCGAGCCGGGTCAGCCGTACGACACGGAGGATGTCGTCGTCCCCGGCGTCGAGGGCTCCGTAGGTGATGTTCTCGCGGAGTGTGCCCTCCAGTACGTGGGTGTTCTGGTCCACGAGCGCGATGCCTTCGCGGCACTGCCCGCGGCTCAGGGCCGTCGTCGGGAGGCCGTCGAACCGGATGGTCCCGGCGTCGGGGTCGTACAGGCGCGCGATCAGTGAGAAGAGTGTGCTCTTGCCGGCTCCCGAGCGGCCGACGAGAGCCACGAGTCCGTGGTGCGGCACGGTGAAGGTGGCCCCGCGCAGGACCGGCCGGTCCGGGACGTAGGCGAAGTGGATGTCGGTCAGTTCGAGTGCGGGGGCGGCCGGGGCGCGTGGGGTGGCCGGCGGGGCGCAGGTGGTGCCGCGGCCGGGCCGCTGTGCCGGTTCTTCGGGGAGGGCGAGGACTTCGTCGATCCTCAGGTACGCGCCCGTGCCGCGCTGGATCAGGCCGATGGCACGGAACACCGACGACAGGGGCATGACCAGGTACGAGGCGTACAGCAGGAAGGCGACCAGGTCTCCCAGCGAGTCCGCTCCCCCGCTCCCGACCCGCATGCCGCCGACGACGAGGACGAGCAGGAAGGAGCCCTGGACCGCGAGTTCGACGGCGCTGCTCATGACCGCCGCCAGCTTCGCCGTCCGTACGCCCGACCGGTAGGCCGAGTCCACCCGCTCGCCGATGCGGTGCGCTTCCCGCTCCTCGGCCCGGTACACCCGCACCACCGGCAGGGCGCCGAGGGCGCGCTCCAGTTCCGCGGCGACGGCGCCCACGGAGGTCTGCATGTGCTCCGACGCCACCCGTATGCCTTTCAGGAGCGTGGCGACGACGGCCGCGGCGAGGGCGACCGTCGCCACGACCAGGAGCAGCAGCAGTGGGTCAAGCCAGAGCATCAGCAGCAGCGCCCCGGCCGAGACGAGGCAGCCGGTGAGGAGGTCGACCAGGGCCTGGGACACGACGTCCCGCAGCAGGGTGGTGTCGGCGGTGACGCGGGAGACCAGGTCACCGCGGCGGTGCCGGTCCATCTCGCGCATCTCAAGGCGCAGCAGCCGCGAGACGAGGCCGTGGCGCACCATGCGGACCACGCCCTCGCCCATGCGGTCCAGCAGGAAGCGGCCGGTCGCCCCCGCGGCGGCCTCGGCGGCGAAGAGCCCGGACAGGAGCAGCAGGAACGGCCACAGCACCTCGCCGCGGGCGCTGGAGTCCACGACGTGCTTGGCGACGAGCGGCTGGGCGAGCCCGAGGGCCGAGGCGGCCAGGGTCAGCCCCGTGGCCACGGCGATGCTGGGGCGGTGACCGGCCGTCAGACGGAACAGGGAGGCGACGGAACCTCCCGTCGTCCGGTCCGCGGGCGGCACCGGCCGTCCCGTTCCGCGGCCGTCCGGGCCGGTGCCCGCCGGGGCGTCGTCCGTGACGGCCGTGTCGCTCACGTCCCCGCCCGTCGCGCCGGGGCCACCGTCACCAGCCGCGCGAAGTAGTCGTCAGGGACGCCCTCGCCTACGGGACGGCCGCCGGCCTCGATCCAGGCGTGGGCGGAGAACGGCGGCACCTTGCGCACCCCGGCGCACCAGGTGGGCCAGGTGCCGTGCGTCCGGCACAGCAGGACCGCCCCGAGCGACCTCGGGAGGCAGCCGCGCGGTCCCGCGCAGCGCAGGCTCACCGCGCACAGTGCCTCACGGGCCGCCGCGGCCTGTGCGGGGGTGGCGGGCCGCGCGCCACGGCGTATCCGCTCCAGTACGGCGCGGATGTGCCGCGGCGGCAGGAACGACAGGGCCAGCGCGGGAAGGAGGACGAGGCGGGCGGTCAGGCGCCGGGCGAACGGGACTCCGGTGGGCCGGTCCAGGGCGCTGGGCGTGGTCATGAGACGAGTCCCGCGGTACGCAGGTCGCGGACGAGCGCGGCCACGTCCTGCTCCGCGCGGTCGCGGTCGATGTCGAACTGCGCGACGAGCGCCGTGATGGCGGCCGCCTCGTCGCCGTCGTCCATGAGTGTTCTCACGACCAGCGCGCCCGTGGGGTTGAGTTCCCAGTAGTCACCGGTGCGCTGGTCGAGGAGCACCGTTCCGTACTGTGTCTGTGCGGTGGAGACGTCGGTCGCGAATCGGAGCGTCATGGGATCGGCGTGCCTTTCTGCGGTCTGTGTCATCCGACTCCGCGGCCTGTCATCCGACGGCGGAGCCGGGTCGTGGGGCGTGGTCGTGGGAGCGCAGCCACACCTCGCACGCGATGGTCGAGTAGAGGATGGCGTCGCGCAGGCCCGGCGCGGAGGGCCGCTGCGCGAGTCGGCGCAGTTCCGCGCCGTCCACCAGGCCGAGGCTCTCCAGCCGGGAGTCGGTCCACAGGGTCATCAGGTCGCCCCGGTGGCGGCGCAGCCCGTCCGACGCGTCCATCGATGCCTCGGCCTTGTTGGCACGCCGCAGGCACTCCTCCGGGACGACACCGCGCATCGCTTTGGTGAGCAGCGGTTTGTACTGCCAGGGGGTGACGCGTTCGTCCGGCCGCACCGCCAGGCATGCCTCGATCACGCGGTCGTCCAGGTACGGCGACGCCATGGGAAGCCCCGCCCTGGTCGCCATCCGCTCCCACTGGCGGATGATGCGCGTGCAGGTGCGGATCAGCTCCAGGTCGGTGTGCAGGCCACGGTCCGTGTGCAGGGGCTCGGCCCGCGCGGCCGAGTCCAGCAGGGCCCGGCGGGCGAGCCGTTCCGTCTCGGTGGTCATCCAGGGGAACAGGCGGGGCGACATCCCCCAGCCGAGGCTTCCGGTCACCGAGGACTCCGGCATGGGAGCGCGCAGATGACGGACGGAGTCGGCCAGCCAGGCCGGGTACGCGCGGGAGTCGGCGAGGGCGCGTGCCGTCGCGCCGAGCGGCCAGGTCCACAGGGCGCGGAAGCCCCGCAACTGGCGCAGCGCGAACAGCGGACGGGTGCGCAGCAGCCGGTGGTAGTACGCCTCCGAGCACCAGGCCACGTGGTCGCCGCCGATGCCGGTGAGGTGCACCCGGCTGCCGCGTCCGGCCAGCCACGGCAGTTGCTGGAGGACGCGTGAGCGGTCCATCACCCCGATGGTCGGCTCGTCGAGCAGGTCGTCGATGCCGAGCAGGTCCGAGTAGACCAGGGCCGAGGCGTCGGCGTCCCAGACGACGTGGTCGACCTTCGGCAGGTGCTCCGCCGCCTGCCGGGCCCACGCCAGGTCGGTGTCCGCGGGGTCGCGGCCCGGCCAGGTCGCCGCCACCACGGAGGCGGTGGAGCGGGCGGCCAGGAAGCAGACGGAGGTGGAGTCGAGGCCGCCGGACAGGTCGCAGCTGACCACGCCGCCCGGCCGGGTCCGCACGTCCACGGCCTCGGCCAGCGCCGCGCGGACGGCCGGGGCGCCCCGCGCGAGGGTGCGGGTCGGCTCCGGGGGCCGCCACCAGCGTGAACGGCGGACCCGTTGGCCGTCGGCGGAGACGATCAGGGCCTCCTCCGGGGAGAGTGCCTCGACTCCCTGCCAGACCGAGGTCTCGTACAGCGGATGGGGCACGGGCCACAGGAGCCGGATGGCCAGCTGTCCGGTGTCGGGCTTGCTCCCGAGGGCCGTGGCGAGCAGGTCGGCGCTCGTCGCGGCCACGTGGACGCCGCCGATCCGCGCGTGGAAGACCAGCCGCAGCCCGGAGGCGGTGCCCTGCACCCTGAGCTGCCCGTCGTGGGTGGCCACCAGATGGAAGCTGCCCGGCAGGGACCGGGCGAGGACGTCGAGTTCGGTGAGGTCGCGCATGCGGGCGGCCCTGCGTTCCAGCTGCTGCCGGTCGGCCGCGCACCATCCGACGGCGGCCAGGGCCGTGCCGCCGGCGCGGGCCGTGACGATCTCTGTGCCGGACCAACGGCCGATGAGCCAGGGCCGGCCCGAGGCATGGGCCAGGACGTGGGTACCGGGGTGGCGGAAGAAGCGGGCCGCGGCGGCCGCCTCCTCGCAGTCGGGGAAGACCGCGAAGTGGGCGTCGCCGCGGCCCGGTTCCGCGCTCTCATGCATGTCTGACATGGAGTCGCGTTACCTGCCGGCTGCCGTCAGTTCTTGCTGAGGATCAGACGGTCGTTGCCGTTGCGCTGCAGCAGGCCGGTCTTCTCGCGGAACGAACCCAGTCGGGCGAGTGTCGGAGCCTCGTACGCCTTCTTCATGTCATCACCTCGATGTGAGCGGTGCCATCGGCCTTCCGTGCGGCCGGCGGCGGTGTCTCCAGCTAGCGGCGTGGCACGCGGCACGAGCAAGGTGCGCGGAATAAGTCATATCGACATACTTTGAAGGGCCCGGCCCGGGCGCCCCGCGCACTGCCGGTCGCCCACGGCCTGAGCGGACGGGGGTGGCGTGGGGAGGCGATCGCGGCAGCGGATGCGTCCGACCTGCACGGTGCCGTCGGAGCGCCGGCCGAGGCGGCGGCCGGGCCGCGCACGGGGAGGTGGGGGCGCCGCCCGGCGCACTGCGCGCCGGCTACGCAACCGGCACCGGGAACGGATGCGGTGCGCCGGTCCCGGCGAGCGGCTCCCGAGGCGTTCGCGGCCTCGCGTCAGGCGAGGCCGACCCGCGCATGACACTGCTCGACCGCCGGCCGCGGGTCGCGTGCGTAGGTGCCGTCGCCGAACAACTCGAACGTCATCCAGCGGTCGTACCCTCGCCGGTCGAGGGCCGACAGGTACTCGTCCAACGGCAGCTCCCCGTCGCCCCACGCGAGGTGTCCGGCAGGCCGCCCGTCGATGAGGTGGACGTGCCGGACGCGGTCGCCGCCGAGTGCCTCGAAGGCGTCGTCGACATTCTCACCGGCCACGGCCATCGTCACGGTGTCCAGGACGGCTCCGAGGTTCGCCGCGCCGATCTCGTCGAGCATGGCCGCGAGCGTGCGGGAGTCGTTGACCAGGTTCGACTCCACGCGCTGCAAGGGTTCGAGCACGCACTCCACGCCGAGGGCGCCGGCGTACGCGGTGATCTCACCGATCGCGTCGGCGGAGCGGCGCCAGGCGGCGCCCGTGGCTTCGTTCTCGTAGCCGCGCCCGGGGGTCAGGAGGAGCAGTTCGGCGCCGAGTTCGACGCACAGTTCGGCCGCGCGGCGGAACAGGGCGATGCTCTCGGCGCGCAGCCAGGCGACCGGGGAGGCCACGTTGACCGGATACGTCACCTGCTCGGGGGTGAGGCAGTACACGCTGAGTCCGCGCGCCTCGATGGAGCGGCGGATGCTCCGTGCGTCGGCGTCACGGAGGCGCGGGATGTGCAGGTGCGGGGCGATGCCCCACAGTTCGAGCTTCTCGCGCCCGAGGTCCGCCGCGTCGTCGAGGAAGGTGTCGAACGGCAGGTGCTGGTAGGCGAAGTTGGACCCGGTGATCTGCCGGGAGGAGAGGGCCATGAGGCTGCGGGGCTCCTGTCACGGGTGGGGCGTTCGGTCACTTTCCGATGCCGTCGGCGAGGCCCTTGACGATGTAGCGCTGGCCGAAGAAGAACAGCAGCACCACCGGGACCGCGGCGATCGCCATGCCGGCGAAGACGACGGGGAAGTCCGTGCCGTGCTTGCTCATGAGGCTGGTCAGTCCGACGGGGAGGGTCTGGACGTCGCTGCCGTTGGTGAACACCATCGCGAAGAGGTACTCGTTCCAGGCGAACAGGACGTGCAGCAGGACGGTGGAGGTGATGATCGGCTTGCACATCGGCAGGATGATCCGCCAGAAGGCGGTCCAGCGGCCGGCGCCGTCGATCTCGGCCGCCTCGTCGACCTCGCGCGGGAGGTCGATCATGTAGGCGCGGATGAGGAAGGTGGTGAACGGGATCCGGAAGGCCGTGTACAGGATGAGCAGCGCCCAGTAGCTGTTGTACAGGCCCATCGACTGGAACATCTGCACCAGCGGCACCAGCGCCACGGTGGGGGTGAGCATGAGCCCACCGAGGATGACGGCGGTGAGCACCTTGTTGAGCGGGATGTTCACCCGGGTGAGGCCGTACGCGGCCCAGGCGCTGATGAAGACGGTCGCGACCGTCGACGTCACCGTGACGAGCACACTGGCCGTGAGGTAGTCGCTCACCCCGCGGTTCCACGCCTTCTGGTAGTTCTCGAAACTCCAGGTGTCCGGGAGCGCGAAGGGGTTGTCGAAGAGTTCGGCGTTGCTCTTGAAGCCGTTGAGGACCATCCACAGCAGCGGATAGAGCACGACCACCGCGAGGCCGAGCAGGAAGGCCCACATGAACAGGCGCGCGATCACGCCGAGGAAGCCGAGACGAGTCACCATTCCACCCTTTTCCTACGGGTGATCCACAGCTGCGCCATGGCGATGGTGAGCGTGATCACGAAGAGCACGGTGCCGATCGCCGCGGCCGACCCGAAGTCGTTGCGTACGAAACCGTTGCGGTACAGCCAGGTGCCGAGCACCTGGGTCGAGTTGTTCGGGCCACCACTGGTCATCACCATGACCTCGTTGAACACCTGGAACGCGCCCGAGACGGTCACCATCACCATGAGGCCGGTCATCTCGCGCACCAGCGGCAGCGTCACCTGGAAGAAGCGGCGCACGGGTCCGACGCCGTCGAGGGCGGCCGCCTCGTACAGCTCGGCGGGGATGCGCTGGATCGCGACGGCGAAGAGCAGGGTGCAGTACCCGAAGCCCTGCCACTGGCTCATGGCGATGACGGCGAACATCGCCGTGCTCTCCTGGCCCAGCCACGGCTGGGCGAACTCCCGCAGCCCGATCGCGTCGAGCACGTGGTTGAGCAGGCCGATGTTGGGCTCGTAGACGAAGTAGAAGAGCAGTCCGGCGACGGTCAGGGAGATCGCCGCGGGGATGAAGTAGACGGCGCGCAGGGCGCGTTGCCATCGCTCGCGGCGGACGCTCTCGACGAGCGCGGCGAGCAGCAGCGCGCCGAAGACCTGGAACACGATGGAGAGGACCGCGTACCAGAGGTTGTTGGCGAACGACGACCAGAAGACCGGATCGTCGAAGAGGCGTCGGTAGTTCTCCAGGCCGACGTACTCCTGGTCACCGCTGTAGATGTCCCAGGTGAGCGTGGAGAACCCGAAGTTCTGCACGAGCGGCAGATAGACGAAGACTGCGAGCATGACGAGGGCCGGAATGACCCAGGCCAGCCCGAGTGCCCTTCGGCACATGGTGCGCACCAGCATGTTTCCCTTCGGGAGCACGGGCTATCGGGCCGACTCGGAGGCCCGGCGCACGCTCTCGAGTACCTTCTCGGGAGACATGCCGCCGCTGATCAGCGCCTCGCCGCCGGCCAGCCAGGCGTCGGCGACCTCCGGAGCGGTGACCATGTCGAGCCAGCCGACCAGGCCCGGCGCCCCGTTGACCTTCTTGATGCCCTCGAAGACGGCCTTGCTCGACGTGTTCGGGGTGACGGCCCCGACCACCGTGCTGGGCTGACCGTACGGCGGCGAGGAGAGCGTCGCGGCGTTCTTCGGTCCGGTCACGAACTTCATGAAGTCGACGGCGAGGGCCGCGCGCGGCGAGCGCGCGTTGACGACATAGCCCTCAGGCGCCCCCTCGATCACCTTCGGGTCCCCCTTCGCGCCGCGCGGAGCGGGCAGGGGAATGATCCCCAGGTCCTTCGGCTTGAGGGAGCCGCCCGAGGTCGTGCTGTCGAATTCGAGGATCTCCTGGTAGTACATCGCCGCCTTGCCGCGGGCGAACGCCTCCTGCGCCGAGGTGTAGAGGACGCCGTTGGTGCCGCCCCGGGTGTCGGTGCACGAGTCGACGAGGGTCTTGAACTGCCGCAGGGCGGTGAGGTATCCGGGGTCTTCGAAGGTCGCCGTCTCGGGGTGGTTGTCGGCCTCACGGACGGCGGCGGGCACGTTGTACGCGAAGAGCTGCTGCAAGTAGTGCAGCGCGGGCCAGCCGTCCTTGTTGCCGAAGGTGATGGGTTCGTATCCGGCCTCGCGGAGGTCGGGGCAGCTGTCGATCAGCTCGTCGAAGGTGGCCGGGACCTCGACACCGGCGTCGGAGAACGCCGCCTTGTTGTAGCCCATGAACTTGCCGTTGTTGTAGAGGGGTATGCCGTAGTACTTGCCCTGGTGGGCGAAGGCGGACAGGGACGACTTGCTGAAGGTCTTCCCCCAGGTGGTGCCGGGACCGATGACCTCGGTGAGGTCCGCGGCCCGGCCGCCGCGGATGAAGTTCTCGGCCCAGTTCCCGGTCCAGGTGAAGTAGATGTCGGGCAGGGCGTTGGAGGCCGTGAGCGTCTTGGCCTTGTCCTTGATGCTCTGGTCGGTCTCCTGGATGAGCTCCACCTCCACTCCGGGGTGCTGCCGCTCGTAGGCGGCGGCGAGGTCCTCGAAGTAGGGGCTGAGCGGGTCCCCCGCGAACTTGGTGAGGACGCTCAGGGTGCCGGAGAACTCCGGCTCGGCGCCGACATCGGCCACCGGTGCTCGGGGCGGCCCGGCGAAGCAGCCGGTGAGGGCGAGCACCGAGGCCCCGAAGAGTGCCGCGTACCTCGTCGTCGCACGAGCGCGCATGGGCTTCCTTTCGCTCGGAAGGGGACCGCCGGTGCCGCCGGGCACCCCGGATCCGCCGCGGAATCCGTGACGTGGACCGCTTTGTGTGCGGCGACTGTACAGAGAATCTGATACCGGTACCAGAGTTGAGGCGGAGAACTTCCGCGGGACCCGGGCCGGCCCTCCCCCGGCCCTTCCGCCGAAGACCTACGACGGCTCAAGAACCCGCAGCTGAGGGCTGGTTAACGGGTGGCCTCCCGGCGCGGGGGCGGCTCCTCGGTGTTGACGCCCCCGATCTCTTGTGCCAGCGTGAGGCTCGCGTGATACCGGTATCAGGTCGCTCAGCGCCGCCGGCCGCATCCTCCCCGAAAGGACCCGCAGATGCTCGGATTCAACGAGCCGGAAGTTCTCTCCCAGCTGGCGAGCACGGTGGCCCTGCGCCCCAGCATCGAAGAGCTCGCCGACCGCCTCGTGGACGAGGGGTTCGACCGAATCTTCCTCGTCGGCGCCGGTGGCACCTACGCCCAGATGTGGCCGTACGAGCACCTCGCCCGGAGCCGTTCGACGCTCCCCGTGCGTGCTGTGATCGCCGCGGAGCTGGTCGCCTCCGGCGACGCCACGCTCGGCGAGCGTTCGGTGGCCGTCTTCACGTCCGTGTCGGGCACGACGGAGGACAGCCTCAGCGCCATCGAGTTCTGCCGGTCCAAGGGCGCCCTCACGGTCGGCTTCACGGGGTACGCCGACTCCCCCGTCGCCAAGAGCGTCGACGTCGCCCTGGTGTCGGAGCCGAAGGCATGGCCCTTCGACCCGCAGATGCTGCTCTTCATGGGCCGGTTGCTCGCACGGCGGGGCGAGTTCGCGGACTACGAGAAGTTCGCCGACGAGCTCGCAAGCGTTCCGCGCCTCATGGTCGACGTGGCGAAGCAGGCCGATCCGGCCGCGAGCACCTTCGCCGAGACCCACCAGGACACCGACTACCACTTCCTCGTCGGCGGCGGGAACCTGTGGGGATTCACGTACCTCTACTCCATGTGCATCCTGGAGGAGATGCAGTGGCTGCGCACCACCCGCGTGCACAGCGCCGAGTTCTTCCACGGCTCCCTCGAACTGCTCGAAGAGGACACAAGCGTGATGGTCTTTCAGGGGGAGGACGAGACACGGCCGTTGACGGACCGTGTCGAGGCCTTCGCCAAGCGCATCTCCCGCGACGTGACCGTCTTCGACACACGTGACTACGCGCTGGAGGGCATCAGCCCCGAGTTCCGCGGCCTCCTCGCGCCGCTGGTGCTCGACACCGTGATGGGCAGGGTGAGCAAACACCTGGAGCGGGTGCGTGACCACTCGCTGGACCTGCGTCGCTACTACCGCGTCATGGACTACTGACGGATCCGGTCCGACGGGCCCGCCGCCCCTCCCCCGGCACCGCCTTCGGCCGGGCGGAGGCGGCGGGCTCCGCCCTCCGGCACCGGGCGCGCCCGTCCGTGCCGCTCACTCCCGCTCCGTGGCCGACCGCCCGGCGCCGCCCCCGCATCGCCCCTCGCACAGGAGAGCCCTCATGAAAGTCCTCGGCTTCGGCGACAACATCGTCGACCGGTTCGTCGACCGCGGTATCGACTATCCGGGCGGCAACAGCGTCAACGTGGCCGTGTACGCCCGGCGGCTGGGCGTCGAGGCCGCCTATCTCGGGGTCTTCGGCGACGACGAGCTCGGGTGTTTCCTGCGGGAGTCCATCGGCGCCCAGAATGTGGCCATGGACCACTGTGTCGTACGCGCGGGCGAGTCCGGCCTGTCCACCCTGCGCGTCGACGACGGCGAGCGCGTGTTCCTCGGCTGGAACGGCGGCGGCGTCACCGTACGGGAGCCGCTCCTGCTCGACGCCGAACTGACCGCGTACGTCTCGTCGTTCGACCTCGTGCACTCCAGCGTGTACTCCCGGAGCGAGGGCGAACTGCCCGCGCTCGCCCGGTCCGGCCCTCTCGTGATGTTCGACCTGTCGAGCGAGGACGAGTACCGCACCCCCTCCTACCTCGACCGTGTCTGCCCCTACGCGGACCTGGTCCTGCTGTCCTGCTCACACCTCGACGAGGCGGCGACCCACGCTCTCCTGGCGGAAGCCGTGCACCGGGGCGCCACGATGGCGCTCGGCACCCGTGGCGTCGGGGGGGCGATCGCCCGCACGGAACGCTGCGGCGTCACGGCGCCCGCGCGGGAGCCGGACGGCGCGAAACCGCTCGTCGACACCATGGGCTGCGGTGACGCGTTCCTCGCCGGTTTCGCGGTCTCGCTGGTACGCGAGGGCTGGGCCGCGCACACCCCGCCGCACCGGGAGGCGATCGAGCGCGCGCTGCGTGACGGGGCCGACGCCGCGTACGAACAGTGCTTCGTCGAGGGAGCCTTCGGTCACGGCCGGCCCGTCGGACGGCCCGCTGTGTCTAGCATGTGGCGAGCCATCGACCAGGAGAAGTGAGGTACGGAAGCCGATGCCAGCAGACCGGGGCCGCCCGCCCGCGCCGCCGACGATCTCGGAGGTGGCCGCCGAGGCAGGCGTCGGCCGCGCGACCGCGGCGCGCACCCTCGGCGGGTACGGATACGTCAGCCCCGAATTGAAGAAGCGTGTGCTCGCGGCCGCCGAGAAGCTCGGCTACCGCGCGAACGCGCTGGCGCGGAGCATGTCGACCGGGGTGAGCCACACTCTGGGCGTCGTCGTCGCGGACATCGGCAACCCCTTCTTCGCGGGCATGGTGCGCGGCATCTGTGACGCCTCCCGCGCACGGGGCTTCGACACCATCGTGCTCAGCACCTACGAGGACCTCGACGAGGAGATCGCGGCGACCGGCGTGCTGATAGACAAGCGCGTGGACGGTGTCATCATCGCCTCGGCCGCTGTCGGCCGCGGCGAGGTCACACATATCCGTACGGCCCTGAAGCAGGGTGTCCCGGTCGTGCTGGTGGACCGGGCGGTCGGTCCCCTCGATCTCGACACCGTCGTCATCGACAACAGGGACGTGGCACGTGAAGCCGTCGAGACGCTCATCGCCGCCGGACACCGCCGCATCGGCTTCGTCTGGGGGCCACCGGTGGCGCAGGCACCGGCCACCCGGCGCGCGCTGCTCGCCGCGGCGGCCCGCAACGTATGGACGGACGGGGAGCGACTGCGCGGCTACCTCGACGCGCTGGACGACGCGGGTATCCCCTTCGACCCGGAGCTGGTGATGGTGGGGCCCAAGACCGAGGAGCACGCGACCGAGGAGGTCGGTCGCATGCTCGCCCTGCCCCACCGCGCCACCGCGCTGTTCTGCACGGAGACCGACGCGATGACGGGGGCGCTGCGGGCCATGCGGGCACGGAAGTTGTCCTATCCCGGCGACCTGTCGCTGATCGGCTTCGACGACAGCGCGTGGGCGGCGGTCATGGACCCGCCCCTGACGATGATCGAACAGCCGGTGCGCCGACTCGGCGCGAAGGCGGCCGAAGTCCTGCTCGACTCGCTCGAAGGAGCGGAACCCCGCCGCGAGACGCACACGCTCCAGGCCCGCCTCGTCGTACGCTCCTCCGTCGCCCCGCCGCCCGCGCGCTGAATCTCCGGCGGATGGGTGTGGGCGACCCCGCTCCGGCAGATGCGCGGGGACGGCTGCTGCGAGTGGCTGCGTACGCAGCGTGTCGTGGGCCGTTCAGCGTGGAGGCTGGCGTTAGGTGACGTTAGCTCGCGTGAGCTTCCCGGCGGCCCAAGGAGTGGGAGGACAAGACGGTGGCACTGGACGCGGAGGAGAAGTCGTTCCTCGAGAAGGCCGCCTATGTGGTGACCCCCGGCTCGGTCGTCATCGGGCTGCTGTACTACATCGGGAACACATACCGCAGCGCCTACTACTCCTACTTCGGCATCTCCACCCGTGACCTCCAGCTCACCATGCAGGACTACCTGCTCGACAGCCCCACCGCGCTGTTCCTGCCCTTGTGGATCGCGCTCGTCCTCGGGCTCATCGGGGTCGTCCTGTTCCGCCGGGTGGAGCGGTGGCTGTCGCACCAGGCGACCCTGCGGCAGCGGCTGATCGGGTCCCGGGTGGTCGCCGGCCTGGGTGCCGTGCTGCTGCTGGTCAGCTTTCCCGTCCTGCTGGAGCCGACGTGGTGGCAGCGCGGAGTGCTGCGGGGCCTGCCCCGCAGCTGGCTGCGCGAGCTGATGCCGCCGATGGTGGTGGCCGTAGGGGCGCTGCTGCTGCTGTTCGCGATGTATCTGCGGCGTGGTCCCGAGCGCCGCAGGGACCGCTTCTGGAGCATCACGGAGGGGCTGCTGCTGGCCGCGGTCGCGATGATCCTGTTCTTCGACATGTCGCGCTACGCGTACGGGGCGGGTATGTCCCGCGCGGAAGACGACGCCGAGCACGGCTACCGGGGAAGCACGCCCGTACTCGTCCACTCGCGGACGCCGCTCCACCCCGCCACCGCCGGGCCCAAGCTGGTCAGCTGCGAGGACCGCGGGCCGAAGTTCCGGCCGTACCAGTACAACTGCCGGGGCTTCCGCATCCTCGCGAAGTCGGAGACCCGGTACTTCCTGGTGCCGCGGAGGCGGCCGCCCGACGGTGACATCACCTACATCCTGCGCGATGACGCCAACGTCCGTGTGGAGGTGCTCGGCAAGGAACGGGGCTGATCCGCGACCCGTACCAAGGCCGTCTACGACGTACCGGGAGAGCCCGGCAGCCTCGCCTCGGGCCCGACGGTGGGCACCGTGGGCACGTCCGTCGGCTCCGTCGGCACGTCCGTCGGCTCCGTCGGCACATCGGTCGGCTCGGTCGGCACGTCCGTCGGCTCGGTGGGCACATCCGTGGGCTCGGTCGGCACGTCCGTCGGCTCTGTCGGCACATCCGTGGGTGTGAGCGACTCGGCGGGCGTGGTCTCCGTGTCGCCGTTCTCCACCTCGCCGGTCCGCATCGCCGAGGTGACCGATCCCAGGTCGGTGGTGACCGTCAGGTGTCTGGGGGGTTCCTTCGTCCCGTCCGTCCCGTCCTCGTCCGCCGGCTTGACCACCCGGAACGTGCAGCTCTCCCCCGCGGGCACCGTCTCGCCGGAGCACTTGTCGTCGGACACCTCGACGCCGGACACCGCGACATCCTTCACCTTCATCGGTTTGTCCGTCGTGTTGCGGACCTCGACGTCCACCGCCGCGGGCTTTCCGACGGCGGCGCTCGGGAAGTCGATGTCCTCTCCCTTCTCGTCGCCGGTCCCCGGGAAGAGGGTGGAGGTGCCCACCGCCTCGATGTCGTCGAGCCTCGTGGTGTCGGACGACGTCCCCCCGCCGCCTCCCCCGCATCCGACCGCCGTACTCAACGCCGCGAGCACCACGGCCGTACTCAGCAGGGTCTTCCTGAACTCCGGCCTAGCAGACACGATCTCCTCCTCCCGCACGCCCGGCCGTGGCTTCGGGCCGGGCGTGGCCGCCGAGTGCGCCGCCGATCTCCGCCGCCACGTCGGCGTGCGTGAGGTACTCCTCGATGTCATGGGCGCAGTCGGAGCAATTGGTGACGGCCAGCTGGGTGAGCCTGCCCCAGCCGGTTTCCGCGAGCGGGCATCCGATCGCGACCGCGTCGGTGGGACACCAGACGTTGACCCAGTGGCGTACGCGTTCGGGGCGGCGCGGGCCGGCGGTGAGGAGCCGCGTGCTGACGGCGTCCATGCCGAGAGGGCCGGCCGCGGTGACGAGCAGCGTCACGTCGAGCCCGTCCGGGAGCCGCGTGACGAGGTCCATGCCGACGACGGTGCCCAGGCTGTGGGTGACGAGGACCAGTTCCCCGCTGGCCGGCAGCGTCGTGAGGACGCACTCCAGGACCGCCTCGCGGACGTCCCGGTCGCCGAGGTAGCGGTCCACGTCCCGGAAGACGGCGGCGATGGTCCACTCGTCGACGGCGGACCTGGCCGCCAGCCAGCGCAGGGGCCGACGCAAGGTGCCGACCAGCCGCTCGTCGATCCCCTCGGTGGCGGCGGGTCCGTGCCGAGGCATGCCCGCCCGACGCGCCGCCTCGTCGAGCAGCTGTTCGTAGGAGCCCGTGGGCGACTCGGCGGCGAACCTCTCGGCCGCCTCCTCGGCGGTCAGGCCCCCGAGGTCGACCGCGCCGCCGGCGCTCTCCGCGTACCCCATGAGGGCGGCGAGCCGTTCGCCGTAGTAGGGGAACCACACATCGCCGGGGTTGACGGTGGCCATGCCGGCACGGGTGAGTCCATGGTTGAGGCCTGCCGTCCAACTGCGCCGCAGTGCCTCCGGGCCCTTGCCGTGCTGCCGCCTGCCGTGCAGGAAGACCAGGTGCCGCTCCGTGCCGTCGACCGAGCCGATGTTCCGTCCGCGCCTCCCGGTGGCGCCGGTCGGAGCCGTACCGACCGGTGCCACCGCCTTCGGGGCGGCGGTCTCGGGCAGCCCCGTCCCTTGGGGGGTCGGTGGGGGTGGCGCGGTCACGGCCTGGTCGGCGGGCACGCTCTGCGTCAGGCCGGAGTCCGGGCCCAACTCCGTGAGCAGGGCGTGCTGTCGGGGGTCGAGCCGCAGGCCCGCGAGGTGCTTCAGGATGGCGCTGATACGGACGCCCTCGTTCGCGATCCAGTCGATGGCGTCGTCGCCGTCGCCACGCTGCCAGGGCCGGCCGTCCTTGCGCAGCACACGTCCCTGTTCGTCCTTGTTCGGCACACCGCTGTGGTGCAGGGCCACCACTTCCCACTGGTCGTTGAAGACCGGGGAGCCCGAATTCCCGGGTTCGGTGTCCGTCTTGTAGTGCAGGAAGTCGTCGAGGCGGAGCAGCAGCGCGTTGTCGCGCAGGGCGATCTCCTTGAGGCGGCCGTTGGGGTGCCCGATGATGTTGACGCGTTCGCCGATCACGAGTTTGCCGAGCTGGACGCTGAGCCGGTTCAGGCCGAAGATCTCCCCCGCGAGGCGGCCGTCTCCGGCCGGGGCGACCGCCACCAGCGCGAAGTCCAGGCGTTCGTCCGCGGTGAAGAAGGCGCCGGGGTCGAGTTCCATCCGGGCCACGGTGTCCGGGGCGTTGTCGATGGAGACCTGGGCGTTGAACTCCGCGAAGCAACGGCGGGTGAACTCGGCGTTCGGCAGCACATGGTGATTGGTCATCAGCAGGCGGGGCGAAACCATGAAGCCGGTGCCGTGCGGGAGTTCGCGGCCGTTGCGGCGGAGCGTGATCCGGGCGACGGTGTTTCCGGCGCGCACACCTCGCGGCAGGAAGCTCCAGGCCTGGAGTTCGTTCGACAGGTTGATGATGCGCTCGTTGGCCTCGGGCAGGTCCAGGGCCTCGGCGTGGATGCTCGACACCACGGCGGAGGGCGACAGCCCGCCCCGGTCGAGGATCCGCTCGGCCCGGGCCGCGAGCGCGCCCGGGGCATCCGGGAACCGCACACCTTCCGCCAGCTTCTCCTCGATCTCCTCCCGTTCCGCGGTCGTTTCCCGGTAGCGCTGTGCTGCCTCGGCGGCCTGCCGATGCATCTCCGCACGCGCCGCTTCCGTAGCGAGCATGACGCCTCACCTAGATGGCCGTTCCCGTGGTCCTCGCCCCGCTTCCCAGTACTCGTCCAGGCGGGCCGGTGCGCAAGGCGGGCGGGTGCAACCGGGGACGCCGCGGGGTGGTCACCGCGCCGTTGACGCCGTCCACCCGGGGACGCCGCCGCACCGCCACCGCGGGTCACCGCCACTGGGTCATCCGGGTGACGGCCCCCGACGCGCGAGATGGCGTCGTCCGTGCCCATGCTGGTGGGAGGGGGCAAGGAAGCCGCGCACGGCACGCGGCCGGGAGGAGGACCAGTGACCCCCACCTCGCACGTCCCCGGGACCAGCCTTCTTCAGCAGGTCGAGCGAGCCGAGACGCGGTATGAGGCGCGTGCCGCGGCCCGGGAGCGGACCCGCCATGTACTCGACAGCCAAGGCGTCTTGCACGCCGATACGCCCGACCGCGTCGGCAAGCGCCTGGCCCGGCTCGGCGCGGACTGGTCACAGGCCACCGCGCTGGAGCAGACCCCCGCCGAGACCGGCACCGGCCGCAGCCTGCCCGGACTGTCCCCGGATCACTTCAGCGCCTCCCTGCTGGGACTGGAACGGCTCATGGGGCGCAACGACCTGATCGACGTCGGCTTCCTTGAGGCCGGTCACCTTGCGTCACGGCCCGTGGGCCGGGTGTCGGTCCGGGGCCCCGGGGCGCACTACGGCACGGGCTTCCTGATATCCCCGTCCCTGCTGCTGACCAATAACCACGTCCTTGCCGACCGCCACGAGGCAGGCCGTGGTGTGATCGAGTTCAACTATCAGGCGGGTATCGGGGGCCGGCCGCTGGAGCCGGTGGTCTTCGACCTGGAACCGGGCCGGTTCTTCGTCACCGACCAGGATTTGGACTTCACCGTGGTCGCGGTGGCCGAGCGGAGTCGGAGCGGCGCGGGCCTCGACGGATTCTCCTGGCTGCGGCTGAGCGAGACCCAGGGCCAGGTGATCCTCGGCGAGATGGTCAACATCATCCAGCACCCCAACGGCGAGCCCAAACAGCTGGCGCTGCGCGAGAACCAGTTGGTGGACCTGCTGGACGACTTCGTGCACTACGCCACGGACACCGCGCCGGGCTCCTCCGGATCGCCGGTCTTCAACGACCAGTGGGACGTCGTCGCCCTGCACCACGCCGGTGTCCCGCTCAAGGACGCGGACGGCCGCTATCTGTCGGTGGACGGCACCGTGTGGCAGCCGCACCACGGCGAGGACCGCCTGGCCTGGAAGGCGAATGAAGGCGTTCGCATCAGCCGGGTGCTCCAGGCGGTGCGGCAGGCCCCCTTGTCCGGCGCCGCCGCCGAGCTGCGGGCGAACCTCTTCGAGGCGACGGCACCGAGCCTCACACCTCCCGGTGGCCCGCAGCGCCTCATCGACGGCGGCCCCGGGGGGACGCCGACGGCCGCCTCCGACGCGGGCTTCGGGGCCTACCCTGAGCCGGGCACCGGCACCGGCACGCTGCGGCTGACGGTGCCGCTGCACATCACCGTGGGCGTCACGGCCCGGGGGCAGGCCCCGGCCACGTCCGTCACTGCGGCGGTCGACGGCGACCTTGGTCTCCGTACGCAGCCGGCGCCCCTACCGTCGGTGAACGGGCACGTCTCGCCCGCCGAGGCAGATCTGCGGGCCGCGCTCGCAGGCCTTGAGGCCGGCCGGGCCCGCCCGTACTACGAGCCGGAAGCCGACCGCGCGGCGCGGGAGACGTACTACGCGGGGCTCGACGGTGCCCAGTTGGGCCGGCAGCTGACCGCCCTCCTGGAGCGCACGCACGAGCGTCAGCCCGCCTACAAGCCGATGCGGCTGCTGTACCCGTGGGTGGACCTGCACCCCGACGAGCAACTGCGCAGCATCTACTCCGGCCGGACCTTCGCCCCCGAGGAGTTCATCCGAGCCGACGCGGCCATGGAGGCCGCCCGGATCCAGCGCCTCCAGGAGATGGCCCTGCGCGAATCCGCCCTCGGCCCGGAGGCGATCGAGGCGGAGATCGACGCCCTGGAGGCGTCCCTCGCGTTCAACTGCGAGCACGTGGTGCCGCAGTCCTGGTTCAGCAAACGCGAACCGATGCGCGGCGACCTGCATCATCTGTTCGCCTGCGAGACCAACTGCAACAGCTTCCGCAGCAACATCCCGTACTTCGACTTCACCGACGTCGAGGAGGTCGTACGCACCGACTGCGGGCGCCGGGAGGCCCAGGGCTTCGAGCCGTCCGCGGGCAAGGGCGCCGTCGCCCGAGCGACGCTGTACTTCCTGCTGCGATACCCCGGGCAGGTAGGAGACGCGGCGCGCGAGCTTCGGCCCGAGCGCCTCGACATGCTGCTGACCTGGCACGAGGCGGAGCCCGTCGGCGCGTACGAACGACACCGCAACTTCGCCGTCGCCGAGATCCAGGGCAACCGCAATCCGTTCATAGACCACCCCGAGTGGGGACGGGAGATCGACTTCAGTCACTCCTGGTAGCTCAGATGACTCCTGGTAGCGCGGATGGCGGCTGTGGCAAACCGGTGCGGCCGGGTGCGTGGCACCGACGAGCGCCCTGCCCCCTTCCGGCCTAGGCTGATGGCAAGGGTGATCCTCATCGGGCGAGACGAGGGACAGCCATGACGGGCAAAGTCGCTGCCACCACCTTCGAGACGTACCGGTCGGTAGCCAATTTCGAGCGGGCCAGGGAAATCGCCCACACCACATCACCGTTCACCATCGAGGTCCGCTTCCTCGGCGGGCTGACCCGGAACCAGCAGGACGCCTTCGCCACGGCCGCCGATCGCTGGACCCGCGTCATCATCGGGGATCTGGACACCGCCCTTGTCGGCGACGACATCATCGACGACCTGCTGATCGAGGCAGAGGGAGTCACCATCGACGGCCGACACGGGATTCTGGGCATGGCCGGCCCCACCGACTTCCGTGACGGTTCCGCCCGGTTCGGCGCGTTCCTCCCGGCGAAGGGGGTGATGAGGTTCGACTCCGCCGACCTCGCCGCGATGGAGGCGGAGAACACCCTCGTCGACGTCATCACGCACGAGATGGGTCACGTCGTCGGCGTCGGCACGCTATGGACGCACTTCGACCTCCTCGTCGGCGCCGGAACCCAGAACCCGAACTTCGAAGGGCCGCGCGCCGAGGCCGAGTTCGCCGCGCTGATGGGCGAACAGGGCTCCGCGCCGGTGCCGGTCGCCAACTTCGGCGGTCCCGGCACCCAGGACAGCCACTGGCGGGAGGCGGTGTTCGCGCACGAACTCATGTCGCCCTTCATCTCCGAAGCCGACAACCCGCTGAGCCGGATGACGGCGGCGAGCCTCGGCGATATGGGCTACCAGGTCGACCTGGACGGCGCCGAACCGTACGCCCTCCCCAACCTGCTCGACCTGGCCAGGGAAGGCGCCCTGGTCCCGCACACGGCGCCGATAGGCGAAGGCATGATGCTGCCGGCCGTCCCCACCCGGCTGCCTGCCTCCACCCCCTGACACCTGCGTTGGCACCACCGTGGCACCCTCCTTCCAGGGCCTTGTCGCCGCGCGGGCGAACCTCCCGGACGGCAGCCAGAGGAATGTGGGTGAGGGGCCGAGGATCGACGCCCACGCAGTACGCCGAGGCCCTTTCGGGCGTAGCCGGTTCCCGCTCGGTGCGGTCGCGCGCCTTCTCGCACGCCGACGGCCCACACCGCCGTTGACGACCCCTTCACCTTCCGCAGCATGGCGAGCCGACGGACGCGGCGTGAGCGCGAACCTAGCGCGTCGGCCGCACTAGTCCGCGGAACGGGCGGAACCACAGGTCGGCACCGCCGGGTTCCTCCTCGAATCCGGCGAGCACGAGGAGCTGCCGTCCGTCCTCACCTACGTAGAAGTACTCCGCCGCCTCTGCCGAAGACGCCGGGACGGCGGGAGCACGCTCGGTCAACTCATCGGCGAGCGATCGGGCCGCCACGGCGTCCTCGGTCTCGTACCAGGTCGCGGTGAAATAGCGGGTGGCTCCATCACGCCGGTCCGCGAAGCGGTAGGGCCCGTAACGGCCTGGCGGGTCGGCCGAGTACAGCGCCTGGACGGCACTGCCGAGAGCCTGCTGGTTGCGAGGGTCGGCGGCGAAGGCCAAGTGCGCCTCCGAACTCGCCCATTGGGCGAAGTTGAGGATGGTCCGGCCGTCGGACCCTGCCAGACAGTGCCGCGCAAGGTACGCGGCCGGCAGCCGGGCCTCCTCCCAGGCGTCCATGACGCCGGACATGACCTTCTGCTGTTGTACGGGCCCCTCTGTGTGCCATAGGGACGCCAGTATGAGGCCCGCGTCCGGACGGTCAGGTTCAGGCAGTGCGACCGGCCGAAGGCCGGAAACGATGGCGGTCATGGCACCAGCCTTCGACCTCAACTGCGGTTGAGGTCAAGTCCGCGACCTGACGCTTATCCCTCAACTCACCCCGCCCTATGTGCACTTGCATCCGTGCTGCTCCCGTATGTCCCGTATGCCCCTCCCGCTCCGGCCCGCCCGACGAAGCCTTGCCACACGCTGCACATGTCGGCCGACCCGGCGAACTGCCGGGCCCCGCACGGTGACGACCAACAGTTACGTGCCCACGTGGAACGGTTTTGCTCGGCGGGGTCTCTCACTACCTGTACGGCTGTCCCCCACTGAGAGAAGTTGTTCCGCATGGTTCGTCGCTTTCGCGTACTGCTGTTGACCGCCCTGATGCTGGTCGCGGGCTCGATGATGTCGTCCGCTCCGGCCTTCGCCGTCATCGGCGGCTCAAAGAGCACTTACGGCCCTTGGGCGGTACGGATGCTCGTCGACGGCAAACCGGCGTGCACCGGGACCGCGGTCGCCCGCCAGTGGATCCTCACCGCCTCACACTGCTTCTACGAGCAGGCGCTGCCGGTCGCCGACAAGAGGATTTCCTTCCGGGTCGGCAATCTCGACATGCGCAGGGGCACCAAGGTCCTCCCCATACCGGGCAAGCGCGTGGGCAGTGCCCGCGCCGACATGATGCTCGTCAAGGTCCCGCCGATGAACGTCCCCACGGCTCGCCTGTCCACGGCAGGCGTCCGCACCGGTCAGGCCGTGCGCCAGTACGGGTGGGGCGCCACCTGCACCAGCGACGAGAGCGCCTGCCAGTCCCCCGTCCTCAAGCAGTCCGACCTGAAGGTCGTACGGCCCAATGACCCCCTGTGCGCGGGCCACACGGCACCGGGCGGCCCGGACTTCTGCCTGAAGAAGGTGAAGGGCATTCCCGCCGGGGGCGACTCCGGGGGCCCGGTCATGACGGTGGGCCCGCGCGGCACCGAAACCCTCATCGGCGTCTTCAACGGCTCCGACCGGGAGAAGAGCGCCGAGGCCGGCGAGGTCTCCCAGCAGCTCTCCTGGATCCGCTCGGTCATTCGCCGATAGGGCGCGCGCAGCACACGGCGGCGCGTCGTCGAGGCCGGCAGCAAAGGTCTTGGCGGGCGCGCCGACCGGTGGCACCCGCCCACGTCATGGAAACGGCCCCTTGAGCTGCGACTCTTTCGAGTCGGGACGACAGGACTTGAACCTGCGGCCCCTTGACCCCCAGAAGTGGGGGCCACCGGCGTTCTCTGCATAAATCATAGATTTAACGGACGGACAGCGTGCGCATCATGGACGGTGCCCTCACCGCCTACGCCCGCCAGCGCGACCACCTCACTCCCGACACCCCCGCACCGGGTACGGTCCGAGGCCCGCACCACCGACCTGCTCTCCCTGGCGGCGGCCCGCAGTGGGCGGACCACGAAGATCCATCTCGCCTGCGACGGCCGGGGTCTGCCCCTGGCCGTCGTCGTCACGCCCGGCGCCGTCAACGACTCCACCGTCTTCGACGCCGTCCTGGACTTCGCGAGGCCGGCGGGGACCGGCGCCGGGGCGCCCCCGCCGCAGACCCGACGCGGTCATCGCGGACAAGGCGTACTCCTCCCGAGCGATCCGCCAGGTCCTGCGCAGGCGAGGCACCCGAGCGGTGATCCCGGAGCCGGGCGGACCAGAAGGCCAACCGCCTGCGGCGAGGGCAGGCCGGCGGCAGGCCCCCGGGATTGCGGCCCTGGCCAGCCACCGCGTGCCGCCCGAGCACGAAGACGTCACTGCGTTTGTCCGATCGCCCGTCGGCCGACGGCGGACCCCCTTGGACGCATGGCTCGCCCCCCGGCGTACACGGTCTGCGTTGAGCGGTGCGGATCGGGTGCCGTCCGCCCCGAGGTCGTGCCGCGCCGACGTCCGACGCCTTCCCCACGCGTGACCTGGCCACCGCTCCCAGGCTGTATTGGCGATCGTGCAGGTGTTCCGTTTACGCTTCCGCGGTCCGTGTCGTGCGCCCGCCGGCCCGGGAGGAAAGGTGGAAGGCCGATGCCCCAGCAGGTTTCGGTGCCCGAGGATGATGCCGGGCAGGAGGCGCGGCCGCGGCCGTGGGTGGTGCCCGATGTGGGTGTCGAGGCCGGGCGTATAGCAGCCGTACGCCGCTACGACATCCTCGACACTCCACCGGACGGGGCGTTCGACCGGGTCGCGGCGATGGCCGCCCGTCTCTTCGACGTTCCGGTGGCGACGGTGACGATCGTGGACACCGACCGGATCTGGTTCAAGGCCACCCACGGCCTTGAGGGCGTGGCGGAGATCGGCAGGGATCCCGGCCTGTGCGGCTCGGCGGTCCTGCGGGATGACGCGCTGGTGATTCCCGACACCCTCCTGGACGACGCGGCCAGCGGCAACCCTCTGGTCACGGGGCCGATGGGGGTGCGCTTCTATGCAGCCGCCCCGATCACCACCAGCGAGGGACACCGTCTCGGCACGGTCAACATCTTGGACACCAAGCCGCGGTCGATCACCGAGGATGACATCGCCACTCTGGCAGATCTCGCGGCGATCGTGATGGACGAGCTGGAGCTGCGCCTGGCCGCGCTGGAAGCGGTGCGCTATGAGCAGGAGCGGCGGCTGGCGGAGAGCTGGCACGCGGAGATCGAGCACGAGCGGGCCGAGGCCGAGCGCCGGGCGCGCGAGCAGGCGGAGAAGGACAAGGCCGCCATCGCCGCGTTCGCCTCGACGCTTCAGCGCACGCTGCTGCCACCGGCGCTGCCGGTGGTGCCCGGCCTGGAGCTGGCCTGCCACTACCTCACCGCGTCCGTGCACGACGTGGGCGGCGACTTCTATGACGTCTTTCCGCTGGAAGGCGGTCGGTGGGCGTTCTTCCTCGGCGATGTGTGCGGCAAGGGCGCCGAAGCCGCCGCGGTCACCTCACTGACCCGCTACACCTTGCGCGCGGCCGCGCAGATCGACCCTGACCCGACGACTGTGCTCAGTGCGCTGAACAGCGCCCTGCTGGCCGATGTGTCAGCCGGCAGCCGCTTCTGCACCGCGATCTTCGGCCTGTTCACCCCCAACGCGGAGTCGGACGGGTTCTTGGTGACGATGGCCACTGGTGGCCATCCCCCGGCCTATCACCTGCGGCCCGATGAGAGCGGCGGGGTGTGGGTCAAGGCGATACGGCCCAAGGGCGGCATGCTCATCGGAGCTTTCCCCTCCGCGCCTTTTGCACAGGTCACCTTCGGCCTCGCTCCCGGGGAGGGGCTGCTGCTCTACACCGACGGCCTGACCGAGGCGCGTACCACGAGCGGCGACATGCTGGGCGAGGAGGGCCTAACGGCCTTCCTTCACCAACGCACCACACCGGTCAGCGCAACCGGACTGGTCGAAGACACCGTCGCCCTGCTCCAGTCGCTGCCCGACGGGGCCGGTGACGATGTTGCGCTGCTCGCACTGTCCGTCCCGACCTGTGACAACCTTCCGGACCAGGCCGCGAGCGCCACCGCCCGCACCGCTGCCGCACCCGAGCCGACCGGTCAGGAGAGATAACCGACGTGACCCAGGAACTACGTCTGGACCTTGAGCGCTCCGACGGCTCGCTTGCCGTAGCCACTGTGACCGGCGAGCTGAGCCTGCACACCGCCCCCGACCTGCACACCGGCGCATCGGAGTGGATCCGGCAGGGCCACCACCATCTGATCTTGGACTTGCAACACGTGGGGTTCTGTGACTCCAGCGGCCTCAGCGCCCTCATCAGGATCTGGCACAGCGCCAAGGAGGCCGACGGAACTCTGACTCTTGCCGCTGTCCCCGATCGTCTGATGCGCATGCTCAACCTGACCGGGCTGGACTCCCTGCTGATCGTCCACCCCACCGTCCACCATGCGCTGAGCACCCACCGGCCCACCGCAGACGCCTGACGCTTGATGCCGGAAGGGAGCGCCCGCCCACTTCCGACTGGGGCGGGCAAGTCGGCACCCGGGCTCTGATCGCCGCAGTGAGCAGCCCACTCCCACTGAGGTCGCCACCGCGCGGCGACGGCCTGTGCAACCGCCACAAGCACCGTTTGGTTTCGGGTTCGGCCCGGGGGCTCAGCGGGCGGCCGTCCACCAGCGTTCGATCGCGCCGCGTACAAGCGCCGCAACGAGGCCGAGCGCATGATCAACAGGCCGAAAGGCTTCCGTGCCGTGGCCGTCGCCGCGATCCGGCTCTGGCTCTGGCTCTGGCTCTGGCTCCGCGACTGATGCGTCACCGCCGTCAGAGCTGCGGCAGTCGGTCCGCGACTGTGGGAGAGCATCGCTCCTCAAGCCAGAAGAGATAGACGCGGAGGTGCGATGCCAGCTCGCCGTCGAGGTATGCGGCGTACTTCAGGGCAGCGGCGGCCACACCTTGCCCTGCCTTCGCGTCGTCGGCCTCCCAGTCGACTCGCCGGTTCGCCAGATACTCCACGATCCGCCCTCGGTCGCGCCACCATTCCCGGACCGCTGACGGTGTCCAGTGAGTGTCGCCATCGCAGCCGTAGCCGGAGAATGCCTCTGCCTCCGCCGCATCGACCAGCTGCTGTAGCTCCTCCGGCGTCCGGGGCTGTCGGTACACGTACTCGGTGAAGTAGTCGGCCTCGTAGAGCACGAGTCCGGGCGCGTGGATACGGCCGGTGCCGCAGTTGTCGGTCTCGGCCCCATAGAACGGTCCGGGCACATTGAGCCACTTCCGATCCGACCACTGTCCGAGGAATGCCCCCCGCGCGTCGCCGAGCAGAGGCACCGGATCGAAGTAGACGTCCACGGCACAAGGTTAGCCATATCCTGAACGACTCACCGGACACGGCCTAGTACAGGGCTTCGCCCATCGGTGACCCTTCGCCCGTGACGTAGGCACGGATGGCTGCCAGGTACTCGTCGCGGCCGACACGGCCGTCCTTGTCGGTGTCCAGCGCGGCGAAGGCGGCATCGGACTTGCCGACCTGATTGCCCAGTGCTTCGCGCAGCATCGTGAACTCTGACCGGTTCAGGTGGTTGTCCTGGTCTGCGTCGGCGAGGTCGAACAGTGCGCTGAGCGCGTGCTTGCAGATGGTGTCGAACTTTTCGGCGTCCACCCAGGCCGCGTACTCGTCGAACGTCATGATGCCGTCGCCGTTGGCGTCCATGGCCGCCCAGGCCCGCTCCCCCTTGGCGTAGGCGGCAAGGACGAGCGGGTCGTCGTCGGCGCGTCCGGACGCCTTAACCGCCCGTTCGATCCGGATGAAGTAGTCCTGCCGGGAGGCGACTCCGTCTCCGTCCATGTCCAGCATGGCGAAGACGCGCGCCTTTGGGGCTTCTACGACCTGCGGGTCAGGCATAGGGACACTCTTCCTGTGCGTGGTGAGTTTCCGGCCTCGAACTCAGGCGACTGGCGCGGCCGGCGTGATGGTCATGGCGGCTGGGCCCTCGACCCTGGCGGGCGGGCCACAACGGGGCATCGGGATCGTGCTGGTGACGCCGCCACCGGCGTACTTGCCCTTCACGACGGTGCCGGTCACACGGACGTCGACCGCGCCCGGCTCGATGGCCACCTCAATGGGGATCTCGATCTCGCTGGTCGTCCCGTCAGGCCAGGTCAATGTCTCGCGAGTGGTGGCGCTCAGCTTGGTGCAGCTGCTGTTGGCCGTTCCTTCGACCACCGACTCGACCGCGGTCGGAGCAAGGAGGTCACCCCCCGAGCAGACATAACTCCGTGTTCCCTTGTAAGTCTGCGGTGTCGGCTGCTCCTTGAGCCCGTCGGACTCGATCTTGGAGGTACCGGTGCATTCCACCGGCAGCACGGGGGCCGACGTAGCGACGGCAGCCGGTCCGGACGACAGCAGGGCAGCGGCAGCACAGCCGGCGGTCATGACGCGGACGAGGAGGGGGAGGCGCACTGGGAGAGTTCTTTCTACTCGAAAGGAACGAAGCGGCACGTTCGTCGATCATGGCACCGGCGAGGTCGAGACCGGGTCCCCTCGGTTGGAGAATCACTCGGACGGTGAGCGGAGCGCAGTAGAAGCGGGCCCAGGTTCCGTCCGCCTTCCACCGAGCGAACCGCTCGTAGACCGTCTGCCACGGCCCATATCGCTCCGGCAGGTCACGCCACGGAGCACCAGTCCGCAACCGCCACAACACCCCATTGGTGACCTGCTGGTGATCCCGCCACGGCCGTCCAGGTCCATCAACACCATGCAGCAGGGGAGCTGTCCGATCCCGCGCCGCGTCTGTCAGCTCACCACGACTCGGCAAGGACACCGAGGTATGAACGACCCTATACAGCATCGAATCGCCCGTTAGGGAAACCGGTGATTGCAAGGACGATTGTTCCCCTCGTCCATTCACGTCTCTGGACTCTTACGCCGATCTGTTTGGTGTACTGCCGACGGAACAGGAGACGACGGCCTCGACCTTGCGGAGGTGGCGCACCGCCCAGCCCCTCATGGAACTCGCTTGGCGCGGACTGGAGTTGAAAACGCGGGACCCCCAACCTTTCAGGGTGGCGGGTGTGAGTCGTGCCGATGCTCGGGTACCTTCCGGTGCGCATGAACACCAACGGTGCGGTCGACCGCACCGTCCAGCCTGGTGGCCGCGTCCTACGGCGAGTTCCGAGGGTGGGGAGACGTCGTCCTCTTCGCCGCATGTACGGCGGCGCGCATCGGGGAGGTCTCCGGATGCCGTGTCGGTGACATCGACACCACCAACTGGATCTGGACCGTCCGGAGTCAGACGACCCCCGCTCCAGGGGGGCTGGTCGACAAGGGACCAAGGGCAAGCGTGCCCGTCAAGTGCCCGTCGTCGAGAGATCCGCCCACTCGTCGCGCAACGCGTCCTGTGTGCCGGCCCCGACCCGATCACGCGGCTGTTCACAGGGCCTCGCGGTTCGCAGACGCCGGCGTCCCCGTGCACGTCCTCCGTAAGATCGCCGGACACGGATCGCTCGCCGCCCACCTGAGCGTGCTGCGCGCCCCTCGGTCCCTGCCGAGCCCGATCGTGGTCACCCGCTGACGCGGTCGAGCGGCTCGGCCCCCAACTGGTCCCCAGAAACGATCAAGGGGCCGTTTCAGATTCCTCTGAAACGGCCCCTGACCTGCGACTCTTTCGAGTCGGGACGACAGGATTTGAACCTGCGACCCCTTGACCCCCAGTCAAGTGCGCTACCAAGCTGCGCCACGTCCCGGTGTGTTCTGTGCGGTGTCCCGCGTGATCACAGGTAGAACTCTACCCCACGTACGAGGGTGCTCCGTTCCCCGGTGACCACCGTCAGGCACGCGCGACAATCCACGTATGAGCACTGCACCTGGACCGTACGACAGTGGCCGTGAGCGCGATCGCGACGAGGAGGGAAGGGCCCGCAACCAGCGGCCCCGCGACGGGCTCGGGCGACCCTTGCCCTATGGCACGGACGGCGTGGCCCGGCAGCCCGAGGGCGTCGTGCGCACGCCCGAGGAGTCCGTCGCCGAGGCGCAGGTCCTGCTGGACGCGGGGCGGCCCTTCCACGCGCACGAGGTCTTCGAGGACGCGTGGAAGTCGGGCCCGCCGGCGGAGCGGGACCTGTGGAAGGGACTGGCCCAGCTGGCCGTCGGGCTGACCCACGCGGCCCGCGGCAACACCAAGGGCGGGGCGCGGCTACTGCTGCGCGGCGCGGGGGCGGTCGCGGGCTGGCGGGCGGGGCCGGACGGGCTGGAGCGGCCGTACGGGATCGATCTCACGGAGCTGGCCCGCTGGGCCGAGGCGCTGGCCGACCTGCTGGAGCGCGAGGGGCGGCGGTGGACGCGGCGGCCCGTGCGCCGCGGCTGCGCGGAGGCGCGGCCGGGTAGCGGAAGCCGGCCCGGCACGCCGCCACCTGACCGGCCCCGCCCCACAAAGCCGCGGCCGCACAGGGACACGCGGCCGAGTAGCAGGAGCCGCCCAGTACGCCGCCACCTGACCGGCTCCGCCCCGGCAAAGCCGCGGCTGCACGGGAGCGCACGGCCCAGTAGCAAGAGCCACCCAGTACACCGCCACCAAATCACCAACGCCGCCCCACAAAGCCGCGGCTGCGCGGGAGCGCACGGCCGAGTAACAGGAGCCGCCCGGCACCGCCTCCGGACCGGCTCCGCCCCGCAAAGTCGCAGCTGCGCCGGGGCGCGGCCGGGTAGCGGACGCCGGCCCGGCACGCCGCCACGCGACCGGCCCCGCCCCGCCATGGCCGCAGCCGCGCCGGAACCGCACGGCCCAGTAACAGGAACCACCCAGTACGCCGCCACCAAACCGACCCCGCCCCACAAAGCCACAGGCGCAGGGAACGCACGGCCCAGCAACAGAAGCCCCCAGTACGCCGTCACCAGACCGGCCTCGCCCCGCATGCACGGGCCCGGCCCCGGTGTGAGGGTGGGCGTGTGACGATGACCGATCAGCCGGCTCCCGCCGCGGCGCAGGCGCCGCCCGTCCTCGACCGGCGCCGCCGCAATGTCGTCTTCGTGACGATCATGCTGGGGATGCTGCTGGCCGCCCTCGACCAGACCATCGTCGGCACCGCGCTGCCGACGATCGTGTCGGATCTGGGCGGGGCGGAGCACATGTCGTGGGTGGTGACGTCGTACCTCCTCGCGGAGACCGTCGCCACCGTGCTCGTCGGCAAGTTCGGTGACCTGTTCGGGCGGAAGGTCGTCTTTCAGGTCTCGGCGGTCATCTTCATCACCGGGTCGTTCCTGTGCGGCCTGGCGACGAACATGACGCTGCTCATCGCCTGGCGGGCGATGCAGGGCATCGGCGCCGGCGGCCTGATGGTCACGTCCATGGCGCTGATCGCCGACGTCATCCCGCTGCGCGAGCGCGGCAAGTACCAGGGCGCGATCGGCGCCGTCTTCGGGGTGTCCACCGTCATCGGACCGCTGCTCGGCGGCCTCTTCACGGATCACCTGAGCTGGCGCTGGGCGTTCTACGTCAACGTACCCATCGCGATCGTCGTGGTCATCGCCGCCGCCCGGACCATTCCCGTCGTGAAGTCGGCGCTGCGGCCGGTCATCGACTATCTGGGCATCGCGCTCGTCGCGATCGGGGCGAGCGCGCTGATCCTGGCGACGAGTTGGGGCGGCAACCAGTACGCGTGGGCGTCGCCCACCATCATCGGTCTCTTCGTCGGCGGCCTTGTCGCGCTGGCGCTGTTCTGTGTCGTCGAGACGCGCGCCGCCGAGCCGATGCTGCCGATGCGGCTCTTCGCCGATCCCGTCTTCACGGTCTGTTCGATCCTCAGCTTCATCGTGGGCTTCGCGATGCTCGGCGCGCTGACGTTCCTGCCGACGTATCTCCAGTACGTCGACGGGGACTCGGCCACCGTCTCGGGCGTGCGGACGCTGCCCATGGTGATCGGGCTGCTCATCGCGTCCATCTTCAGCGGCAACGTCGTCAGCAAGACGGGCACGTATCGCATCTTCCCGATCGTCGGCGCCCTGGTGATGGCGCTGGGGCTCTATCTGCTCTCCCTCATGGGCAGCGCCACGAGCGCGTGGCTGGAGTCGGTGTACATGTTCGTGCTCGGCGCCGGTATCGGTCTGTGCATGCAGGTCCTGACGATCGCCGTGCAGAACACCGTCGCGTACGGGGACCTGGGCACCGCCACGTCGGGTGTGACCTTCTTCCGGACGCTGGGCAGTTCCTTCGGTACGGCGGTGTTCGGGACCATCTACGCCAACACCCTCGCGCCGAACCTGGCGGACGGCGTCGCGGCGGCCGCGGGCACCGGCGCCGCGGACCCGGCGACGATCGCGAAGGCGGCGCAGAGTCCGCAGGGCGTGCACGGGCTGCCGGCCCCGGCGGCGGGACCGGTCGTCGAGGCGTACGCGGACACCCTGCACACCGTCTTCCTGTGGACCGTGCCCGTGGCGCTCCTCGGGTTCCTGGTGGCACTGTTCCTCAAGCAGGTGCAGCTGCGGGACAGCGCGCGGATGGGCGCGCCCGACATGGGCGAGGGCTTCGCGCAGCCGGCCCCCGCGGACTCGGGGCATGTCCTGGAGCGCAGCGTCGCCGGGATCGTCCGCAATGTCGGGATGAACACCGCGCGCGGCATCATCCGGGACTCCGACACCCGCCTGGACATCGCGGGCGCCTGGGCGGTCATGCAGGTCTCGCTCTTCACCCGGATGGTCGGGTATGCCGGCCTCGGCCTGATCGCGGCGCGGCGCCGGCTTCCGCCCGAGGTGCTCGTGCCGGTCTTCGACCGGATGGTGGACGAGGGATATATGACCCGCACGGGCACGTATTTCTCGCTGACGCCCGCGGGGGAGCGCGAGGCGGAGGTCATCGGCGCGGCGTGGTCGGCCTGGCTGGGCGAGGAGATCGAGAAGGACCTCGGGCGGCCGTCGGACGAGAAGCTGACGGCGGCGGTGGACGTCATCGCCAAGCGGCTGCTCGCGGAGGATTTGGAGCAGGGGCTGACCCCCGAGACGGCGGGCGCGTCGGCCTCGCGTTGACCTCGCCTCGTCGCCGCGCGGTCGGGCGGCCACGCCGCTACGCGGTGAATGGCGCTACGCCGTGTACTGGGCGCGCAGTTCCCGCTTGAGGACCTTCATGCTGGGGCCGAGCGGGAGCGCGTCGGTGAACTCCACGCGGCGCGGGTACTTGTGGCGGCCGAGGTGTTCCTTCGACCACGTGATGACCGCTTCGGGGTCCTTGGCCGCGCCGGGCGCCGCGACGACGACGGCGCAGACCTCCTCGCCGTGGACGGGGTGGGCCAGGCCGATCACGGCGGCCTGCGCTATGTCGGGATGGCGCATCAGGACCTCCTCGACCTCGCGCGGGTAGACGTTGAAGCCGCCGCGGATGATGACGTCCTTCTTGCGGTCGACGATGCTCAGGAAGCCGTCGGCGTCCTTGGTGCCGAGGTCGCCGCTGCGGAACCAGCCGTCGACCAGTGCCTCGGCGGTGGCCTCGGGGCGCCCCAGGTACCCGGAGAAGACGTTGTGGCCGCGGATCACGACCTCGCCGAGCTCGCCCGTGGGCAGGAGTTCGACGCGGTCGTCGACGTCGGCGCGGGCGATCTCGACATCGACGCCCCACAGCGGGTGGCCGATGGTGCCCGCCTTGGTGCCGAAGTCGGGCTGGTTGACGCAAGCCGCCGGGGACGTCTCGGAGAGCCCGTACCCCTCGTACACGGGCGTTCCGAAGGTCTCCTCGAAGCGTTCGAGTACGGCGACGGGCAGCGAGGCGCCGCCGGAGACGCACAGGCGCAGCTTCGGCAGCTCGGGGACGGACGCGGCGGCGGCCACGAGGCCGACGAACATGGTGGGCACCCCGTGGAAGGTGTTCGCGCCTTCCGCCACCATCAGTTCGATGGCCCGCGCGGCGTCGAAGCGGGGCAGCAGGACGAGCGTCGCGCCCGCCCGCCAGGTGGAGTTCATGGAGACGGTCTGGCCGAAGGCGTGGAAGAGGGGCAGCGCGCCGAGCGCGATGTCGTCGGGGCGGACGTCGTTGGCGTCGAAGGCGTTGACGGTCGCGTTCATCACGAGGTTGAAGTGGCTGAGCACGGCGCCCTTGGGGACGCCGGTGGTGCCGCTGGTGTAGAAGACGACGGCCGGGTCGTCGGCGTCGCGGGTGGCGTACGTGGCCAGGGGCTCGGTGTCGCCGGCCAGGGCCGCAAGCTCTCCCTCGGCGCCCAGTTCCAGCATGCGTACGCCGGTGGCCTCGGCGGCGGCCCGGCCGGTCGGGGCCTGCGCGGGGTGGCACAGGAGGAGGCTCGCGCCGCTGTCCCGCAGGACGTGCTCGACCTCCTCGGCGGCGAGCAGCAGGTGGACGGGGACGACCACTCCCCCGGCGGCCAGGATGGCGTAGTAGGCCTGCGGGAACTCGGCGGTGTTCGGCGCCATCAGGGCGACGCGGTCCCCCGGCCGCACGCCGAGCTCCGCGAGAGCGGCGCCCTGGGCGCGCGCTTCGTGCCACAACTCCCTGAAAGAGAGCCGCAGTTCACCCTCGACGAGGGCGGTGCGGTCCGGGTGGCGGCGGGCGGGTTCGGCGAGGATCGCGGCGAGGGACAGCGTTGCCATGAGGGGTGGTGCTCCGTTCCGTGCGGCCTTGCGGTGGTTCGGATCTGCGGACTGCTGCTGAACTGCTGCCGGATGCCGGGTCAGGCGCGCTCGACGAGGAGCGCGCTGCCCTGGCCCACGCCCACGCACATCGTGGCGAGGCCCCGCGAGGCGCCGGTGCGGCGCATGCGGTGCAGCAGCGTGGTGAGGATCCGGGCGCCCGAGCAGCCGAGGGGGTGGCCGAGCGCGATGGCGCCGCCGGAGGGGTTGACCAGCTCCGGGTCGAAGCCGAGGGCGTCGACGCAGGCGAGCGCCTGGGCGGCGAACGCCTCGTTGAACTCCGCCTCCTGGATGTCGGCGACGCTCCAGCCGACGCGGTCGAGCGCCTTGCGGGTGGCGGGGACGGGCCCGAGGCCCATGACGTCCGGGTGCACGCCCGCCGACGCGCCGGCGGCGTACCGCCCGAGGGATTCGAGGCCCAGGTCGTTCAGGGCCTCCTCGCTGACGAGGAGCAGCCCGGCGGCGCCGTCGTTCATCGGCGACGCGTTGCCCGCGGTGACGGAACCGCCCTTGCGGAAGACCGGCTTCAGGCCGCTGAGCTTCTCGTACGAGGTGTCCTCGCGCACGCATTCGTCCGCGTCGACGACCACGCCGTCGGGACGGGTGACGGGCAGCAGTTCGTCGTCGAAGTGGCCGTCCTTGCGGGCGGCGGCGGCGCGCTGGTGGCTCCGCAGGGCGAAGGTGTCCTGGCGCTCGCGGGAGACGCCGTGGCGCTCGGCGACCTCCTCGGCGGTCTCGCCCATCGCGAGGACGCCGTGCAGGTCCTTCATCCTCGGGTTGGTCAGCCGCCAGCCGAGGCGGGTGTCGGCGGTCTCCATGCGGTGCGGCAGCGCCTCGTCCGGGCGGGGCAGGACGAAGGGGGCGCGGCTCATGGACTCGGAGCCGCCCGCGAGCACGATGTCGGCCTCGCCCGCGGCGATGGTGCGCGCGGCGGTCGTGACGGCTTCGAGTCCGGAGGCGCAGAGCCGGTTGACGGTGGCGCCGGGCACGGACTCGGGGAGGCCCGCGAGGAGGGCGGCCATGCGGGCGACGTTGCGGTTGTCCTCGCCCGCCTGGTTGGCGGCGCCCCAGTAGATGTCGTCGATCCGCGCGGGGTCCAGCTGCGGCAGGTCGGCGAGGAGTCCGCGTACGACGCCCGCGGCGAGGTCGTCGGGACGGACGGTGGAGAGGGCGCCGCGGAGCTTGCCGATGGGGGTGCGGCGGGCGGCGGCGAAGTGGACGGTGCGCACGATACGGCTCCGGATCGTTTTGCGGGTCTCGCTGCGTGGGATGAGCTCTGCTACGCGTAAATTAGCGCTGCTAGTTTTGGAGTCTATGCGGGAGGTGGGGGCTGTGGGAAGGGGGGCCGCCGCCGGACCCGCGCCCCCGCCCGCGAGCCCCCTACTCCTGGCCGCGCCCCAGTTCCGCGAGGCGGGCGAGGGCGGGGAGCGCGTCCGTGATGGCCTGGCGCTGCTCGGGGGTCAGCTGCTCGACGAGCGGCCGCAGATGGCGCGAGCGGTCGGCGCGGCGGGAGCGGCCGACCGCGCGGCCCGCTTCGGTGATGTGGACCAGGACGGCACGGCCGTCGCTCGGATCGGGGCGGCGCTCCACCAGGCCGTCCCGCTCCAGGCGTGTCACCAGCTGTGTGATGCCGGGCTGGCTGACCTGCTCGGTCTTCGTCAGGTCGGTCAGCCGCCGGGGGCTGCCGCCGAACGCGAGGGTGTCGAGCACCGACAGGGTGGTGAACGGCAGCTTCTCCAGCACGGGGAGGCGGATGTAGAAGCGGTTGAAGTTCTCGATCGCCGCGGTGAAGGCCTCGACGTCGAGATCACCGTCCGGATCGTGGGCCCGGCCGCCGTCCGGAGCGTCGGCCTTGCCGCCGTCCAAGACGTCGCCCAGGACGTCGTTGAGGTCGCCTCGCAAGGCGGTGTGCAGTTCGTTGTTCGGCATGTCGTCCACTCTAAGAATGCGTCGCTTGCTTATGTAAGCTTCTTATGTTGTTCGCCCGGCTGTCGCATCGGGGCCGGGAAAGCGCCGGATCGGCGCGGGAACACCTGATCGTTTGTGTGACATCTGTTCACGGTGGGTGAACGCCCATAAGCTGAGCGGCCTTCGCGTGATGGGGGTCCCATGAACGGTCTCCGTACGGTCATCATCTGCCTCGTGATCACGTGCGCCGCGGTGCTGTCGCCGGCCGCGGGAGTGGCACCCGCCGCGGCCGTGACGCCGGGCTGGTCGGCGCTGCCGGTGCCGGCGGCGGCCCCGCCGGTGACGGTGTCCGATCTCGCCGCCCGCGGGCCTGGCGAGGCCTGGGCCACCGGGTACGAGGACGCCGCCGATGGACCGCGGCCGATGCTGTACCGGTGGGACGGCAAGGCATGGAGCCGGGACACCACCTTCCCCGATGCCGGTGAGCCGGGCCGGCTCGGCAAGGTGCGGTTCGTCGGCGAGGAGCCGTGGATCTTCCACGACCGCGCGGGAGGAGGGGAGATCCTGCGCCGGTCGGCGGGAGAGTGGAGCGCCGTCCCGCTGCCGCGGACCCTGCGGGCGTACCAGGACTTCACGGCGGTACCGGGCGCCGCGTGGGTGGTCGGTGAGGACGAGACCGGGCCGAAGGTGTGGCACTACGACGGCTCCGACTGGACCGCGCTGCCCGCCCCGGACGGTGTGCGCTACCTGATGGGGATCACCGCGCGTACCGCCACCGACGCCTGGGCCTGGGGGAACACCGATTCCGGGACCGTCATCCTGCGCTGGGACGGCACCGCCTGGCGGGACGCGAAGGTGTCACTGCCGGCGAACAGCAACGTACACACGATTCTCGTCGAACCGTCGGGCCGGGCCACCATCGGCGGCAGCCAGTACGTCGACGGCTCGGGCCGCACCTACCTGATGACCTGGAACGGACACACCTGGCGCACCGCCCACCCCCCGCTGGGCGACACCTATACCGAGGCCATGGTGCGCGGCCCGGACGGCGCGCTGTGGCTGCCGGTGCGCAGTGACCGCGCGTTCCAGTCGAAGTACGCACGGGTGAACGGCGCCCGCACCACCTTCTCCTACGGCCCCGAGCGCACGAACGCCATCGACGTCAAGCCCCGGGCGCTGGCGCGGGCCGGCTCCGCGCTGCTGTCCTTCGGCACCGTCGAGATCTACGGCTCCAAACCGAACCTGATGAGCGAGCGGCTGGGAGGCTGACCATGGCACGCCGACTTGTCACCGCGGCCCTCGCCGCCGCCCTGACCCTCAGCACCCTCATGGCCTCGGCCGCCGCGGAGACCCGGTCGTCCTGGCAGCACGTCCCGGTTCCGGCCCAGGTACGCCCCCAGGCCGGGCTGAACGAAGCCGTGGCGTTCGGCCCGGGCCGGGCGTGGGCCGTGGGCACGGACGCCGTCGGCCGCGAGGCGCCGGGCTTCCCGCTGATGCTGCGCTGGGACGGAACGGCGTGGCAGCGCCAGAGCCTGCCCGGGGACGGCAGGCAGGGCGAGCTGCTGTCCATCGCGGCGACCTCACCGACCTCGGCCTGGACGGTCGGCCGCGATACGGACGGCGGCGCCCGCCTGCTCCGCTTCGACGGCAGCGCCTGGCACGAGACCCGGCCGCCGCGCGGTGTCGCGCTGACCAAGGTCATCGCCGGCGGCGGTGAGACCTGGCTGATCGGCTCGCGGGACGGCGCGCAGGTGTTGCTGCGCCGGGACGGACGTGACTGGCAGGACGTACCGGCGCCGCCGGGAGCCGTGTACGGCTTGCACGTCAAGGCGGCTGACGACGTGTGGGCCGCGGGCGAGACCAACTCGGGGGCGGCTGTGTCGCATTGGGACGGGCAGGCCTGGGAGCAGACGATCGTGTCCGGCTTCCCGCGGTCGGCCGTCGGCAGTGTGCTCGCGGTCTCGAAGACGGAGGTGTGGGCGGGTGGCACGTCGGGATTCGTCGGCGGGCCGGTGGGCAAGCCGATTCCGCCCCTGCTGGCCCGCTGGGACGGGCAGACGTGGAGCCGGGTGACCATGCCCACCGACTTCGGCTCGGTCAGCTCACTGACGCCCTCCGCGTCCGGCGAGCTGGCCTGGGTCTCGGTGGCCCGCTCACAGAAGCGGGCCGAGCCGGGCAGCTACCCGCCGATCGTTCCCGGGCCGGACTTCCTCGCGTGGGACGGGCAGTCGTTCACCGGGCACAGCGAACCGGCGGTGGCCGGGGAGGGCGAATCATCGACGGTGCGGCTGGCACCGGTGCCGGGGACCGGCACGGGCACGGTGTGGTCGGTCGGCCGCGCCGAGGGCCCCGGGGGTACCTTCGCGCCGCGCATCCTGCGGTTCGGGTGAGACGGCCCCCGGCTCACCTCCCCTCGCCGGGCGGTGTGCCGCAGCTCGGGCCGCCCGGCCCGTCGAACTGCACCGAGCTGAAGAAGTCCTGGTACGTGGGGAAGAAGTTGTCCTTGCCCGTCGGCCCTGCGGAGGTCACAGCCGTGCAGCCGCCGTAGTGCGCGTCGGACCAGAGATAGATGGTCGAGGGCGTGCGGTTCCAGTCGGACTTGGCCCGGTCGTTCATGCCGAGCGCGGCGAGATCGGGGGTGTTCCCCCGGAGCGTGATCATGTCGCCGGTGCCGTCCAGACCCGAGAACATGCAGTAGTAGCCGTCGGGACAGCGGTCGTACCCGTCGGCCGCGTGTGCCGTGGAGACCGGCATCGTGGCGGCAGCCCCGGCGGTCGCCGCCACGAGCAGCGCGGAGAACTTGCGCCTCATGTTCCTCACAGGCCTCATGTTCCTCACAGGGCTCACACGCCTCATATCGCTCATTGCCGCTCCTTCGGTTGCGCTCGTCCGGTCCAGGGACCGTCGACTCCCTCGCCAGCCTGAGGGTGCGCTCGGCATCCCGCGATCCCTCGAAGGAGTGAGCGCGCGGCGGCGCGCGCTACCCGCCCCCCGTGCCGAGGGCGATGCGCACGGCGCCGCCGCGCGCGTCCACCCGGCCGGCCCAGCTCCCCGGGATCCGCAGCGACCGGTTCGGGATCGCCTGGCGCCGACGTCGCGCGCGGTACAGGGTCCGGCCGTCCTGGGTGATCACCAGCGTCGGACGCGCGACGAACTCCGTGATCCGCAGCGTGAAGCCGTCACCGCTGTCGCCCGGCTCGTCCGGTGTCAGACGGTTGGGCGCGATCCAGGCCAGCGGCGCCGTGACCCGCAGCGGGACCGACGCCGAGGGCCAGTCGCCGTCGAAGAGGTAGCGCCGCACCGCGGCGGATGCGGCGGCGCCCTCCCGGGCCACCACGCGTGCCGGTTCGGCGGCGTGCAGGACGTTGCCGACCGCGAAGACGCCCCGCTCGGCGGTGCGGAAGGCACTGTCGACGGCCGGGCCGCGGGTGCCGGGGTCGAGCGGCACGCCGCTGTGTCGCGCCAATTCGTGGTCGGGCACGAAGTCGCCGGTGAAGACCACCGTGTCGCAGGCGAGGTGTGCCGTCCTACCGTCGCGGTGCCGCAGCCGGACGCCCGACAGCCGGCCGTGCCCGAGGAGTTCGGTGACGGTGGCGTCCGTGAGCAGCGGGACGCCGCGCAGCAGCCGGGCCCCGGCCGCGCGGCCACGCGGTGCCTGGTGGTGGGGGTGCTCCGTGACCAGCGCCGCGACCTCGACCCCGGCGCTCCGCAGCAGGTCCAGGGCGGCGAAGCTCACCGGTTCCGCGCCGACGACGACGGCCCGGATGCCGATCCGCTGCCGGTGGCCGTGGACCGCCCGCTGCACCTCGCCCGTGGTGAACACGCCCGCGGGCCGCGTGCCCGGCACCAGGCGTGCGCCGCGCGGCCGTTCGCGCGCGCCCGTGGCGAGGACGACGGCACGGGCGGTGATCCGCTCCAGGCCGCGCGGGCCCGTGGTGTCCAGGGTGAGGGCGTCCGGGCTGCCGGTGACGGTGACGCCGGTCCGCAGCACCGCTCCGGCGCCGACGGCCGCCGCCACGCAGCGCTCCGCGTACTGCGGCCCGGTCAGCCTGAGGCGACCGAAGCCGCCGTGCGCGCAGTACCGCGCGGCGCCGCCCGCCTGCTGGTCCCGGTCGACCACTTCGACCTCGCCCGCGCCCGCCGCGGCGAGCCCCGCGGCGGTGGCGAGTCCCGCCGGGCCCGCGCCCACGACCAGCACGTCGACGATGCGCTCACGCCTCATCCGGACACCGACCCCCCACCCCGTTCGAAGTTCCCGCCGCGTTCGAAGAGTTGCCGTACCGCGTCCCCGCAGTAGAAGCCCTGGCAGCGTCCGCCGCGCGCCCGCGTGCGGCGCCGCAGACCGTCCGGCGAGGCGGGCGGGACAGTGCTCGCGAGCGCGTCACGGATCTCGCCGTGCGTCACCCGCTCGCAGTGGCAGACCACGGTGCCGTAGGCGGGGTCGGCGGCGATGAGGTCCGCGCGCTGGTACGGGCGCGGGAAGGCCTCACCGAGGTTCGGCATGCGTACGGGAGCCAGATCACCCGGTTCGGCGAGGTCCAGGCCGGTGGTGGCGAGGAGTTCGGTGACGTGGGCGGCGATGGCCAGGGACGCGGTGAGCCCGGTCGAGCGGATGCCGCCGACCGTGACGTACCGCTGCTCTTTGTGGGCGCTGATGCGGTAGTCGTCGTGCTCGGTGGCGGCGCGCAGTCCGGCGTAGACCGCGGTGACCTCCTCGTCGAGCAGTTCGGGCAGGACGCGCCGGCCCTTCTCGCGCAGCGCGGCGATGCCCTCGGCGCTCGTCCCGGTGGCCGTCTTGTCGTCCAGGTCCTCGGCGGTGGGGCCGAGGAGGACGTTGCCGTACACGGTCGGGGCGACCAGGACGCCCTTGCCGAGCGCGGTGGGGACGGGCAGCAGGATGTGGGTCAGCAGGCCACGGGCGAACTTGTCGAAGACGATGAGCTGGCCCCGGCGCGGGGTGACGGTGAAGTCGTCGTGGCCGAGCAGGCGGTCGACGGTGTCGGCGTGCAGACCCGCGGCGTTGACGAGGTACCGGGTGCGCAGGGTGCCGCGGCTCGTCGTCAGCTCATGCCGTCCGCCGCGCCGACCCGCCTGTGACACCCGGCAGTTGAGGTGCAGGTCGACGCCCGCGCGTACCGCCTGCGTGGCGTACGCGAGGGTCGTCGTCCAGGGGCAGATGATGCTCTCCCCGGGCACGTCGAGGGCGCCGCGCGCGCCGGGGCCGAGGTGCGGCTCGCGGGCCCTGACCTCCTCGGGGCCGATGATCCGCGCCTGGTCGTAGCCGTTGCGGTCGGCCTTGTCCAACAGCCCGGGCAGGGCGGCCAGTTGCTCCTCGTCCCAGGCGACGAGGAGTGCGCCGACCGGCTCCACGGGGATGCCGGACTCGGTGGCGTACGCGGTGAGGAGCCGCTGCCCCTCGCGGACGAGGCGGGACTCCAGGGAGCCGGGCACGGCGTCGAAGCCGGTGTGCAGGATCGCGGTGTTGCCCTTGGAGGTGCCTTCGCCGACGTCGTTCGAGGCATCCACGAGGGCGACGTCCAGGCCGGGCCGGCGGGCCAGTTCGCGGGCGATGGCCGCGCCCACGACGCCGGCGCCTATCACGGTGACGTCGTACGTGGTGTCCGGCACCGTCCCGTGCCTCGTGACGCGCCCGGCGCTCTTGGCGGGGGTCATGAGGGCGTACGTTCGAGCAGTGCCGTCACGGCCGACCGGAAGCCCGCGAGGCGTTCGGCCGCCTCGTCCGCGCCGATCCGTGGTGCGTAGACGGCGGCGGGCCGCCACGCGGGGATCGCGTCGGCGAGCGGCAGGCCGGGGTCCAGGCCGACGCGGGCGACGGCGGCGGCGCCGAGCGCGGTCGCGTCCGGCACCGCGGAGACCTCGACGGGGAGTTGGAGCAGGTCGGCCTGGGTCTGCATGAGCAGGGCGGAGCGCGTGAGGCCACCGTCGACCCGCAGGCTCGTCAGGGGTTCGCCCAGGTCGGCCGCGACCGCGTCGGCGAGGGAGACGACCTGCGCGGCGATGCCCTCGCACAGGGCGCGGACCAGGTGCCCGGCGGTGGTGTCGAGGCCGAGCCCGGTCAGTGAGCCGCGCAGGTCGCCGCGCCACCAGGGGGCCGCGAGGCCGGCGAGCGCGGGGACGAAGGTGACGCCGCCCGCGTCGGGGACGGCGGAGCCCACGGGGTCGAGGTCCTCGGCGCCGGTGATCACGCCGAGATCGGTGAGCCAGCGGACGGCGGAGGCGACGGTGTAGACCTGCCCGTCGAGGCAGTAGCTGCTCTTTCCGTCGAGCCGCCAGGCGACGCAGCTGACCAGTCCCGAGTCGCCGCGGCGGGGCCGCGCGCCGGTCTGGGCGAGCAGGAACGCCCCTGTGCCGTAGGTGCACTTGGCGCTGCCCGGCTCCGTCACGTCCAGGGCGAGCAGCGCGGCCTGCTGGTCGACGAGGAGCCCGGTGAGCGGGATCTCGGGGCCGAACGTGGTGGTGGTGCCGACGTGGCCCGCCGCGTCGACGACGGCGGGCAGGCGCTCCTCGGCGAGTCCGTAGATCTCCAGGGCGCGCGGTGACCATGTGACGTCGTCGAGGTCGAGGAGCTGGGTGCGGCCCGCCGTCGCGGCGTCGGTGACGTAGGCGCCGGTGAGCCGGTGGACGAGCCAGGCGTCGCTGGTGGTGACCACGCCCCGCCGGGTGAGGTGGCGGCGTATCCACGCCATCTTGGGCGCGGCGAAGTAGGGGTCGAGCGGGAGGCCGGTGAGCTGCTGCAACTCCGCCGCGTGCGCGTCGAGTTCGTCGCAGACCGTGGCGGCGCGGCGGTCCTGCCAGACGAGGGCCCGGGTGAGCGGTTCGCCGGAGTCGGGGTCCCAGGCCAGGACCGTCTCGCCCTGGTTGGCGAGGCCGACGGCGGCGACCGGTTCGCCCGCGTCGGCCAGGGCCTGCCGGCCCGCGTCGAGGACGGAGGAGAGCAGCTCGGCGGGGTCGGCCTCCACCAGGCCGCCGGGCAGGAAGCGGGGCCGGACGGCCGCCGCGCCCGAGCCGATGACGCCGCGCTCCGGGCAGACGACGAGGGCCTTCGTCCCGGAGGTGCCCTGGTCGACGGCGAGCACGGGCCGCCGCGCCGGGGGCCGCTCATAGCTGATCACCGCGGAAGCCTGCTACAGGCGGGCGGAGGGCGTCAAGGGAACGGGACGGCCGCGAGGAGATGTCCCGAATCGGCCGCGACCCGACAAGGCGGGACATCAAATGGGCGCCCGGCGCGCCGTGTTGACAAAAGCCGGTCACAAAAGATCCAAGAAGTGCCGTGAACCGGAAAGCCCGGATCTACACTGACCGCCGAGCAACATCGACAACCCCCTCTCGGACCCGGCCAGTTCACGCTCGCCGCCTCTTCCCCCAACAGAGGACTCATGCCCATGCCGTCAGGCAGCCCCGTGTATCACCCGGCGGGCCACGACGAACCGCTGCGCGCGGTGCTCCAGGACCTCAAGGCGGGTCGCTGGGTCTCCACGCGCAATCTGCTGACCGAGACGCCCGACTGGGGGCTGTGGACGCAACGTACGCAGATACTGGCGGCCGCCGTCGCCGGCTCCGACGTGGTGCGCGCCTGGCGTGCCGAGGAGCCGCACAGCACCTCGGCCGCCGTCCTGCACACCCGGGTCCTCGTGGAGCGGGCCCTGCGCGCGCACCGGGCGGGACACCGGCGGACCAACGACCTGTGGCGCGACGCGGTCACCGCGTGCGCCGCCACGTCCGCCCTGTCGCCGGAGGACCCGGTGCCGTGGGTCTGCCTGCTCGCCCTGGCCCGTCTCGACGAGGGACAGCGGTGGGACGAGCACCGCGTCGCGCCTCCGGAGCCGATGCTCTTCCCCGGCCCCTGGCAGCTGCTGGCCGAGGCCGACAAGCGCGACCCGGGCAACCGCGAGGCGTACCACCGGATGCTCCAGTTCGTGTACGGGCGCCGCTTTGGGGGCCCGCTCACCGAGGCGTACAACTTCGTGCAGTGGGCGGCGGCCTCCGCGCCCGCCGGTTCGGCGCTGCACCTGCTGCCGCTGTACGTGCGCGTCGAGCGCTACCGCAGGGAAGCGGGCAACGAACGGGCGCTGGACCTGCACTGGATCTCGGAGGACGCGACGCGGGGCGCGCTGCGCGCCCTACATCTGTGGTTCGACCACGCGTTGCCCGCGGCGACCTCGCTCCTGGACCTCAACCACCTGGCGCACGCCCTGTGGGGCGCGCATCAATTCCACGACGCGTCACGGGTGTTCGAGGCCCTCGACCCCTTCTACACGGTCGTGCCGTGGACATACCGCACCCACTCCCCCGGCGACGCGGACGCGGCCGCCGAGGTCTTCGTCCAGGCCCGCTCCCGCTGCTTCGCCGCCTCCCGCGACACGCGCTAGTCCCGGCGGGCCGCCCCTCGCCCCCCCGTTCCCCGTTCCCCGTTCCCCGTTCCCCGTTCCCCACCATCGCTCACCCTCCGGAGGTACATCCGTGTCCCGCACCACCTGGTCGTCGAGCACCGTCCCAGCGCCACGCCAGGACGAGGAGCAGAAGCTCAGAGAGCTCGGCTACCAGCCCGTCCTGGCCCGCCGCATGGGCGGGTTCGGCAACTTCGCCATCAGCTTCTCCGTGATCTCCATCCTCTCCGGCTGCATGACGCTGTACGGCTTCGGCATGAACACCGGCGGCCCCGCCGTGATGCTCTGGGGCTGGGCCGGCGTCGGCCTCTTCGTGCTCTGCGTGGGCCTCGCGCTCGCCGAGGTCACGAGCGCGTACCCCACGTCCGGGGCGCTCTACTACATGGCCGACCGGCTCGGCGGGCGCCGCTGGGGCTGGTACACGGGCTGGCTGAACCTGCTCGGTCTGCTCGGCGCGATCGCGGGCATCGACTACGGAGCGGCGCTGTTCACCGGAGCGTTCCTGAACCTGCGGTTCGGCTTCGAGCCGACCCCGGAGAAGACCTTCCTGATCTTCCTGTGCATCCTGCTCGTGCACGCCCTGCTCAACCTGTTCAACGTCCGCCTGGTGAGTCTGCTCAACTCCATCAGCGTGTGGTGGCACCTGGCCGGTGTGGCCGTGATCGTCGGGGCCCTCGCGATCGTCCCGGACCACCACCAGTCGCCGTCGTTCGTCTTCGGCGAGTTCTTCGACGGCACCGGCTGGGACAACCCGCTCTACGTGACGGCGATCGGCCTGCTCCTCGCGCAGTACACGTTCTCCGGATACGACGCGTCCGCCCACCTGTCCGAGGAGACCTCCAACGCGTCGGTGACCGCGGCGCGCGGCATCGTGCGCGCCATCTGGGCGTCGTGGATCGCCGGTTTCGTGCTGCTCGCCGGGCTCACCTTCGCGATCCAGGACTACGCGGGCACGCTGGGCACGGATACCGGGGTGCCGCCCGCCCAGATCATGATCGACGCGGTCGGCGAGTCCGGGGCGACCGCGCTGCTGCTCATCGTCATCGTGGCGCAGCTGTTCTGCGGCAACGCCGAGACGGCCGCCGCGAGCCGGATGGTCTTCGCGTTCTCCCGCGACAACGCGCTGCCCGGCTCCGCCCTGTGGCGCAAGGTCAGCTCCCGCACGCAGGTCCCGGTGCCCGCGGTGTGGCTGTCGGTGGGCCTCGCCGCCGCGATCGCCCTGCCCTCGCTGTACTCGGCGACCGCGTACACCGCCGTGACCGCCATCAACGTCATCGGCATCACGCCCGCCTACGCCATCCCGATCTTCCTGCGGCTCCGCGCGGGCGACCGCTTCCGGCCGGGCCCGTGGAACCTGGGGCGCTGGAGCAAGCCCATCGGCTGGGTCGCGGTGGTCTGGGTGGCGTTCGTGACGGTCCTGTTCTGCCTGCCGCAGGCCTCGCCGGTGACGGTCAGTTCGATGAACTACGCGGCGATCGCGCTGGCCGTGGTGCTGATCCTCGCCACCGTGTGGTGGTTCGTGGCGCGCCGCTCGTACAGCACCCCGCAGGCGTACGGCTCGGACCGTGAGCAGGCCGAGGTCGCGGAGGGCATCGTCTGATCGCCTGACGGAGCCCAGGCGCGCGCCGCCTCCTGGCTGGCGGCGCGGCGGGATCCGGCAAGGAGCAGGCCGCACGCGACGAGGAGGATCGGCCAGGAGGTGAGCGGGGGGACCACGGCGTCGATCACGGTCAGAGCGCCGAGCGTCCAGGGGCGCGGTGGTTCAGAACGCGGGGCGCTCGTTGAGGATCTTCTGGAACAGCCGGTGGTCGCGCCAGGCCCCGTTGATGTAAAGGTACTTGGGCGCGACCCCGTACTCCTGGAAGCCGCATTTGACCAGCACGCGCTGCGAGGCGGTGTTGTGCAGCAGGGTGCCCGCCTCGACGCGGTGCAGGCCTAGCCGGGTGTCGGCGACCTCGCAGGCGTGGCGGGTGGCGGCGGAGGCCAGGCCGCGGCCGGTCTGTTCCGCGTCGGTCCAGTAGCCGAGGATCGCGCTGCGGGCCGGGCCGAGCACGATGTTCGCCAGGGCGGCGTGCCCGACGATCTCGCCGCCGTCGACGAACACCCAGTGCACGGCGCGGCCCGCAGCGGCCTCCGCCAACTGCCCCTGGATCCGCTCGGCCTGGCCCTCGGTGGTGAAGAAGGCATCGGGCCGGTCGGGGTCCCAGGGGGCGAGGTGGTCGCGGTTGCGCCGATGGGCGCGGGCCAGCGCGTGCGCGTCGTCGGGCGTGACGGGCCGCATGAGGACGCCTGCCGCGAGTGTCGCCTCTCCACCGATCATGCGAACCAGCGTACGAGAGGCGGGGCGCTGCGGGTCAGCGGCCGCCCGCCACCCGCAGGACCGTGCCCGTGGCGTACGAGGCGTCGTCCGAGAGCAGCCACGAGACGGCCGCCGCGATCTCCTCGGGCCGGCCGGAGCGTCCCATCGGGATGCCGGCGGCGAGCTTCGCGGGACGCTCGGGGTCGGCGTGGAACTCGGTCCAGATGACGCCCGGAGCCACGGCGTTGACCCGGATCCCGTCCGCGGCGACCTCCTTGGCCAGGCCGACCGTCATGGTGTCGACGGCGCCCTTGGCGGCGGCGTAGTGGACGTACTCGCCGGGCGAGCCGAGGGTCGCGGCGGCGGACGAGATGTTCACGACGGCCCCGCCGCCGTTCGCCTTCAGGTCCCGCACGGCGCGCCGGGCGCAGAGCAGGTACCCGAGCACGTTCACCTCCAGCGCCCTGCGCATCCCCTCGGCGTCGGCCTCGGCGAGGGGGCCGACGGGGCCGCTCACCCCGGCGTTGTTGACGAGCCCGGTGACCGGGCCGAGCTCCGCCGCGGCGGTGTCGAAGAGGCGGTCGACGTCCGTCTCGTCGGCGGTGTCGACCCGCACGGTGACGCAGCGCCGCCCGGCGGCGCGGACCGCCGCCGCGGCCTTCTCCGCGGCGGCCTCGTCGGAGCGGTAGCCGATCGCGACGTCATGGCCGTCCTCGGCGAGACGCACGCTGACGGCGGCGCCGATACCGCGGCTGCCGCCGGTGACGACGGTGACGGGGTGGTGCTGCACGGGGTCCTCCGGTTCTGGTGGATGGTTTGCGCGGCGAGGCCTTGCGGGGGGGGGGCCGCCGGCGGCGCGATCTTGCTACGTACGTCCGGGACGACTGCCCTGGCCTGCGCGCCGCGGTCATGCTGCGGACGCCCCGGGACGGCTGTCCCGACCACGCGCCGCGATCTTGCCACGGGCGCCCCCGGACGGCTGTCCTGGTCTCCGCGCCACGGTCATGCTGCGGGCGCCCGGGACGGCTCTCCTGGTCTGCGCTCCGCGATCTCGCCACGGACGCCCGGGACGGCTGTCCTGACCTACGCGCCACGCGTCTTGCTGCGGGCGCCCAGGGACGACTGCCTCGACCTACGCGCCACGGTCCTACCGCGAACGACCGGGACGGCTGCCCCTGACTACGCGCCGCGATCTTGCCATGGACGCCGGGACCGCTGTCCTGGCCCCCACGCCGCGATCTTGCCACGGACGCCGGGACCGCTGCCCTGACCGCTGCTTCGCGGCGATGCTTTCCCGCCCGCCCGTTGCCCGACGGCAAGCCGCGGTGCGCCACGGCCTGGGGGCGTCCGAGTTCCGGTGCGGAGTACCGGGCGGGTAGGTGGGGAGGTCCGAGCGGCGGTCAGGTCAGCCCCCGGTTGCGCAGCACCGGGGCCCGGTGGCGGGCTTACCGCCCCGTCGCGGGAACCACCGCGTCCTCCGGCGCCGCCGCCTCCGCCGGCAGGCTGTCCATGAACGAGCTGACGGAGAAGACCGCGTTGCCGGGCCCGGCCGGGCCGTAGCCGGGCGGTGAGGAGAGGCCGTTGGCCTCCATCGTCGCGCGGTAGGCCTCCAGGAGCCGCACGTGGTACTCCAGCGGAGCGCCCTGCGGGTTCGCCTTGCCGAGCGGCGTCGTGGGCTCCGGGCACCACGTCGTGAAGCGGGGCGTGATGCCGCGCGACATGAAGTACTGGAGCCCCTCCACCGTCGAGCCGATGGCCTCGTCGACCGTCTTGAAGCCGAAGGGCTCCGCCATCTCCACGCCCGCCACGAAGTTCGGGATCACATTGCGCGGGCCGAACACCTCGGCGGAGTCCAGGATGCGGCGGTGCCACTCGTCCCGTCCGACGTAGCGTTCCTTGCCGGGGCAGTACCGCTCGAAGAGGTACGGGTCCCACACCTCGTAATTGGGGTGGTAGATCCGTACGCCGTAGTCGTGGAACCGCTGCACGTCCGCCTTCGGCAGGGCCTGGGCGACGACCTTGCCGATCCAGCGGCCGGGGAAACGCTCCTCGATGGCCTTCGCGTACTGCCCGTAGAAGTCGGCCTCGTCCTTGCCGCCGATCTGCGAGGTGATCGCGCCGCCGGTGAGCGTGTACGCGGTGGAGGACTTGTTGGTGTCGTACTTGTCGATGATGGCGAGGGCCTCGAGGACCTCCTCCACCGGCTTCACGCCCGTGTAGGGGCGGCCCGCCGCCTTGTGCTGGCGCCAGTTGTGGTTGATGTCGCAGTACTGGCACTCCTCCTTGGCCCCGAAGTACTGGCAGACCCGGAAGACCGTCAGGTAGATGAGGTAGCCCCACTGGATGGTGGGCGCCACCTCCATGACGGACTTGCCGTTCTCCAGCGTGTGCCGGTAGTAGTCCGGCATCGGCGGCAGGCCGACGTCGGAGATGCGTACGCCGTCCAGGTAGAGGCCGAGCACACCGTGGTCGTCGGCGGCGACGCGGTAGGGCGAGGAGGGGTTCACGCGGACCGAGACGACGGTGCGGCGCAGCTGGTAGGGGCCGCCGGTGAGGACGATCTCCTCCGGCGGGCGACGGAGGGCGGCGGCGCCCAGCTCGGGGAGCGTGCCGTGGTCGAAGGAGAAGATGAAGTACGACTTCGGCTTGACCTCGCCGCCCTCATTGTCACTGAGCGCCGACTCGTCGAAGGCGATGCCGCCGCGCAGCAGATCCTCCTTGATCACCGCTTCCCGTGGCACGTGCGGGAACCGCTCCATGAGCGATTCGATGAGCTCGGTACGGCTCTCGCTGCGGCTTGGCATGGGCCGGGCACCTCGGATCCTGTTGGTCGGTCTGTCCCGTCCACGCTAATACGCCCCCGATCCGCTCCGGATCCGGCTCCGGTCTCAGGCCGCCTCCGCCGCAGGTCTAGGCTGCGGATGGTGCGCCCTCGCAGGCGCCGCCCCCGTCGGCGGGCGGTCAGGCGGCGGACCTCTCCCCGGCCGTGCGGCGGCGCAGCGCCGGCGTGGTCAGGGCCGGGGGCGTCCACACCCCGTCCGGCGGGTAGACGTCGGTGCCGGGCGGCACGATGGCGTCGATCCGGTCGAGCGCCGCGTCGTCCAGGGCCACGGACGCACCCTTGAGCGTGGCCCGCAGCTGCTCCATCGTGCGCGGGCCGATGATCACGGACGTGACGGCGGGGTGCGCGAGCGGGAAGGCGATCGCCAGCTCGGGAAGCGTGCAGCCCACCTCATCGGCCACGGCGACGAACTGCTCGACGGCCTCCAGCTTCGCGGCGGTGAGCGGCGCCGCCGGATCGAAGCGGCCCGGGTGCAGGGTGGGGCGCCCGCTGCTGAGATCCATGGCCCGGCCCTTGCGGTAGCGTCCGGTCAGGAAACCGGAGGCCAGCGGGCTCCAGGTCAGCGTGCCCATGCCGAGGCGCCGGGTCACCGGCAGTACATGCTTCTCCACGCCTCTGGCCAGCAGCGAATAGGGCGGCTGCTCGGTGCGGAACCGCTGGAGCCCGCGCCGGTCGGCGACGCGGTACGCCTCGACGATCTCGTCCGCGGGGAACGTGGAGCAGCCGAACGCCCTGATCTTGCCCTGGCGCACCAGGTCCGTGAGGGCGGAGAGCGTCTCCTCGATGTCGGTGGTGTGGTCCGGCCGGTGCACCTGGTACAGGTCGATCCAGTCCGTCCCCAGCCGCCGCAGGCTGTCCTCCACGGCCCGCACGATCCAACGCCGGGAATTGCCGCCCCGGTTGGGGCCCTCACCCATGGGGAAGTGGAACTTGGTCGCGAGCACGACGTCGTCGCGGCGGCCCTTCAGCGCCTTGCCGACGATGGTCTCGGACTCCCCGGCGGAGTACATGTCGGCGGTGTCGACGAAGTTGATGCCCTCGTCCAGCGCGGCGTGGACGATCCGGGCGCAGTCGTCGTGGTCGGCGTTGCCGACGTGGCCGAACATCATGGTGCCCAGGCAGTAGGGGCTGACCTCCATGCCGGTCCCGCCCAGAACGCGGTGGCGCATGCGACTCTCCTTGACCATGGCGCGGTTGGGCGCGCGTGGACCTGCTCGGACCCACCTGGGACCCACTCGGATGCCGCGACCCTACGAGGTGGAGTGCGCTCCAGGGCAAGCGCGACCGGCGTCACACCGCCCTGGCACGCGCCTGCGACACCCACCCCGCGGAGACGGCGAGCACGGCGGCGGTCAGGCCGGCCCCCACCGCGGCGGGTGTGACGTATCCCGGCACGTCGTCGGTGGCATGGCTCCGGCCGTCGCCCGTCTCGCACACGAACCGCACGGGCAGGTACTCCACCCGGTAGTCGACGGCCGCGGCGCCCCACGCCTGCGCGTCCGCTTCGGCGCAGGGGCGGACGGGCGCGGAGCCCGCCCCGCCGTCCTCCGCGTCGAGGACGGTCAACGCGACGCAGAGCAGCCCCCAGGTGTAGACGGCGGCCGCGGCCGCCCCGAAAAGGGCGGCCAGGGAGCGCAGCACGACCGGGCGGTCCCAGCCCCGGACGCCACGCGCGCCGAGCCTCCCGAAGCCGTACCCCGCGAGGCCGAACGCGGTGATCGACACGACGAGCAGCAGGACCGGCAGCAGGATCGACGCAGACATCCGCCAAGTCCAGCACACGGGCGCCAGGCGCCTTTCCTCCGGGTGTCGAAGTCAGCTCTTGGAACCGGAGAGCGCGACACTCTGGACGAAGTGCCGCTGGAGGAAGACGTAGACGAGCAGCATGGGCAGGCTCGCGATGAGCGAACCGGCCATCATCACCGGGTAGTTCGTCTCGAACTGGCCCTCCAAGGAGGTCAGTCCGGCGCTGATCGGCATCGTCGACGGGTCGGTGTTGACGACCAGGGGCCACAGCAGGTCGTTCCAGGACCACATGGCGGTGATGACGGCGAGCGCGGCGAGGGCGGGCCTGATCAGCGGCAGCATGATGGACCAGAAGATCCGGAAGGAGCCCGCGCCGTCGATGCGGGCGGCCTCCTCCAGCTCCATGGGGAGCGTGAGGAAGAACTGCCGCAGCATGAAGGTGCCGAACGCGCTGAACATGCCGGGCAGGAACAGCGCGGGGGCGGAGTTCAGCAGGCCGAGCGATTGGATGATGTCGTACTGCGGGAGCACGAGCAGGGAGCTCGGCACCATCAGGACGGAGAGGAAGAGCGCGAAGAGGACGTTGCGTCCCCGGAAGCGCATGCGGGCGAAGGCATAGGCGGCGAGGGAGCAGAAGACCAGCTGGCCGAGGGTGCGGCCGACGGTGTTGAGCACGCTGTTGGTCAGCATTTCGCGGAACGGCAGCGCGGTGAAGACCTTCTCGAAGCTCTCCCGGTTCCAGTCGTCGGGCAGGAAGGTGGGCGGCACCCGCGAGGTCTCGGCGAGTGTCTTGAGGGCGGTGAGCAGTTGCCACAGGAAAGGGAAGACCATCACGAGTGCGCCGAGCGAGAGCGCGGCGTGGGTGGCGATGGATCCGGCGCGCCCGCGTGTCCGGGTGTCAGGCATAGTGCACCCACCTCTTCTGGAACCGGAACTGAAGGTATGTCAGCGCGGCGATGAGGAGCATGAGGAGGAAGGCGAGCGCGGCCGCGGCGCCCTGCGCGTTCTCGACGAAGGCCCATTTGTAGAAGAGGCCGACGACGGATTGCGTATCGCCGATCGCGGGATTCTTCTCGCCCATCATGATGTAGATCAGGTCGAAGGTCTGCAGAGAGTTGATCATGCAGATGACGGAGGCGAAGAAGATGGTCGGGCTGAGCAGCGGAAGGGTGATCGTGAAGAACCTGCGCAGCGCTCCCGCGCCGTCCAGTTCCGCGGCTTCGTAGTAGTCCCGCGGAATTCCCTTGATGCCCGCCATGAAGATGATCAAGTAGTAGCCGGTGGTCGACCAGACCATCACCGTGCCGATGGCGAAGACGGCCGTGGACGGGTCGGAGACCCAGTAGTGCCGGTCGATGCCGAACCGGGCCAGAACCTCGTTCAGGAGCCCGAAGTCGCCGTTGTAGAGCCAGTTCCAGACCAGTCCGACGGCGACGGGCAGCGTCACGAACGGCACGAAGTACAGGGCGCGGTAGAGCGCGACGCCGCGCAGGCCGCGCCGGTTCAGGAGGGCCGCGACGACGATCGCTACCGGCAGCGCGGTGAGCCCGATGAGGCTGTAGATCAGCGTGTTGCCGAGCGCCTGCCACACGGTGACGTCCCGCACGACACGCACGTAGTTGTCGGTGCCGATGAACGTGTGGCCGCCGAAGGCGCCGAATTCGGTGAAGCTGAAGTAGAAGGTCTGGAGCAGCGGCCAGAAATAGAAGACGGCGAAGCCGAGGCCGAGCGGGGCGATGAAGAGGTAGGCGGTGCGCTGCCCACGGGACTTGACGGGCGCGGCGGCACCGCGTCCTGTCGATTTCGCGGCCGCCGTGGCGGGAAAGACACTCATGAGGCGCGCTCCTCCTTCAGGGCCCGGTCCATCTGCTCGCCCAGCGTGCGCGCGGCGCTCCCGATGCCGCCCTTTCCGCTGAACGCGGCGCCGAGTAACGGGTATTGGAGGTTCTCCCAGACCGGCGTGTTCTTGGAACTCGGGTACGGAACGGCGTACTTCTGCATCTCGATGAAGTGCTTCAGGTCGAATTCGGGCATCGACTTGAGCCAGGCGTCCTGCGTCCCCTCGTAACTGGAGATGGTGGCGCCCGCCTTCGCCTGGATCTCGGCGGCCTCGCGCCCCGCCATGAAGTGCACGAACTTCCAGGCCGCTTCCTTCCTGCGGCTCTTGGCGGAGATGACGTTCGCAAGGCCGTGGATGATGGTGGCCCTGCGGCGCCCCTTGGGCAGGACGGCGATGCCGCCGTGGTCCTTGATGGCGGGGACGGCGTACATCTGCCCGGACATCGCGGAGACGTCGTAGTTCATGGCGACCTTCTCCGACCAGTAGCGCACGCGCCCCACGGACTCGACCATCGCGCTCTGCGGCGGCGACCAGCCCCGGTCGATCATGTCGGTGAGGAAGCGCAGGCCCTCGATGGACCGCTCGTCGCCGAAGCCGGAGCGGCCGTCCCTGAGGACGTAGCCGCCCGCGGCACAGATGGCCGGGTAGATCTTGAACTGCCGGTCCATCTCGGCGGCGAAGCCGTGCACGCGCTCGCGGGGGTCGGTGAGTTCGGCCGCCGCGTCCCGGACGTCGTCCCACGTCCAGGTGGCGTCCGGGTACGTGATGCCCGCCTTGTCGAAGAGCGCCTTGTTGTACCAGAGGCCGATGGTGTCGAAGTCCTTCGGCAGGCCGTACTGCGTGCCCCGGTAGGCGTACAGCTTCACGAGCGCGTCCGGGTGGCGCTCCACGGGGGTGGCGTCGGCCTCGATGTGCCCGGAGAGCGGTTCGAGGACGCCGTTCGCCGCGTACAGCTGGAAGTTGACGGCGTTCATCCAGAAGACGTCGGGCGCGGTGCCGCCGCGCATCGACGTCTTGAGGGTGGTCCAGTAGCTCGCCCAGGGTGTGAGCTCGATGCGCACCGAGATCCGCGGATGTTTCTTCTCGAACGCCGCGATGATCTTCTCCATGCCCGGCACCTGTGCCGGGTCCCACATCCCGTACGAGAGCGTGGTGCCGCCCCCGCCGTCCGCGCCGCCGCCCCCACCGGAGCAGGCGGCGAGCAACGGGGCGGCGAGCGCCCCGCCCAGCAGAGTCCTTCTGCGCATACGTGCTTCGCCTCCCAGGAAGCCGTCGGGCGCCGGCCGGCCGCCACGGGCGCGACAGCAGGCGCCCCCGAGCCGCTACGGCGCCGTGTCCGCGAGCAGTTCCTCCTCCACGTGGTCGAGCGCCTTGCGTACGGCGCCGAGGACCACGCCCCGCTCGCCGAGCGAGCTCAGCACGATACGCGGGACGTGCGGGGTCACGGGGCGCAACCGCTCTTCGAGCCGCGGCACCGGATGGCGGCCGACGGAGGTGGCCCCGCCGGTGAGCACGATGAGTTCCGGGTCGACGGCGAGCGCGGGGGCGGCGACACGGGGGCGAGCCGGCCGGCGACGGCGGCAAACACGGCCGAACCGGCGGCATCCGTGCCCCGGGCCGGCGCGGCCACCTCGGACTCCCCCACACGCCGCGCACCCGGCCGAGGTGGGGCCTTGCACGCGGTACTCACGCCGAGCCCTCCCGCGACGGCAGCCGACGCACGCCGCCGAGGACGTGCCCGGCCTCGGCGCGGAAGTGGAAGCGTCGTGCGGGGCGGCCTGGCGGGTGATCGTCGGCGGTTCCCGTCGCCGTGGACTCGTCGGCGAGGCCCCGCCCGGTCGGTTCCTCCATGGTGGCCTCGACGGTGGACTGCGGGAGGCCGGAGCCCGCGGCGGGCTCGGCGCGGGTCCGGGGGCTGCGGCGGGACGGGGCGCGCAGGGCGACCGTGTTGTTGAGCCGCCGCAGCGCTACCAGATCGTGCCTCGCCGGATTCCGCACCAGTGCTTCACCTCGGACCCGCGCCGAAACAGTCCAGTCCGCGGACCCCATGACCTGCCGGCCCGCCGCTTCAGCAGGAATTCGCCAGGAATTCGGTAGGACACTCCCATATCCGCCCCGGCCCGGGAACCCCTTCGACGGCACCTGTCGGCGGCGGGGACGACGGCGGGGACGCGCCTCCGGGCTCCACCGCCGTCCCCGCAGGGCCTTCGGCGTGAGCCTGAAGCGCCGTGATTGCCCCGCCCGCCCCCGGACAGCTCGACTATTGCCCGTACCGCCTCCCGGACCTGCACGCCGTGGTCGGCGAGCAGCACGGTCCGCTGCACGAGGAGTCGGTACGCGCCCTGCACGCCCTGCTCTTCCGGGTCGCTCACGAGGAGCCGGAGCCGGCGGGCGTACCGGATTCGCTGCTCGGTCGTGTGCAGCAGTGCCTGGAGAAGGACCCGGCGCTGCGCCCCTTGCCGCAAAAGGTCGCCGCACGCACGGTCGCGGTCACGGCGCAGGACGCGCCCTGGCTGCCGCCGCAGCCGGAGTGGAGGCCGGAGCGGTGGCGTCCGCGCGGCCCGCGTGCTGAGAACCAGTAGTGCCCGCGGCCACCAACCAGGTCCTGAGTAAACGACCTGAGCACGACGGCGGGCGCTGACTAGTCGAGCATCACCGCAGACGAGCCGCACTACTCCGCCACGGGTGTACCGAGCACCACGGGCAGACGGCGCAGGCCGTTGAGCGTGACCACGGTGCGGCGCCGCAGCGTCTCGTCGGCGGCGATGCGCAGCCGGGGGTGACGTCGGACGAGGGTGCCCACCGCCACCTCCGTCTCCAGCCTGGCCAGGGCGGCTCCGGTGCAGCGGTGGCGGCCGCGCCCGAAGGCCACATGTCCGCCGATGTCACCGCGCTCCAGGTCGAGCCGGTCGGCATCCACGAACCTGGCCGGGTCCCTGTTGGCCGCCGCGAGCGACACCATCACCAGGCTCCCGGCCGGGATGAGCTGCCCGCCCACCTCGACGTCCTGCGCGGCGAAGCGCCACACCCCCATCCGTGCCGAACCGTCGAACCGCAAGAACTCTTCGACGGCCGACGACAGCCGGGCCGGGTCCTCGCGCACCGCCGCCAGCACCTCGGGGTGATCGAGCAGACCCTGGACCATGTTGCCGATGAACGCCCCGGTGGTGTCGAAGCCCGCTACCAGCAGGTGATAGAGGACGGTCACCACGTCCTCGGCGGAGCTGCCTTCCTGCCGCAACTGCGTGGTGACCTCACCCAGCAGGTCCTTGTGCGGATCGCGCGCGCGGTCCGCCACGTAGCCGGTCAGCAGCTCGAAGGTGCGCATGGCCGATGTGCGGAGCCCGGCGATGTCCAGGTCGTCGTCGATCGACACGGTGCGGCGTACGAAATCCAGGAAGTCCGGGCGGTCGGTCTCGGGCACGCCGACGATCTCGCACATCACACCCACGGACAGCGGCACGGTGAACCGCCCCAGCAGGTCGACCGGTTCGTCCGTGGGCAGCCGGTCCAGGAGTGCGTCCACGATCTCCTGGACGCGAGGCCGCAGCTCTTGCGTGCGCCGTGCTGTGAACGTCCCCGCGACGGTCGCGTGGTAGCGGTCGTGCTCCGGCGCATCCGCGCTCGACAGGTTCCGCCCGTATGCGGAGATCATGTCTCCTGCCGGTGAGTTCCAGTCGAGACCCTGCAAGGTCTGGGGGAAGCGCCGGGTGTCGTGGATCAGGCGGGGGTCCCCGAGCGCGGCTCGCACGTCGTCGTCGCGGGTGAGCATCCAGGCTCGCAGTCCGTTGGGCAGGGCCACCTCGGCCACCGGCCGGTGCTCGCGGAACCACGCGAGGACCGCCTGCGGAGCCTGATGGAAGGTGTCGCCGAACGGCGCGCCGGGGTCCACGGGGCAGCGCGACTCGGCGGCACGGGTTGCGGTGCTGTCGTTCGTGGGGTTCATGAGCGGCTGCCTTTCGGATACGCGTGGCGGTCGGGGTGCCTTGGAGCGGAACGAGTTTCAGAACAGGGCAATCTCGTGGTGGAGTCCCGGCGGGCGGGACCGGCCGACCAGAAGCTGAATCATCGGGTCCAGGTGTTGGTCGTCGAGGTCCAGCGCGGCGAGCAGCCGGTCCGGGTCGTAGCCGCAGTGCGCCTGGCACGCCAGGGAATCGGCCGCCGCCGACAGGTGGCAGCGCTGCACCGCCACCCCCGCCTCCATGCCCTGAATCCGCAGCCACCGGTCGCCGTAGTGCGGCAGTGCGGCCTCGTAGTCGGTCAGCAGGGTCAGTACCAGGGGGATGTGCGGGACGTCGAACACTCCGTTGTCCAAGGCGTACTGGAGAGCGGGGCGCACATCACCCGCCCGAAGGAGCCCGATCCGCCTCCCCGCGTCGGCGACGAGGTACACACCGGCATCGACCCCATCGACCTCGCCGATCACAGCGATGAACGCCGTCTGGGAGAACGGGACCCCGCCGGGCAGGTCCGACTCGTACGGTGCGCAGACGCGCTGCAACAGGCGCCCGAACTCGTCCGCGTCGAGAGCACCGGGAGCGGTCAAGCCCATCGACGTACGCCGGGCCGTCCAGGCGTCGGGGCGCCGCGGTCGCGAGGGCACCTCGGTCCAGGACCGTACACCGGCCGCCAGGCGGGGCAGCAGCGGTGGGATGACGGTCGCGGGCGGCGAGTGGTGCGAGCGCGCGGCGTCCTCCACACGGTCGCCGGTCGGCCGGATCGCGCCCCCGGAGTCCGGGTGAGGGATTCCGTTCGTGGCGGGATCCAGTGCGGCATAGCTGCGCGTCCGGGTGCCGTTCACCCCGATCCGCTCGTCAAGTGCGGCGTCGGAGAACCAGTAGCGGACCCGCAGCGGACGTTGGTCGGCCTCTGCGACGGCGAGTGCCTGGCCGACCAGGACCCCGGCGTCCATGCACTGGAGACGGTAGGCGAACTCCCCGTACTTGAAACGGGTCCGCCAGGGACTCACCGCGACGATGAGCTCCGCCTGCGGAGCGCTCGTGGGCGGCTGCTCGGTGACGGGTGGCACGGCCAGGGCATGGTGAGCGGGCTCATACCTGCCGGTCGGCACCTCGGGCATCGACTTTCCCGGCAGTACGTGCAGTTCGGCGGGGTAGCGCTGGCCCGCTGATGCGATCACACGGTGAACGGGGCCGACGAAGCGCCCGCCGCCGGAGCGCGCTCCGGCCTCCCACCGTAGCCGTGACACCCCCGCGGTCCGCTGTAGTACCGACCCCAGCCGGGCGGCCTGTGGCGTGAGGGGCACCAGGTTGCGTCCGTCCCGGTCGGGGCGCTCCGCGGGGAGCAGTGACCAGTCGACGTCCTGAGGGATGCGGCTGCCGGTGCGGTGCTCCCGTATGTAGCGCAACGCGAGCGCTCCCGGGCCGCCGGCGGCCAGATCCCGGGCTCCCGCGGTGAGATACGGCCGTTCCTCGGCGTACCGGTCGACCAGTTCCGCGACGAGGTGGCAGAGCGCGAGGCGCTGGGCGGGCAGGACGCCGAGCCGGGTCATGTGCAGATAGCCCCAGTTGATCAGGACCCGGTGCAGCCGCAGGACGGGGTCCTGGGCCGCTGCCGCGAGCCACCGGGGGTCACGCTGGAGAGAGTGGTGGAACGTGCTGCGGCGCAGCAGCTTCTCGTCCCAGGTCGTTTCGCCGTTGCGGCCGGCCAGGGGCAGGTGCAACTCGTCTGCGGCGAGGAGCGCACGGACGTCCGGCACAAGTCGCTCCACGTGGTCGAGGAACGTCCGCACTCCCGGAAGGTCCTCTTCGGTGGGCGCGTCCCGCGATGTGAGCAGTTGCTCGGCGAGCGGGTGCAGGGCAGGAGTCCAGCGTTCGGCGAACTGCGCCAGTTCGCGGCGGAGTTGATCGGGGCGAGGAGATTCCATGACGGCGCCCTCGACATGCGAGCGGTACGACATCGCCCCCAGGCGCAGTGGGCCGGGGAAGCGCATCGCGCTGTGGAGCATGAGTGTGACGGCGGCGCGGGCGCGGTCGCTGCCGTGTCCGTCCCTCGTCCGTGTCCGCCAGTGGACGAGGGTGCGCAGGGCGGCGCCGGTCGACCGGTCGTGAAAGCGGTCGAACAAGTCGACGGCTGCCGGGCCGCCGAGCTGCGCCGAGCGGTCCCGGTGCTCCACGGCCAGCAGTGAGTTGTCAGGCTGCGGCGGGAGATCGTCCACGACGCCCTCCCGCGAGTCCAGGTCGCCGGGCGGGGCACGGTGGGGCGTGGATTCCTGTGCCGCCCGAGGTGACCGCGCGAGGTGGTCGAGGCAGCGGGCCCGCAGGTGTTGCGCCACGCGGTCCGCGTGTTCCTTGTCGACAAGAAGGGCGACGCGGATGTTGGGGCCGCCCTGCCACTCCCGGAAGAAGTGCTGCGCACGGCAGTACGGTGCGGCGTCCCGCAGCACCGGGGCGACAAGCTCGGTGAGCAGCCCGTCCGGGTCCGCCCGGTGATAGAGCCGGTGGTCCTGCCACACGACGGGACCGTTCGACCGGGTCATCCGTTCTCCTTCTCCGTCAGGGCCAGCGCTGTGATGGCGGCGGCTGCCTCCTCGGGCAAGTTGAGCCCCAGGCGATTGCAGTGGGTGTGCCAGGCGTGCAGCAGCGCCCGCGCGGAGCCGTCGGCGCGTGGAACGGCCAGGCAGTACCGCGCCATCGCGGCGGCGGCACGGTCAGGACCCGGCCAGGCTGCTTTCTGTGCGAGGCGGGCACGGCGCCGTACGTCCTCAGCCTCGTCGCCCGCCAGGAGGTCGGCCCATTCCGCGAAGGCGCCCCGGAGGGGCGGGCAGTCGGCCGGGAGCGGTGCGGCCAGCAGGGAGCGCAGCGTGTCGACGGCGTGCCGGGCCCGCGTCTGCCAGCCGTGACGCAGATGCAGATGGAGCGCGACCGTGCTGGACGCGGAGAGGAAGCACAGTGTCTGCGGCTGACCGGTACACGCGGGCGCCCCTGGCATCCAGGCGCCGGTGAACTCCTCGACCCGCACCGTACGGGAGGGCAGCAGCGGTGCTGCGGGGCGGCCGGTCTCCTCGCGGCTCTGGATCCAGGCCGACGACGCGGCGTACTCGGCTTCGCCTAGGGGGCTCCGCTCCGGGTTGTCCCTGGCCCACTGCTCCGCTGCCGTACGGAGCCGCTCACCGGCCCGCTCGCGCTGTCCGGCCGTGCGGCACAGCGCCCGGAGCCGTAGGTGAGGTCCGCTTTCCCAGTAGCGCAGGAAGAACCATGCCACGGCATCGGCTTCGGCCGCGGCGTTCCGGAGGAGCCCCGCCAGATGCCCGATGTGCCGATCGAGGTCGCTGTGCGCGTGGACGTGCACGGACAACCAACTCGGCGCCGGACACGCTGAAGTGCTGTTGGTGCCGGGAGCGAAGTCAGTCACATCAGCCATGTCCGTCATTTCTGGGGGTTACCTCCCACACCACCTCAGCGAGCCAACGGCTGCCGTCGTCCGCCATGGGCGCATGCACCGCGTCCGGCAGCACTTCCTGGAAGAGGAGGCGCCGCGCGTCGCGGCGCGTCATGCGCTCGATCTGGACGATGCCCAGCGGCGAGTGCAGATCGATGGGCATGGGCTTGCGGTGCTTGTCGGCGCCGGAGCCGTTGACGGCACGGAGATATGACCAGGCGGGAATGGTGCATTGGCGACGCCAGGCGTCGATGCGCTCTGCGTAGCCCAACAGGCTCTCTCCCGTGGCGCGTCGGGGTACCTGGTCCGATTCGACGATGACCGTGCGCCGCAGCAGAACGACGCCGCCGAGATCTACTCGCGGCACCACCCTGCACCCTGCGTCCGCGAGCCGTCCCTCGGGAGCGATGACGGGCTGCACGCGATGCTCGGGCGACGGACCGAACATGCGCAGGAGCAGGCGTAGTACGGGTGGATAGTGGAAGTCGGCCATGCGCCCGCGGGGCACGACACGCAGCCGCTTGTTGTGGTGGGTGAGGATCATCCGCCCTTGTCCCAGGACGACACGGCACTCCCGTGCGTCGATGCGCTCCGAGCCGGTGGAAGGGCCATGGGAGGACATCCCTTGAGAGACCGCCAGTTCCGGCAGCGCGCCGAGCACCCGGAGGTTGACGTTGCTGTCCGCGACCGCGCCGATCTCCACGTCCACGGTGTCGTGCAGGGGCGTCGGCCGACTGTCCGGCCAGGTGCGGCGCTGCTCCGTGTCCAGGCCGATGCGGTCAAGGATCCTCTGGACGTGCGCGTCGGCCCTGCCGCAGCCGTCCTCGACGGAGTTCACGACGAACAGGGGCTGTCCCTTCTGTCGGACGGGATGGCCGTAGAAGGCGAGACGCGAGGTGAGGCTGTCGGGGCGGTCGGGGGCCTTTGGGAGGCTGTCGATCCGGAGCACCCCGTCGGTTGTCGGCGTGGACGTCAGGAGCTGCCGCAGGCCTGCCAGCCCCGGATCATCGGCGGGGGGCAGCCGGAACTCGTCGCTCCACAGTTCCCGCATGCCGGGTACGCCGCTGCCCGCGGCGCGTACCAGCTCATGGAGTGCGACGGTCAGCGGAACCGGGTGGTCGGAGCCGAACACCTCGGCCAGATGCGACTCGGCACGCTTGCGCGGCGCCGACCAGGGGTCCGCGTGTCCGATCCAGCCCGCGAGGGTGCGCAGTGAGTCGTACAGGGGCGCCCAGGTCGCCGCGTCGAGGGTGAGCTGCCCGGCCGTCAGTACGGTGTCGGCGTAGGCAGGTGCGCCATAGCGCAGGGCATGGGAGGGCCAGGACAGGCGGTGGCTGACTGTGTTGAGGGTACGGGCCAGCGCCGGGACGGCCGCGTCGGCGTCCGGACCGGTCAGGGCGTCGGCGGCGTCCGCGACCTCGGTGAGGATCGCGGCGGTGTCCTCGGAGACACCGGTGCGCCGTGCCGCCGTGCGCAGCGGGGCCGGGTCGTGGAGCGGCGTTTCGTCGGCGCTGACCAGCAGGCCCACGTCGATGAGGCGTGTGAGGGCCCGCTGGGCGCGGGCCGGGTCGGCTCCGGTCGCTTCGGAGAGGGCCTGGATCGCGTCGGCAGCGCCTCGTCCCCCGGTCGGCCAGACGGCGATCAGCTCGCGGAGCGCGGAGTCGGCGCGGATACGTCGTACGGCATCGCAGTTCGGGGTGATCGCATAGAGGGAGCCGTCGGACGCGACGGTGCTCGGATTGACCACCAGGAGGGTGTTCGGGGTGAGTTGGCGCAGGAGAGTGAGGGTGATGAAGGCGTTGAGTTCGGCGTGGTGCGCGCGCGGGCGGGGGTCGCCGTCCCAGCGGTCAACGGATTGCGGTGGGCGGGGCCGGCCCGCGAGGTGCTCGTCCAGAAGTACTCCGTGCGCCCAGGCGCTGAGGCTGCCACGTGGTGTGCTCTTGAGACAGGCGCGCACCACGAAGGCGTAAGCGCTCAGAGCCGTGTCGATGTCCGGTGCCGTTCCTCGGCGGAGGCCGGTCTCCGCCCGCTCCAGAACCGCCGCCAGCGGTGAGGCGGAGCGGCACAGTTCGAGGCCGATCGCGGGCAGGCGCGCGGTGCGCACCGCGGCGGTCATGCTGCGGTCCGCTTCGCCGTCCCATATCTGCTCAGTCGTCCGCCGTATGTGCTCGGCTTCCACCATGAGCCGGTCCCACTCCCGCACGGCCTGCTCCGCCGCGGGTGGTAGCAGGGGGACCAGCTTCTCCGCCAGGCGCCGGGCACGCGCGGCGCGTCCGTTGTGCAGCGAGCGCCGCAGATCGAGGAGCGCGCTGCGGTCGCGGCCCGGAGGGAGGGCGGCCACCGCGTCGTACAGGATGTCCGAGCAGCGTGCGGCCTGGAGCCGTACCGCGTCGGCCGCGTCCCGGCACCGACGGAGTCCGTCGGCGGCGAGGGGTGAGCGCAGCGCGTCCACCGCATCGGCGGGGAACGCGGGCACGCGCACGATATAGGTCGCGCACGAGAACGTGTCCATCGCGTCCACGGTCCTTCTCACAGCGCTCGTCACACTCCTCCCTCCAAGGCGAAGCGGTACCGCGCCGAGGGGCGGCGTTCGCTCAGTAGTACGGCGAACGGCGCGACCCAGCGGCCGGGGCCGCACACGTCACGTACGGGCCCGGTGAGCAACCCGTTGTGCACGCGCGCCACCAGACCCTCCGCGCTCGCCGCCATCAGCAGGCGCAGCGCGGCCTCCCCCGTGCGCAGATGCAGTTCGGTGTAGGCCCGCACGGCGTCGTGGCGGAGCCAGTCGTCGAGATCGGCCAGGATGAACACGGTCGCCGGCGCCAGGTGCGCGTTGGTCGACGCGACCATCTGGCACTGTCGTAGGAAGGAGTTGAGGGAGCTGCCCGGCAGGAGCTGCCGTGGCGGCGGCAGGGGTGGTTTCCCCAGATGGCGGGCGGGGTGGTCATGGCGGAACAGGCCGGGTTCCGCGCCGGATACCGCGCGCCGCGCCATGAGGAGTGTGGGCTGCGGCAGTCCGTGCCACAGGCCGGGGAAGGCGGTGGTGAGGGCGGCGGTGCACAGGCGTCGCAGAGTGTGGGCGTCGATGGGGTGGGGGGCGGGGACGAATCCCGGGTCGCCGGAGTCCCGGGCGGCGCGCAGACGTTGCCAGCGGAGTCGTGAGGGGGAAGGGAAGCAGGGCTGCGCGGGCCCGACGGCAGGCTCCGAGGGTTCGGTGCCGTCTGCCGGCGTCCGGCGGGGCGGGGCACCGGCGAACGCGCGGTGCGCCGCTGAAGAGAGGACGCCCAGCTCCGCGAGTGCCGCGCAGGGTCGCCGTACGGCAGGTGCCGGAACGTCCGGTACCGGGAAGTGTGCCTCGGTGGTCATTCCGGTCAGCTCGATGAGCGTGAACGCGCACTCGTGCTGCCCGTCGAGCGACAGCAACCGCTCGATCTCGTACGGGCAGTGATCGGGATCCGGCGTCGCCCGCAGCCCCAGCGAGCGCGCGGCCAGGAGCAGTGCGCCTGTCAGGAGTCCAGCCTCTTGGCAGACCAGTCGATAGGCGTAGTCGCCGTAGTGTGCTCCGGTCGTGCCGGGCTCGGCGGTCACCGCGCAGTGGATCCTCGTCCAGCGGCGGTGCCGGAACGGAGTCCGGCTTCGGAGGTGCTGGTGCTCGGGGTAGTAGCGGGCAACGTCCGGATCCTGTCCCTCGTCTCCTCGGCCGATGACCCAGACCGAGCAGGGGAAGACGCAGCGTGCCGACGGGGCGACGCGGTGGTGGCGCCACGAGGACTGGGGTCCGAACTCCACGCAGGTGACTCCGGCGCCGAGCGACAGCAGCGCGGCGAGCGCACGGAGATCCAGCGCTTCACCGGGCCCGGGTCCGCTCGCCCTGGCGAGCGACGGTGTCCAGTCGACCAGCGGGGTGCGCACCACCGGGGGCAGCCGCCGCACCCACTCGACGGCACCGGGCACCCTGACCCACGAGGGCGGTTCGGCGGGTAATCCGCGGGGCACCGCGGAGGGCATGCGGTCGAAGGTCAGCTCCGCGTACCGCTCGGCGGCGGACGCGTCCCCGCATCCCCCGGTCGATGACGGAGGCGCGCCTGTCGCCGGCCGGGTACTCACGGGAACGGATGCGGATGAGGGTTGAGATCGGCCCGGCTCAGCGGCACCGCGGCCAGGCCCAGGGCCAGGGGGACGCGCAGCAGCCGGTCGAGTCCGTTCAGCCGCCGTGCCCAGTGACCGAAGGTCATCGGGATGGCTCCCGGGACGAGCACCTTGGCGCAGCGGAACCCCCCGAGTCGCTGGTCGGCATTGGTCTGGTCGACGACCAGGACGTCGAGTCCGGCCGCCGTGACGCGCCGTGTCACATCGGCGAGGTCCTCGCGCAGATCGGTGTGCCGGTCGGCCGGGAGGTGCCGGTCCTCCGCCTGGGCCAGGGATATCCGCTCCCGGGGGCCGAGCAGGAACTCAAGGCGGTCGAAGGCGTCCGGCGCACAGTACAACAAGCGGTGGTCCTCCATGTGCCGTACTTTGTCCGGGTCCTCCAGCATCCCGGCGATGCGGTGGCGCTGGGAGCGGTACGCGGGCGGGAACTCCGCCGTGAAGGGCGCCAGTTCGAGCAGCGCGGAGCGGAACGCCTTGCCCAGGTCCAGATGTGCTCCGCCCGCGCACAGGGCGCGTGGCTGGCCCGCCCGCTCCCGCTCGTCCACCGCGAGTACCCACACGGCGGGGATGCCGAGGTCGTTGGTGATGTCGTAGAGCCGGATGCGGTAGCCGCTCAACCACTCGATGCGTTCCACCATCAGTGCCAGCTCGGTGTCCCGGCGCGGGTCGAGGATGACCTCGACAGGGGGGATCCGGCTGTACCACGTCAGCAGGAAGGCGTCGCGCTCGGCGATCTCGAAGACTCCGTACAGCGCAGCCTCCGGCAGTGTCGTGCCCAGCGCGCAGCCGTTGGAGATCTCGTACGCGAGGGCCGGGCGCGGCGTGGGCCGGTAGAGCGGCTCGTAGTAGGCGAGACACTCCGGTACGAGCACGGCGCGGTCCTCGCCGAGGGATCGCGCCCAGACCCAGGACAGTTCGAGGTCCTCGTCGAACTCCTGGAACGGGAAGCCCTCGGTCAGGTACTGCTCGTGATCGTGCAGCCCGAAGCGCCGGGGGACGACGGCGTCCGCGCGCAACAGGGCCCAGCTGCCGTGCGTGACCGTGCGGCGCCCGCTCGGCTGCACGCCCGCCGACCGTTCGAGCCCTTCGGTCAGCGCGGTCATCTCGGCGGCCAGGTAGCTGGTCTGCCGGCCGAAGCCGATCTCCTGGGAGGAGGTCACCCGCAGTCCGGTGGGCGCGGTGGCCGATGGGAACAGCCCGTGGGCGCTGCGCCGCAGCCTGCGGACGAGACCGGCGTTCTCGTCGACGTACAGAGCACGCAGCCGGTCCGAGGACGACAGCAGGTCGCTGCCGCGGTAGTTTCCGGGGGCTTTCTTGGGCAGGGCCACGTCGTACTCCGCCGCCGTGGGCGGCGTGTCGTCGGGCAGGTCCGAGCAGACCGGGCACAGCGGGTCCGGCAGGAAGCGCCCGGGTGTCACGGTGAGGTCGCGCAGAGCGAGTGTCAGGAAGGCCCGGTGCGGGGCAAGTTCGCGGGCGTCGAGGGACAGGCACTGCTCGACGAGGGCGTGGCTCATGGAGGGCAGGAGGGCGTGGCGGTCCGCGAAGCACACGGAGCCGTCGCGGACGCGGTCCGCGATCCGCGGGTATGCCTCGGGGCGGCAGCCCGCGCGCCTCGTGACGAAGCAGCGCAGGCAGCCCCCCTGGCCCGGTGCCAGGACGGGGCCCACCACGATGCGGCCCGGCTCCCACCACAGCGGGACGACGGTGGTGCCCGCCGCCGTCCGTGCCTCGATGCGCCGGACCTCCTGATCACTGGGCGGGCCGGCCAGCTCATGGACCAACGGGCTCATCTGTTCCTGCGACGGCGTCACCGCGGCTCCTCGCCCGGGGCGGCCGCCATGACGACCGCCGCGCAGTGTGTACGCCCGACCGCACGGGACGCCGGGTGTGGCTCCGGGAACAGGGCGAGCAACCGTGTCGTGGGCCGCAACCAGCCCCGCAGCCACTGGGCGGCGCGGGACACGGCGGTCGCCGCCGCCGGTGCCGTGGGTGCCGCGAGGTGAGAGCCGTCGAGCACGGGGGCGATCGGCGCGGGACGCAGCGGCTCCCGGAAAACGTCCTCCTGGAGTGCCCGCACCGCGTCGTACAGCGCGTCGGCACCGGCGGTAGCCGTGTCGCAGGCGCTACCGACGCCCACCAGGCCATCGCCGCAGTCGGCCCGTACGACGGCCCATCCTCCGAGGTCGCACAGAGTGCTCAGGGCCGGGCGGTATCCGGCCGCCTCCAGGATGTTGAGCAGTCGTGGTACCTCGGGCCCGTCCGCGGAACACGGCGATCCCGGGTCGAGTGCCACCCCGCGCAGCAGCCGTACGGCGAGGCGGCCGAGCGCGCACGCCACGGCCTCGTCCCGGCCCACCGCCGAGGCCAGGGCGATCGGCGTGGCGCTGTCCTGCCAGGAGGCGAGGCGGTCGGCCGCCACGGTCACAGTGGCGCCGGTGAGGAGGTCGGCAGCCTGCACGGCTTCCTGCGATGCCAGTGCCGCCCACCCCGCGCCCTCCGCTGCCGCGAGGACCGCCGCGACCCGTGCGGACAGCAGATCAGGCCCGTCCCCCTCCGCCGCGACGAGGCGCCCGGCGTCCGATGTGCTGCCTCCCTCGGCGGCCGGCAGTGCGACCGTGGCTCGGCAACGGTGCAGCGGGATCTGGGTGAGCATCCCCTCGTCCACGTCCCTGATCAGCCCGTCCCTCGCATCCACCAGACGGCTCAACTCCCTGGAGGCCAAGGCGCTCTCGCTCGCCCGGGGCGGCAGCGCGGCGGTCCACCCCGCCGGCGTCGCGGGTGCATCGGCCGCGGGATCCGTCGGGAGCAGGGCCAGCGCACGCAGGTTCACCTCGTCGCTGACCAGGGTCGCCAGATCGACGCGTACCGCGCGCTCCCTGAAGTCGTCGGCCGGTATCCCGGTGAGCTCCTTGAACGCGGCGAACGCCAGCTGAGCGGCGACGATCCGTGCGGTGGGCTCCGCGAGGAACACGCTGCGACGCTTGGCCCCGGCCACGCCCGTTCTGGCCCACAAGTCGGGTGCGCGCACACCCCGGTCCGGCTCGCACAGCGGCCCGAGCCATGCGTGGTCCTGGTGGACGGCCCCCCACAGGACTTTCTTCCCGGCCCGTCGGCTCGTGGCGTCGATGCGGTGCGCCAGGTCCGGGTCGAATGCGTCGGCGAAGTGCAGGACGATCTCGTTGGCGCCCAGCAGGCCTGCCAACTCGGATTCCGCGGCGTCGTCTCCCGCCGCACCGACGGCCGGGAGCCGTGTCGTGCGGACGGTGATGCCAGGGTCCCGCTCTCGCGCTGTCGCCAGGGCGGGCTTGAGAGCCGCTTCGAGATCGGCCGTCGACGCCGAGGTACCCGAAACAAGCGTCGTCACACGACGGTTGCCGAGCTGGATCAAGGCGCATACCAGCCCCTCCAGCACCAGCCCCGATCCCACGCACAGTACGGGAATTTCGCGGAACGCCTCGTAGCGTGCCGCGGGCGAGTCGCGGAAGTACTCGATGAAGGCCAACTCGCCCGCGTAGTCGCTCAGTTCACGGTCGGTCAGGCCGTGCGGACGGTCGTGGCCCGAGTCACGTACGAATCCCGCTTCGGCAAGGCGCCTCAGCAGCCCTCGGACCTGCTCGGCGACGGCGGGTGCCAGGCCTGATACGAGCTGGCCCACGTCCGCCGTCCCATCGAGATGGGGGGCGATCCTGTTCACCAGCTCGTACGAGGACTTGCCCCGGATGGTCAGGGACGAGGCGTTGCACAGCAGGAACGCGCCGTCTTCGTGCGGGACCCACAGGGCGTCGGTGCGTAACCGGGGTCGTGAGCTGTCTCCCCACACCGGGAGAGGCGCGGATCGCGGGGCCGTAGGACTCTGCATGCTTCCCTTTCAGACGCTGCCGTGCGAACGCCGGCCGGATCATGTCGGGAACGGCCGACCCGTGGTAACGGGTCGGCCGCGTGACTCCGTCAGGTCGAGCAGCTGCACGACGAGGTCGAGCAGCAACACGATGCGCCGACTTCGGTCAGGCCGTGGCCCATGCGCAGCGACTCAAGACCGCCCTCGGAGTCCGCAGAGAATTCGAAGCTCTCCACGTCGAGGTCACTCAGGTCCAGAGTCGAACGCTCCGGCGTGCCCGGTATGCTCTTCTCCATTTTGCCCCTCCCTTCCGCATCTTCGGTGACAGAACAGCTCGACTCTGCTGTACATGCCGAGACGCGGACATCACGCGTGAAGGGTCAACTGCCCGCCCACCGGACTAGTCCGAAGTAGTTCCCCAAGGACTAGACGGGAGGGTTGCCAGAGGCCTGGAGTGCCCTGCCTGGTACCGGAAGTTGGCAAGAAGGGCTGTCGGAGCCGGCCTTCTGTGTGGATAGTGTGGTTGGAGTGGGGCTCTACCTGGCGTCGCCGTCCGACCACGGCGATCGGGAAGAGACCTAGCCGCGTGTTGAGGGAGGCGACAAGGCGACCCGCCATCTGCCCTGGCTGTCTCACGCCTCGTTCGCCTGCCACCACCGCAACACAGCTGTGAATCGGATGGTTCGGGCAGTTGAGCACGTCAACGGGGGAGTGAAATGAGTATCGTCATCCATGGTCTGTCGCCGGTCACCAGCCTCGGCGTCATCACTGCGCTGCTGGAATCCTCGGACCTCTTCGAGTTCGAGCACTTCACTGACGTACATGATCCGGCAGAAGTGCAGGCGCTGGTGAGCAAGGGGGATGTCGACCTCGTCATCACCGATCCCACCCAGCCATCGCTGAACGCCGGGCTCGCGCTGTGCCGGGAGATCAAATGCCGCGCCGTCGCCCCTCCAGTGCTCGCGTTCTGCGAGATTGCCTCACCGCGTCATGTCCTGCTCTCCCATCTCGGGGAAATCGACAGCCTCGTTCATGCCAATGAATTGCCGGACCGATTAGCCGCAGCGGTGCAATCGACGCTGTGCGGCTCCAGGGAATGGCTGATCGGCCCGCAGGAGGAAACGTCGGTGCCCTGGGCCGATTCACACACGCTGACCTCCCGCGAACAAGAAGTGCTGTGGCTGCTGTCGGAGCGATGTACCAACGGCCAAATCGCGCACACTCTTTCGATCAGTACCAATACGGTGAAGAACCATGTGGCCTCGGTGCTTCGCAAGCTCTCCGTCAAGCAGCGCTCCGAACTCTTCGCCCAGAGTGGGTCTGCCGAGCAGCGCCACAATGCGCGCGCCTGACCCCCCTCTCGTCCCCTCCCTGCTCTGGACACCGGCTCTGCTGTGGCAGTCGGCCGGTCCGCGCCGACTGCGCGTCGGAGCGGACCGGGCTCAGGCCGAACTGGACCGGCTGGCCGCGGACGGGGCGCTCGTCGTCTACGATCCCGGCGCCTGCTCCACCTCGATACACCTGGGACGTACGGCCCTGCCGCTCCCCCTCGACGAGGGCCCGGAAGCCCCCTGGCGCGTGGCACGGGAGGTCGCCCGACGGGGTGCCCGCACCGTCGCCGTGGTCGGCGGCGGTGCGGCCATGGACACCGCGAAGCTCGCCGTCGCCCTGGCAGCGGGCAGCGAGCCGCGCTACGCCGAGGGACCGCCCTCCGGGCTCGCGCTCCTGACTCGTGCGGGCCGCCCGGCTCCCGCGCTGATCGCGTTCCCCACGACCCTTGGCACCGGCTCAGAGACGAGTGGGGTGGCGCGCATGGCCGTCGGCGGCCGGCGCTCACGGCTCGTCTGCTCGGCGACGCTGCGGCCCGAGGGTGCGGTCCTCGACCCCTGCCTGACGGACACGCTGCCCGCGCCGCTGCTGGCGGCCGGCGCGATGGAGATCCTGCTGCGTCTCATCGGCCCGCTGCTGGGCCCGCATCCGATGGGCGCCTCGTCGTCCGCATGGCTGATGGAGACCGCGGTGCTGGTACGGCGCACAGCGGATGCGCTGCTGGCGTCGGATTCGCCGACCGGGTGGGAGGTGTCAGCCGGACCGCACGGCACCCCCCGCGTACCGGACACTCTGCTCGCACCGCCGCCGTCGCAGCGCGATGCCGGGCGGTCGGCGTACGAGCGGTCCGCGTACGAGCGTAGGTCCGCGTACGAGCGCAGGGCGGGGTTGCGCCTCCGCCTCGCGGCGATCAGCGCCGCCTCGCATGGAGTGTGGCCGCGCGTCGGCGCTTCCCCGTTCGCCTTCCTCCTCTGGTACTTCGCCGACACGGCCGCCGCAGTCACCGGAACGGCCAAGAACACGGCGCTCGCCCGGCTCTTCCCCGCCTACCTGGAACGGGCCCTCGGCGCGCCCGGCCGGTGCGCTTGGGCGGACGGCGACCGCGCGCGGCAGGTGGCACGGCGTCTGTTCCCCGAAGAGGCCGCCACGGGGAACTGCCCTGCGGACTTCCGTGCGGCCGCCGCACGCCTGCTGCGGCGCTGGGGCGTCGCCTTGACCACACCGTTGGCTGCCGACCCGGTCGAACTGGGCCAGGCGGTCGTCGCCTCGTGGCCCCGCGCTCTGACCGGGCTCACACCCCAGGACGCGGCGGCGCTCTACGAGGCGGCGTCAGGTTCGACACGCTGAGCGGCCGCCCTCAGACCCGACGCAGCGAACCCACCGCCCATCGAAGCGCCAGTACGGTCAGCGCGGCGCAGGTGAGGAGGGCGACGGGGAGCGAGGCGTCGCCGTAGTCTCCCGCCATGGCAGACCGGGAGGCCACGACCACGTGGTAGAAGGGGTTGGCCTGAGCGATGTAGCGCAGCCAGTCCGGGGCCAGGGTGAGCGGCAGCACCACACCCGAGAGCAGCAGCAGGGGCAGGCTGAGGAACCCCATGGTCTGCGACATGAGGTTCTCGTCGCGCAGGACGAGCGCGACCGCGTAGGAGAACGTGGACGTCATCATGATCACCACCGCCAGCAGACCGAACGCCGCCAGTAGGCCAAGCAGTTCGGCGTCGAGTCCCATCGCGAAGGCGACCAGGATCAGGATGACGCCCTGCGTACCGATCGCCAGGACGTCCCGCAGGGCTTTGCCCAGGATGAGCGCGGCGGGACGCATGGGCGACACCACCATGCGCTCGACCACCCCGGCCTTCCACTCGGATATCAACTCGAAGCCGGTGTAGAGCGATCCGTACAGGGCCAGCATCACCAGCAGGCCGGGCGCGAACAGGTCGAAGGCTTCCGAAGGGCCGTCCGGCCCGGTGAGACCGGAGGAGGCCAGCCCCTTCACGAGAGGGCCGAAGAGAAGCAGCCACAACAGCGGCTGCATGACGCCCACCACGATGACGACGGGTGAGCGCAGCAGCCGCCGGGTCTGATAGGCGAAGACAAGTCCGGTGTCACGTAGCACGAAGGTCCCTCCCTGGGGTCCACGTCGGCACTGCGCAAGGGGAGTTCATGACGCGGCCGGGGGCTCGGCCCCCTCCGCCGCACCCGCCGTCCGCAGGGAGGAGCCGGTGTGCTGGAGGAAGACGTCGTCGAGGCCGGCCGACTCCAGGCCGATGGGGACCGCGCGGACTCCGTGAGTGTCCAGCGCGCGCACCACAGCGGGGATGGCGTCGGCGCCGTTGTCGACGTACACGCGCACGGCCCCTGAGGTCTCCCGGATCTCGCGAACGAAGGGAAGCCCCGCCAGCGCGTCCTTGACGCGGTCGGCGCCATGTTCACCGACGGCGACGGTGAGGGTGTCCCCGCCGATGCCGCGCTTGAGTTCCGCCGGGGCCCCCGAGGCGACGATGCGGCCGCGGTCGATGATGCCCACCCGGTCACAGAGGGCGTCGGCTTCTTCCAGGTAGTGCGTGGTCAGGAACACCGTGGTGCCCGCCACCCGCAGTGCGCGGATCTCCTCCCAGAGGGCCGCGCGGGCCGCCGGATCGAGGCCGAGGGTCGGCTCGTCCAGGAAGAGCACCCGGGGCCGGTGCACCAGGCCCAGCGCCAGGGCCACCCGGCGGCGCTGCCCGCCGGACAGCGTGCGCGGCAGCCGGTCGGCCAGGTCGCGCAACCTCAGTGCTTCCAGGGTCTGTTCGGCCGCGCTCCGCGCCGCGACCTGGTCCAGGCGGTGCAGCCGGGCCTGGAGGATCAGGTTGTCGAGCACGGGCATCCCCTCATCGGCGCCTCCGGTCTGCCCGACGTATCCGATCAGTCGGCGCGCCTGCCTGATCTGCCCCGGCAGTTCGCATCCCGCGACGCTGACCCGACCGGAGTCAGGTGCGAGGAGAGTTGCGAGCATGCGTACCGTCGTGGTCTTGCCCGCTCCATTGGGGCCGAGAAATCCGAAGATCTCCCCGTCCGCCACATGCAGGTCGATGCCCCGCACCGCCTCCACGGCTCTGCCCCGGCGCCGGAAGCTCCGGGTCAGCCGCTCTGCCTCGATGGCTGCCATGCCTGTCCCTCCCTGGGTGACCGAGCGCGTCAGATGTCGAGGTCTTCCACGGGCTGCTGCCGGGCGTTGGCCTCCACGACGTGTGCGAGGTCGCCGGGGAGAGCGGCCTTGAGTTCGTCGAGGTGCTCGTACACGTCGAGGGTCATCTCGGTGCTGCCCGCCGGGTCCCAACCCGGCTCGCTGTCGAACTCCGTCACGTTGTTCCAGTACTCGATCGTGTACCGGGGGTCCTGAGGGTCACCCCACGGCGCGTGATCGGCACTCGGCGCCTCGTCGAAGTGCTTGCGGTGCACGGCGAACCTGTCTTTCCTCGTGTGATAGACGGCGATCCACTCGCCACGGCGGCCCTCGGAGGCGGGCCGCTTGCCCTGCGCGATCCGCCGGGCAACGAATCGCTTGCGGCGATAGATCCCCTCGCTGCCGACGCGCACTTCGACCTCTTCGAATCCTGCCTGGTGGGCGTCCTCGATCTCGACGAAGCGCTGCAGCGCCCGGCTGATCGCGGCCGAGAGGTTTCCGCCGGTCAGTTCCTGGGCGCGCTGGAAGAGCGCGACGTCGCTCTCACCGACATAGATGGTCCTGTTGGGCACGATCGCTCTCCTCTATGTACAGGTATACGTATACGCTAGCGAGGGAGTGTCTGGGGTTCAACTCCCTTTCAAAGATCACTTTTTGGGTTCCCTCGCCCCTCTTGTCACCCCTGTCGCGGGGCCCGTAGCGTGCGTCGAAATGCCCGACTTCCCAGGGCGATTCGGGCTGCGACCGATCGGGGACCCCATGACGCAGAGCACCTCAGCCACGCCCCCAGCCGCCGAGACGGCCATGCTGAACCTCCTGTACAGCGCCCCCTTCGCGGCGCAGATGATGCGCGCCTTCGCGAAGCTGCGCATCGCCGACCACCTCACAGAAGGACCCAGGAGCGCGGCGGACCTCACCCAGGCCCTCGGAGCGCACCCAGGCGCCCTGACGTCCTTCCTCAACGCTTGTACGGCGCAGTCGTTAGTGACCCGGAGCGAGGACGGACAGTACGCGCTGACCGAGCGCGGCCGCCTCCTGCGCTCCGATTCAGGGGTGGCGGCGCACGTCCTGTACGCGGCGGGCCCCGGAGTGAACCGCGCCTACGAGCAGATGGACGAGGTGGTCCTGACCGGCCGCTCCGGTGGCGACCTCACAGGGCGCCACGTCTACGACTACTACAGCGAACACCTCGAAGAAGGCGCGGCGTTCGAGAAAGTGATGTCGGAGACCACCACGAACTGCGTCAACGCGCTCGTGGAGACACATGACTTCACCGCGTACCCGCGCATCATGGATGTCGGCGGCGGCCGTGGCACCCTCCTGAGCCGTGTACTGGAAGCGGCGCCCAAGGCGCAGGGCGTCCTGTTCGACATGCCCCATGTGATCGACATGGCCAGGTCCTCGCTGCGTGAGGAGGCAGACCCCGATGTGGTGAGTCGGATCGAGTTCACCGGCGGCAGCTTTCTGGAATCCGTCCCGCCCGGCGCCGACCTCTACATGATCAAGAGCATTCTGGTCGACTGGCCGGACAGCCAGGTCGCACGCCTCCTGGCCAACCTGCACAGCGCGATGGCCCCTGGGGGCCGACTCCTGGTCGTGGACTGGTTCGGCAGGGACGCGGCGGAGGCGGGTCGGTCCGTCGAGGGCTACGAGGCCATCGTCAGCTTCTCCGCCTGGACGCTCTGGGGCGGTCGTCTCCGCGTGCGTACGGAGTTCGAATCGCTCCTCGACGCAGCGGGGTTCACCGTCGAACTGGTCGAGACCGCCTTCGCCCCCGGCCTGTTCCCCTGGAACCTGATCGTGGCTCGCCCCAAGGAGCGCTGACGCCCCTCCTCGCTCCCACCCCGTATGCCTCCCAGCAGGTCAGCGGGCCCGACATGCAGGCCCCGCAGCAGTTCGTGAACCAGTCGCCGCGGGATCCGCTGCCGGTCCGGCAGCGGATCGCCGAGGCCGGCTACGGCGTCCGCATCCCGTTTTGGGTCTCGGCACTACTAGTCGCAGTACGTCTCCAACGTGCCCCGGCGCCGCACGTCCAGCGTCGCGCAATGGAACGCACCGCCGAACGGCGCGTAGTGCAGCAGGTCGCACGGGATCGGCTCGAACCCCCAGGATTCGAGCGCCCGCAGCATGCCGGTGTGGTGCCGCTCGGCGATCACCCGCTTCTCGTCGATCATCAGCACGTTCATGCTGAGCCACTTGCCGCACATCGACGTCATCTTGAGCAGGCGCTCGTCGATCGGGTCGGGTTCGGGGGCGACCAGGACGTCCCACGAACGCAGCACGTCGGGCAGGCGGTCGACGTCGATGTACTCGGGGTTGACCAGGACCTTGCCGGGGGCGAGCAGGACGAACGTCGTGTCGATGTGCATGGGTGTGCGGCAGCGGCTCTCGATCTCGTGGATGCGATAGCCGGGCCCGAGATGGCGGCGCAGCCAGTCGATGCCCATCTGATTGGTGACGTTGCTCCGCGTCACGAACAGATCGCGGCCCGCGCGCATGAAATCGGCCGCGTCGAATACCGGCTCGAACTCGGTGAGGATGTAGCGCATCGGCTCGCCGTCCTTAGGCGGCCGGAAATCCTTGTCATACAGCTCTTCGGTGAGCTGGGGCTTCGGGGCGGCCGTCCAGCGGGCGCCGCGGCGGAAGTAGTCCTTGAGGAGCGCCCGATAGGAGTGGGTCTCGTAATACCGGCACGGCCACGCCATCGGCGTTTCGATGATCTCGTCGCCGATGACGAGCATGCCGTCGCGAGGACAGGAATTGCAGAAGCCGCGCGAGGACCAGTCGGGGGTGGCGAAGCGCTGCTTGTAGTCCACCGCGTCCGGCCGTGTGACGGTGACGCCGAGGGACTCCAGGAGAGTGACGAACTGGTCGAGTTCCTGCTGCGCGGGCTCGATGAGCCTGCGCGGGTACTCGAAACCGGCGGCCAGTCCTTGCAGCCGCGCCGCCCAGCTCGGAATGTTGCAGGCCACCACGGGGTGGCTGGAGGGAATCGTCGCGCCGTCGAGACGCCCGACGATCACTTCCTCCAGCGGGTCCCACTCATTGTGCGAATTGACGGGCGACACGAGCGTTTCACTGCCGGTCACCTCTGCCGTAATGCCAGGCCTTTGCGCTACGCCCATGTTCACCGCTTCCGCTCGCAGAAACAACGACTCACCGAACTCAACGCTTTACCACAGGTGACGCGGCCCTCGTCGCACGCCGGGCATACGCGTCGTACGCCGGGCATACGTCGAGTACCAGCCTCCGCGGTATTCATGCCACCGCCACGGCGGCCGCCACGCGTGGCCGGATCGTGAAGATCCGGGTGGGGGTACGCGCACCCGCTGTGCACAGATGCGGCAGGATGACGTCCGCGCCCGGCCGGACCTGTGGCCCGGCGCGACCGAACTCCCGGAATCGAGCAGGTATCACAAGGTGTCGACACATCACATACGCCGCGTGCAGGCGCACTCGCCCCGTACGACAGGGGTGAACCGATGACCCGTGCGCTCACACTGCACGACTGGATGATGGCCGGGATCGCGGTGGCCGCCGGCGTCGCGGCCGGACTGCTGCTGCGCGCGCTGCTGCGCTGGCTGGGCGAGCGGGCGAGCCGCACCCGGTGGAGCGGTGACGACGTCATCGTCGACGCGCTGCGGACGCTGGTGCCGTGCGCGGCCATCACCGCCGGGCTCGCCGCCGCGGCGGGCGCGCTGCCGCTCACCCCGCGCACCGGACGCAACGTCACGATGACACTGACGGCCCTGCTGATCCTCGCGGCGACGCTGACGGCGGCCCGGATCGTCACCGGCCTCGTCAGGGCCGTGGCGCAGTCGCGCTCCGGGGTGGCGGGCTCGGCCACCATCTTCGTGAACATCACGCGGGTCGTCGTGCTCGCCATGGGATTCCTCGTCGTCCTCCAGACCCTCGGCATCTCCATCGCACCGCTGCTGACCGCGCTCGGCGTCGGCGGTCTCGCGGTCGCCCTCGCGCTGCAGGACACCCTCGCCAACCTCTTCGCCGGTGTGCACATCCTCGCGGCGAAGACCGTGCAGCCCGGTGACTACATCCAGCTGAGCAGTGGTGAGGAGGGCTACGTGGTCGACATCAACTGGCGGAACACGGTGGTCCGTTCGCTCTCCAACAACCTCGTCATCATCCCGAACGCCCAGCTGGCGAGCACCAACATGACCAACTTCAGCCGTCCCGAGCAGGAGCTGTCGATCACGGTGCAGGTCGGGGTGAGCTACGACAGCGACCTGGAGCAGGTCGAGCGGGTCACGGCCGAGGTCGTGGACGAGGTGATGAAGGAGATCACCGGTGCGGTCCCCGATCACGAGGCGGCGATCCGCTTCCACACGTTCGGGGACTCGCGGATCAGCTTCACGGTGATTCTCGGCGTCGGCGAGTTCAGCGACCAGTACCGCATCAAGCACGAGTTCATCAAGCGCCTGCACCAGCGCTACCGCGCCGAGGGCATCAGGGTGCCCGCCCCGGCCCGCACGGTCACCGTGCAGCAGGGCGAGCTGCCGCCGCCGCTCGGCATCCCGCACCAGCGGGACGTCTCCACCCCGCCGCGGGTCCACTGAGCGCGACGCCGAGTGGCGGCCCGCGGTCGGCCATGATCCACTCGCGGGCATGGGGCACGACCACGGCCCGTCCTCCGCGGCGACGGGCGGCACGCTCAGCGGGACGTACCGGAACCGGCTGCTGTGGACCATCTGCATCAGCGGCGCCATCACCGCCATCCAGGTGGTCGGCGCGCTCCTGTCCGGCAGTCTCGCGCTCCTCGCCGACGCCGCGCACAGCCTCACCGACGCGGTCGGCGTCTCCCTCGCGCTCGGCGCCATCACCCTCGCGCAGCGTGCGCCGACGCCGCGGCGCACGTTCGGCTTCTACCGGGTGGAGATCTTCTCGGCGGTCCTGAACGCGCTCTTCCTCGTCGCGGTCTTCGTCTGGGTCCTGTGGTCGGCGATCGGCCGCCTCAGCGAGCCGGTGGAGGTCAAGGGCGGCCTGATGTTCGCGGTCGCGGTCGGTGGGCTCCTCGCCAACCTCGTGGGCCTGTGGCTGCTGCGGGACGCCAAGGAGAAGAGCCTCAACCTGCGCGGCGCCTACCTGGAGGTCCTCGGGGACGCGCTCGGCTCGGTCGCCGTGATCGTGGGCGGCCTGGTCATCCTGCTGACGGGGTGGCAGGCCGCCGACCCGATCGCGTCGATCGTCATCGGCCTGCTGATCGTGCCGCGTGCGTACGGCCTCCTGCGGGACTCCGTCCACGTCCTCCTGGAGGCGACCCCGCAGGACGTCGACCTCGGGGAGGTCCGGCGCCATCTCCTGGCGGAGCCGGGCGTCGTCGCCGTGCACGACCTGCACGGCTGGACCGTGACGTCGGGCATGCCAGTGCTCACCGCCCACGTGGTGGTCACGGACGCCGCCCTCGCGGCCGGATACGGCGCACTGCTCACCCGCCTCCAGCGGTGCGTCGCCGGCCACTTCGACGTGGCGCACTCGACGCTGCAACTGGAGCCCCGGGGCCATACGGAGGAGGGCGGGGCGCTGCACCTGTGACGGCCGGCGTACCTGGGACTGCCGGCCCCGGCGGCCCGTGACCATGTGTGACTCCGCGTCAGCCAAGGGTGCATCCACCCCGTGGCGATCCTGTGCATCTTTGCGGGCAGCGCCATGGAAGCCGGACGAGACCGCCCATCTCACCGGGGAGCGCACGACGGTGGCGTGATAGCACGGGGTGATCAGAACCGAAGGAGACGACGACACCATGGGCATCTTCAGCCGTCGCCAGACCGCCACCCTCGACCCGGCGCCCGCCGGGGGCCGCGGTACGCCCTTCCCGGCGGCCGGCGATGCCGGGCTCGACCCGGCGCTTCGCGCGCTGACCGGGCAGTGGACCATCGACCGCCCGCACAGCCGCATCGGGTTCTCGGTGCGGCACGCGATGGTCACGACCGTGCGGGGCGCCTTCGGTGACTACGACAGCACGCTGTACTTCGACGGTGCGCGGCCCTCCGCGTCGCGGGCCGAGATCACCATCCGGGTCGCCAGTGTCGACACGGGCGTGGAACAGCGGGACGCGCACCTCGTGGGCCGCGACTTCTTCGACGCGAACCGCTATCCGGAGATGGTGTTCCGCAGCACCTCCACGGTCCACGAGGGCGGGGAGACCTTCCGCATGGCGGGGGATCTGACCATCCGCGACGTCACCAGGCCCGTCGAGCTGCAACTCGACTACCTCGGTTCGGTCGTGGACCCGTTCGGGTACGAGCGGGCCGGTTTCGACGGCACCACCACCATCGACCGCACCGCATGGGGCCTGGTCTACAACCAGCGCCTGGAGGCGGGCGGCACGATGGTGAGCGAGAAGGTCCGGCTGCAGTTCGACATCTCCGCCATCCGGACCACACCCCTGGCCTAGGCGCCACCCCCCGAACGGCCCGCCCCAGGAGGAACACGCCTGACGTACCGCAGCCCGTCCCGCGCGAGGGCTTCCGGGAGCCGCGCCACAGGACCATGATGGGGCTGGGCGAAACGGGGGTGTCGTCATGGCTGTTCGCTTCGGTTCGGGCGCCGTTCGGGTTCCGGCCTGGGCTTTCGCCGTCGTGGGCTTCGTCCTCGTGGTGGGACTGTTCTTCGGCGTACGAGATCTCGCGTCACCCGGGGGCGGGGCGCGGAGCGGCGGCGGTGACACCGTGAGCGGTGGCTCGGGCGCCGATGGCGGCGGTACGGGCACCACGAGCGGGAGCGACGGCTCCGGCGGGAGCGACCCGACGGGCGGCGAATGGCAGACAGGCGGCTCCGACGGAAACGGAGACGGAGACGGCGGCGGTACGGGCACCACGAGCGGGAGCGACGGCTCCGGCGGGAGCGACCCGACGGGCGGCGAATGGCAGACAGGCGGCTCCGACGGAAACGGAGACGGAGACGGCGGCGGGAACGGAAACGGGAACAGCGACAGGAACGGAAGCGGCGGTAAAGGCGGGTCCGGAAACGGCGGTGGGGACGGGGGCGGGAACGGCGGACGAGCCGGAGATCCCCCCGGCTGGCTGCCCTGGGGCCCGAAGTCGCCCAACACCGACACATTGCCGGAACCGGACAGCGTCTACGACGATCTCCAGCGGGGCGAGTGCCAGGAACCGTACGAGATCGCCGTCGACCCCGCCAAGCAGACCGGCGGCCAGGGAAGTCCGGGCGCCTGGAAGGTGATCGAAGGGCTGGCCGGGATCTGCAAGGCCGCGCGGGGCGAGCGGGACGGTCTGAGCATCGCGACGAAGGCGGCGGCCAGGCTGCGCGCCACCGGCTACCGGCCCGAGAGCGCCGCCCACCTGTGCAAGGACGGGGACGCCCTCGAGGTCCTGCAACGCTTCGTCGCCTACTACCGGCAGCACCCTTCCGAACGCGTGGCGCTGCGCCCCGCTCCGTCGGGCACCAGGGCCTGCGAGAACGAACTCGACGTCAGGGGCGGCAGTGTGGCACCGGACGAGTCGTTCTCCGTGCGCGGCACCTGGCCGGACCCGCCCGTCACCGTGGAGCTGCGCGCCGCCGAGCTGACGAGGCCGGTCGTCCTGAAGCCCATCGGCGACGAGGACGACCCGAGCAGGTGCTGCAAGGACGCCTTCGTCTCCGTCGACCTGCCGGGCAGGGACGGCTTCGACGGGCGCCGACCGACGGTGGTCGACGTCACGCTCGTGACGAGGAACGGGGCCCGGCTCGTCAAGTACGCGGCGCTCACGATCGTCTGGACCGGGGTCGGCCCGTCGTCCCCGCCCCAACCCTCGGGACCGGGCACCTCGCCGTCCGGGCGCACCACGTCTTCCGGCTCATCGCCCGGCCCCTCCACCTCCTCGTCCGGCCCGAACACCACATGAGCGGTACCCCACCCCAGCCGCCGGACCCCGACCCCGCTCCCCCGGCCCCGGCCTCGCGAGCCGACCCCGCACCGCCCCCCGAGCCGGAACCAGAACCCGCTCCCCCACCTCCGCCCGCGTCCCCCGCTCCCGCTCCCACCGACCCCCACATCGGCTGGGTGGAGATCATCGGCGCCGTCGGCTCCCTCGTCACGCTCCTGACCGCCGTCCTCTTCTACTTCGGCTGGGCGAGCACCGACGCCGAGACAAAGGCACTCGGGCTGCGTGACACCGTCTTCCACCTCTCCACCAGCGACTATCTGCTGCGGAGCGTCGGTGCCCTGTACCTTCCCGCCTGGCTCGCGGCCGGCGCAGCGCTCGGTGCGCTCGGGCTGCACCGCTGGGCGACGAACGAACCGGAACGGCTCACGCGCGCCGTGCGCGTCCTGCGCTTCGCCTGGACGGTGCCCCTCGTCCTCGTACCGCTGTATCCGCTCAGCCCTTGGCTGTTCGACCTGCTGCTGCCGCTCACCACGATCGCCGGGCTGTCGCTCAACGCCTATGCCCGCACCCGCGGCCGCCGCGACCTGCGCCTGTGGGGCCTGACGCTTTTCGTGTGCGTCCTGTCGCTGTTCTGGGCCGTGTCGGCCTACGCGCAGATCGCGGGCCGGGGCCGGGCGGAGCTGACCGAGCGGACCGTCCGCGACGACTTTCCCGCCGTCACCGTGCTCAGCGAGAAGGACCTCATGATCCGCGGCGGCGGCAGCTGCTTCCGACGTGTCACCGGGAAGGGGAGCCAGTACGCGTACGAGTACGGCGGGCTGCGGCTGTTCCACGTCTCAAAGGACCGCGTCTTCCTCGTCCCCCGCGACTGGACGCCCGGCCACGGCACCCTCTACGTGCTCAAGGAGGGCAAGGAGCAGCGCGTCGACCTGCTCAGCGGCCCCGGCCACCGGGAGCGGGAGTGCCGGGGCTAGCGCGTAGGGCTCGTATGGCACGTCACGGGGCGAGCCGGTACGCGTTTGTGATCGTCTCGGTCACGGTGTTGCCGGACGTGTCCTTCAGATGCACGCGGTACGACACGGCCTTGGCCGTCGCCGGGTGCTTCACCTTCGCCGTGCGCGCTCCCTTGGTGTCGGTCGTGACAGGGGCTGTCTTCCAGGTGCTGCCGCCGTCGTAGGAGACCTTGACCGTCAGCGTGGCGATCTTGCCGGTGCCGGCTGCCGCGCCCGCCACCTTCAACGGCACCGTCAGCGTGCTGCCCGCCGGGGCCGTGCCGTTCAGCGCCAGCTTCGGGGCGAGGCGGACGGTGGACAGCGGCAGCTCGGAGGGCTCTTCCTCGGGGGTCTCGGCCGACGTGAACGTCCAGGCCGCGGCCACCTTGGTGCTGGTAGTGGTGTCCTTCGCCGAGCGGGTGGCCTCCATGGTCAGGCGGTACGGGGCGGAGGCGGCCGGGAGTTCGGCGTACACCGCGCCCGGGCCGCCCTCCGCGAGGGTGCGGCCGCCCGACTCCAGGCGGGTGAAGCCGCCGGTCGTCACGGAGTCGCCCGCGTGGCCCGCGCCGTCGCTGAAGAGCTGGACGTACGCGTCCATGGCGTTGCCCGCGCGGCGTGCGCCCTGCCGGTCGTCGGCCTTGAGGTCGGGGCCGACGACGCCGGTGTTGAAGTTCAGCGTGTAGCGCTTGCCCGCCTTGTACGCGATCTCGTTCGCGCCGTAGTCGATGCGCGACTCCCCCGCGTCGTCGAGCTGCGCCATGGACCAGGTCCAGCGGAGGTCCTTGGTGTTGAGGTAACTCGTCCCGGAGGCCGGGAGCTTCAGCGAGGTCACCGGCACGAGGGGCGGGTTGTAGCCGCTGGTGCCGATCGGTGTGGCGGAGAGCCTGCCCTTGCGGCCCGCGGCGGAGGCGCCGACGCCGTACGTCACCTCGGCGAGCTCGGCCTTGGTGGTCGCGTGCTTCAGGCCCGAGAACCAGTTGCCGGTGCGGCTGAAGGCCAGCCGGTAGTCGACCTTGTCCGACGCCGTGCCCGAGGCCTTCCAGTGGCCGTTGTACTGCGCGTTCAGGGTGGGCGAGTCCGGGCCGAGGCCGAGAGTGCGCATGACGGTGCCGCCGCCGAAGCTCCAGCTGCTCGCGATCGCGAGGGAGGTGTCGTCGTAGCTGATGTTCGACTCCGTGAGACGCGCGCCGGCGTCCGGGGTGGTGACGGCGACCGGCTTGGCCTTGCGGGAGTCCAGCGTGAGCGTCGTCTCCGCGCCGACCTTCAGCTTCGGCTGGACGAAGACCGCGAAGCTCTTGGTCGGGCCGTAGACGGAACTCTCCAGTGCGTACGTGCCCTTGGGCACCCGCACGGTCACCGGGCCCTCACGGAAGGGGACCTCGATCTTCCGCTGCGCGCGGTCGGTGAGCGTGGTGGTGTAGTTGGACGAGTCCTTGCCGTTGACGTCGAGGTGCTTCAGCGTGAGGTCGTACGACTCGACCTCACGGTCGACGACGAGGCCGGTGCGCACCTCCTGGCCGCCCCCGGTGGCCAGCAGCGTCCCGCCGTAGATGCCGTCCGCGGTGCCGGACCTGGTGTCGGCGGTGACGGTGGTCTTGGCGGTGCCGCCCGCCGGGACGGTGAGCTTCGTGTCCTTGATGGTGAACATGCCCGCCGGGCCCGGGCGGCCCCTCGGGTCCAGGGAGCCCGCGGAGAGCGTGAGGGTGACGGGCTCGGCGCCGAGGTTGCGGTAGGTGACGGTCTTGGCGACCGGCTTGTCGTCCGTGTGCGGCCAGGCCTGCGTGCCGAAGGCGACCGTGCCGGGCTCTGGGACGACGGACGCGGTGACGGCGCGCGTCAGGTCGACGCGGCCCGCGCCCTGCTGGTGGGCGTTGAGCGTCGGGTCGGGCTCGGCGGAGCCGGTCAGCGCGGCCTTGAGCTGCGGTCCTGTCCACTTCGGGTGCTGCTGGAGGAGCAGGGCGGCGGAACCGGCCACGTGCGGGGTCGCCATCGAGGTGCCCGACATGGAGACGTAGGCGTCGTTCCCGGTGTCGTCGGGCGTCAGCGTGGAGCGCGCGGCCGTGATGTCGTCGCCGGGGGCGGTGAGGTCGGGCTTGGTGACGCCATCGGCCTGCGGGCCGCGGCTGGAGGTCTCCGCGATGTTGTCCTGCTTGTCGACGGAGCCGACGGTGAGGGCGGCGGGAGCGCTGCCGGGCGAGTTCAGCGTGCCGTGCTCGGGGCCGTCGTTGCCCGCCGCGATGACGAAGAGGGCCTTGCCGGCCAGGCGTGCGACGGCCGCCTCCATCGCGTCGGTGCCCGGTGAGTCGAGGCTGCCGAGGCTCAGGTTGACGACCTTCGCGCCGTTGTCGACCGCCCACTGCATGCCGGCGGTGATGCTGGACTCGGTGCCGGTCCCCTCGACCTCGGAGATGACCTTGCCGTCCAGGAGCTGTACGTCGGGCGCCACGCCCTTGTACTTGCCGCCCGACTTGGCCCCGGAGCCCGCGAGGGTCGAGGCGACGTGCGTGCCGTGGCCCATGCGGTCCTTGGCGTCGGGCGCGGAGTCGGTGAAGTTCTTCTCGGTGACCTCGACGTTCTTCAGGTCAGGGTGCGTCTGGTCGACTCCGGTGTCCAGGACGGCGACCTTGACGCCCTTGCCGGTGTATCCGGCCTTCCACATGGTGGGGGCGCCGATCTGCGGCACGCTCTTGTCGAGGGCGGGGCGGACCTTGGCGTCCAGCCAGACGTGCGCGACGGCCCGGGCCGTGGTGGTGCGGACGTTCGTACGGCCGCCCGTCCCGGCGGTGAGCTCCGACCAGAGGTCCCGCGCACCGGACTTGGGCGCGTCGAACGCCTCGCCGCCGATGGCGGGCAGCGCACGGCGGTCGCGGGCCAGGCCCTTGAAGGTGTCGCCTGCGCCCGGGCGGCCGTTGGCGCGGACGCCCTGCCGGTACTCGACGATCAGCGGCAGCGACGTGCGGTGGGCGTCGTCGTACTTGTCCCCGACGAGCCGCGTGACGTCGAAAAGCCGCCGGTCCAGCGTGCCCGCGTTGATCAGCGGCTGGGCGTCCTGCGGTATGACGTACGTGTGCCCGTCCTCGCGCCGCACCGTGATCGCGACGTCCTCGCGGTCCTTGCCGCGGATCAGCCGGGTGACCTGCTTGCCCGCCGCCCGGACGACCACCCGGTCACCGGTGATCAACGTGACGGTCGTCGTCTTCCCGCCCCGCGCCCCCTGACCGGCCTTGGTCTCCCCGCCGGTACGCGTCCCCGCCCTGCGGTCCGGCCCCGCGCCGGAGTCGGCCGCGGCCGCCCCCACGACCAGTGCCCCTGACACCACGGCGGCTATCGCCGCCGCCCCCACCCTCGATATGACTGCCACCCGGTTTGCCTGTCTTTTGAACGTGCTTGATGTGGTCGTCCGTAACACGCGATCTTGGCGGCGTTCGGTTCTCGGGGTCCGGAAGATGTTCTTGAGATTTTCCAGGGCGTACGACGATGAACGCCGTTCCTCGGGTCAGGTCGATGCTGGAGCGGGGCGGCGCACCGTCGCTCTCGTCGTCCCGCCGCAGCGACTCCACCCGCCGCTGCTCGAGTTCCACCGTCTTGTTGCCGTTCACGACCGCCGTGAATTCGTCGAAGGCGATGTTCGACAGGGAACGCCCCGTGCGCCTGCGCAGCCAGGGGATCATGCCCAGCCCCGTGAACCATCGCCACGCGCTCTCCATCAGGGCGAAGAAGGCCAGCAGACACGCGAAGGCCGGGAACGACATGAGCCAGATCGTCACGACCGCCTCGTGGAGCTCACGGGGCCAAGGTTTCTGCCGCTCTCGGGGCTCGTCTCGCTGCTTGCCATGGGATGACTGTTCCGGGTCCGCGGGGCGCGGGGACCAGACCGGCGCATGATGCGCTTCCCCCATGCGGCGGAGGCGCCGCCATGGAGCTCCACCGCGCGGCGGAGCACAAGTGCCGGGCCGGTCCTACACCTCGCCCCTGCCGGCCAACTCCCCCTATCATGAGTGGACTTGGGGGCGCCACAGGGGCGGTTGGTGAGCATGGAGCCCGTCCTCGCGCCCGTCGTGCTGATCGCCTTGCTCTGCTGGTCGGTCTACGCACTCTTCGTGTGGATCCGAGACGTCGCCCACCGGCGGCATCTGCCGGCGAGCCGCGAACCCGGGCGTGCACGTGGCGATGACGGACTACTTCGCCGAGCGGGGATGGAACCGGGCGGACGTCCTGCGCATCCTGGCCGAGCCGCTCGAACACAAGCTGATCAAGGTCAAGGGCTGGCGGTTCGGCGGCTGCGGCAACCGGACCAACGCGCCCGACATCCCCCACCAACGGCTGACGGAGGCCCTCCGTACGGACGCGGAATCCGCGACGCCCGACGAGGCGGTACGGGCGCGGGAGTACGCCGATGACCTGGCCGCGGCCGTCGACTCCCAGGATGCCGACAGGACGGCCCGCGTCCTCGGCAGGATCAACACCCTGCTGTCCACGGCCACGGCGGCCTTCACCCTGACCCGCGAACTGCTGCCGCCGGGCTCATAGCGGACTCAGTGGAAGCAGAGGCAGAACGGATGGCCGGCCGGGTCCGCGTAGATCCGCCAGTTGGCGCCCGGTTGAAGCTGATCCGTCCGCTCCAGCACCGTCGCGCCGAGGGCGAGCGCCCGCTGCTCCTCACCGTCGAGGTCGTCCACGTCGAAGTCCAGGTGGAGCTGTTGCGGGCGGTCCTGGCCCGGCCATTCGGGCGGTCGATAGCCGTCCACCCGCTGGCAGGCCAGCGGCGTCCCCTCGAACCCGTGCACTTCGACCCAGTCGGTGTCCCCAGGATCCGCGATCACCTTGCCGCCGAGCAGATTCGCGTAGAACTCGGCGAGCTGCACCGCATCGGCGCAGTCCAGCGCGACCGCCTGTAGCTTTCGAATCACTTCGGACAACCCCTCGCTCTTCGGCCGCTTCCGCGGCACTCCGTACGGGAGGGGTCGTACCCGCCACCCCGGCCGCCATGCGCGAGCACCTACTCGGGCAGGGGGCGGTCGTGGACGACGTTCTTCATGACGAGGGTGGACGTCAGACGCTGGACGCCCGGCAGCCGGGCGAGTTGCTGGTCGTAGAGCTGCTGGAAGGCGGCCAGGTCGGTGGTGGCGACGCGCAGGAGGTAGTCGGGTTCGCCGAACAGGCGCTGCGCCTGCAGGACATGCGGGACAGCTGCCACCGCCTCTTCGAAGGTCGAGACGGTGTCGGCGTCTTCCCAGCGCAGGGTGGCGAAGACGAGCGCCTCGAAGCTCAGGCCCACGGCGCCCGGGTCCACGATCGCGCGGTAGCCGCGGATCGCGCCCTCGCGTTCCAGGTCGCGCAGGCGGCGATGGCAGGGCGACACGCTGAGCCGCACACGGGCGGCGAGTTCGGTGACGGTGAGACGGCCGTCGAGCTGCAGCTCGGTAAGAATCTTCCGGTCCAGGGCATCCATGGAGAAGATTCTCCCTCACCACGCGCGATCATGGGGTAAATGAGGGAACACCTTCTGTCGGATCCGGCCTAACCTTCCTCGCGTACACGGCACGTGAGAGGGAACGCCCCATGGACGCAACGACACTGGCAGCCTTCGTGGCAGTGGATCTTCTGCTGGTGTTCACGCCCGGCGCGGACTGGGCCTATGCGATCTCGGCGGGCCTGCGGGACCGTTCGGTCGTCCCCGCGGTCGCGGGGCTGATCACTGGACACGCGGCGTACGCGCTCCTGGCCGTCGCGGGCCTGGCGGTGATCGTGGCGAATTCGCCGGCCGTCCTCACGACGCTCACCGTCGCCGGCGCCGGATACCTGCTGTGGCTGGGTTGGGGCGTGCTGCGACAGCCGGCCGCTCCAGCGACCGCCGGGGGGACGGTGAGCGCCTCGCGCACGCAGACCGTGCTCAGGGGCGCGAGTATCAGCGGCCTGAACCCTAAGGCGCTGCTGCTGTACTTCTCGCTGTTCCCGCAGTTCCTCGACCCTGCAACGGGCTGGCCGGTCGCCGCGCAGACCGGGCTGCTGAGCACGGTGCACCTGACCGCGTGCGCCGTCGTCTACCTCGCCGTCGGCGTGCTCGCCCGCACCGTACTGAAGACCCGGCCCTCGGCGGCCCTGGCCGTCAGCCGGGCCTCCGGCGCGATGATGATGGGCATCGGCGGGCTCCTGCTGGCGGAGAGCCTGGCCGGCTGACGGAGCGGCGGATGCCGGACGCACGGACCGCCGGGGGATCACCCACGCCGGGCCGCGCGTCAGCGAGGCGGCTCGGACGGGAGCGCGCCGGTAGCCGTGCCATCGGCCTTGGCCGCGTCGGCGACGGCCTCGGCAGCCGCTTCTGCGGCCTGCGCCGTGTCGTCGGCGGCCCGGGCGGCCATGTCGTCGGCGGGCTTCTCGCGGGTGGCCGGTGACCTGGGCAGGTCCTCCTTGAAGGCCCGGGCCACGCCCTGGAAGGCGGAGGTGATCTCGCTGGGGATCACCCAGAAGTTGTTCCCCGTACCTTGCGCGAGCTGCGGCAGGGCCTGGAGGTACTGGTAGGCGAGCAGCTTCGGGTCGGGGTCATTGCGGTGCACCGCCTGGAACACCTCGTCGATGGCCCGCGACTGGCCCTCGGCCTGGAGGATGGCGGCGGTGCGGTTGCCCTCCGCGCGCAGGACGGCGGCCTGCTTGTCGCCCTCGGCGGTGAGGATCTGCGACTGGCGCTGCCCCTCGGCCCCGAGGATCGCGGCCCGCTTGTCCCGTTCGGCCCGCATCTGCTTCTGCATCGCGTCCTTGATGGTCTGCGGCGGGTCGATGGCCTTGATCTCCACCCGGTTGACGCGCAGTCCCCACTTGCCGGTGGCTTCGTCCAGGACGCCGCGGAGCTGGCTGTTGATGGTGTCCCGCGAGGTGAGCGTCTTCTCCAGGTCCATGGAGCCGACGACGTTGCGCAAGGTGGTGACGGTCAGTTGCTCGACGGCCTGGAGGAAGTTCGCGATCTCGTAGAAGGCGGCTCGCGGGTCGGTGACCTGGAAGTACAGGACGGTGTCGATCTCGACGACCAGGTTGTCCTCGGTGATCACCGGCTGCGGCTTGAAGGAGACGACCTGCTCCCGCAGGTCGATCACCGGGTGGACGCGGTCGATGTAAGGGATGACGAGGTTGAGGCCGGGATTCAGAGTGCGGTGATAACGGCCGAGGCGCTCGACGTTGCGGGCGCGAGCCTGGGGGACGATGCGCACCGCCCTTACCACGGTGAAGAGCGCGATCAACGCGATGATCAGGCCGGCGACAAGAAACGCGGAGGCTTCCATGATCTCAGTCCCGGGGGTAGACGAACGCGGTGGTCCCGCTGATCTCTACGACGTCCACGGTCTTCCCCGGAGGGATCACCAGCGTCTCGTCGTAGGCGCGGGCGGTCCACTCCTCACCGTCGATCCGCACCCTGCCGCCCAGTCCCGACACCTCGGAGACGACGTAGGCGGCCCTGCCGACCAGGGCGTCTATGCCGAAGCGCGCCGCCTGGGGCTGGAGCACGTGCCGTACCGCGAGGGGGCGTACGAAGAGCAGGGTGATGGTGGCGACAAGGGCGAACACCAGGAGCTGGAAGGGAAGCGGGAGTCCGATCGCGGCGCCCACCGCCGTGACCAGTGCGGCGACGCTCAGCATGCCGAGCGCGGCGGTGAGGGTGAAGATCTCGGCCGCGGCCAGCACGGCCGCGACGATCAGCCAGAGCAGCCATAGATCCATTGCGTACCTCTTTCGGCCGCAAAGCGCTCGCTTACGTAATTTGCCCCTATTTTACAGGCAGCTGCACTTTTGCAGGTAGTTCCACCTTTCCAGGGAGCTCCACGGTGATGTGGAGGCCGCCGGCCGGGCGCGGGGTGAGGGTGAGGGTGCCGTCGTGTGCCTCGGTGATGGTCTTGACGATGGCCAGGCCGAGGCCGACGCCCGCGTGGTCGGTGCGTACGCGTTCGGTGCCGCGCCGGAACGGTTCGGTGAGTGTCGAGGCCAGCTCCGCGGTGACCGGCTCGCCGGTGTTCTCGACGGTGAGCACCACGGTCCTGGGGCGGGCGGCGGTCTTGACCCACACGGTGCCCTGGCCGCGGAGGTTGTGGACGATCGCGTTGTGCACGAGGTTCGTGGTCAGTTGCAGCAGGAGCGTCGGCGATCCGATCGTGGGGGTGAGCTCGCCGTCGGTCTCTATGGTGACGCCATGCTTCTCTGCGAGGGCGAGGAGCGTCTCGGTGGCCTCCTCCGCGAGCAGGGACAGATCGACGGGTTCTCGGGGGAAGGACCGCTGGTCGGCACGGCTGAGCAGGAGCAGTGCCTCGGTGAGGTCGATCGCCCGGGTGTTGACGGCGTGGAGGCGGTCGATGAGTGCGCGGGTGTCGCTGTTCGGATCGGAGCGCGCCACGTCGAGAAGGGTCTTCGAGACGGCCAGCGGGGTGCGCAGCTCGTGCGAGGCGTTGGTGGCGAATCTCCGCTGTTCGGCGACGTGTGTCTCCAGCCGGGCGAGCATCGCGTCGAAGGCGTCGGCGAGTTCGCGGAACTCGTCCTGCCGGCCGGGCAGCCGGATCCGGTGGGAGAGCGATTCGCTCGTGGCCATGCGGGTGGCTTGGGTGATGCGGGTCAGGGGCGCGAGCATGCGGCCGGCGAGAAGCCACCCTCCCAGGAGGCCGAACACCAGCAGGAATCCCAGTACGGCGGCTGCGATCGGAGCGAAGGCGCGCAGGACGGGGAGACGGTAGCGGGGCTCGAAGACGAGCCCGACGTGGGTCACACGTGTCAGGAACACCCACCCGGCCGCGAGCAGCAGGACACCGGCGAGCATGACGAACGCGGCGTAGCTGAAGGTGAGTTTGAGGCGAACGCTCAGCCCGGGCACCCTATCCACGGTCCGCTCCCGCGCGTCCGGCCCGGGGTGGGGTGTCGATGCGGTAGCCGACACCTGGCACCGTGGCGATGATCCAGGGTTCGCCGAGCCGTTTGCGCAGCGCCGAGACGGTGATGCGCACGGCGTTGGTGAACGGATCGGCGTTCTCGTCCCACGCGCGTTCCAGGAGTTCCTCGGCGCTGACGACACCGCCCTCGGCGGCGGCGAGGACTTCGAGCACGGCGAACTGCTTCCTGGTCAGTGCGACATAGCGGCCGTCCCGGTACACCTCTCTGCGGAACGGATCCACCCGCAGCCCCTCGATCTCCCGTACGGGAGGCCTGTTGTGGGCGCGTCTGCGGTCGAGTGCCCTGAGCCTCATCACGAGCTCTTGGAGTTCGAAGGGCTTCGTGAGGTAGTCGTCCGCGCCGAGTTCGAAGCCGGTCGCCTTGTCGTCGAGACGGTCGGCCGCGGTGAGCATGAGGATCGGCATGCCGCTGCCTGAGGCCACGATGCGTCGGGCGATCTCGTCGCCGGACGGTCCGGGGATGTCGCGGTCGAGGACCGCGATGTCGTAGGTGTTGACGCTCAGCAGCTCCAGAGCGGTGTCGCCGCTGCCCGCGATGTCCGCCGCGATCGCTTCCAGGCGCAGGCCGTCGCGGATGGCCTCTGCCATGTAGGGCTCGTCCTCGACGATCAGCACTCGCATGCTCCGAGGCTACGAGGCCGCGCATATCGTCTGCATATCGAAAACCGCATACGCGCGGGCAACATGGCGCCGCCTTGGCTGATGGTATGCATCGAACCCGGCCATCAGCGCGCACCACGGCCCGGCGGATCCGGTGGCTCGTGGTGGCCGGCCTGATCACCGCCGCGGCGGTGATCACAGTGGTGATCGCCGCGGCCCTCGGCCACCAGCTGCCGAAGTCCTCGTCCACCTCGGCCTCCCTGGCCGCGTCACCGCATGCGTCCCCCGGCGAGCCCCGTGGGGCACCCGACGAGGCCGACGGTGTCGTCCCCGACGGCACGACGGTCTTCGACGACTCGGTTCCGGCCGTCGCCGAGCTCGATCCGGGGCTGCTCAAGGCTCTGCGCCGGGCGGCGAAGGCCGCCGCGGGCGACGGGGTCGAGTTCTCCGTCAACAGCGGCTGGCGTTCCCCCGCGTACCAGGACCGGCTTCTTCGCGAGGCCGTGGCCAGGTACGGGTCCAAGGACGAGGCCGCCCGATGGGTGGCCACCGCGGCGACGTCTCCTCACGTGTCGGGGGACGCGGTCGACATCGGGCGCTCGCAGGCGACGGCTTGGCTGTCCCGGCACGGCGCCGACTACGGCCTGTGCCAGATCTACGAGAACGAACCCTGGCACTACGAACTGCGCTCCGAGGCGATCGGCCACGGCTGCCCGCGGATCTATGCCGACCCCACCGAGGACCCGAGGATGCAGCAGTGACCGGCGATGGGCGAGAACAGACGATGGTGCGGGTGGACACGGCGGAGACCGGCCCGCGTGAGCCGGACCGCCGGGAAACCCGCTCCGGTGCCTGGCGCGCGGGCCTACGCCGCGCGTGCGCGTCCGGCCTCCGGCCGGGGCCGTGGACGCGCGGACCGCTGCTCGCGGTACTGGCGCTGTCGCTGGGCCTGGTCATGCTGCTGCACGCGCGGATCACCGACCGGGGCGGCCTCGGCAGCCTGGCGGAGACGTTCCTGCCGTGGTTCGGCCTGTTCGTCCCGGTGCTGCTGGCCGGGGGGCTGTGGCGCCGCTCCGCCTCGGCGGTGGTCGCGCTGCTGCTGCCGGCCGTGGTGTGGCTGAGCCTTTTCGGCGGGCTGCTCGGCGACAAGTCCCGCTCGGCCGGTGACCTCACCGTGGTCGGTCACAACGTCGGCGCCGACAACCCCGACCCGGTCGGCACCGCCCGCGACCTGGCCGCCTCCGGGGCGGACGTACTGGCCCTGGAGGAGATCACCGCGCAGGCGAAGCCGCTGTACGAGAAGGCCCTGGCGAAGGCGTACCCGCACCACACGGTGCTGGGCACGGTCGGGCTCTGGAGCAAGCTGCCGCTGTCGGACACCGAGCCGGTCGACATCAGGCAGGACGTCGGGCCTCTGGCGGCCACCAAGCCGGCCGACGCCGTACTGGCGGACGTCCGGGCCCTGCGCACCACGGTGGCCACGGACCGGGGTCCGCTCGCGGTGTATGTGGCCCACCTGGGGTCCGTGCGCGTGCTTCCCGGGAGCGGCTTCGGGACGGGGACCCGGGACCGCAACGCCAAGGCGCTCGCGCAGGCGGTCGCCGCCGAGGCGAACGAGCGGGTGGTGCTGCTCGGCGACCTGAACGGCACCACGGACGACCGTGCGCTCGACGGCCTCACCTCGCGGTTGGTCTCGGTCCAGGAGGAGGCCGGGGACGGCTTCGGCTTCAGCTGGCCGGCGAAGTTCCCGGTGGCGCGGATCGACCAGATCCTGGTCCGCGGCGTGGAACCGGAGAGTTCGTGGGTGCTCCCGGCCACGGGCAGCGACCACCTGCCGGTGGCGGCCGGGATCAGCTGGTGAATATGTGCTTCGGCATGCGACGACCCCACGTCGCGCCTCGTGCTCTCCGGGTCCAGGCTGGAGAGGAGGGAGTCTTCCCAGTGTTTTCGGGTGATCCCTCCGTATTCCCTCCCTAGGTGATCGTGGAGGAGCCATGACAGCGATCAAGCGGAACGACACTCCTGTCGCCATCAAGGACGGCGAGGTGGAGTTGCGTGTCCAAGACGTCGGCGGAGACATGTCCGTCGCCTTCGTGAAGTTTCCCGCAGGCACCGACATGGGGCCGGCTCTCAAGGGCCTGGCCGGTGACCTCTGCCCGTGCCCGCACTGGGGCTATCTCTTCAAGGGACGCCTGAAGATGCGTACGCCGGACGGCGAGGAGACGTATGAAGCGGGCGAGGCCTTTTACTGGCCGCCCGGCCACGCCCCCCTGGCTCTCGAGGACTGCGAGTACATCGACTTCTCGCCGGCCAAGGAATTCGACGCGGTCGTCGAGCACATCAAGGCGCAAGGAGGATGACGGGCGGCAGCCTGCCGAGGCCGCGGTAGCTGCGTGTCGCCCGTGCTTGTGCGTGCGTCGATGCGCGGGCCTTGCGACGACCGGACAGTGCCGCGCCCTGGCGATGCGCGGTGGACGCGCCTACGGTCTGCAGCACAGAGCCGGTCACCGCCCGATCGCCGGCCACCGGCGGTGGCCGCGCCTCATGCCGAGCTGTCCTGCTGCTGGTGGTCGCGGTGCCGTTCGTTGATGCGGCGGGCCTCTTCGAGTTGGTCTTCGAGGATGATGATGCGGCACGCGGCTTCGATGGGGGTGCCCTGGTCGACGAGTTCCCGGGCCCGGGCGGCGATGCGCAGCTGGTACCGGGAGTAGCGGCGGTGACCGCCTTTGGAGCGCAGCGGGGTGATCAGGCGGTGTTCGCCCAGCGCCCGGAGGAAGGCGGGCGTGATGCCGAGCATGTCGGCGGCCCGGCCCATGGTGTACGCCGGGTAGTCGTCGTCATCGAGATGGTCGACGGGGCGGGGACTGGCAGGGTCCACGGAACCTCCTTATGGCACGCGCCGAGGGGCCCGGGCGCCGCACTGGCACCCGGGCCCCGACTGTCCGACACCACCTGCCGACTCTTCTCAGTCGGCCTTTGTTTTCGCTGCCCTTCGCCCGGGGGAAGACGAAGCGCGGCGGGGGATCGCGGATGCGTGACCGGAGACCACCTGCCTACCGGGGCCTTCGGTACCCGGGCGGGATGTTCCTTCCGCCCGGGCGATCCTGATGGCGTCTGCTCCTTATCTCTTTCGTTCAACCGTTCGTACTGCTTGCTGCATGTCTTCGACTTCTTGGCTACGGAGGAAACACTAGCCCTGACAAGTCACCATGTCTACTCCCGCCAGTATAGTTTTCCTTCGGTGCGGGGGCCTGGTAATCTACTCCCGGCTCTCGACACCCGCCTGCCTGGTTGAAGTCGAGATCAGCGGGCACAAGGCAGACCCAGCGGTCCAGCCGACCAGGTGGGTGTTCGACGCATGAGCGAGACGCAGACACACTTCGATTCCCTCACGCGCCCTGTCCTACTGGCAGCCGACAGCCCCTGCGGCATCCCGCTCGCCCGCGACGCGGCCCGCGCCTTCGCCCGGAGCCTCGATCCGGCCCCGAGCGCGAAGGCGGAGGAGACCCTCGCCCTGGTGGTCTCGGAACTCGCCACCAACGCACTGCGTCACGGCGGAGGCCGCTTCACCCTGGAGCTCCGCGCCGACGCCGACACCGTGCACGTCGCCATCAGCGACCCCGCGCCGGCCCCACCGCGCGAGCGCACCCCGGACCTCAACGGCGGTACGGGCGGCTTCGGATGGCCCATGATCCGCCGCCTCACCCGCAGCGTGGACATCACCCAAGGCCCCGGGCCGGGCAAGACCATCCACGTACGTCTCGCGCGGTAGAGGCCCTGAGGGGGGGCGGATACCGCACGCCTCGGTCACATCCTGGTCAAGCCGCCCCCGCCGATGTCGTTCAGTGGGCCATGACGGTGCTGGGGACTCTGAGACTGTTCCTGAGACGGTCGGCGGCGTCGGTGGTGACCAGGAGCTCCACCAGGCCGGTGATCTGGCCCGGAGCGTGGTCGATGAAGATGTCCTCGATGTTGACCCCCGCCGCGCCCACGTCGGTGAAGAGACGGGCCAGCTCACCGGGCTGGTCGCCGATCAGGACGGAGACGGTGGCGTAGGTCCCCTGGGGTGCGCCGCGCTTCTGGGGCAGTCGGCCGTGGCCGGCGCAGCCGCGGCTCAGCAGGCCGGTCAGTGTCGTGGCGCCGGTGGTGCGGACGGGATCGCCATCGGGGGCGGTCAGGGCGCGCAGTGCTCCGATGGCGTCGTCCAGGTCGCCGGCCAGTTCGGCCAGGATGTCGGCGACGGTACCGGCGTTGGCGGAGAGGATCTCCAGCCAGAGCTTCGGGTCACCTCCCGCGACGCGTGTGACATCCCGTACGCCCTGACCGGACAGGCCCACCTCGGCGTCGGTGGCGTGTTGCAGGCGGGCCGCCATCAGGCTGGCGACCAGGTGCGGGGTGTGGGAGACGAGGGCGACGGCCCGGTCGTGTCCGTGCGGATCCATCACCAGCGGGGTCGCGCCGCACATGTCGAGCAGGCTCCGTACCGTCCGCCAGGTCTCGGCGGAGGTCGTCGGGGTCGGTACGAGCGCCCACACGCGTCCCTCGAAGAGGTCGGCGCGGGCGGCCAGCGGGCCGGAGCGTTCCCCGCCCGCCATGGGGTGCCCGCCCAGGTAGGTGCGGGTATCGCAGCCCGCGGCTTCGATCGCGTCGAGTGCCTGGGCCTTGACGCTGGCCACGTCGGTGTAGGCGCGGGCGAGGCCCCGACTCTGGGCGTCGGCGAGGGTGGCCGCGATGTCCGCGGGCGGGACGGCGAGGACCGCCAGGTCGACGGGGCCGGGGGGCTCCTCGGCGCGGCCCGCCCCGAGTGCGGCGGCGGTCAGCGCCGCCATGGGTTCCTTGTCGCTCAGGTAGACGGTGACGCCTTTGGCCGACAGGGACAGGGCGATGGACGTGCCGATCAGACCGGCGCCAACGACGACGGCGGTGCGCAACATGGTGTGCCTCATCTGTTCATCGACAGCACGGACTCGACCGGCCGGGCGCGAAGGGATACCCGGGGAGGACAGAGGATGGGAACAGCCGCTCAGGTCTGGGCGCTCGGCGGCGGAAAGCTGCACGCCGCATCGAGGCAGGGGCCGGTCAGGTACCGTCGGGCCCGCTCGTCAGATCGTGCGCGAACATCTCCCAGATCTCGGCGTAGCCTTGGACGAGCTCGGACATCTGGGTCTTGCAGTGGGCGGGGACACTCTCGACGTACCGCTGGCGGTCGCGGGCCACCAAGGCGGCGGCGTCCAGCATCCGCAGGATGTGACGGCCCGTCTCGTTGAGCCTCATCGATGGGTCGCGGCGCAGGGTGTCGAAGATCGAGCCGAGTTCGGCTGTCGACCTGGTGTGGGCCGGGCGGTTCTGCGGCGGCCGGTAGGCCGGCTGCTGCGGGGAGTCCCCGGTGGCCGCGTGGCCGCGCTGGCGAGAGGGTACGGGGTCTTCTCCGCGCATGACCCGGCTGCGCACGTCCGCGACGGTGGCGGGCGATATGCCTGCCTGGCGGGCGATGGTGCGCAGTGAGGCGGTGGGGTTCTGCTTGACCAGCTCGCCGGCGAGCCTTCTGCCGTGTGTGGAGTCGACGGGCCGGGAGCGGCCGTCGAGCCCGATCCGGCGGTCGGGCTGCAGGAGCGTGTCGGCCGCGTTGTGGCGTATCTCGGAGACTTTACGGGCGGACAGTCCGGCGACGGCGGCGACGGCCCGGTCGGACCATTCGGGGTGTGAGGCGAAGATGCGTTCGGCGGCGGCGGTCCGGTCCTCCAGGGACAGCGGGCGGCCGTGGGAGACGTTGAGGGCTACCGCGAGGAGGTCTGCATCGGTCGTGTCGCCGTCGAAGTAGCGGACCTTGATGAAGATCTGTCCGTTGACCTGGGCGGCGCGCAGGCGGTGGACGCCGTCGACGACCCGCATGGTCGGACGGTGCACGAGGATCGGGGGGAGTTCCGATTCGGTCTCGGCGAGGGCCCGGGTGTATTCGGTGTCCAGGCCGCCCACGCGGGGGGTGTGGGTGACGTGCAGTTCGTCGAGGTGGGCGAGTTCGACGGTTGCGTCGTTGAGGCTCTTGTCCCGCAGCGCGAGCAGGTATTCGGAGCTGCTGCGGGTGCACGGTCTGTCAAGCTGTCCGGCAGTCATGGAGACACTTCCTGGTCGGCACGTCCGATGAGGGGCGGGTGTCCTACTGCCATCCGGAATCCCCCAGCTCGCCACCGGCGGCCGGGGTGGGGATCTGCCAGCCGGAGTCGATGTTGCCGTCGTCGGCCTCGCCGGTGGTCCCGGCGGGCTGCACTCTCAGCGTATCGGCGGCGGTGGCATCGGCGGCCCAGGCGGTCTGTGCGCCCAGGAGGAGCGCACAGGCGGCCACGCTGCTGAGAATGACCTGACGAATCATGAGTTTCCCTGTTCTCCTCGGGGGCTTGCTGCGATGAACATGAGTGTTCTCCGCGTCCCATGGGGAGCAGAAGAGGCTTAGGGGCGGGCAAAGCGGCCTTGGCACATTCAGTCCAGGGCGGTCGCCTTTGGAGGCGTTAATTCCGCCCTATTTGCAGGGAAGTCAGAGAGGCCGGCGAAGCTATTCGTCCATGTCGGGGCGGAGCAGCGGCACCTCGGCGGACAGCAACTCCCACCGCGCGAGGGGCGGATGGGTCACGACGGCGCGCGCCCAGGCCAGTTGAGCGGTCGCTTCCGCTTCTTCCAGGGTGGACGTCTGCACGTAGACACCGACGACGGGGCAGGGCTGGGCCTCGGCGTGGACGCTGACGTGCTCGACGCGGTCCGCGTCGGCGCCACGGCCCTGCATCAGCAGAGCCGCCGTGGCGACGGGCAGCCGTTCGCCCCCTGGGGGCGGGAGGAGGCGGAGGTGGACGAGATACACAGGAAGCACCTTCCCGGGGGAAGTGAAACATCAGGCACAAAAAGACAGGAACGGTGCTGGCACTGCCGAATCGGGTGTACCAGATGGATCGAGGACACATTTCGGTCCCTGGCCGTGCGGGTCTCCGGTTTGCGACAGAGCGGGAACCGAACGGCCGAGCGCACCACGGGAAAGCGGAATGGAAGCGCCCGGATAAATTCTGATGTTTCGAACTCGCCCCTCGGTTAGGCTGGCCAAGTACGCCCTCGAACGCATGGACACGGATTCGGCGTGCTCGGTTGCGTCTGCCAGGACGGGAGTGCCCAACGGAGATGGAAGCCAGATGCTGATCAACCTCGGACTCGACGCCGTCGCAGAGACTGTCTACCGGGGCATGCTGGCACACCCCGGCAGCTCCCTGGCCGAGTTGGGCAGCCGGCTGCACATCCTCGAGGAGGATCTACGCGGAGCGCTGGACAGGCTCAGCGAACTCGCCCTGGTGCGGGCTTCCTTGGACAACCCCAGCCAGGTGCACGCGGTCGACCCCCACCTCGGCATGGAGATCCTCCTCGCACGCCAGCAGGCCGAGCTGGCCGCACAGCAGCAACGCGTCGAAGCGAGTCGCGCGGCGGCCGCCCGGCTCATCTCCGAGTTTGCGCACGAACAGTCCTCCCATTCCAATGCGTCGGTCCGATACCTCGAGGGCGTCGATGCCATTCGGGACTACCTCGCAGCCCTGAACAGTCAAGTAGTGAAGGAATTCCTGACCTTTGCCCCCGGGGGCGCTCAGACACCGGCGAACATGCAGGCCTCGCGTCCACTCAACAGACGGTTGCTTGAGCGGGGAATCAGTATGCGCACGATATACCTGGACAGCATTCGCCGCGACCCGCCCAGTGTTGAACACGCAGAATGGCTCACATCCCACGGTGCTCATGTCCGAACAGCGCCTTCATTGCCCAACCGGATGATCATCCGCGACCGCCGGGAAGCCATCATCGCCATCGACAGCGACAACACCGAAGTGGGCGCGGTCGCCATCAGTTCACCCGGCCTGATCTCCTCCCTCTGCGCCCTGTTCGAGAGCGAGTGGCGCTCCGCCCAGCCGCTGGGCTCCGCGCCCGCGCAACAGCCGGGCGAACTGACCCCGCAGCAGGTCACGGCCCTGCATCTGCTGGCCCAGGGCGCCACGGACGAGTCCATCGCGAAGAAGCTGGGCGTCTCCCCCCGTACGGCACGGCGTATCGCCACGGGCCTGCTCACGCACCTCAACGCGCGCAGCCGCTTCCAGGCCGGCGTCCACGCCGTGCAGGAGGGCTACCTCCCTTCCTCCCCGGAATGACCCGATCGCGGCCTGACGCGGCTTCGCGTCACTTCTGTCACATATCGCCCGCTCTGCACCTGCTACGGATCCTGGCCAGACGTCGGCGCATGCGTGGCTGACGCCCGACGGCGGCGGCCACTGATCAACCCGGGCCAGGAGGGTCGGTCACCCGAAGCGGACCCGTTCCGGCCCGGGCCTGTCCGAGGCCCCCGCCGCGCCGGCGCACGGCGAACGCATTCTGTGCCTTTGGGCTTCCGTCGAATATGGACACGTGCGCGTTCCGGAATGAACGCAGTACTTTGACGGCCCGGGGCGGGCACCTGGCCCGCTATTCACCGGCGCGGACGGCGGACGTATCCGCCGCTGTACGGCGCTCTCGCGCAGCCCGGCCGACACACTGCGCTGCCCGGTGGCCATTCCGCAATGACCCGGTGACATATTCACGAGGGGACACCCATGTCCGATCACAGGAGCGGTCTCACCGTCGGCACCACTCTGCCGGGGCTCTCCCGCGCCGACGTCGACCGTGCCGAACTACGCCTGGCCCCACGGATTCTGCGCACGCCCGTCATCCGATCCGACCAGCTGGACGCCCAATGCGGCGCGCGGCTGTGGCTGAAGGCCGAGAACCTCCAGCGCGGTGGGTCCTTCAAGGTCCGCGGCGCGCTGCTCGCCGTCGAGGAGCTGGCCGCCGCCGGCAGTCGGGGTGTCGTCGCCCAGAGCACCGGCAACCACGCGATCGCGGTGGCCCTCGCGGCCCGCGCGCACGCGCTGCCCACCCTGATCGTGCTGCCGTCCGACGCGCCCCCCGCCAAGGTCGGGCGCATCCGGGAGGCCGGCGCGCGGGTGGTGTTCGCCGGGACAACGCTCGCCGAGCGCGTCGCCGCCGTCGAGGAGTTCCGGGAGCTGCACGGCTACGACGTCGTCGACCCCTACGAGAACCCGCACGTCGTCGCCGGCCAGGGAACCGCCACGGCCGAACTGCTGAAGCAGGCCGCCGCGCAGGGCGTGCGCCTGGACACCGTCGTCGTCCCCGTCGGCGGGGGCAGCGCACTCGCGGGCGCCTGCCTGGCCGCGTCCGGCCACGGGGCGGCCGTCGTCGGCGCGGAGCCGGAGGCCGTGCCCGCCTTCACCGCGGCGCTGGGCGCCGGGCCGGTGACGGTGGGCGTCGGGCCCACCATCGCCGACGGGCTGCGCCCCGACCGCATCGGCGCGCTCCCCTTCGCCCTCGCCGCCCTGGTCGCCGAGCAGGTGCTGACCATCTCCGAGGAGGCGATCGCCGACGGCATGCGGGCCGCGCTGCTGGTGGCCCGGCTGCTCGTCGAACCGGCGGCCGCGACCGCGCTGGCCGGCGCGCTCGAGTACGCGTCCGGACCGGGCCGGGGCACCGACATCGGCGTCCTGCTCTCGGGCGGGAACGTCGAGCCGGCCCTGGTCGCCGCCGTGCTCGCGGGCCCGGCAGACCTCGCCCACAGAGCCGTGGCGAGCTGAGCCCCGCGGCACCACAACGCCTCGGCCCGAAATACGGTGGTCGCCGTACTTCGGGCCGAGGCGTGTATGCCGTGATGCCGGACTACTTTCCGGCCATGGCCTCGATCAGGCTCTTGGGCCGCATGTCGGTCCAGGACTTCTCGATATAGGCGAGGCAGTCCTCTCGGCCCGCCGCGCCGTACACGGAACTCCAACCCTCGGGCACATCGACGAAGATGGGCCAGAGGGAGTGCTGCCCCTCGTCGTTGACGAGGACCAGGTAGCTGGCATTGGGGTCGTCGAACGGATTCGTCACCACACTGTCCTTTCTCAGGCGAACAACTCTGATCACGTCGGTGACCACACCAGTGGGCCGGGTGCGGCAATTCCACACGTACGCGATCCACAATTCCCATCTCGCGGAGCGCCACGGGCCCGCGGCGATCCACTATGACTCGCTTCTCATCGCTGCGACAACACCCGACGGGCTGTGCGCCGCAACGGCTCCGGCATACGGGCCACACCTGGTGGGTGAGGGTGTTCAACCGCGACCACGCGTCAGTTGAACACCCCCGGATCCTTCTTGCCGAAAGGCTCATTGCCGTGTAAATGGGCCGGCCACATTGCTCGTTCGCGGCGCCCGATGCCGCTGTGGAAACACCACGGAATTGGTTGGGCGCGGTGTCAGGCCGAGCGCTGCACACCGGTTTCCGTATCGTCTTCCTTGAACTGTGTGTGGTAGAGCGACGCGTACTGTCCCCCCTGTGCCAACAACTGCTCGTGCGTACCGCGTTCACGGATGCGGCCCGCGTCGACGACCAGGATCTGGTCGGCGTCCCGAACGGTCGAGAGGCGGTGAGCGATCACGAGAGACGTACGGCCCGCCAGCGCGCCCTTGAGGGCCCGCTGGATGGCGGCCTCCGACTCCGAGTCCAGATGGGCGGTGGCCTCGTCGAGGACCACGATCGGAGGCGACTTGAGCAGCAGCCTGCCCAGGGCGATCCGCTGCTTCTCACCACCGGAGAGCCGGTGGCCGCGGTCACCGACGACGGTGTCCAGACCGTTCGGCAGGGCCGAGATCGCGTCCCAGATCAGCGCCGCCCTGCATGCCTCGATCAACTCCTTTTCGGTCGCCTCGGGGCGCGCGTAGAGCAGATTGGCGCGGATCGTGTCGTGGAACATGTGCGTCTCCTGGCTGACCACACCGACCGTGTCGCTCAGGGACTGCAGCGTCACGTCCCGCACGTCGTGGCCACCGATCCGGACGGTGCCGGAGGTCGCCTCGTACAGCCGGGGCACGAGCTGGGTGATCGTGGTCTTTCCGGCGCCGGAGGGGCCGACCAGGGCCGTCAGCTGCCCGGACGGAGCGGTGAAGCTCAGCTCCTTGAGGATCCAGGCGTTGTCACCCCGGTCCTTCTCGCGCAGCGCCATCGGTTCCAGGGAGGCCAGCGAGACCTCCTCGGCGGTCGGGTAGCGGAACGAGACGTGGTCGAACTCCACGTCCAGACCACCACGGGCCCGGACTCCCCCGCCCCCGCTCTCGTCGATGGAGACGAGCGTATGCGCGCCGGGCTTCTCGGCGACCAGCGGCTTCAGGTCGAGGATCTCGAAGATCCGGTCGAAGCTGACGAGCACCGTGAGTACCTGGATCTGCAGTCCCGAGAGCTGGTTGATCGGCCCGTACATCCGGAACAGCAGCGTCACCATCGCGACGAGCGTGCCGATCTGGAGCGTTCCGCTGATCACCAGGTTCCCGCCGAAGCCGTAAACGATCGCCGTCGTCATCGAGGTGAGGACCGTGATCACGATGAAGAACATCCGGCCGTACACCACGTTCAGCGCGGTGATGTCACGGACGCGGCCCGCCTTCTCCTCGAAGAGCGCCGCCTCCGAGGCCGGCCGGCCGTACAGCTTGGCAAGCTCCGCTCCGGAGATGTTGAAGCGCTCGCTCATCATCGAGCCCATCTCGCCGTCGAGGTTCATCCGCTCCCGGGTCAGCCGCTGGAGCTTGCGGCCGATGATGCGGGCCGGGAAGAGGAACAGAGGCACCATCGCCAGGGCGACGAGGGTGATCTCCCACGACAGGTAGATCATCGTGCTGATGACGATGGCCAGGGTCAGGAGCGCCGAGACCGCCTGGGTCAGCAGTGAGGTGATCGCCTGCCGGGTTCCGGCGATGTCCGTGTTGAGCCTGCTGACGAGCGCTCCCGTCTGCACCCTGGAGAAGAAGGCGAGCGGTTGTCTCTGTACGTGCTCGAAGACCTCGGTCCGCAGGTCGTAGACCAGTCCCTCGCCGATCCTGCCCGAACACCGGGCCTCGATGTAGAGGACGAACGACTCCAGCAGGGCCAGCAGTACGATGCCGAAGGCCAGCATCACGACGATCTCGAACTTCTTCGGCACGATGCCGTCGTCGATCATGAACTTCAGCATCAGCGGGCTGGCAGCGGTGATCGCACCGCAGGCGATGCTCGCCAGGACCAGGACCGCCAGTTGCTTCCGGTAGCGAACTGCGTACGGGAGTATGCGCCGCAGCGTGCCCGGCTTGATCTTCTGGCGGCTCATCCTGCCTTTGTCGACATTGTTTCCAGAGGTGAGATTCGGGCCGCCTATGAGGGCCATGGAGAACACTCCTCGCTTGTGGGTGAAAGAGCCCTTTCCGTCCGATCGGAAGGCGGCGCGGCGGCCTGGAGGACAGCCGGTGCGGACGCATTGCGGTGGCGTAGGGCGCCGGTACCGGCCTCCGTGCAGAGGCGGGGGCGGCATGCGGGGCGGGAACGCCCCCGGGTGGGTGGAGCCGGGGCACCGCATGGGTACGGGCGGGGGTGCGGGTCCGCATGCGGGTTTCGCGTCCTGTGGGTGATGCGCTCGGGGCCGCCCCCGATGAGGCAGACGGCCGGCGTGGAATGCGGCTCGAAGGCCTTCGGAATCGCTGCGGTTTTCGCCATGGGCATGGGGGTCCGCCCTTTCTGTCGCCCAGGGAAGTCGGGGAAGCCCCTTGTCGGGAGACTTCACCGATCGGGTCGGCGCAAGACCCGTCCGTTCAGCCGTTGTTCTCCGGATTCCGGGTGTCGTGGGTGAGCTCCTGCGCGTAGAACGCCTTGATGCGGGAGAGGAATCCGCGCCGACTCGGCTTGGCGGCCGAGTCGGGGCGCGGGCCCGGGTCGAGGGCGTCGAGCATCGCCTTGCGCCGGATCTCGGCGACGGCGATGACGTCGACGCCCGGGTTGGTGATCGGAAGCGAGGTGGCCGCGACGGACGCCGCGGACGGCGCTTGGACGACGGCTTCGGCAGCCGGCGCCTCGGTCTGCGGGGCAGCGCCCCTCAGCGACGTGGTGGGACCGGCGCTGCCCCCTGCTCGGGGGTCGGAGGCGGAAGCGGCCGAGGAGGGCGTCACGATGGACATGAGGAATACGCTTTCTGTCGCCAGGAATGAATCAGGAATGAATGGGGGGGCGCGCGCTGAAGCGCCCAGGGGCCGAACCGAGCGGTCGCCCCGTCGTCGTGCCATGTCGTGCCTTGCCTTGCCTGCGCGGAGGGAGACCGCGCGTTCCGCGGGCGCCGGACGGTGGTGGCACCGGCCGGCACCCGCTCAGGTCGTGCTACCGCTCGGCCAGCCAGGCGGCCACCGCGGTCCACACGTCGGCCAGCGTCTCGGGATCGGCCATCTCGTAGTGGGTGCACGGGACACCGGTCTGCGTGATCTCGCCCGTGATGTAGGGCTTCCAGAGCTCCTCGGTGGCCATGCCCTCCGGCTTGCTCTGCTCGGCCACGACCAGCAGGGCGTCTCCGTCGAAGCGCCCGTGCACGTGGCCGGCCCGGATCGTGCGGTGGTTCTGCAGGATCCTGGCGAACGTCCGGTACTCCTCCTCGGTGGCCGACCCGAGGGCGCCTCCCGCCTCCCGGCGTACGACCTCGATGAGTCGGTCGACCTTGGCGTCCAGGTCGACCTCGCTCTCGTCGGCGTGGTCGACGGCACCGCCGTCCCGACGCTGCCACGGGTACTGGTCGAGGATGACCAGCGCCGAGACCTCGTCACCCGCCGCCTGCAACTGGACGGCCATCTCGTGGGCAACCGCCCCTCCGTAGGACCAGCCGAGCAGCCGGTAGGGGCCGCTGGCCTGCACCGAGCGGATCCGCTCGATGTAGTCCCTAGCCATCTCCGGTACGGAGGAGGCGAATTCGGAGGTGCCGTCCAGGCCACGGGACTGCAGACCGTACAGCGGGATCTCCGCCGGTACATGCCGTGCCATCGGCATGTAGCACCAGCTCAGGCCGCCCGCGGGGTGGATGAAGAAGAACGGCGGCTCGCTGCCCTGCTCCCGGATCGGCAGCAGCACCCCGAGCGCGTCGCGGATCGATGACAGGCTCATCCGCTTCATCAGCTCGCCGACGCTCGGAGCAGCGAACAGGTCACGCACGGCGATCGTCACGCCCCGCTCCCGCAGCGCCTCCACCAGCCTCACCGCGAGCAGCGAGTGGCCGCCGAGCGCGAAGAAGTCGTCGTCGACGCCCACGTCGGGGCGGCCGAGCACCTGCGCGAACGCCTCGCACATGTGATCCTCGAACGAGGTCACCGCCCAGTTGGCCGCCTCGTCCACCACGCCGCCCTGCGGGACGGGAAGCGCCTTGCGGTCCAACTTGCCGTTCGGCATCAGCGGCAGCCGGTCGATGGCGACCACCGCCGAAGGCACCATGTAGCCGGGCAGCCGGTCCTGGGCCAGGCCCCGCGCCTCGCGGGCGATCCGGTCCGCCGCCGACTCGGGCTCCTCCCCCTCGGCAGCCGCCCGGTTCGGCACCACGTACACCACCAGGCGCTGGTCGCCCGGGGTGTCCTCGCGGACCAGGGCGACGGCCTGGCCGACCGAGGGGTGCGACGCCAACGCGGCCTCGATCTCCCCCAGTTCGACCCGGAAGCCCCGGATCTTGACCTGGTCGTCGGAGCGCCCCACGTAGTGGAGGTCCCCGTCGGCGGTCCACCGCACCACGTCACCGGTGCGGTACATCCGCGCCCCCGGCTCCCCGAACGGGCCGGCCACGAAGCGGCCTGCCGTGAGGTCCGGGCGCCCCAGGTAGCCGCGGGCGACGCTCTTGCCACCGATGTACAGCTCACCCGCCACGCCCGGCGGAACCGGGGCGAGGGCCTCGTCGAGCACGTACACCTGTGTGTTGCCGATCGGACCGCCGATCGACATCGCGTCGGCACCCTCCCCCGCCAACTCCGCGGCGGTCGACCAGACGGTGGTCTCGGTCGGACCGTACAGGTTGGTCAGCGTGGGCGTCCTGGCGAGGAGCGTGCGGGCCAGGTCACTCGGCAGCGCCTCCGCGCCGATCATGGCGCGCACCCCCGTCCAGTCGACCGGGTCGTCGGCGTCGGCGATCAGGCCGCGCCACAGGCTCGGCGTCGCGTGGACGATATTGGCACCGGTGGTACGGATCAGGGAGCGCAGCGCCCACGGGTCGAGCACCTGCTCCTGCGAGGCGAGCACCATGGACGCCCCGTTGAGGAACGGCAGGTAGAACTCGAAGCCCGCCATGTCGCAGCCGTGGGTGCTGACCGCCATGAGCCGGTCGTCCGCGCCGAGCGCGAACCGGTCCTGCATCGCGCTCAGGAAGTTCACGATCGCGCGGTGCTCGACGATGACTCCCTTGGGACGCCCGGTGGATCCCGAGGTGTAGATGACCCACATCGGGTGCTCCGGCCGCAGCGCCGCCGTGCGCTCGCCGTCGGTCAGCGGCCCGTCCGCGAGGCCCGCGAGCACCTCGGTGACCTCCGCGCTGTCCAGCAGGATCACGGGAGCCTGCGGGCGCTGCCCGGCCTCCGCCGGGCGGGCGTCCAGCTCCTCGCTGGTGAGCACGCTCACCGCGCCGGAGTCGGCGATGACGTAGGCGATCCGGTCGGCGGGATAGGCCGGGTCGATCGGCAAGTACGCCGCACCCGACTTGATCACGCCGAGCAGGGCGACCACCAGGTCCACCGTGCGTTCGAAGACCGCAGCGACGACCGTCTCCGGACCGATGCCCCGGCCGGCGAGGTGGCGCGCGAGCCGGTTGGCCCGGGCGTCCAGCTCGGCGTAGGTCAGCTCCATGCCGCCGTGGACGAGGGCGACCGCGTCGGGCGTGCGGGCGGCCTGCGCCTCGAACAGCTCGACGACCGTCGCGTCCGGCACCTCGGCCTCGGTCGCGTTCCATTCGGTGAGCATCCGCGTCCGCTCGCCCTCGCCGAGGACGTCCACCTCGCCGAGGCGGACCCCCGGGTCGGCGGCGAGCGCCGCGAGTACCCGGCTCAGCCGCTCGGCGATCCGCTCGACCGACTCCGGGTCGAACAGGTCGGCCGCGGCGACGAGCGAGCCGCGCATGCCGGCCGGGGCGCCCTCGGCGTCGTACAGCTCGGTGACGCTGACGTCCAGGTCGAACTTCACGACCGCCTCGGCGGGGGCCCCGGCGGACCGGGCCGCGGGGGCCCCTCGCCGTGCGTCCACGCCCTCCAGGTCGAGCACGGCCTGCTCGTTGTTCTGCAGGAGCAGCATGACCTGGAACAGCGGGTGGCGGGCCATCGAACGGGCCGGGGCCAGCTCCTCGACCAGCCGCTCGAAGGGCACGTCCGGGTGGGCGAACGCGCCGAGTCCCGCTTCCCGTACGCGTTCGAGGACCTCCCTGAACGTCGGGTCCCCGGCGAGGTCGGTACGGAGGACGAACGTGTTGACGAAGTAGCCGATCAGGTCGTCGAGGGCCTCGTCCGTGCGGCCCGCGATCGCGGAGCCGATCGGGATGTCGGTGCCCGCGCCGATGCGGGAGAGCAGGACGGACAGAGCGCCGTGCAGCACCATGAACATCGTCACGCCCTCGGCTCGCGCCACCTGCGCCAGCCTGGCGTGGACGTCCGCGGGGACGTCCAGCGGCACCCGGTGGCCCCGGTGCGAAGCGATCGCCGGACGCGTCCGGTCGAACGGCAGTCCCAGCTCCTCGGGCACCCCCGCCAGCGTCCCGCGCCAGTAGGCGACCTGCTGGGAGAGCAGGCTCTCGGGATCCTGGCTGTCGCCGAGCACCTCGCGCTGCCACAGCGCGTAGTCCGCGTACTGGACCGGCAGCGGCTCCCACTGCGGCGCGCGGCCCGCTCTGCGGGCCTCGTAGGCGGTGGAAACATCGCGGGCGAGCGGCGCCCACGACCAGCCGTCGCCGGCGATGTGGTGGACCACGACGACCAGTACGTGCTCTTCGGGTCCGGCCCTGAACAGCCAGGCGCGGACGGGGGGTTCGGCGGCGAGGTCGAAGGTGTACGCCTTCGCCCCGGCGACCGCCTCGGCCAGGCCTTCCGGCTCGACATCGGCGACCGTCAGCTCCCAGTCCAGCGTGTCGCTGTCGAGGATCCGCTGGTACGGCTCGCCGTCGGCGACGCCGAAGACAGTGCGCAGCACCTCGTGGCGCGCGAGCAGGTCGCGGAGGGCCGCTCCCATCGCGTCGACGTCCACCGCTCCGGCGAGCCGGGCGGCCACCGGGATGTTGTAGGTGGGGCTCGGCCCGTCCATCTGGTTGATGATCCAGAGCCGCCGCTGTCCGTAGGAGAGCGGGAGCCGCTCGGGCCGTTCCATGGCCGTCAACGCGATCCGTGCCGCACGGGCACCCGCCAGCCGCTCCACCAGACCCGCGACGGTCGGGGACTCGAAGAGCGCCCGTATCTCGATCTCGACGCCGAGGACGGAGCGGATCCGGCTGACCAGGCGCACCGCCAGGAGCGAGTGACCGCCCAGCTCGAAGAAGTCGTCATCGACGCCGACCTCGGCAAGACCGAGGACCTCGGCGAAGGCCAGACACAGGATCTCCTCCTGCAACGTGACCGCCCGGCGCCCGCCGGAGGCCAGTGCCGACGAGTAGTCCGGCGCGGGCAGGGCCTTGCGGTCCAGCTTGCCGTTGCCGGTCAGCGGCAGCGCGTCCAGGACGACGACCGCCGACGGCACCATGTGCTCCGGCAGCCGCTGCCCCGCGAATTCTCGTAGGGCCGGCCCCAGTTGGGCCTTCTCCTGCGGCTCCAGGTCGTCGGCAACGACGTAGGCCACGAGTCGCCGGTCGCCAGGGGTGTCTTCGCGGGCGATCACGGCGGCCTGGTCGACCAGCGGGTGGCCGGTCAGGACACCCTGGACCTCGCCGGGCTCGATGCGGAAGCCACGGATCTTGACCTGGTCGTCGGCTCGGCCCAGGAACACCACCTGGCCGTCCGCCGTCCACCTGGCCCGGTCACCGGTCCGGTACATCCGCCCGCCCGGCTCGAAGGGGCTGGCCACGAACCGCTCGGCCGTCAGGCCGGCCCGGCGCACATATCCGCGCGCCAGCCCCGCACCCGCGACGTACAGTTCCCCGGCGACACCGGGCGCCACCGGCCGCAGAGAGGCGTCCAGGACGTAGAAGCGGGTGTTGGCTATCGGGGACCCCACTGGGGCGACGTGCCCGGAAACACGCTCGATGGTGAGCCGTGTGGTGGCGACACCGATCGTGGTCTCGGTCGGCCCGTAATGGTTGTGCACCTCGCGCTCACCGGCAGCGGCGAGCAGCTCCCGCAACCAGGCCGGGGAGGCGGCCTCACCACCCAGCACGAGGGACTTCCTCGGCAGGACGCCTTCCACGCCACCGGCCGTGGACAGCGCGGCCAGATGGGAAGGGACAGCCTTGAAGTGGTCGATCCGGTGCTCGGCCAGGTACGCGGACACCGCGGCAGGGTCCGTGACGGCACCCTCGTCCAGGATGTGCAGCTCACCGCCGGACGCGAGGCTGGTGAAGACCACCGTGTTGCCCAGGTCCGTCGCCTGCGCCTGGAGCAGCGCGAACCGCGCACCCTGGCCACCGAAACCGACCCGTCCGGGAACAGAGGCCACATAGTTCGCGACTCCGCCGTGCGTCACGGCCACACCCTTGGGCTGACCGGTCGAACCCGACGTATAGATCACATACGCGAGCGACCGCCCGTCAACACCCCTGCCAGGCCGCTCCGTTGAAGCCGCCGCAAGCTGCATCTCGACAAACGTGTCATCGATCGCCACCAGACGCGAACGGCCCGCCGGCAGCTCGTCCAGGATCTCCTCCGTCGTCAGCGCCAACGCCGCACGACTGTCACGCAGCATGAACGCGATCCGGTCCGTCGGCTGCACAGGATCGATCGGCAGATAAGCCGCGCCCGCCTTCCACACACCCAGGATCGCCGCGATCATGTCGGTGCCGCGCGGCAGGCACAGACCCACCACGGTCTCGGGGCCGATTCCCTGGCCGATCAGGTAATGCGCGATCCGGTTCGCCCGCGCATCCAACTCCCCGTAGGAAGTCTTCGTGCCTTCGCTGATGAGCGCGGTGGCCTCGGGGGCGCGGGTCACCTGCCGTTCGAACAGTTCGTGCACGACGGCCGCCTCATCGTGGGTGGCCGTGTCGTTCCAGCCGATCAGCACCCGGTGGCGCTCCACCTCGTCGAGCGCAGGGACGCCGCTGAGGCGGGTCTGCGGGTTGTCACCGAGCAGGTCGAGCACGCGCACCCAGGACCGGGCCATCCGCTCGGCCCACTCCGGGTCGAACAGGTCGGCGGCGACCGTGACCGAGCCGCGCAGGCCCGCCGGGGCCCCCTCGGCGTCGTACGTCTCCCCGACCATCACGTCGAGGTCGAACTTCGCCGCCCGGGTGCCGGTGGACATGCCCCCGGTCCACACGACGGGCGTCGCCAGCGCGTCGAGACCGGCGCTCACGGTGTTCTGCTTCGTCAGGACGACCTGGAAGAGCGGGTGGCGAGCCATGGAGCGAGTCGGGGCCAGCTCCTCGACGAGCCGCTCGAACGGCACGTCCTGGTGGGCGAAGCCGGACAGACCCGCTTCCCGCACCCTGGCGAGCAGTTCGGTGAAGGCCGGGTCACCCGAGAGGTCCGCCCGCAGCACCTGCGTGTTGACGAAGCAGCCGACCAGATCGTCCAGCGCCTCGTCGCCTCGGCCCGCATGCGCCGAGCCGATCGGGACGTCGGTGCCCGCACCCAGCTTCGAGAGCAGGATGGCCAGGGCGGCCTGGAGAACCATGAACATGGTCACGCCCTCGGCCCGCGCCAGCCCCGCGAGGCGTGCGTGCACTTCGGCGGGAACGTCGAGCGCGACGCTGTGCCCCAGGTGCGAGGCAACGGCCGGGCGGGACCGGTCGATGGGCAGTTCCAGCTCCTCCGGCGCCCCCTCCAACGCCTGCTTCCAGTAAGCGAGTTGCTGGGCGATGACGCTGTGGGGGTCGGTCTCGTCGCCGAGCAGCTCGCGCTGCCAGAGCGCGTAGTCGGCGTACTGGACCGGCAGCGGCTCCCACGCGGGAGCCCGGCCCTCGACACGAGCCGCGTAGGCCGCGGAGAAGTCCCGGGCCAGGGGCGCCCGCGACCAGCCGTCACTGGCGATGTGGTGGACGAGGACGACAAGGACACGCTCGCCCTCGGGGGTCTCGAAAAGGGTGGCCCGGATCGGCACCTCGACGGAGAGGTCAAAGGCGTACCGCGCGGCCCCGGTGACCGCTTCCTCCAGCTCGGCCGCGTCGACCAGGGCGAAGTTCAGTTCCCAGTCGAGCTCGTCGAGTTCGCGGACGCTCTGGTACGGCTCGCCGTCCGCGACCCCGAAAACGGTCCGCAGGACCTCATGCCGCCCGATGACGTCTCGCAGGGCCGCATTGAGAGCCTCCCTGTCGACCTCCCCGGACAGCCGCAGGGCGATCGGGCTGTTGTAGGTGGCGTTGGCGCCTTCCAACTGGCTGATGAACCAGAGGCGTTGTTGGGCGAAGGAGAGGGGGATGCGTTCCGGGCGTTCGCCGGCCGTCAGGGCGAGCCGGGCCTGACCGGCGCCGGCCAGGCCGGCGGCGAGACCGGCGACCGTGGGAGTTTCGAACAGGGCCCGCAGCGGGACCTCGACGCCCAGGACGGTACGGACCCGGCTGATCAGACGCACCGCGAGGAGGGAGTGACCGCCCAGCGCGAAGAAGTCGTCATCCACGCCGATGCTGTCCAGGCCAAGGACCTGCGCGAAGACCCCGCACAGCAGTTCCTCCTGGAGCGTGACAGGACCCCGCGCACTGGTTCCGGTCGCGTACTCCGGAGCGGGCAAGGCGTTGCGGTCCAGCTTGCCGTTCACGTTCAGCGGCAGCGCGTCCAGGACCACGACCGCCGACGGGACCATGTACGACGGCAGCCGATCACTCACGAACTCGTGCACCTCGTACGGCAGTTCACCATCCGGTGCACCGTCGACCGGGACGACGTAGGCGACCAGGCGCTTGTCCCCCGGCACATCCTCACGGGCGATGACAACCGCCTGCGTGACCTCCGGGTGCGCTGCGACCGCCGACTGGACCTCGCCCAGCTCGATCCGGAAACCACGGACCTTCACCTGCTCGTCCACACGGCCCAGGTATTCGACCTGACCGTCCTGCGACCAGCGCACCACATCACCCGTGCGATACAAACGACCACCAGCGGTCGAGAACGGGTCGGCGACGAAACGCTCACCCGTCAGCTCCGGACGACCCAGATAACCACGGGCCAGACCAGCACCCGCGATATACAACTCACCAGCAACACCCGCCGGCACCGGAGAAAGAGTCCCGTCCAGGACATAGACACGGGCGTTGGAAATAGGGCGGCCGATCGGGACGATTCCGTCTACCTGCGCGTCCGCGAACCAGGCCGTGGAATACACCGTGGCCTCGGTCGGACCGTAAATGTTCGCGACCCGCGCACCCGGAATCGCCGTACGAATACCAGCCACCGCATCCGCCGTCAGAGCCTCACCGGCCAGGACCACCATCCGGGGACGAGCCTGAATCTCACCCGAAGCCACCACTTGCGCGAACGCCGACGGCACACCACTCACCAGACTCACATCACCGATGGACGCGTCCGCATCGGCCAGAGCCAGGAGATCACCCACGACCTCGACACTGCCACCCGACACCAACGGGCCGAACAACTCGAAGACCGACACATCGAAGTTGAAGGACGTCGACGCCAGAACCCGCCGGAAATTCTCACCGCCGAACTCCGCGGCAGCCCAGCCCAGCAGCGCCGCCACCGACCGGTGCTCGACCACCACACCCTTCGGACGCCCCGTCGAACCCGACGTATAAATCACATACGCCGGATGCTCCGGCCGAACCCCCACACCCAACGGACCGCTCTCAAAACCGGCCAGATCCAGGTCATCCAGGACCACGACCGCCGCATCCGACGACGGCACCGCCCCAACCGTGTCCGTCGAAGCGAGAACCACCACCGGCCCCGCGTCACCAAGCATGTAACCGACCCGCTCAGCCGGATACCCCGCATCGATCGGCAGATACGCGCCCCCGGCTTTCAGCACCGCCAGCAGCGCCACCACCACATCGACACCACGCTCCAAACACACACCCACCAACGACTCCGCACCCACACCCTGAGCAACCAAATAGCGAGCCAACTGACTGGATCGGCGGTCCAGTTCGGCATAGGAGATCTCAACGCCCCCGGAACCCACAGCCACCGCATCCGGAGTGCGGGCCACCTGCGCCTCGAACAGCCCCGCCACCGTGGCATCGGCCGGAAGCGCGGCCGCCGAGTCGTTCCACTCGGTCAACACCCGCCGACGCTCGGTCTCGTCCAAGACCTGAACCGTGCTCAGCGGCACGTCCAAGCCGTCCGCCAGGGCGGATTCGAGGGCGGTGACCAAGTTCTGCGCGGCCGTGCGCAGGAAGATGCCCACCGTCTCGGGGTCGATCGGCGCGACTGCGTGGACGGCCAGCGAGATCCGGTCGCTGTTGTCGTCGACAGAGACCATGAGCGGGTAGTTGGTGCGCTCCTCGAAGTAGACCCTCCGGATCCCGTCCAGCCGCTCGTCTCGGACCTGGGGCGCCTCGGTCGTAGCGCCGCCGCCGTTGTGGCGGTAGTTGAACAGCGCGGTGAACAGGGGCGCGTCACCCGTCACCCCGCTGGCCTGCTGCGCCACCGTCAGCGGCGCGTGCTCGTGTTCCAGGAGTTCTGCCAGCTGACCGCGCATCGCCGACACGGCGGTGAGGACACCGAGCGCGTCGGTCCGCACGCGGACGGGAAGCGTGTTGAGGAAGGGACCCGGCACCCGGTCGGAGCCCGTGCCGGCGTTCATGCGGCCGAACAGGACAGTGCCGAAGACGACGTCCTCGCGCCCGCTGACCGCGGCCAGGACCCGGGCCCAGGCCAGGTGCAGCAGGGTCGCCGGGCTCGCGCCCAGGCGGCGGGAGACGTCGAGCAGGCGCGTGTGCAACTCGTCGGCGAAGACGATTCGTGCGCGGGTCGTGGCCGTGCCGTCGCCGTGGACGTCGACGATTCCGAAGGGGGCCGTGGGCTCGGTGACGTCGCCGAGCAGCTCGGCGAAGTACCGCTCGTGCTCACCGGTGGTCACTCCGGCGCGGGCCTGCGCGACGAAGTTCCGGAAGGGCAGCGGCTCCGCGAGGGTGCCGTCGCGTCCGGTGAGGAACGCGTTGACCTCGGCGAGCATGACCTCCAAGGCGGTGTGGTCCTGCACCATGTGATGGATCCGCACCAGCGCCAGCCACTCTTCCCCGCCGGGGACGCGGGCCGCGTGGACCCGGATCAGCGGGGCCCGGCCCAGGTCCATCGACCCGCCGCCGGCCTCGAGGAGCTGCTCCACCGGGTCGCCGCCCTCGGCGTCCAGGGTGACGAACTCGACGGGCAGTGTCACCTGCCGCCGCACCACCTGGACCGGCTCGCGCAGGCCGTCCCACACGATGGACGTGCGGTAGATGTCGTGGCGGTCGACGACGCTCTGGAGCGCCTGGGTGAAGGCGTCGAGCCGCTCGCGGGCGTCGAACTCGACGACCGTCGGCATGACGTACGTGTCCTCGCCACCGTCGGCGAGGAGGTGGTGGAAGAGCAGGCCTTCCTGGAGGGGGGCCAGCGGGTAGACGTCCGCGATGTTGGACGCGCCACCGTCGACGGTGGCGACGACCGCCGCGGTCTCGGCAGCCGTGAGGTCGACAAGCGGCAGCATCTCGGGAGTGAGGGAGGTCGCGGCGGCCGGGATCAGGTTCGCCGGGACAATCACCTGTTCGGCGCCCGCCGAGGCGGCGAGACCGGCCGGGGTCGGCGCGTCGAAGAGCGCTCTGATCGAGACGGAGACACCGCGCGTACGGAGGAGGGCGACCAGGCGGATCGCGAGGAGGGAGTGGCCACCGAGCCGGAAGAAGTCGTCGTCCACGCCGACCCCGTCGAGACCCAGCACCTCGGCGAAGGCCGCGCACAGGATCTCCTCGCGGGCGTCGGAGGGGCCACGGCCGCTACCGGCCGCGTACTCGGGGGCGGGCAGGGCCTTGCGGTCCAGCTTGCCGTTCACGTTCAGCGGCAGCGCGTCCAGGACCACGACCGCCGACGGGACCATGTACGACGGCAGCCGATCACTCACGAACTCGTGCACCTGGTACGGCAGTTCACCAGCCGACACACCGTTGACCGGGACGACGTAGGCAACCAGGCGCTTGTCCCCCGGCATGTCCTCACGGGCGACCACGACGGCCTGGGCCACCAGGGGATGCCCGGCCAGCACCGACTGGACCTCGCCCAGCTCGATCCGGAAACCACGGACCTTCACCTGCTCGTCCGCACGCCCGAGGTATTCGACCTGACCGTCCTGCGACCAGCGCACCACATCACCCGTGCGATACAAACGACCACCAGCGGTCGAGAACGGGTCGGCGACGAAACGCTCACCCGTCAGCTCCGGACGGCCCAGATAACCACGGGCCAGACCAGCACCCGCGATATACAACTCACCAGCAACACCCGCCGGCACCGGAGAAAGAGTCCCGTCCAGGACATAAACGCGGGCGTTGGAAATAGGACGGCCGATCGGGACGATTCCGTCTACCTGCGCGTCCGCGAACCAGGCCGTGGAATACACCGTGGCCTCGGTCGGACCGTAAATGTTCGCGACCCGAGCCCCCGGAATCGCCGTACGAATACCAGCCACCGCATCCGCCGTCAGAGCCTCACCGGCCAGGACCACCATCCGGGGACGAGCCTGAATCTCACCCGAAGCCACCATCTGCGCGAACGCCGACGGCACACCACTCACCAGACTCACATCACCGATGGACGCGTCCGCATCGGCCAGAGCCAGGAGATCACCCACGACCTCGACACTGCCACCCGACACCAACGGGCCGAACAACTCGAAGACCGACACATCGAAGTTGAAAGAGGTGGAGACCAGCACACGGGAGAAGTCCGCACCGCCGAACTCCGCAGCGGCCCAGCCCAGCAGCGCCGCCACCGACCGGTGCTCGACCACCACACCCTTCGGACGCCCCGTCGAACCCGACGTATAAATCACATACGCCGGATGCTCCGGCCGAACCCCCACACCCAACGGACCGCTCTCAAAACCGGCCAGATCCAGGTCATCCAGGACCACTACCTTGGCATCCGACGACGGCACCGCCCCAACCGTGTCCGTCGAAGCGAGAACCACCACCGGCCCGGCATCCGCAAGCATGTAACCGACCCGCTCAGCCGGATACCCCGCATCGATCGGCAAATAGGCACCACCCGACTTCAGCACCGCCAGCAGCGCCACCACCACATCGACACCACGCTCCAGACACACACCCACCAACGACTCCGGGCCCACACCCTGAGCGACCAAATAGCGAGCCAACTGACTGGATCGGCGGTCCAGTTCGGCATAGGAAATCTCAACGCCCCCGGAACCCACAGCCACCGCATCCGGAGTGCGGGCAGCCTGCGCCTCGAACAGCCCCGCCACCGTGGCGTCGCCCGGAAGCGCGGCTGCCGAGTCGTTCCACTCGGTCAACACCTGGCGCAGCCCCGCCTCGTCCAGGACCTGGACCGAGCTGAGCGGCACGTCATCGTCATGGTCGCCGTCCAGGGCCGATTCGAGCGCGGAGACCAGGTTCAGCGCCGCCGTGCGCACGAACTCGCCCACCATGCGCGGGTCGATCGGCGCCACCGCGTCCACGGCCAACGTGAACAGGTCACCATTGTCGTTGACCGAGACCATCAGTGGGAAGTTGGTGCGCTCCCGGGTGAAGACGGCCCGCATCCCGTCCATACCCTCGTGGCGCCGCGTGTCCGCGCGCTCCTCGGCACTGCGGCCCGGGTTGTGTCGGAAGTTGAACAGGGCGGTGAACAGCGGGGTGTCACCGACGACGCCGCTGGCACGCTGGGCCACCACGAGCGGGGCGTGCTCGTGTTCCAGGAGCTGCGCCAGCTGACCGCGCATCTCGGACACGGCGGCGCGGACCCCGGAGGAGTCCGTGCGAACGCGGACGGGCAGGGTGTTCATGTACGGGCCGGGGACCTGGTCGGCGCCCTCGCCCGCGTTCATGCGGCCGAAGAGAATGGTGCCGAAGACCACGTCCTCACGCCCGCTGACCGCCGCGAGGACCCGGGACCACGCGACGTGCATGACTGTCGCCGGGCTGGCGCCCAGACGCCGGGAGACCTCCCGGAGCCGTACGGTCAACTCCGTGTCGAACGGAACCACTTCGCGTACGGCTCCGGCGCCGTCGCCGCGCACGTCCGCGACCCCGAACGGCGCGGTGGGCTCGGTGACGTCGCCGAGCAGGTCGGCGAAGTAGCGCTCGTGCTCGGAGCGTTCGACGGCGCCGCGCGTCTGGGCGACGAAGGTGCGGAACGGCAGCGGCTGCGTAAGCTCCCGTCCACGGCCCGCGAGGATCGCCTGCACTTCGTTGAAAACGATCTCCAGGGCGGTGTGGTCGCGCACCACGTGGTGTGCCCGAAGCAGGGCCAGCCAGCGGCCGGTGCCGGGGACCCGCGCGGCGTGCAGCCGGATCAGCGGGGCCTCGCCAAGGTCCATGCGCAGGCCGCCGGCCGCGAGGAGCTGCTCCACCGGGTCGCCGCCCTCGGGGTCGAGGGTGACGTCGGTGACGGGCAGGGTGACGTCGCGCCACACCACTTGGACCGGCTCGCGCAGGCCCTCCCACACGATGGACGTGCGGTAGATGTCGTGGCGATCAACGACCTGCTGGAGCGCGTCCGTGAAGGCGTCCAGGCGGTCGCGGGCGTCGAACTCGAGCACAGTCGGCATGACGTACGCGTCGTCGCCGCCGTCGGCGAGGAGGTGGTGGAAGAGCAGGCCTTCCTGAAGAGGGGCCAACGGGTAGACGTCCGCGACATTGGACGCGCCACCGTCGACAGTGGCGACGACGGTCGCGATCTCATCACCGGTCAGATCGACCAGAGGCAGCATCTCCGGCGTGATGGCCGTGGCACCCACCGGAATCAGATTCGCCGGCACCTCGACCCGGACAGCGTCCACCGAAGCCGCGAGACCAGCCGGCGTCGGCGCCTGGAAAAACGTCCGCACGGAGACAGAAACCCCGCGCTTGTGAAGAAGAGCGACAAGCCGGATGGCAAGAAGCGACTGCCCCCCCAGCTCGAAGAAATCATCATCCACACCAACGCTCTCCACCCCCAAAACCTCGGCGAAGGCCGCACACACGATCTCCTCACGTGCGTTGGACGGACCCCGCACCCCCGCCGCCGCCTCGAACCCGGGGACGGGCAACGCCTTGCGGTCCAGCTTGCCGTTGGCAGTCAACGGCAGAGCATCAAGGACAACGACAGCCGACGGCACCATGTACTCAGGCAGACTCCCGGCCACGAACCCGGCAACCGGACAGGCCAGTTCACCGGTAGTGACCACATACGCGACAAGACGACGGTCACCAGGAATGTCCTCCCGCACGACCACGGCGGCCTGCGCGACCTGCGGATGCGCGGCCACCGCCGCCTGGACCTCACCCAGCTCGACACGGAACCCACGCACCTTCACCTGATCATCCGCACGGCCCAGAAAGACCAGCTGGCCGTCCGCCGTCCACTTCACCCGGTCACCCGAGCGGTACATCCGCTCACCACAGGCGGAGAACGGCGAGGCGACGAACCGCTCAGCGGTCAGCGCCGGACGGTTGACATACCCACGCGCCACACCCGCACCCGACACATACAACTCACCCGCCACACCAACCGGCACAGGCCGCAACGCCTCGTCCAGCACATAGACACGTGCGTTGGGCACAGGCCGGCCCACCACGACATCAGACGACGAGGAAAGCCGGGCGATCGCGGTGTCAACAGTCGCCTCGGTCGGACCGTAGAAGTTGAAACCCTCCACACCCTCCAACGACCGCAGCCGCTCCCACAGACCGGCCGGGACCGCCTCACCACCCACACCAATACGCGACGGACCCCCAGAACCCCCGAACAGACCCTCCTCCACCAGAATCTGAAGATAAGAAGGAGTGACCTCCGCGAAATCGATCCGCGACGCACGCATCCACGCCACCAGACGCCCCGCGTCCAGCCACGTCTCCCCGTCCACCACATGCAGCTCATGACCCGTGAACACAGCCGCCAGCTGATTCCACGACGCGTCGAACGACACCGAGGTCGTCAACGCGACCCGCAACACCTCACCATCCGCCGCGAACACCCACCGGCCATGACCCTCACACAAGCTCACCGCACCCCGATGAGTGACCACCACACCCTTCGGCCGACCCGTCGAACCCGACGTATAAATCACATACGCCGGAGACTCAGACCGCACCACCACACCCAGCGGACCACCGTCCAACACCGCCAACGCCGAAACCGTCTCCACGTCATCCAGCAGGACCACGGCCACGTCCGCCACGGGGAGCACATCAGCCGTCCCGGCAGAGGCGAGCACCACCGCGGGCTCGGCGTCGCCGATCATGTACGCGATCCGCTCCAGCGGGTACTCCGGGTCCACCGGCACATACGCGCCACCGGACTTGAGCACCGCAAGCAACGCGACGACCAGATCCGCCCCCCGCTCCAGACACACCCCCACCAACGACTCAGGACCCACACCCTGCGCCTGAAGATGACGGGCCAGACGGTTCGCCCGCGCGTCCAGCTCCGCATACGAGAGCGACACCTCACCCGCGACCACGGCGACCGCATCCGGCCGACGAGCCACCTGCACCGCGAACAGCTCCGGCAGCGAACCCGCCACCACCGGGACAGCGGTCTCGTTCCACTCCGCCAGGAGCCGCCGCTCCCCCTCGTCCAGAACCTCGACCGCGCTCAGCCGGGACTGCGGGTCCAGGACCAGCAGCTCGATCGCCCGCTCCCAGCGGGCCACGATGCGCTCGGCCGTCTCGACGTCGAAGAGGTCCGCGGAAGCGACGACCGAACCGCGCAGGCCCGCCGGAGCGCCGGCCTCGTCGAAGACCTCCGACACCGACGCGTCCAGGTCGAACTTGGCCGCGGACTCGCTGGTCGCCGGACCGTTGGGCGTGACGGTCCTCCTGGCTGTCGGCGCCGAGGTGTTCCGGTCGCTGGTGCCGGGCAGGTCGAGGACGGCCTCGCCGGTGTTCTGCACCTTCAGCATGACCTGGAACAGCGGATGCCGCGCCAGCGAACGCGCCGGCGCCAGCTCCTCCACGAGCTTCTCGAACGGCACCTCCTGGTGCTCGAACGCCGCCCAGTCGGCCTGCCTCACGCGCGAGAGCAGCTCGGTGAAGGTCGGGTCACCCGACACGTCCGTACGCAGGACGAGGGAGTTGATGAAGAAGCCGACGAGGTCGTCGAGAGCGACGTCCGTACGTCCGGCGACGGTCGTGCCGATGGGGATGTCGGTTCCCGCGCCGAGACGCGAGAGCACCGCCGCGAGGGCGGCCTGGAGGACCATGAAAGGGGTCACGCCCTCGGCCTTGGCCAACTCGGCGAGACGCGTGTGCACGTCGGCGGACACGGCCAGCGCCACCTTGTGCCCGCGGTGGGAGGCAACGGCAGGCCGAGGCCGGTCCGCGGGAAGCTCCAGCTCCTCCGGAACATCGGCCAGCACCTCCCGCCAGTAGGCCATCTGCGTGCACATCACGCTCTCGGGGTCCGACTCGTCACCGAGCATCTGGCGCTGCCAGAGCGTGTAGTCGGCGTACTGGACGGGCAGTGGCTCCCATTCGGGGGCCTTGCCCTCGCTGCGTGCCGCGTAGGCCGTCGAAAGGTCGCGGGCCAGCGGACGCTTCGACCAGCCGTCGCTCGCGATGTGATGCGTCACCAGGACGAGCACCTGCTCGTCGCCGCCCGTGGAGAACAGCGACGCGCGGATCGGTATCTCGGTCGAGAGGTCGAAGGCGTGTCCGAGGACGTCCGCGATCGCGCCGTCGAGGTCGGCCGGGGCGACCTCGGCCGCTGCCAACGTCCACTGAAGGCCGGCCGTCGGCAGGATGCACTGGTACGGCTCGCCGTCCGCGACCGGGTAGATCGTGCGCAGCACCTCGTGGCGGCCGATCACGTCGCGCAGGGCAGCGTCGAGCGCGGCACCATCCGTCTCGCTTGAAAGACGCAGTACGACCGGGATGTTGTAAGTGGAGCTCGGGCCCTCGGACTGGCTGAGGAACCACAACCGGCGCTGCGCGAATGACAACGGAATCATCAGGACTCCTCCTGGTTACGCATCGGCCGCAACGCCGGCCTTGCTGTCTTCTGGTGGGCAAGTTGTCGTGCGAGTGCTGCCACGGTCGAGGCAGCAAGGAGCACCCGAAGCGGGACCTCGACACCGAGTTCGGCCCGGATCCGGCTGGTCAGGCGGACGGCGAGCAGCGAGTGGCCGCCGAGTGCGAAGAAGTCGTCGTCCACGCCGACTTCGGGCAGACCCAGGAGTTCGGCGAAGGCCGCGCAGAGGATCTCCTCCTGGCGGTTGGTCGGGCCACGCCCCTTGCTGTGGGTCTGCTCGGGGGCCGGCAGGGCCTTGCGGTCGAGCTTGCCGTTGGCGGTCAGCGGGAGCGTATCGAGGACGACGACCGCCGACGGAACCATGTGCTCCGGCAGTCGCGTCGCCGCGAACTGCATTATCTGAGTAGGCAGTTCAGGCTCGGTGTCGTCGAGGTCGGTGGGGACGATGTAGGCGACGAGGCGGGTGTCCCCCGGGACGTCCTCACGGGCCACCACGGCCACCTGGGCGACCTGCGGGTGCGCCGCCACGACGGCTTGGACCTCGCCGGGTTCGATCCGGTAGCCACGGACCTTGACCTGCTCATCCGCACGGCCCAGGTATTCGAGAATCCCGTCGGTGGTCCAGCGGGCCACATCCCCCGTGCGATACATCCGCCCGCCCGGCTCGAACGGGTTCGCCGCGAAACGCTCGGCCGTCAGGCCAGGACGCCTCACATAACCACGCGCCAGCTGAACACCCGCGACATACAACTCACCCGCAACACCCGGAGCGACCGGCTGCAGGAACTCATCCAGCACATACAGACGCGTGTTGGCGATCGGCCGCCCGATCGGCACCGACTCCCCCACCACCTGACCGGCCGAAATCTCAAAGACACAGCACCCGACCACCGTCTCGGTCGGCCCGTACTCATTCACGACCACCGACCCCGGAGCCCGCGACAACCAGTCCCGAACCACACCGCCCGGCAGGGCCTCACCACCGACCACCCACGTACGAGCCGAAGAGGCGATCTGAGCGTCGTCGAGCATCTCCGTCAGGAGGGGCAGGTGGGCGGGGACTGCCTTGACCAGACCGAAGTCTCCAGGGCTTTTGAGTAGTTCGGCCAGCCCTTCAGCGCCGCCGGCCTCACTGACCACGACCGCGCTGCCGGACACCAGCGGCACCAGAACACTCGTCACCGTCAGATCGAACGCAAGGGACGAATGCAACGGAGCGCCACCGGCCGTGTCCTGCATGCGATACGTGTCCGCGGCCCACATCACATAGTTCGCCAGACCGCCATGGGTGACGCCCACCCCCTTCGGCCGGCCGGTCGAACCCGAGGTGTAGATGACATACGCGAGCGCCTGCGGCTCAACCGTCACCTCGGGCGCCTCGCCAGAAGCCGCCGCCAGCTGCATCTCCACCAGCGTGCTGTCCAACGCCACGAACCGGTTCCGCCCGGCCGGGAGATCGTCCAGGACCTCCTCGGTCGTCAACGTCAAAGCCACGCCACTGTCGGCCAGCATGAAACCGATCCGCTCAGCCGGATACCCCGGATCGATCGGCACATAAGCCGCCCCCGCCTTCCACACCGCCAGGACCGCCACCACCGCCTCGATCCCACGCGGCAGACACAACCCCACCAACGACTCGACACCGACACCCTGACCAGCCAGATAGCGGGCCAACCGATTCGCCCGCGCATCCAACTCCGCGAACGAAACCGACACACCCTCCCCGACAACAGCCACCGCCCCCGGCACCCGCGCCACCTGCCCGGCAAACAACTCCGGCACCAGCGCAGCGCCCAGGTCAGCAGCCGTGTCGTTCCACTCCTCCAGCACCCGACACCGCTCCACCTCCCCCAGCACGTCCACCGTGCTCAAGCGGGTAAGGGGGTCGGCGACCAGCGACCCGATCACCCGGACCAGACGCTCGCCCAGCCCCTCGACCGTCTCCCGGTCGAAGAGGTCGGCCGCTGCGACCACCGAGCCCCACACCCCGGCCGGGGCGCCCTGCTCGTCGAATGCCTCGGAGACCCGGACCTCCAGGTCGAACTTCGCCGTCGTCTTCGCGACCGCGACGTTCCCGGTCCGCGCACCCGGCAGGTCGAGGACGGCTTCGGCGTTGTTCTGGAGGTCCAACTGGACCTGGAACAACGGGTGCCGGGCCATCGACCGCGAAGGCGCCAACTCCTCCACCAGCCGCTCGAACGGCACCTCCTGATGCGCCAGAGCCGCCAGGCTCGCCTCTCTCACTCGACCGAGGACCTCGCGGAACTCAGGGTCACCGGAAAGGTCGGTGCGTACGACCAGTGTGTTGATGAAGAAGCCGACCAGGTCGTCCAGTGCCTCGTCCGTACGGCCCGCGTTCGCCGAACCGATCGGGATGTCCGTGCCCGCGCCAAGCTTTGAGAGAAGCGTGGCCAGAGCGGCCTGAAGGACCATGAACGTGGTCACACCTTCGACGCGCGCCACCTCCACCAGTCGGGCATGTACCGTCGCCGGCACGACCAAGGGGATTCGATGGCCAACATGCGAGGCGACAGCGGGGCGGGACCGGTCGAATGGCAGCTCCAGCTCCTCTGGAGCGCCTGCCAAGGCGTCTCGCCAGTGGGACAGTTGACGGGCGGTGAGGCTGTCGGGGTCGGTCTCGTCGCCGAGCAGTTCGCGCTGCCAGAGCGCGTAGTCGGCGTACTGGACCGGCAGCGGCTCCCACTCGGGAGCCCGGCCCTTGCTTCGTGCCGCGTAGGCCGTGGACAGGTCCCGTGCCAGTGGGGCCGTGGACCAGCCGTCGCCCGCGATGTGGTGCATCACGATCACGAGGACCTGCTCGTCGGCATCGGCCTCGAAGAGAGTGGCCTGGATCGGCACCTCGGAGGTGAGGTCGAACGCGTGGGCCACGGCCGTCGCCATGGCGTCATCCAGCTCGCCGGACGAGACGTCGGCGTACTCCAACTGCCAATCGAGGTCGGCGATCTCGATGACGTGCTGGTACGGCTCGCCGCCCTCGGTCGTCGGGAATACGGTGCGCAGGACCTCGTGACGGCCGATGACGTCCCGCAGGGCCGCATTGAGGGCCTGCCTGTGGACCTCGCCGAACAGCCGCAGGGCGAACGGGATGTTGTACGTCGAGCTCGGGCCCTCCAACTGGCTGATGAACCAGAGGCGTTGTTGGGCGAAGGAGAGGGGGATGCGTTCCGGGCGTTCACCGGCCGTCAGGGCGAGCCGGGCCTGACCGGCGCCGGCCAGGCCGGCGGCGAGACCGGCGACCGTGGGAGTTTCGAACAGGGCCCGCAGCGGGACCTCGACACCCAGGACGGTACGGACCCGGCTGATCAGACGCACCGCGAGGAGGGAGTGACCGCCCAGCGCGAAGAAGTCGTCATCCACGCCGATGCTGTCCAGGCCAAGGACCTGCGCGAAGACCCCGCACAGCAGTTCCTCCTGGAGCGTGACAGGACCCCGCGCACTGGTTCCGGTCGCGTACTCCGGAGCGGGCAAGGCGTTGCGGTCCAGCTTGCCGTTCACGTTCAGCGGCAGCACGTCCAGGACCACGACCGCCGACGGGACCATGTACGACGGCAGCCGATCACTGGCCAGGGCGGTCAGGATGCGCGGCAGCTCCTCGGCAAGCCCGTCCTCGGCCGGTACGACGTAGGAGACCAGGCGCTTGTCCCCCGGCACATCCTCACGGGCGACCACGACGGCCTGGGCCACCAGGGGATGCCCGGCCAGCACCGACTGGACCTCGCCCAGCTCGATCCGGAAACCACGGACCTTCACCTGCTCGTCCACACGGCCCAGGTATTCGACCTGACCGTCCTGCGACCAGCGCACCACATCACCCGTGCGATACAAACGACCACCAGCGGTCGAGAACGGGTCGGCGACGAAACGCTCACCCGTCAGCTCCGGACGACCCAGATAACCACGGGCCAGACCAGCACCCGCGATATACAACTCACCAGCAACACCCGCCGGCACCGGAGAAAGAGTCCCGTCCAGGACATAGACGCGGGCGTTGGAAATAGGGCGGCCGATCGGGACGATTCCGTCTACCTGCGCGTCCGCGAACCAGGCCGTGGAATACACCGTGGCCTCGGTCGGACCGTAAATGTTCGCGACCCGCGCACCCGGAATCGCCGTACGAATACCAGCCACCGCATCCGCCGTCAGAGCCTCACCGGCCAGGACCACCGTCCGGGGACGAGCCTGAATCTCACCCGAAGCCACCATCTGCGCGAACGCCGACGGCACACCACTCACCAGACTCACATCACCGATGGACGTGTCCGCATCGGCCAGAGCCAGGAGATCACCCACGACCTCGACACTGCCGCCCGACACCAACGGGCCGAACAACTCGAAGACCGACACATCGAAGTTGAAGGACGTCGACGCCAGAACCCGCCGGAAATTCTCACCGCCGAACTCCGCGGCAGCCCAGCCCAGCAGCGCCGCCACCGACCGGTGCTCGACCACCACACCCTTCGGACGCCCCGTCGAACCCGACGTATAAATCACATATGCCGGATGCTCCGGCCGAACCCCCACACCCAACGGACCGCTCTCAAAACCGGCCAGATCCAGGTCATCCAGGACCACGACCGCCGCATCCGATGACGGCACCGCCCCAACCGTGTCCGTCGAAGCGAGAACCACCACCGGCCCCGCGTCACCAAGCATGTAACCGACCCGCTCAGCCGGATACCCCGCATCGATCGGCAGATACGCGCCCCCGGCTTTCAGCACCGCCAGCAGCGCCACCACCACATCGACACCACGCTCCAAACACACACCCACCAACGACTCCGCACCCACACCCTGAGCAACCAAATAGCGAGCCAGCCGATTCGCGCGGCGGTCCAGCTCCCCGTACGAAACCTCCACACCACCCGAGACAACAGCCACCGCCTCAGGCACCCGCGCCACCTGCGCCTCGAACAGCCCCGCCACCGTGGCGTCGCCCGGAAGCGCGGCTGCCGAGTCGTTCCACTCGGTGAGCACCTGGCGCAGCCCCGCCTCGTCCAGGACCTGGACCGAGCTGAGCGGCACGTCATCGTCATGGTCGCCGTCCAGGGCCGATTCGAGCGCGGAGACCAGATTCAGCGCGGCCGTGCGCACGAACTCGCCCACCATGCGCGGGTCGATCGGCGCCACCGCGTCCACGGCGACCCAGAGGCCGTCACCGTTGTCGTCCACGGATACGAGCAGCGGGTAGTTCGTGCGCTCGTGGGAGAAGACGGTCCTGATGCCGTCGAGGCGTTCGGGGCGCGCATCTGTGGGATCGGTCTTGCCTCCCCCGCCGTTGTGGCGGTAGTTGAACAGTGCCGTGAAGAGCGGTGCACTGCCGGGCATCCCGCTGACCTGCTGCGCCACCGATAGCGGTGCGTGCTCGTGTTCCAGGAGTTCTGCCAGCTGACCGCGCATCGCGGCAACCGCCGCAAGGACTCCGAACCGGTCCGTGCGGACACGGACGGGAAGCGTGTTGAGGAAGGGACCCGGCACCCGGTCGGAGCCCGTGCCGGCGTTCATGCGGCCGAACAGGACAGTGCCGAAGACGACGTCCTCGCGCCCGCTGACCGCGGCCAGGACCCGGGCCCAGGCCAGGTGCAGCAGGGTTGCCGGGCTCGCGCCCAGGCGGCGGGAGACCTGCCGGAGCCGTACGGTCAACTCGGGCTCGAAGGCGACGACTTGGCGCACCGGGTCCGCGCCGTCACCGCGTACGTCCGTGACGCCGAAGGCGGCGGTCGGCTCGGTGACGTCACCGAGGAGGTCGGCGAAGTAGCGCTCATGCTCCGACCGGTGGGTTCCGCCGCGCACTTGGGCGACGAAGGCACGGAACGGCAGCGGCTCCGGCAGCTCTGCGCCCCGTCCGTCCAGGAAGGCCCGCACCTCCGCCATGAGCACTTCGAGTGCTGTGTGGTCGCGCACCATGTGGTGGACCCGCACCAGTGCCAGCCACTGGTTGCTCCCTGGGACGCGGGCTGTGTGGACCCGGATCAGCGGTGCCTCGCCAAGGTCCATGGTCGAGCCGCCGGCCGCGACCAGGTCTGCGATCGCGTTCGTGTGGGCGCCTTCGAGTGTGATGTCGGTGACGGGAAGGGTGGCGTGGCGCCACACCACCTGAACCGGCTCGCGCAGCCCCTCCCACACGATGGACGTACGGAAGATGTCATGACGGTCAAGGACGTTCTGCAGGGCGCCGAGGAAGGCGTCGAGCCGCTCGCGGGCGTCGAACTCGACGACCGTCGGCAGGACGTACGCATCGTCGCCACCGTCGGCGAGGAGGTGGTGGAAGAGCAGGCCTTCCTGGAGGGGGGCCAGCGGGTAGACGTCCGCGATGTTGGACGCGCCACCGTCGACGGTGGCGACGACCGCCGCGATCTCGGCAGCCGTGAGGTCGACAAGCGGCAGCATCTCGGGGGTGAGGGAGGTCGCGGCGGCCGGGATCAGGTTCGCCGGGACGGCCACCTGTTCGGCGCCCGCCGAGGCGGCGAGACCGGCCGGGGTCGGCGTCTGGAACAGCGCTCGCACGGACACCGTGACGCCGTGACCCCGCAGGGTCTCGACGAGGCGGATCGCGAGGAGCGAGTGGCCGCCGAGCCGGAAGAAGTCGTCGTCCACGCCGACCCCGTCGAGACCCAGCACCTCGGCGAAGGCCGCGCACAGGATCTCCTCGCGGGCGTCGGAGGGGCCACGGCCGCTACCGGCCGCGTACTCGGGGGCGGGCAGGGCCTTGCGGTCCAGCTTGCCGTTGCTGGTCAGCGGCAGCCCGGGCAGGACCACGACCGCCGACGGCACCATGTGGCCGGGCAGCCGCTGGGCGGCGAACTGGATGACGTTCCGTGGGAGTTCGGTGTCGACCGCGTCGGCGTCCGCCGGGACGACGTACGCGACCAGGCGCCTGTCCCCTGGGGTGTCCTCGCGGGCGACCACGGCGGCCTGGTCGACCAGCGGGTGGCCGGTCAGGACACCCTGGACCTCGCCGGGCTCGATGCGGAAGCCACGGATCTTGACCTGGTCGTCGGCACGGCCCAGGAACACCACCTGGCCGTCCGCCGTCCACTTGGCCCGGTCACCGGTCCGGTACATCCGCCCGCCCGGCTCGAAGGGGTTCGCCGTGAACCGCTCGGCCGTCAGGCTCTCGCGCCCGACGTAACCGCGCGCCAGCTGCGCACCGGAAACATACAGATCCGCGACCACCCCGACCGGGACCGGCTGCAGGTACGCGTCGAGCAAGTAAAAGCGGGTGTTGGCCACCGGGCTGCCGACCGGAACCCTCTCCCCGGCAACCATGTCGACGGTCAGACGAGTAGTCGCGACACCGATCGTCGTCTCGGTCGGCCCGTAATGGTTGTGCACCCCGCGCTCACCGGCAGCGGCGAGCAGCTCCCGCAACCAGGCCGGGGAGGCGGCCTCACCACCCAGCACGAGGGACTTCCTCGGCAGCACGCCTTCCACGCCACCGGCCGCGGACAGCGCGGCCAGATGGGAAGGGACAGCCTTGAAGTGGTCGATCCGGTGCTCGGCCAGGTACGCGGACACCGCCTGCGGGTCGGTGACCGCACCCTCGTCCAGGATGTGCAGCTCACCGCCGGACGCGAGGCTGGCGAAGACCACCGTGTTGCCCAGGTCCGTCGCCTGCGCCTGGAGCAGCGCGAACCGCGCACCCTGGCCACCGAAGCCGACCCGTCCGGGAACAGAGGCCACATAGTTCGCGACTCCGCCGTGCGTCACAGCCACACCCTTGGGCTGACCGGTCGAACCCGACGTATAGATCACATACGCGAGCGAACGCCCGTCAACACCCCGGCCAGGCCGCTCCGTTGAAGCCGCCGCAAGCTGCATCTCCACAAACGTGTCATCGATCGCCACCAGACGCGAACGGCCCGCCGGCAGCTCGTCGAAGAGGTCTGCGGTGGTGAGGACGAGTGCCGCCCGGCTGTCACGCAGCATGAACGCGATCCGGTCCGTCGGCTGCACTGGATCGATCGGCAGATAGGCCGCGCCCGCCTTCCACACACCCAGGATCGCCGCGATCATGTCGGTGCCACGCGGCAGGCACAGACCCACCACCGACTCCGCACCGACCCCCTGGCCGATCAGGTAATGCGCGATCCGGTTCGCCCGCGCCTCCAACTCCCCGTAGGGGACCTCCTTGCCCTCGGCGACGAGTGCCGCAGCATCAGGAATGCGGTCAGCCCACTGCTCGAACAGCGCCCGGACCGGACCGAGTTGCTGATCCGTCGCGGTGTCGTTCCACTCGATCAACACCCGGTGGCGTTCGACCTCGTCGAGGACCCCTATCGAGCTGAGCGCGCGGCCGGGGTCGACGGTCGCCTGGTCGAGTACCCGGGTGAAGCGTGCGACGAGGCGCTCGACGGACGCCACGTCGAACAGGTCGGCGGCCGCCGTCACCGAACCGCGCAGGCCGGCGGGGGCACCCGACGCGTCGAAGAGTTCACGGACGGAGACGTCGAGGTCGAACTTGGCGTCCCGGGAGCCGACCTCCCGGCCCTCGGCCGGGGCCTCGGGGGAGTCGACGACGGTCCGCTGGTTGTTCTGAACGGTCAGCATGACCTGGAAGAGCGGGTGCCGGGCCAGGGAGCGGGCCGGGGCCAGCTCCTCGACGAGCTTCTCGAACGGCACCTCCTGGTGCTTGAACGCCGCCAGGCCCGTACGACGCACCTGGGCGAGCAGTTCGCGGAAGGTGGGGTCGCCGGTCAGGTCGGTACGCATCACCAGCGTGTTGACGAAGAAGCCGACCAGGTCGTCCAGGGCCTCGTCCGTACGTCCCGCCACGGACGTGCCGACGGGGATGTCGATGCCCGCTCCGAGCCGGGACAACAGGGCGGCGAGAGCGGCCTGGAGGACCATGAAGGGGGTCACGCCCTCGGCGCGCGCCACCGCCGCCAGGCGGGCGTGCACCTCGGCGGGGACGCTCAGCGGGACGACATGTCCGCGGTGCGAGGCCACCGGCGGCCGGGGCCGGTCGGTGGGGAGCTCCAGCTCCTCCGGTGCGCCGGCCAGCGTCTCGCGCCAGTAGGTGATCTGGCGCGACATCATGCTGTCCGGGTCGTTCACATCGCCGAGCAGTCGGCGCTGCCAGAGCGTGTAGTCGGCGTACTGGACGGGCAGTGGCTCCCATTCAGGGGCCTTGCCTCGTACGCGCGCCTCGTAGGCGGTGGTGAGGTCCCGGGTCAGCGGGCCCTCCGACCAGCCGTCGCTCGCGATGTGGTGCATGACCACGACGAGGACAAGCTCTTCGTGACCCGCATCGAGCAGACATGCCCTGATGGGGATCTCGGCGGCGAGGTCGAACGCGTATCGCCCGGCCTCGTCGACCGCTCCATCGAGCTCCGCCGGGGCGACCTCGACGACCGCCAGCTCCCAGTCGATGTCGTCGAGCCCGAGGATCCGCTGGTACGGCTCGCCGTCCGCGACCTCGAAGACGGTACGCAGGACTTCGTGCCGCCCGATCACGTCCCTCAGGGCCGCGCCGAGCGCGTCGCGCTCCACGTCGCCCGGCAGCCGCAGCACGACGGGAACGTTGTACGTCGAACTCGGTCCCTCCAAGCGGCTGATGAACCACAGCCGTCGCTGCGCGAATGACAACGGAATCATCAGGACTCCTCCTGGTTACGCATCGGCCGCAACGCCGGCCTGGTTGACTTCACGTTCCCGAGCTGCCCGGCGAGGCCCGCCACCGTCGGCGCGTCGAACAGCGCCGCGATCTCCAACTCGGCGCCGAGCACCGTCCTGATGCGGTTGACCAGGCGGACCGCGAGCAGTGAGTGGCCTCCGAGAGCGAAGAAGTCGTCGTGGACCCCCACCTCCGGAACGCCAAGGACCTGGGCGAAGGCCTCACACAGGACCTCTTCCTCGTGGCTCTCGGGGCCCCGCCCGAAACTTGCCGCCTCGGCGTATTCCGGGGCCGGCAGGGCCTTGCGGTCGAGCTTCCCGTTGGCGGTCAGCGGCAGGGCTTCAAGCACCACCACCGCCGACGGAACCATGTACTCCGGCAGCCGCTGTGCCGCCGATTCCCGCACCGCGCGCGGTAGTCCTTCGTCGGTGTCGTCGAGGTCGGTGGGGACGATGTAGGCGACGAGGCGGGTGTCCCCCGGGACGTCCTCACGGGCCACCACGGCCACCTGGGCGACCTGCGGGTGCGCCGCCACGACGGCTTGGACCTCACCCGGCTCGATCCGGTAGCCACGGACCTTGACCTGCTCATCCGCACGGCCCAGGTATTCGAGAAGCCCGTCGGTGGTCCAGCGGGCCACATCCCCCGTGCGATACATCCGCCCGCCCGGCTCGAACGGGTTCGCCGCGAAACGCTCGGCCGTCAGACCCGGACGCCTCACATAACCACGCGCCAGCTGAACACCCGCGACATACAACTCACCCGCAACACCCGGAGCGACCGGCTGCAGGAACTCATCCAGCACATACAGACGCGTGTTGGCGATCGGCCGCCCGATGGGCACCGACTCCCCCACCACCTGACCGGCCGAGATCTCAAAGACACAGCACCCGACCACCGTCTCGGTCGGCCCGTACTCATTCACGACCACCGACCCCGGAGCCCGTGACAGCCAGTCCCGAACCACACCGCCCGGCAGGGCTTCACCACCGACCACCCACGTACGAGCCGAAGAGGCGATCTGAGCGTCATCCAGCATCTCCGTCAGGAGGGGCAGATGGGCGGGAACGGCCTTGACCAGGCCGAAACCACCAGGCTCGCGAAGCAGATCCGCCAGTCCCTCAGCGCCACCGGCCTCACTCACTACCACCGCGGACCCGGACACCAGCGGCACCAGAACACTCGTCACCGTCAGATCGAACGCAAGGGACGAATGCAACGGAGCACCACCGCCACCACTCATGCGATACGTGTCCGCGGCCCACATCACATAGTTCGCCAGACCACCATGGGTGACGCCCACCCCCTTCGGCCGGCCGGTCGAACCCGAGGTGTAGATGACATACGCGAGCCCCTCAGCCGCAACCGCCACCTCGGGCGCCTCGGCAGAAGCCGCCGCCAGCTGCATCTCCACCAGCGTGCTGTCCAACGCCACGAACCGGTTCCGCCCGGCCGGAAGATCGTCCAGAACCTCCTCGGTCGTCAACGTCAAAGCCACGCCACTGTCGGCCAGCATGAAACCGATCCGCTCAGCCGGATACCCCGGATCGATCGGCACATAAGCCGCCCCCGCCTTCCACACCGCCAGGACCGCCACCACCGCCTCGATCCCACGCGGCAGACACAACCCCACCAACGACTCGACACCGACACCCTGACCAGCCAGATAGCGGGCCAACCGATTCGCCCGCGCATCCAACTCCCCATACGTGATCCCGGAACCGTCCCAGGCGACCGCCACCACCTCCGGAGACCGCACCACCTGCGCAGCGAACAGACCCGGCACCAGCGCAGTGCCCAAGTCCACAGCCGTGTCGTTCCACTCCTCCAGCACCCGACAGCGCTCCACCTCCCCCAGCACGGAGAGCGAGCTCAACCGGATCTGCGGGTCGGCGACCAGTAGACCCAGAACTCGGACGAAGCGCTCGCGCAGTCCGATGACCGTCTCCCGGTCGAACAGGTCCGCCGCCGCGACCACCTGTCCGCGGACGCCGGCCGGCGCGCCCTGCTCGTCGTAGGTCTCGGTGAGCCGGACCTCGACATCGAACTTCGCCACAGCGCTGTCCGAAGAGGTGCCGGCGCCTTCTGCGCCGGGGAGGTCGAGGACCGCGTCTGCGTTGTTCTGGAGGTCCAACTGGACCTGGAACAACGGGTGCCGGGCCATCGACCGCGAAGGCGCCAACTCCTCCACCAGCCGCTCGAACGGCACCTCCTGATGGGCCAAGGCCGCCAGACTCGTCTCTCGCACCCGGCCCAAGACCTCGCGGAAGGTCGGGTCGCCGGACAGGTCGGTGCGTACGACCAGCGTGTTGATGAAGAAGCCGACCAGGTCGTCCAGTGCCTCGTCCGTACGGCCCGCGTTCGCCGAACCGATCGGGATGTCGGTCCCCGCACCCAGCCGCGACAGCAGCATCGCCAGTGCGGCCTGCAGAGCCATGAAGGGGGTCACGCCCTCTGTGCGGGCCATCTCCACGAGCCGTGCGTGCACCGCAGCCGGAATCTCCATCGGGACGCGGTGCCCCACGTGGGACGCGACGGCCGGACGTGACCGGTCGGCGGGCAGTACCAACTCCTCCGGAGAGTCCGCCAGCGCATCTCGCCAGTACGCCGTTTGGCGTGCGATCACGCTGTCGGGGTCGGTCTCGTCGCCGAGCAGCTCACGCTGCCAGAGCGCGTAGTCGGCGTACTGGACCGGCAGCGGCTCCCACTCGGGAGCCCGGCCCTTGCTTCGTGCCGCGTAGGCCGTGGACAGGTCCCGTGCCAGTGGGGCCGTCGACCAGCCGTCGCATGCGATGTGGTGGAGCACCACGACCAGCACCCGCTCGTCGGGCCCTGCCTCGAACAGCGTGGCCCTGATGGGCGCCTCGGCCGAGAGGTCGAAGGCGTACGCCTCCGCCTCCGCCACGGCGGCGTCGAGCCTTGCGGGCGCCACCTCGACGCCTTGCACCTTCCAGTCGATGTGCGCGAGTTCGATGACGCGCTGATACGGCTCGCCGTCCTCGGCCGTCGGGAAGACGGTGCGCAGGACCTCGTGCCGCCCGATCACGTCGCGGAAGGCGGTATCGAGCACGTCCCGGTCGGCGTCACCTGCCATCCGCAGGGCGAACGGGATGTTGTACGTCGAGCTCGGCCCCTCCAACTGCGAGATGAACCAGAGGCGTTGTTGGGCGAAGGAGAGGGGGATGCGTTCCGGGCGTTCGCCGGCCGTCAGGGCGAGCTGGCCTGGCTACGCTTACCAGGCTTACCGCGAGACCGGCGACCGTGGGAGTTTCGAACAGGGCCCGCAGCGGGACCTCGACACCCAGGACGGTACGGACCCGGCTGATCAAACGCACCGCGAGCAGGGAGTGACCGCCCAGCGCGAAGAAGTCGTCATCCACCCCCACCTCGGGAAGACCCAGCACCTGTGCGAAGACCCCGCACAGCAGCTCTTCCCGCAGGCTCGACGGCCCGCGACCGGCTGAGGTGCCCGGCGAGTAGTCGGGGGCGGGCAGGGCCTTGCGGTCCAGCTTGCCGTTCACGTTCAGCGGCAGCGCGTCCAGGACCACGACCGCCGACGGGACCATGTACGACGGCAGCCGATCACTCACGAACTCGTGCACCTGGTACGGCAGTTCACCAGCCGACACACCGTTGACCGGGACGACGTAGGCAACCAGGCGCTTGTCCCCCGGCATGTCCTCACGGGCGACCACGACGGCCTGGGCCACCAGGGGATGCCCGGCCAGCACCGACTGGACCTCGCCCAGCTCGATCCGGAAACCACGGACCTTCACCTGCTCGTCCACACGGCCCAGGTATTCGACCTGACCGTCCTGCGACCAGCGCACCACATCACCCGTGCGATACAAACGGCCGCCGTCTGACGCAAACGGGTCGGCGACGAAACGCTCACCCGTCAGCTCCGGACGACCCAGATAACCACGGGCCAGACCAGCACCCGCGATATACAACTCACCAGCAACACCCGCCGGCACCGGAGAAAGAGTCCCGTCCAGGACATAAACGCGGGCGTTGGAAATAGGGCGGCCGATCGGGACGATTCCGTCTACCTGCGCGTCCGCGAACCAGGCCGTGGAATACACCGTGGCCTCGGTCGGACCGTAAATGTTCGCGACCCGCGCACCCGGAATCGCCGTACGAATACCAGCCACCGCATCCGCCGTCAGAGCCTCACCGGCCAGGACCACCATCCGGGGACGAGCCTGAATCTCACCCGAAGCCACCATCTGCGCGAACGCCGACGGCACACCACTCACCAGACTCACATCACCGATCGCTGCCTCAGAGTCAGCCAGAGACAGCAGATCCGGCACCACCTCGACACTGCCGCCCGACACCAACGGGCCGAACAACTCGAAGACCGACACATCGAAGTTGAAAGAGGTGGAGACCAGCACACGGGAGAAGTCCGCACCGCCGAACTCCGCCACAGCCCAGCCCAGCAGCGCAGCCACCGACCGGTGCTCGACCACCACACCCTTCGGACGCCCCGTCGAACCCGACGTATAAATCACATACGCCGGATGCTCCGGCCGAACCCCCACACCCAACGGACCGCTCTCAAAACCGGCCAGATCCAGGTCATCCAGGACCACGACCGCCGCATCCGACGACGGCACCGTCCCAACCGTGTCCGTCGACGCCAAAACCACCACCGGCCCGGCATCCGCAAGCATGTAACCGACCCGCTCAGCCGGATACCCCGCATCGATCGGCAGATACGCGCCCCCGGCTTTCAGCACCGCCAGCAGCGCCACCACCACATCGACACCACGCTCCAAACACACACCCACCAACGACTCCGGGCCCACACCCTGAGCAACCAGGTAACGAGCCAGCCGATTCGCGCGGCGGTCCAGCTCCCCGTACGAAACCTCCACACCACCCGAGACAACAGCCACCGCCTCAGGCACCCGCGCCACCTGCGCCTCGAACAGCCCCGGAAGCAATCCACCCGCCACCTCGGCAGCAGTGTCGTTCCACTCGCCGATCAGCAGTCCGCGCTCGGCATCGTCCAGCACGTCCAACGTGCTCAGCCGCAGCTCCGGATCTGCCGCGAGGCGCTCCAGGACCTGCGCCCAGCGGGCCACGAGGCGTCCGGCGGTCTCCGCGTCGAACAGGTCGGCCGAGGCTACGACCGAACCGCGCAGGCCCGCCGGGGCGCCCGTCTCGGTGACGCTCTCCGCCACCGACGCGTCCAGGTCGAACTTCGCCACCGACATGCCGGCACCGACGCCCTCAGCCTGGACGCCTTGCAGGTCGAGGACCGCGTCGGCGTTGTTCTGCACCTGGAGCATCACCTGGAACAGGGGGTGCCGGGCCATGGAGCGGTTCGGGGCCAGTTCTTCGACGAGCCGCTCGAAGGGCACGTCCTGGTGCGCGAAGGCCGACAGGCTCGCTTCCCTTACGCGGCCGAGGACGTCACGGAAGGTCGGGTCACCGCTCACGTCGGTCCGCAGGACGAGGGTGTTGACGAAGAAGCCGACCAGGTCGTCCAGCGCCTCGTCAGTACGGCCCGCGTTCGCCGAACCGATCGGGATGTCGGTCCCCGCACCCAGCTTCGAGAGCAGCATCGCCAGCGCGGCCTGAAGGACCATGAACATGGTCACTCCCTCGGCCCGCGCCATTTCCGCGAGGCGGGCGTGCACCTCCGCCGGCACGGTCAGTGGGATGTCGTGCCCCCGGTGCGAGGGCACCGTCGGACGCACCCGGTCCGTCGGCAGCTGAAGCTCCTCGGGGACGCCTGCCAGCGCCTCCCGCCAGTAGGCGACCTGGCGGGTGAGCAGGCCGTCCGAATCGGGCTCCTCGCCGAGCAGCTTCCGCTGCCACAGCGCGTAGTCCGCGTACTGGACCGGCAGCGGCTTCCACTCGGGAGCCCGGCCCTCGGCCCGCGCCGCGTACGCGGCCGACAGGTCACGCGCGAGCGGGCGCTTCGACCAGCCGTCACTCGCGATGTGGTGCATTGTCACGACGAGCACCCGCTCGTCGGTCCCGGCGCTGAAGAGCCAGGCGCGGAAGGGGATGTCGACCGCGAGGTCGAAGGCGTGACCGGCCGCCGCGGTGATCGCCCCCGGCAGCTCCTCGGGCGCCACCTCGGTCAGAGGCAGGTCCCAATCGAGCGCGGCTAGGTCGATGATCCGCTGGTACGGCTCTCCGTCAGCGACCTCGAAGACGGTTCTCAGCACCTCGTGCCGCCCGATCACGTCCCGCAGGGCCGCTTCCAGCGCCTCCCGGTCCACGTCGCCGCCGAGGCGTAGGACCACCGGGACGTTGTAGGCCGCGTTCGGCCCCTCCAGCTGGCCGACGAACCACAGGCGACGCTGGGCGAACGACAGCGGGAGGCGCTCCGGGCGTTCACCGGCCGTCAGGGCGAGCCGCGCCTCCGCGGCGTCGGCCAGTCCGGCGGCGAGCCCTGCCACCGTCGGGGCGTCGAACAGTTCACGGATCTCGATCTCGACGCCGAGGACGGAGCGGATCCGGCTGACCAGGCGCACCGCCAGGAGCGAGTGACCGCCCAGCTCGAAGAAGTCGTCATCGACGCCGACCTCGGCAAGACCGAGGACCTCGGCGAAGGCCAGACACAGGATCTCCTCCTGCAACGTGACCGCCCGGCGCCCGCCGGAGGCCAGTGCCGACGAGTAGTCCGGCGCGGGCAGGGCCTTGCGGTCCAGCTTGCCGTTGCCGGTCAGCGGCAGCGCGTCCAGGACGACGACCGCCGACGGCACCATGTGCTCCGGCAGCCGCTGCCCCGCGAACTGGCGGACGGAATGCGGGAGGTCATCGTGTGACTCGTCGATGTCCGTCGGAACGACGTAGGCGACGAGCCGCCGGTCGCCAGGGTTGTCTTCACGGGCGATCGCGACCGCCTGGTCGACCAGCGGGTGCCCCGCCAGTACGCCCGCCACTTCGCCGGGCTCGATGCGGTAACCACGGATCTTCACTTGGTCGTCGGCACGGCCCAGGAACACCACCTGGCCGTCCGCCGTCCACTTGGCCCGGTCACCGGTCCGGTACATCCGCCCGCCCGGCTCGAAGGGGCTGGCCACGAACCGCTCGGCCGTCAGGCCGGCCCGGCGCACATATCCGCGCGCCAGCCCCGCACCCGCGACGTACAGTTCCCCGGCGACACCGGGCGCCACCGGCCGCAGAGAGGCGTCCAGGACGTAGAAGCGGGTGTTGGCTATCGGGGACCCCACTGGGGCGACGTGCCCGGAAACACGCTCGATGGTGAGCCGTGTGGTGGCGACACCGATCGTGGTCTCGGTCGGCCCGTAATGGTTGTGCACCTCGCGCTCACCGGCAGCGACGAGCAGCTCCCGCAACCAGGCCGGGGAGGCGGCCTCACCACCCAGGACCAGGGATTTCTTCGGCAGCACGCCTTCCACGCCACCGGCCGCGGACAGCGCGGCAAGGTGGGAAGGGACAGCCTTGAAGTGGTCGATCCGGTGCTCGGCCAGGTACGCGGACACCGCGGCAGGGTCCGTGACCGCACCCTCGTCCAGGATGTGCAGCTCACCGCCGGACGCGAGGCTCGCGAAGACCACCGTGTTGCCCAGGTCCGTCGCCTGCGCCTGGAGCAGCGCGAACCGCGCACCCACGCCACCGAAACCGACCCGCCCGGGAACAGAGGCCACATAGTTCGCGACTCCGCCGTGCGTCACAGCCACACCCTTGGGCTGACCGGTCGAACCCGACGTATAGATCACATACGCGAGCGACCGCCCGTCAACACCCCTGCCAGGACGCTCCGTTGAAGCCGCCGCAAGCTGCATCTCCACAAACGTGTCATCGATCGCCACCAGACGCGAACGGCCCGCCGGCAGCTCGTCCAGGATCTCCTCCGTCGTCAGCGCCAACGCCGCACGACTGTCACGCAGCATGAACGCGATCCGGTCCGTCGGCTGCACAGGATCGATCGGCAGATAAGCCGCGCCCGCCTTCCACACACCCAAGATCGCCGCGATCATGTCGGTGCCACGCGGCAGGCACAGACCCACCACCGACTCCGCACCCACCCCCTGGCCGATCAGGTAATGCGCGATCCGGTTCGCCCGCGCATCCAACTCCCCGTACGACGTCCCGGAGCCGTCCGAGACGATCGCCGACGCGTCGGGCGCCGCAGCCGCCCTCGCCTCGAACAACTCGTGCACCAGCTCTGCCGAAGCATCGGACGCCGTGTCGTTCCAGCCGGCCAGCACCCGGTGGCGCTCGTCATCGGCCAGCACCTCCAGGGTGCTCAGGCGGCGGCTCGGGTCCTGCGACAGGAGCCCCAGGAGTCCGGCCCACGCATCGGCGATCCTGCCTGCCCACGGGGCATCGAACAGGTCGGCGGCGACGGTGACCGAGCCGCCGAGGCCGGCCGGGACGCCGTCCGCGTCGAAGGCCTCGGCGACCATGACGTCCAGGTCGAACTTGACCGCCGTACGGCCCGAGACCGCCTCGCCGTCCTCGCCCTTCTCGGCGGCCGTCCCGGCCGCCGAGGACGTCCGTACGCCGGGCAGCTCGAGCACGGCATCGATGGTGTTCTGCAGGGTGAGGACGGTCTGGAAGAGCGGGTGCCGGGCCATCGAGCGGGCGGGCGCCAGCTCTTCCACCAGCTTCTCGAACGGCACGTCCTGGTGGGCCATCGCCGCCAGGCTCTTCTCCCGTACCCGGTCCAGGACCTCGCGGAAGGTCGGGTCGCCGGAGAGATCCGCGCGGACGACCAGGGTGTTGATGAAGAAGCCGATCAGGTCGTCCAGTGCCTCGTCCGTACGGCCCGCGTTCGCCGAGCCGATCGGGATGTCGGTCCCGGCACCCAACTTCGAGAGCAGAGCAGCCAGGGCGGCCTGGAGGACCATGAATGTGGTGACGCCTTCCGCCCGCGCCATCTCGACGATCCGCCCGTGCACCTCGGCGGGGACGCTCAGCGGAACGCTGTGGCCCAGATGGGACGCCACGGCGGGGCGGGGTCGGTCGAACGGCAGGTCGAGCTCGACCGGGGCCTCTGCCAACGCCTCACGCCAGTAGGCGACCTGGCTGGAGATGAGGCTCCCCGCGTCCCGCTCGTCGCCGAGCAGCTCACGCTGCCACAGGGCGTAGTCCGCGTACTGGACCGGCAGCGGCTCCCACTCGGGGGCCCGGCCCTCGCTGCGCGCCTCGTAGGCGACCGAGACGTCACGGGCGAGCGGGCCCATGGACCAGCCGTCACCGGCGATGTGGTGGACGACGACCACCAGCACCTGCTCGTCCGGGCCGGCGTCGAACAGCCAGGCGCGGATCGGCGCTTCGGCCGAGAGGTCGAACGCGTACTTCTCGGCCTCTTCCATCGCGGCGCCCAGACCTGCCGGGCCCACCTCGGCCACCGACAGCTCCCAGGCCAGGTCCTCCAGGTCAACGATCCGCTGGTACGGCTCGCCGTCCGCGATGTCGAAGACCGTACGCAGTACCTCGTGCCGCCCGATCACGTCACGCAGGGCCGCACCCAGCGCGTCACGATCGACACCGCCCGACAGGCGCAGGCAGACAGGGACGTTGTAGGTGGCGCTCGGGCCCTCCAGCTGGCCGATGAACCACAGGCGGCGCTGGGCGAACGAGAGCGGGATCCGCACCGGGCGCTCACCCGCCGTCAGCGCGGGGCGCGCAGGCCCGGAGCCTGCGAGGCGGCCGGCCAGGGTGGCGACGGTCGGCGCCTCGAACAGGGTCCGCAGGGGGACCTCGACCCCGAGGACCGTACGGATGCGGCTGATCAGGCGGACGGCGAGCAGGGAGTGCCCGCCGAGGGCGAAGAAGTCATGGTCGACGCCCACTTCCTCCACTCCGAGGACCTGGGCGAACACGCCGCACAGCAGCTCCTCCTGAAGCGTGGCGGGGCCTCGGCCGCCGTCTGTGGCGTGCCGGGGTGCGGGAAGCGCCCGATGATCCAGCTTCCCGTTCACGGTCAGCGGCAGCTCGTCCAGAACCACGACCGCCGAGGGAACCATGTACCCCGGAAGACGCCCTGCCACGAACTCACCCACACCCGCAGCAAGTTCGGCGCCGCCCCCGGCACCGCCATCCCCGGCACCGCCATCCGCGACGACATACGCGACCAGACGCGGATCCCCCGCGACATCCTCACGCACCACCACCGCGGCCTGCGCCACCAGCGGATGCGCCGCCACAGCCGCCCGCACCTCACCCGGCTCAATACGGAACCCACGGATCTTCACCTGCTCATCCGCACGCCCCACAAAAACCAGCTCACCCCCCACCGACCACCGCACCACATCACCCGTGCGATACAACCGCCCACCAGCCACACCAAACGGATCAGCAACAAACCGCTCAGCCGTCAACCCCGCACGCCCCACATATCCACGCGCCAACTGCACCCCACCCACATACAACTCACCAGCAACCCCCGGCGCCACCGGCCGCAAAAACTCATCCAGCACAAACATCCGCGTATTGGCCACCGGACCACCAAAAGACACCACCCCCGACCCATCCGGATCCACCTCACCCACCGCCGCGATCACCGTCGCCTCAGTCGGCCCATACGCATGCACCAACCTCCGCCCCCGCGCCCACCCCTCGCCAACGACGGATCGATCCCCTCCGAACCCACCACCAGCGACGAAACCCCCGCCAGATCCCCCAACTCCAACACCGCCAACAACGACGGCACCACACTCGCCGACACCACACCCGCCGACACCACCAACTCCCGCAACAGCCCCGGCTCACCCCGCTCCACCGCCGACGCCACCACCAACGCACCACCCCACCCCAGCGCCACACCCACATCCAGCACCGACGCATCAAAACTGAACGACGCGAACTGCAACACACGAACCCCCGGACCCACCCCCATCAACGGCCCGAACACCGACACCAGATTCGCCAACCCACCATGACCGACAGCCACACCCTTCGGCCGCCCCGTCGAACCCGACGTATAAATCACATAGGCCAAGTCGGCGCTGTGTGCGGTGCCTTCGGGCGCCCTGGCCGACGCGGACGCCAGCTCGGCCCGCAGTTCCGGACCGTCAATGACCACGACGGGCAGCTGGCCCGTCGGGAGCCCGCCGAGCAGTTCCTCCGTGGTCAGCGCGAGTGCGGCGCCGCTGTCGGCGAGCATGTACGCGATCCGGTCGGCCGGGTGCTCGGGGTCGATGGGCAGGTAGCCGGCCCCGGCCTTCCAGGTGGCCAGGATCGCCACGATCATCTCGGCGTCCCGGTCCAGGCACAGGCCGACGACCGACTCTGCACCGATGCCCCGGGCGATGAGCCGATGGGCGAGGCGGTTGGCCCGTGCGTCCAGCTCCGCGTACGTGACCTCATGGCCGCCCGCGATCACCGCGACCGCGGACGGGGTCGACACCACGTGCGCCTCGAACAGCTCAGGCACCGTGGCGGGAACGATCTGCGCGGCCGTGTCATTCCACTCGGCCAGCACCTGGTGACGCTCAGCAGCGTCCAGGACGTCGACAGCACTCAGGCGGGTCTGTGGTTCGACGACGAGAAGTTCGAGGACCCGGAGCCAGCGTTCGGCGAGGCGCGCGGCCGTCGCCGACTCGAAGAGGTCCGCCGACGCGACCACAGAGCCGCGCAGCCCGGCGGGGGCGCCCTCGGTGTCGAAAGCTTCGGCGACCTCGACAGCCAGGTCGAACTTGGCGGCGGCCTGGCCAGGGGCATCGGCCTTGACCGCACCCGGAGTCCCGGTACGCAGGCCCGGCAGGTCGACGACGGCGTCGGCGTTGTTCTCCAGGGTCACCATGACCTGGAAGAGCGGGTGCCGGGCCAGCGAACGCGTCGGCGCGAGCTCCTCCACCAACTTCTCGAACGGCACATCCTGATGCGCGAAAGCCGACAGACCCGTCTCCCGCACACGGCCCAGGACCTCCCGGAACGTCGGATCACCCGACAGATCCGTACGCAGCACCAGCGTGTTCACGAAGAAACCGACCACGTCGTCCAGCGCCACGTCCGTACGACCGGCGTTCGCCGTACCGATCGGAATGTCCGTGCCCGCGCCCAGCTTCGACAGGAGGACGGCGGAGGCGGCCTGGAGCAGCATGAACACCGTCACGCCCTCGGCCTGAGCGAGCTCCCGCAGCCGTGCGTGCACGGCGGCCGGGATCTGTACGGGAACGCGGTGTCCACGATGGGACGCGAGCGCCGGGCGGCGGTGGTCGGCCGGGAACTCCAGCTCCTCCGGCGCTCCGGCGAGTGCCGCGCGCCAGTAGGAGATCTGCTGGGCCATGACGCTGTCGGGGTCGGCCGCGTCACCGAGCAGCTCACGCTGCCACAGCGCGTAGTCCGCGTACTGGACCGGCAGCGGCTCCCACTCAGGACCCCGGCCCTCGCATCGGGCCGCGTAGGCGACCGACACGTCGCGGGCCAGCGGGCGCTTGGACCAGCCGTCGCTCGCGATGTGGTGCATGACTACGACGAGCACTTGGTCGTCGGGTGCCGCGGAGAACAGCCAGGCGCGGAAGGGGACCTCGGCGGAGAGGTCGAAGGCGGAGTCGGCCGCCGCGGCGACCGCGCCGTCCAGATCCTCCGGCGCGACCTCGACCAGCGGCAGTTCCCAGGCCAGGTCCTCGACCGGGATGACCCGCTGGTACGGCTCACCGTCCGCGGCGGGGAAGACGGTGCGCAGGACCTCGTGGCGGGCGATCACGTCGCGCAGGGCCGCGCCGAGCGCGTCGCGGTCCACGCCGCCCGACAGGCGGAGCGCCATCGGGACGTTGTAGGCCGAGCTCGGTCCGTCCAACTGGCCGACGAACCACAGACGCTGTTGCGCGAACGAGAGGGGAGTCCGCTCCGGGCGCTCCATCGGCGCCAGGGCCTTCCGCGCCGTGACGGCCCCGGTGATCCGAGCCGCTAGGCCCGCGACAGTCGGCGCCTCGAACAGCGCCGCCATCTCCAGCTCGACGCCGAGGGCGGCGCGGATGCGGCTGACCAGGCGGACGGCGAGCAGCGAGTGGCCGCCGAGGGCGAAGAAGCTCTCGTCCACGCCGACCTGGTCCAGGCCGAGGACCTGGGCGAAAGCCGCGCAGAGGATCTCTTCCTGGAGCGTGGCGGGTCCGCGCCCGGACCCTGCCGATACAGAGGCGTCCGGGGCCGGCAGGGCCTTGCGGTCGAGCTTGCCGTTGGCGGTCAGCGGCAGAGCATCGAGGACGACGACAGCCGACGGAACCATGTGCTCCGGCAGTCGCGTCGCCGCGAACTGCATTATCTGAGTAGGCAGTTCAGGCTCGGTGTCGTCGAGGTCGGTGGGGACGATGTAGGCGACGAGGCGGGTGTCCCCCGGGACGTCCTCACGGGCCACCACGGCCACCTGGGCGACCTGCGGGTGCGCCGCCACGACGGCTTGGACCTCACCCGGCTCGATCCGGTAGCCACGGACCTTGACCTGCTCATCCGCACGGCCCAGGTATTCGAGAAGCCCGTCGGTGGTCCAGCGGGCCACATCCCCCGTGCGATACATCCGCCCGCCCGGCTCGAACGGGTTCGCCGCGAAACGCTCGGCCGTCAGACCCGGACGCCTCACATAACCACGAGCCAGCTGAACACCCGCGACATACAACTCACCCGCAACACCCGGAGCGACCGGCTGCAGGAACTCATCCAGCACATACAGACGCGTGTTGGCGATCGGCCGCCCGATCGGCACCGACTCCCCCACCACCTGACCGGCCGAAATCTCAAAGACACAGCACCCGACCACCGTCTCGGTCGGCCCGTACTCATTCACGACCACCGACCCCGGAGCCCGCGACAACCAGTCCCGAACCACACCGCCCGGCAGAGCCTCACCACCGACCACCCACGTACAAGCCGAAGAGGCGACCTGAGCGTCATCCAGCATCTCCGTCAGCAACGGCAGATGCGCAGGAACCGCCTTGACCAGGCCGAAACCACCAGGCTCGCGAATCAGCTCCGCCAGTCCCTCAGCGCCACCGGCCTCACTCACTACCACCGCGGACCCGGACACCAGCGGCACCAGAACACTCGTCACCGTCAGATCGAACGCAAGGGACGAATGCAACGGAGCACCACCGCCACCACTCATGTGATACGTGTCCGCGGCCCACATCACATAGTTCGCCAGACCACCATGGGTGACGCCCACCCCCTTCGGCCGGCCGGTCGAACCCGAGGTGTAGATGACATACGCGAGCGACTGCGGCTCGACCATCACCTCGGGCGCCTCGCCAGAAGCCGCCGCCAGCTGCATCTCCACCAGCGTGCTGTCCAACGCCACGAACCGGTTCCGCCCGGCCGGAAGATCGTCCAGAACCTCCTCGGTCGTCAACGTCAAAGCCACGCCACTGTCGGCCAGCATGAAACCGATCCGCTCAGCCGGATACCCCGGATCGATCGGCACATAAGCCGCCCCCGCCTTCCACACCGCCAGGACCGCCACCACCGCCTCGATCCCACGCGGCAGACACAACCCCACCAACGACTCGACACCGACACCCTGACCAGCCAGATAGCGGGCCAACCGATTCGCCCGCGCATCCAACTCCGCGAACGAAACCGACACACCCTCCCCGACAACAGCCACCGCCCCCGGCACCCGCGCCACCTGCCCGGCAAACAACTCCGGCACCAGCGCAGCGCCCAAGTCCGCAGCCGTGTCGTTCCACTCCTCCAGCACCCGACACCGCTCCACCTCCCCCAGCACGGAGAGCGAGCTCAGGGGCACGTCCGTGCCGCCGTCCAGCGTCTTCTCCAGTGCGGAGACGAGGTTCTCGGTGGCCGTGCGCACCAGGGTGCTCACCGCCTCCGGGTCCGCTGGGGCGATCGCGTCCACCGCGAGCGCGACGGTGTCGCCGTCGTCGTTGACCGCCACTGACAGCGGGTAGTTCGTGCGGTCGTGTGTCCAGACGGTGCGGATGCCCGTGATCTCGGCGTTCCGGCTCTGGTCCGCTCGCTGGCCGGCGTTGTGCCGGTAGTTGAAGAAGGAGGTGAACACCGGCGTGTCGCCTGCGACCCCGCTGGCCCGCTGGGCCACGGCGAGGGGTGCGTGCTCGTGCTCCAGAAGGCGGGCCAGCTGGCCGCGCATGGCCTCGACGGACTCCAACGCGCCGAGCTCACCGGTGCGTACGCGGACCGGCAGCGTGTTCATGAACGGTCCTGTCACCCGGTCCGAGCCGGTTCCCGCGTTCATGCGGCCGGAGAGGACGGTGCCGAAGACCACGTCCGCGCGGCCGGAGACGGCAGCGAGCACCCGGGCCCATGCCACGTGCAGCACGGGCGCCGGGCTGACGCCGAGGCGGCGCGCGACGTCCCGCAGGCGAGCGGTGAGGGCGGGGGCGAGTTCCAGCTCGCCCCGGACGACGCCGGCGCCGTCGCCGTGCACGTCGACCATGCCGTACGGAGCGGTGGGCTCGGTGACGTCGCCGAGCAGGTCGGTGAAGTAGCGCTCGTGCTCGGACTCGTCGGCTCCGCCGCGTGCCTGGGCGACGAAGTCGCGGAACGGCAACGGCTCGGCCAGCTCGTCGCCGCGTCCCGTGAGGAACGCTCGCACCTCTTCGAGGAGGACTTCCTTCGCCGTGTGGTCCTGCACCATGTGGTGCATCCGCAGCAGGGCGAGCAGTCGCCCGCTCTCCGGTACGGCGGTGATGTGCAAGCTGATCAGCGGGGCCAGGCCGAGGTCCATCGCGGAGCCGCCGGCGGCGACCAGGTCGGCGACCGGGTCGGTGCTGTCCGCGTCGACGGTGATCTCGGTGACGGGCAGGGTGGCGTTGCGCCACACGACCTGAACCGGCTCGCGCAGGCCGTCCCACACGATGGAGGTGCGGTAGATGTCGTGGCGGTCCACCACTTGCTGGAGCGCGGCGAGAAACGTGTCGAAGCGCTCGCGCGAGTCGAACTCGACGACCGTCGGCAGCGCGTAGGCGTCGTCGCCTCCCTCGTTGAGGAGGTGGTGGAAGAGCAGGCCCTCCTGGAGGGGGGCCAGCGGGTAGACGTCGGCGACGTTCGCCGCGCCGCCGTCCACGCAGGAGACGACCACGGCGACCTCGTCGGCCGTGAGGTCGACGAGCGGCAGCATCTCGGGAGTGATGGCGGTCGCGTCGGCCGGTATCAGGTTGTCCGGCACGGCGGACCGGACCGTGCCCGTCGACAGCGCGAGGCCTGCCACGGTCGGAGTCTCGAACAGGGCCCGTACGGACACCGTGACACCGCGCTCGCGCAGCCGCTCGACGAGGCGGACAGCGAGCAGGGAGTGGCCGCCGAGGGCGAAGAAGTTGTCCTCGACGCCGACGCTGTCGAGCCCCAGGGACTCGGCAAAGGCCTCGCACAGGATCTCTTCGCGACGGTTGGCGGGGCCTCGGCCATCGCCTGTGGCGTACCGGGGTGCGGGAAGCGCCCGATGATCCAGCTTCCCGTTCACGGTCAGCGGCAGCTCGTCCAGAACCACGACCGCCGAGGGAACCATGTACCCCGGAAGACGCCCTGCCACGAACTCACCCACACCCGCAGCAAGTTCGGCGCCGCCCCCGGCACCGCCATCCCCGGCACCGCCATCCGCGACGACATACGCGACCAGACGCGGATCCCCCGCGACATCCTCACGCACCACCACCGCGGCCTGCGCCACCAGCGGATGCGCCGCCACAGCCGCCCGCACCTCACCCGGCTCAATACGGAACCCACGGATCTTCACCTGCTCATCCGCACGCCCCACAAAAACCAGCTCACCCCCCACCGACCACCGCACCACATCACCCGTGCGATACAACCGCCCACCAGCCACACCAAACGGATCAGCAACAAACCGCTCAGCCGTCAACCCCGCACGCCCCACATACCCACGCGCCAACTGCACCCCACCCACATACAACTCACCAGCAACCCCCGGCGCCACCGGCCGCAAAAACTCATCCAGCACAAACATCCGCGTATTGGCCACCGGACCACCAAAGACACCACCCCGACCCATCCGGATCCACCTCACCCACCGCCGCGATCACCGTCGCCTCAGTCGGCCCATACGCATGCACCAACCTCCGCCCCCGCGCCCACACCCTCGCCAACGACGGATCGATCCCCTCCGAACCCACCACCAGCGACGAAACCCCCGCCAGATCCCCCAACTCCAACACCGCCAACAACGACGGCACCACACTCGCCGACACCACACCCGCCGACACCACCAACTCCCGCAACAGCCCCGGCTCACCCCGCTCCACCGCCGACGCCACCACCAACGCACCACCCCACCCCAGCGCCACACCCACATCCAGCACCGACGCATCAAAACTGAACGACGCGAACTGCAACACACGAACCCCCGGACCCACCCCCATCAACGGCCCGAACACCGACACCAGATTCGCCAACCCACCATGACCGACAGCCACACCCTTCGGCCGCCCCGTCGAACCCGACGTATAAATCACATAGGCGAGGCAGTCCCGGGCTTCCGGCCGTCGCGGAGCGCTGACCGGCTGGCGTTGCAGGGCCGCTCCCGTCGCCGGATCGTCCAACCACAGCACATGATCGACGCCGAGCCGTTCGGCGACGCCGTCGGCGGCGTCGTAGCTGCTCACGACCACACGGGCACCACTGTCGGCCAGGATGTAGGAGAGCCGCTCCTCAGGGTGCTCGGGGTCCAGCGGCATGTACGCACCGCCGGCCTTCCACACGCCGAGAACCGCCGCCACCATGTCGATGCCGCGCGGCAGGCACAGGCCCACCACCGACTCGGCGTGGACACCGAGGCCGAGGAGGTGATGCGCGAGGCGGTTGGCCCGTGCGTCCAGCTCCGCGTACGTGATCTCGTGGCCGTCCGCGATCACCGCGACCGCGGACGGGGTCGACGCCACGTGCGCCTCGAACAGCTCCGGTACGAGAGCGGCGTCGACGCCGGCGTCGGTGTCGTTCCACTGGGTCAGCACCTGGTGACGCTCGGCAGCGTCCAGGACGTCGACAGCACTCAGCCTGGTCCGCGGGTCGGCGACGAGCTGGCGCAGGACGCGCGTGAGCCGCCCGGCAAGTCGGGCGGCGGAGTCGGCGTCGAACAAGTCGGCGGCGACGATCACCGAGGCGCGCAGGCCGGCGGGGGCGCCCACGGCGTCGAAGGCCTCCTCGACACCGATCTCGATGTCGAACTTGGCGACGGTCCTGGCGGCAAGCTGCTCCGACACGTCCGCCGTGGCCACGGCGGCCAGCGAACCCGTCTGCGCACCCGGCAGTCGGACCTCCGCTTGGGCGACGTTCTCGACGGTGAGCATGACCTGGAAGAGCGGGTGGCGGGCCAGCGAACGCGTCGGCGCGAGCTCCTCCACCAACTTCTCGAACGGCACATCCTGATGCGCGAAAGCCGACAGACCCGTCTCCCGCACACGGCCCAGGACCTCCCGGAACGTCGGATCACCCGACAGATCCGTACGCAGCACCAGCGTGTTCACGAAGAAACCGACCAGGTCGCTCAGCGCCACGTCGGTGCGACCGGCCACGGCGGCGCCGACCGGGATGTCCGTGCCCGCGCCCAGCTTCGACAGGGTCATCGCGAGGACGGCCTGGAAGACCATGAAGGTAGTGACGCCCTCGGCGCGCGCCAGCTCTTGCAGCTGCGCGTGCACGTCGGCCGGGACCTCGAAGGGCACGCTGTGGCCCTGGTGCGAGGCAACAAGCGGACGCGTGTGGTCGAAGGGGAGCTCCAGCTCCTCGGGCACGCCGGCCAGCGTCTCGCGCCAGTAGGCGACCTGGCGCGTCATGACGCTGTCGGGGTCGGCCGCGTCACCGAGCAGCTCGCGCTGCCACAGCGCGTAGTCCGCGTACTGGACCGGCAGCGGCTCCCACTCAGGAGCCCGGCCCTCGCACCGGGCCGCATAGGCGGCGGAGACGTCGCGGGCGAGTGGGCGCATCGAGTAGCCGTCGCCCGCGATGTGGTGAACGACCACGGCGAGCGCGTGCTCGTCCGGGCCGGCCGAAAACAGCCAGGCACGGATGGGCAGTTCAGCCGCCAGGTCGAACTCGTACCCGAACACGTCGGCGACCGCGCCGGCCAGGTCGGCCGGCGTCGCGGAGTCGGGCAGGTCCACGGTCCGCAGGTCCCAGTCGAGTTCCTCGAGACCGAGGATGCGCTGGTACGGCTCGCCGTCGTGCGTGCCGAAGGTCGTGCGCAGCACTTCGTGCCGCTCCAGGACGTCCCGCAGGGCCGCGGCCAGCGCGGCGCGGTCGACCGATCCCGAAAGACGCAGCGACACCGGGATGTTGTAGGTCGCGCTGGGGCCCTCGAGCTGCTGAATGAACCACAACCGACGCTGCGCGAAAGACAACGGAATCATCAGGAACCTTCCTGGTTTCGTCCCGGCCGCAACGTCGGCGCGGATCGGTCAAGGCTTTCCGGAGCCTTGTACACCCGAACAAGAATCAAATGGATAAAAGCCGGTGGGGGATGTCACCGGGAAGACGGGGAATTGGTTCACCGGTCCCGAGCTCCGTCCTTCTTCGGCGGATCCCGGGTTTGGCGCGACTCACTATGACCCAGGCCGTACCGACGATCAATCTGCTCACCTGCAGGCTGTTCAACCGCTCCCTCACGGCAGTTGAACGGCCCGGACCGCCCCGGGAACGCGCTTCGGCCGCCGCATCCGCATTCACGGGACACGGCGGCCGAAGCGCGCTTTCTCTTGGTTCAGTCGTTCAGCAGTAACCGCCTTGACTTATGCGCTTCCTACTCAACGCGCATTCGACGAAGAGCCGGACGGGTTGACTTTTCGGTACCGAGCTGCTGTGCGAGACCAGCCACGGTCGGCGCATTGAAGAGGGCCCTGATCTCGACGTCGATGCCGAGGGCGGCGCGGATGCGGATGACGAGTTCGGTCGCGAGCAGCGAGTGACCGCCGAGCGCGAAGAAGTCGTCGTCCACGCCGACCTTCTCCAGTCGAAGGACCTGGGCGAAGGCCTCACACAGGACCTCTTCCTCGCGGGTGGCCGGTCCGCGCCCGGACCCTGCCGATACAGAGGCGTCCGGGGCCGGCAGGGCCTCGCGGTCGAGCTTGCCGTTGGCGGTCAGCGGCAGAGCATCGAGGACGACGACAGCCGAGGGAACCATGTGCTCCGGCAGTCGCGTCGCCGCGAACTGCACTACCTGAGACGGCAGTTCAGGCTCGGTGTCGTCGAGGTCGGTGGGGACGATGTAGGCGACGAGGCGGGTGTCCCCCGGGACGTCCTCACGGGCCACCACGGCCACCTGGGCGACCTGCGGGTGCGCCGCCACGACGGCTTGGACCTCGCCGGGTTCGATCCGGTAGCCACGGACCTTGACCTGCTCATCCGCACGGCCCAGGTATTCGAGAAGCCCGTCGGTGGTCCAGCGGGCCACATCCCCGGTCCGATACATCCGCCCGCCCGGCTCGAACGGGTTCGCCGCGAAACGCTCGGCCGTCAGACCCGGACGCCTCACATAACCACGAGCCAGCTGAACACCCGCGACATACAACTCACCCGCAACACCCGGAGCGACCGGCTGCAGGAACTCATCCAGCACATACAGACGCGTGTTGGCGATCGGCCGCCCGATCGGCACCGACTCCCCCACCACCTGACCGGCCGAAATCTCAAAGACACAGCACCCGACCACCGTCTCGGTCGGCCCGTACTCATTCACGACCACCGACCCCGGAGCCCGCGACAACCAGTCCCGAACCACACCGCCCGGCAGAGCCTCACCACCGACCACCCACGTACGAGCCGAAGAGGCGACCTGAGCGTCGTCGAGCATCTCCGTCAGGAGGGGCAGATGGGCGGGAACGGCCTTGACCAGGCCGAAACCACCAGGCTCGCGAATCAGCTCCGCCAGTCCCTCAGCGCCACCGGCCTCACTGACCACGACCGCGCTGCCGGACACCAGCGGCACCAGAACACTCGTCACCGTCAGATCGAACGCAAGGGACGAATGCAACGGAGCACCACCGGCCGTGTCCTTCATGTGATACGTGTCCGCGGCCCACATCACATAGTTCGCCAGACCACCATGGGTGACGCCCACCCCCTTCGGCCGGCCGGTCGAACCCGAGGTGTAGATGACATACGCGAGCCCCTCAGCCGCAACCGCCACCTCGGGCGCCTCGCCAGAAGCCGCCGCCAGCTGCATCTCCACCAGCGTGCTGTCCAACGCCACGAACCGGTTCCGCCCGGCCGGAAGATCGTCCAGGACCTCCTCGGTCGTCAACGTCAAAGCCACGCCACTGTCGGCCAGCATGAAACCGATCCGCTCAGCCGGATACCCCGGATCGATCGGCACATAAGCCGCCCCCGCCTTCCACACCGCCAGGACCGCCACCACCGCCTCGATCCCACGCGGCAGACACAACCCCACCAACGACTCGACACCGACACCCTGACCAGCCAGATAGCGGGCCAACCGATTCGCCCGCGCATCCAACTCCGCGAACGAAACCGACACACCCTCCCCGACAACAGCCACCGCCCCCGGCACCCGCGCCACCTGCCCGGCAAACAACTCCGGCACCAGCGCAGCGCCCAGGTCAGCAGCCGTGTCGTTCCACTCCTCCAGCACCCGACACCGCTCCACCTCCCCCAGCACCTGAAGCGCACTGAGCCGGGTACGGGGTGCGGCGACCAGCAGTGCGAGCACCCGGACCAGGCGCTCGCCCAGCCCCTCGACCGTCTCCCGGTCGAAGAGGTCGGCCGCTGCCGTGACGGTCCCGCGCAGGCCGGCCGGGGCGCCGTCCTCGTCGAAGATCTCGCCGAGGCCGACCTCCAGGTCGAACTTGGCCATCGAGGTGCCGGCCGACATCCCACCGGCCCGTACACCCGGCAGGTCCAAGACGGCCTCGGCGTTGTTCTGGAGGTCCAACTGGACCTGGAACAACGGGTGCCGGGCCATCGACCGCGAAGGCGCCAACTCCTCCACCAGCCGCTCGAACGGCACCTCCTGATGCGCCAAGGCCGCCAGACTCGTCTTGCGAACCCGGCCGAGGACGTCGCGGAACGTGGGGTCGCCGGACACGTCGGTGCGCAGGACCAGGGTGTTGATGAAGAAGCCGACGAGGTCGTCCAGTGCGACGTCGGTGCGGCCCGCGTTCGCCGAACCGATCGGGATGTCGGTCCCCGCACCCAGCCGCGACAGCAGCATCGCCAGTGCGGCCTGAAGGACCATGAACGTGGTCACGCCCTCGGCGCGGGCCACCTTCACCAGTTGCGCGTGCACCTCGGCCGGAACGACGACGGGGACGGCGTGGCCCTCGTGGGACGCGACCGCCGGCCGCGTCCGGTCGACGGGGAGCATCAGTTCCTCGGGTGATCCGGCCAAAGCCTCTCGCCAATAGTCCATCTGCCGGCTCAGCAGGCTGTCCGGTTCGGATTCCTCGCCGAGCAGTTCGCGCTGCCAGAGCGCGTAGTCCGCGTACTGGACCGGCAGCGGCTCCCACGTCGGCACGCGGCCCGCGCTGCGCGCCGCGTAGGCCGTGGAGAGGTCGTCCGCCATGGGCCCCCAGGACCAGCCGTCGCCCGCGATGTGGTGGACGACGACGAGCAGCACCCGCTCGTCCTGAGAGCCTGGCTCGAACAGCCAGGCGCGGATCGGGAGGTCGGCCTCCAGGTCGAACTCGTACTCCGCGGCCTTCTTCACCGCGTCGGGCAGATCCTCCGGGGCGATCGGGGCGAGCGCGAGCTGCCAGTCCACCTCGTCGAGGGGCAGGACGCACTGGTGGGGCCGGCCGTCCGCTGTCGGGTAGACGGTGCGCAGCACCTCGTGGCGTCCGATGACGTCGTGCAGGGCGAGTCCGAGGGCTCGGGCGTCGACATCTCCGGTCATGCGCAGGGCGACCGGGATGTTGTAGGTGGCGCTCGGTCCCTCCATCTGGCGGATGAACCAGAGGCGTTGCTGGGCGAAGGAGAGCGGCACCCGCGTCGGCCGCTCCGTGGCCGTGAGCGCCGGCCGTGCCTGCCCGGCGCCGTCGAGCTCGGCGGCGAGTCCGGCGACGGTCGGGGCGTCGAACAGGACCCGGATGTCGAGGTCCACGCCGAGGACCGCCCGTACCCGGCTGGCCAGGCGCACCGCGAGGAGCGAATGGCCGCCGAGGGCGAAGAAGTCGTCGTCGACCTCGACCTTGGGCACGCCGAGGACCTGGGCGAACACCCCGCAGAGCAGTTCCTCGCGGAGGTCGGACGGGCCGCGGGCACCGTCGCGTCCGGCCGCCGCCGTGCCCGTCGAGTAGTCGGGGGCGGGCAGGGCCTCGCGGTCGAGCTTGCGGTTGACCGTCAGCGGCAGGGCGTCGAGGGCGACCACGGCGGACGGGACCATGTACTCGGGCAGGCGGTCGGCCGCGTGGGCGAGGACCGACGCCGTGGTGGACGACGACCAGGAGGAGGCGCCGTCGGCGGGCACGACGTAGGCGACGAGCCTCTTGTCGCCGGGGGTGTCCTCCCGGGCGATGACGGCAGCCTGGGCCACCAGCGGATGTCCGGTCAGGACGCCCTGGACCTCGCCCGGCTCGATACGGAAGCCGCGGATCTTGACCTGGTCGTCGGTGCGGCCGGCGAAGACGAGCTGTCCGTCAGCCGTCCACTTGGCCCGGTCGCCGGTGCGGTACATCCGTTCGCCCGGTGCGAAGGGCGAGGCGACGAAGCGTTCGGCGGTCAGTTCGGGGCGCCCCAGGTAGCCGCGGGCGAGGCCCACGCCGGAGACGTACATCTCGCCCGCGACGCCGACGGGGACGGGTGCCAGGTACTCGTCGAGGACGTACACCTCGGTGTCGAGCACGGGTCTGCCGATGGCGACCTCGGCGGATCGCGGGTCGCACCGCCACAGGGTGGCGTCGACGGTGGTCTCGGTGGGCCCGTAGGAGTTGAAGAGGCTGCGGCCGCGCGCCCAGCGGGCCATCACGTCGGGCGGGCACGCCTCGCCCGCGACGACGAGGACGGTGTCCGGGTCGACGCTGTTCTCGTCGAGGGTGGCGAGGACGGCGGGCGGCAGGGTGGCGTGGGTGACGCGCTGCTCGGTCAGGAAGGCCGGCAGGGCCTCGCCCAGGCGCTTCTCGCGCGGGACGACCACGAGGGCCGCCCCGGACAGGAGGGCCATGAGCCACTCCCAGCCGAAGGTGTCGAAGCTCGCGGAGGCGAACTGGGCGACCCGGGCGCCGGGGCCGACGCCGAGGTCGCGGACGTGGCCCGCGACCAGGCCGGCGATACCGGCGTGGGAGACGAGGACGCCCTTGGGGCGGCCGGTCGAGCCCGAGGTGTAGATGACGTACGCGGGGTGGGTCACCGCGAGGTCGACGGGCGGGGGTCCGTCCGCCTCGTCGTGGTCCGCCTCGTCGTGGTCCGCCTCGTCGACGAGCAGGGTCTCGACGGGGATCCTGTCCGCCGTGCGGGCGGAGGCGAGGACCAGGGCCGGTGCCGCGTCGCCCAGCATGTACGCGATCCGGTCGGCCGGGTATTCCGGGTCGATCGGCATGTACGCGCCCCCGGCTTTCAGGACGGCGAGCAGCGCCACCATGAGGTCGGTGCCGCGCTCCAGGCAGACCGCGACGACGGACTCGGGTGCGACGCCCCGCCTCACCAGCTGGTGCGCCAGTCGGTTCGCGCGGGCGTCCAGGTGGGCGTACGTCACCTCGGTACCGTCGGCCATGACGGCGGCGGCGTCCGGCGAGCGGGTCACGTGCGCGGCGAACAGCTGCGGCACCGTGGCGGGCGTGATGCCGGCGGCGGTGCCGTTCCACTCGACCAGGAGCCGGTGGCGCTCGCTGTCGTCGAGGACCGGGACCCCGCTGAGACGGGTGTCCGGCTCGGCGGTCAGCGCGTCGAGGACCTGGGTCAGGCAGGCGACGAGCCGCTCGGCGGTGGCGGGGTCGAACAGGTCGGCGGCGGCGGTGACGAAGCCGCGCACCCCGGCAGGACGCCCGTTGTCGTCGAAGGCCTCGCCCACGATGACGTCGAGGTCGAACTTGGCCCGCGAGGCCCCGGTGGTCAGGGCCCGTGCTCCGAGGCCGGGCAGTTCGAGCACCGCCTCGGAGGTGTTCTGCAGGGTGAGCATGACCTGGAAGAGGGCGTGGCGGGCCATGGAGCGGCTCGGCGCGAGTTCCTCGACGAGCCGCTCGAAGGGCACGTCCTGGTGGGCGAAGGCCGCCAGGCTCCGCTCCCGTACGCGTGCGAGGACCTCCCGGAACGTGGGGTCCCCGCTCAGGTCCGTGCGCAGCACGAGGGTGTTGACGAAGGATCCGATCAGGTCGTCGAGCGCTTCGTCGGTGCGGCCGGCGTTGGGCGAGCCGATCGGGATGTCGGTGCCCGCGCCCAGGCGGGACAGCAGCATGGTCAGTGCCGCTTGGAGAACCATGAACGTGGTGACGCCCTCGGCGCGGGCGATGTGCACGAGCCGGGTGTGCACGGCGGCCGGGATGTCGACCGGGACACTGTGGCCCCGGTGGGAGGCGACGGCCGGACGGATGTGGTCGAACGGCAGCTCCAGCTCCTCCGGGGCACCCGCCAACGCCTCCCGCCAGTAGGCGACCTGGAGTTCCATCATGCTCGTGGAGTCGTCGCGCTGGTCGCCGAGCAGCTCGCGCTGCCACAGCGCGTAGTCCGCGTACTGGACCGGCAGCGGCTCCCAGGCCGGCGCCCGGCCCTCGCGGCGGGCCGCGTAGGCGACCGACACGTCGCGGGCCAGGGGGCCGGTGGACCATCCGTCGGTGGCGATGTGGTGCACGACAACGACGAGGACGTGTTCCTCGGGCGTCAGCTCGAACAGCGTGGCGCTTACCGGCACTTCGGATGCGAGGTCGAAGACGTGCTCCGCCGCCGCGGCGACCGCGGCCGTCAGGTCCTTCTCGGCGACCCGTGTCACCTCCGGCGCCCACGTCAGCTCGTCGATGTCGACGACTTGCTGGTACGGCTCGCCGTCGGCGACCGGGAACAGCGTGCGGAGCACCTCGTGCCGCCCGATGACGTCTCGCAAGGCCGTGGTGAGCGCCGAGCGGTCCAGGGCGCCGGTCAGCCGCAGGCCCATCGGGATGTTGTAGGTGGAGCTGGGGCCCTCCAGCTGGCCGATGAACCACAGGCGGCGCTGGGCGAAGGAGAGCGAGGTGCGGGCCGGCCGCCGCATGGGCGTCAAGGGGGTCCGGGCCGCTCCCGCGCCGGTGAGCCGGGCGGCGAGCGCGGCGGCTGTCGGGGCCTCGAACAGCGTGCGCAGCGGCACCTCGACGCCGAGCACGGTGCGGACGCGGCTGATGAGCCGGACGGCGAGCAGGGAGTGGCCGCCGTACGCGAAGAAGTCGTCGTCGACGCCGATCGAGGGCACGCCGAGGACCTGCGCGAACACTCCGCAGAGGATTTCCTCCTGGAGGGTCGACGGGCCGCGCGCGGCGCTCGTGCCGTCGGCGTGGGCCGGGGCGGGCAGGTCCCTCCGGTCCAGCTTGCCGTTGGCCGTCAGGGGCAGCGCGTCGAGGACGACGACGGCGGCCGGGACCATGTACGCGGGCAGCCGGTCGGCCGCGAAGTCGAGGATGGCGGCGGCCGGTACGCGGGAGGCCCCTGCCGGGACGACGTACGCGACCAGGCGCTTGTCGCCGGGGGTGTCCTCGCGGACGACGACGGCGGCCCGGTCGACGCCCGGGTGGGCGACGACGACGGACTGGACCTCGCCCAGCTCGATGCGGAAGCCGCGGATCTTGACCTGCTCGTCGACGCGGCCCAGGTACCGCAGCCGCCCGTCGGGGCTCCAGCGCACCAGGTCGCCGGTGCGGTAGAGACGGTCCCCGGTGGTGGAGAACGGGTCGGCGACGAACCGTTCTCCGGTGAGGGCCGGGCGGCCCAGATAGCCGCGGGCCAGGCCGTCGCCGGCGACGTACAGCTCCCCTGCGACGCCGACCGGGACGGGCGAGAGCGAGCCGTCGAGGACGTAGGTGCGGGTGTTGCCGATGGGCGTGCCGATCGGGACGTCGGTGACGCCCGGCTCGCAGCGCCACACGGTGGCGTCGACGGTCGTCTCGGTCGGGCCGTAGGTGTTGTACATGGTCCGGCCGCGCGCCCAGCGCTCGATCAGCTCGGGCGAGGACGCCTCGCCGCCGACCTCCAGGACGACGTCCGTTCCGATCGATCCTTCTTCCAGGCCCGCCAGGACGGCGGGCGGCAGCGTCGCGTGGGTCACGGCCTGCTCGGCGAGGAACGCCGCCAGGTCCGCGCCGAGGCGGCGGTGGGCCGGCACGACCACGAGGGTGGCACCACAGGTGAGGGCCAGCGACCACTCCAGGCAGAAGATGTCGAAGCTCACCGAGGCGAACTGCGCGACCCGCGAGCCCGGACCGGCCGCGAAGCGGGTGAGGCCGGCGATCGTGTTGGCGAACCCGGCGTGGGTGAGGACGACGCCCTTGGGGCGGCCGGTCGAGCCGGAGGTGTAGATGACGTACGCGGGGTGTTCGGGCCGGATCGGTGTGCCCAGCGGACCGTCCGCCAGGCCTTCGAGGTCCGTGTCGCCCAGGACGACGAGCCGCGCGTCCGACGGGGGGACGGCCGCGACCGTGGCCGTGGTGGCGACGACCGCCACCGGTGCGGCGTCGGCGAACATGTACGCGATGCGTTCCGCCGGGTAGTCCAGATCGACGGGCAGATAGGCGCCGCCCGCCTTCAGGACGGCGAGCACCGCCGTGACCAGGTCGGCGCCGCGCTCCAGGCAGAGCGCGACGACCGACTCGGGACCGACCCCCTGGCCCGCGAGGTGGCGCGCCATCCGGTTGGCGCGCGCGTCCAGTTGGGCGTACGTCACCTCGTCTCCGTCGGCGACGAGGGCGACCGCGTCCGGCGTGCGGGCCGCATGGGCTTCGAAGAGGGCGACGGCGGTGGCGTCGGGGACCTCGGCCGCCGTGTCGTTCCAGGCGCCGAGCACCTGGCGCAGCCCGGCCTCGTCCAGGACCTGGACGGAGCTGAGCGGCACGTCCTGACCGTGGTCGAGCGCGGCTTCCAGAGCGTCCACCAGGTTGTGGGCGGCGGTGCGCATCAGGCCGCCGACCATGCGCGAGTCGATCGGGGCGACCGCGTCGACGGCCAGCTTGATGCCGTCGCCGTGGTCGTCGACGGAGAGCGCGAGGGGGAAGTTGTCGCGTTCCTCGGCGAACCGCAGCGTGATGCCCGGAAGCTCGCCGCGCGGCGCGCTGCCGTCGGACCGGTCCGTGTGGTGGCGGTAGTTGAACAGGGCGGTGAACAGCGGGGTGTCACCGGTGACGCCGCTGGCGCGCTGGGCGACGGCGAGCGGGGCGTGCTCGTGCTCGAGGAGCCGGGCGAGCTGGTCACGCATGGCGGAGACCGAGCTCAGAGCCCCGTAGGAGTCCGTGCGGACGCGGACGGGCAGGGTGTTCATGTACGGGCCGGGCACCCGGTCGGCGCCCTCGCCCGCGTTCATGCGGCCGAACAGGACCGTGCCGAACACCACGTCCGTACGGCCGGACACGGCCGCCAGGACCCGGGCCCACGCGACGTGCAGCAAGGTCGCGGGGCTGGCGCCCAGGCGCCGGGAGACCTCACGCAGGCGCCGGGTCGACTCGTCCGCGAACGGAATCACTTCGCGTACCGAGGAGCCGCCGTCGCCCCGGATCTCCGCGACGCCGAACGGGGTGGTGGGCTCGGTGACGTCGCCGAGCAGGTCGGCGAAGTAGCGCTCGTGCTCGGAACGCTCGACGGCGCCGCGCGTCTGGGCGACGAAGGTGCGGAACGGCAGCGGTTCGGGCAGCTCCCGGCCGCGCCCGGCGAGGATCGCCTGCACCTCGCCGAAGACGATCTCCAGAGCGGTGTGGTCGCGCACCACGTGGTGCGCCCGCAGCAGCCCCAGCCAACGGCCGGTGCCACCGGGTACGGCCGCGACATGCAGGCCGAGCAGCGGTGCCCGGTCCAGGGCCATCGACAGGCCGCCGGCCGCGAGCAGCCGCCGCACCGGGTCGCCGCTCTCGTCGCCCTCGGCGAGCGTGACCTCGACGACGGGCAGGATGGCGTCGCGCCACACCACTTGGACCGGCTCGCGCAGGCCCTCCCACACGATGGACGTGCGGTAGATGTCGTGCCGCTCCACCACCTGGCGCAGGGCGTCCGTGAACGCGTCGAGCCGCTCGCGCGAGTCGAACTCCAGGACCGTGGGGAGCACATAGGCGTCGTCGCCGCCGTCGGCGAGGAGGTGGTGGAAGAGCAGGCCTTCCTGAAGAGGGGCCAACGGGTAGACGTCCGTGACATTGGACGCGCCACCGTCGACAGTGGCGACGACGGTCGCGATCTCATCACCGGTCAGATCGACCAGCGGCAGCATCTCCGGCGTGATGGCCGTGGCACCCACCGGAATCAGATTCGCCGGCACCTCGACCCGGACAGCGTCCACCGAAGCCGCGAGACCAGCCGGCGTCGGCGCCTGGAAAAACGTCCGCACGGAGACAGAAACCCCGCGCTTGTGAAGAAGAGCGACAAGCCGGATGGCAAGAAGCGACTGACCCCCCAACTCGAAGAAATCATCATCCACACCAACGCTCTCCGCCCCCAAAACCTCGGCGAAGGCCGCACACACGATCTCCTCACGTGCGTTGGACGGACCCCGCACCCCCGCCGCCGCCTCGAACCCGGGGACGGGCAACGCCTTGCGGTCCAGCTTGCCGTTGGCAGTCAACGGCAGAGCATCAAGGACAACGACAGCCGACGGCACCATGTACTCAGGCAGACTCCCGGCCACGAACTCCGCCACGGGCACCGCCAGCACACCGGTAGTGACCACATACGCGACAAGGCGACGGTCACCAGGAATGTCCTCCCGCACGACCACGGCGGCCTGCGCGACCTGCGGATGCGCGGCCACCGCCGCCCGGACCTCACCCAGCTCGATACGGAACCCACGCACCTTCACCTGATCATCCGCACGACCCAGAAAGACCAGCTGGCCGTCCGCCGTCCACTTCACCCGGTCACCCGAGCGGTACATCCGCTCACCACAGGCGGAGAACGGCGAGGCGACGAACCGCTCAGCGGTCAGCGCCGGACGGTTGACATACCCACGCGCCACACCCGCACCCGACACATACAACTCACCCGCCACACCAACCGGCACAGGCCGCAACGCCTCGTCCAGCACATAGACACGTGCGTTGGGCACAGGCCGGCCCACCACGACATCAGACGACGAGGAAAGCCGGGCGATCGCGGTGTCAACAGTCGCCTCGGTCGGACCGTAGAAGTTGAAACCCTCCACACCTCCAACGACCGCAGCCGCTCCCACAGACCGGCCGGGACCGCCTCACCACCCACACCAATACGCGACGGACCCCCAGACCCCCCGAACAGACCCTCCTCCACCAGAATCTGAAGATAAGAAGGAGTGACCTCCGCGAAATCGATCCGCGACGCACGCATCCACGCCACCAGACGCCCCGCGTCCAGCCACGTCTCCCCGTCCACCACATGCAGCTCATGACCCGTGAACACAGCCGCCAGCTGATTCCACGACGCGTCGAACGACACCGAGGTCGTCAACGCGACCCGCAACACCTCACCATCCGCCGCGAACACCCACCGGCCATGACCCTCACACAAGCTCACCGCACCCCGATGAGTGACCACCACACCCTTCGGCCGACCCGTCGAACCCGACGTATAGATCACATACGCCGGAGACTCAGACCGCACCACCACACCCAGCGGACCACCGTCCAACACCGCCAACGCCGAAACCGTCTCCACGTCATCCAGCAGGACCACGGCCACGTCCGCCACGGGGAGCACATCAGCCGTCCCGGCAGAGGCGAGCACCACCGCGGGCTCGGCGTCGCCGATCATGTACGCGATCCGCTCCAGCGGGTACTCCGGGTCCACCGGCACATACGCGCCACCGGACTTGAGCACCGCAAGCAGCGCGACGACCAGATCCGCCCCCCGCTCCAGACACACCCCCACCAACGACTCAGGACCCACACCCTGCGCCTGAAGATGACGGGCCAGACGGTTCGCCCGCGCGTCCAGCTCCGCATACGAGAGCGACACCTCACCCGCGACCACGGCGACCGCGTCCGGCCGACGAGCCACCTGCACCGCGAACAGCTCCGGCAGCGAACCCGCCACCACCGGGACAGCCATGTCCTGCCACCCCGTGGAGAGCGACCGCTCACGCTCGTCCAGAACATCCAGCGCGCTCAGCGACAGCTCCGGATCCGCGGTCAACCGCTCCAGGGCCCGCACCCAGCGGGCCACGAGCCGGTCGGCGGTCTCCTCGTCGAACAGATCCGCGGCGGCCACCACCGAACCGCGCAGGCCCGCCGGGGCGCCGGTCTCGTCGAAGACCTCCGACACCGACGCGTCCAGATCGAACTTGGCGGTCGAGGCACCTGCCGGGTACCCGGCGGCGCGCACACCCGGCAGGTCGAGGACGGCCTCGCCGGTGTTCTGCACCTTCAGCATGACCTGGAACAGCGGATGCCGCGCCAGCGAACGCGTCGGCGCGAGCTCCTCCACGAGTTTCTCGAACGGCACGTCCTGGTGCGTGAACGCCGACAGACTCGTCTCGCGTACGCGGCTGAGCACGTCCCTGAAGGTCGGGTCGCCGCTCAGGTCGGTGCGTATGACGAGGGTGTTGATGAAGAAGCCGACCAGGTCGTCCAGGGCCTCGTCCGTGCGGCCGGCGTTCGCGGCGCCGATCGGGATGTCCGTGCCCGCGCCCAGCTTCGAAAGGAGCATCGCCAGCGCGGCCTGCAGGACCATGAACGGTGTCACGCCCTCGGCGCGCGCCACCTCGGCGAGGCGGGCGTGTACGTGTGCCGGGACGGCCAGGGGGATGGTGTGCCCCCGGTGCGAGGGGACGGCGGGGCGCCCGCGGTCGGTCGGCAGCTCCAACTCCTCCGGTGCGCCCTCCAGCGCGGCGCTCCAGTGGGCGACCTGCCGGGAGATCATGCTGTCGGCGTCGTGCTCCTCGCCCAGGAGGGCCCGCTGCCACAGCGCGTAGTCCGCGTACTGGACGGGCAGTGGCTCCCATGCGGGGACCTCACCCTGTCGCCGGGCCGTGTAAGCGACGGACAGGTCGCGCGCCAGCGGCTCCATCGACCAGCCGTCGCCCGCGATGTGGTGGAGGGCGAGGACGAGGACGTGCTCGTCGGTACCGGTCCCGAACAGCGTGGCCCGGAGGGGGACTTCGGCCGAGAGATCGAAGGGCCGGCCGAGGGCTTCGACGACCGCGCGGTCCAGGTCGTGCGGGGGCACGTCGACCACCGTCAGCGCCCGGTCCAGGTCGGCCGGGCCCAGGATCCGCTGGTACGGCTCCCCGTCGGCGGCCTCGAAGACGGTCCGCAGCACCTCGTGCCGCCCGATCACGTCGCGCAGGGCCGCGTCGAGCGCGTCCCGGTCGAGCGGACCCGTGAGCCGCACGGCGACCGGGATGGTGTAGGTGGCGCCGGGGCCGTCGAGCTGGCCGACGAACCACAGGCGGCGCTGAGCGTAGGAGAGCGGGACGCGCGAAGGGCGCGCGGCGGGGCGAGCGCGGTGCGCGAGGCGGTGGCGCTGCCGAGGCGGGCCGCGAGCGCGGCGGCGGTGGGCGCCTCGAAGAGGGTCCGCAGCGGCACCTCGACGCCGAGGACGGCGCGTACGCGGCTGATCAGCCGGGTGGCGAGCAGAGAGTGGCCGCCGAGGGCGAAGAAGTCGTCGTCGACGCCCACCGCGGGTACACCGAGGGTCTGGGCGAACACTCCGCACAGCAGCTCCTCGTGGAGCGTGGCGGGGCCGCGGTCCGCGTCGGCCGTGTGCACAGGTGCGGGCAGGACGGCGCGGTCGAGCTTGCCGTTGACGGACTGGGGCAGGGCGTCCAGGGCGACGACGGCGGCGGGCACCATGTGTTCGGGCAGTCGAGCGGCGAGGAACTCCCTCACGGACGCGGTGATGTCGGCGTCGGGCGCGATGGCGGACGGCACGACGTAGGCGACCAGTCGCCGGTCTCCCGGGGTGTCCTCGCGGGCGACGACCGCCACGTGGGCGACGTCGGGGTGCGCGGCGGCGGCGGTCTCGACCTCGCCGGGCTCGATGCGGTAACCGCGGATCTTGACCTGGTCGTCGGCGCGGCCCAGATACTCGACACGGCCCTCGGCATCCTGGCGCACCAGGTCGCCGGTGCGATACATCCGCCGCCCCGGGTCGAAGGGGGAGGCGACGAAGCGTTCGGCGGTCAGGTCCGCGCGTCGCACGTAGCCGCGGGCGAGGCCCGCGCCCGACACGTACAGTTCGCCGGCGACGCCCACCGGGACGGGCCTGAGCGAGGCATCGAGGACGTAGGCGCGCGTGTTGGGCAGGGGGCGGCCGATCAGCGGGCGGCCGCTCTGCTCGGTGTCGTGGTACAGGACGTGCACGGTGGCCTCGGTCGGGCCATAGAAGTTGAGGCCGAGCGTTCCTTCGGCGGCCCGCAGTCGCTGCCACAGGTCGCTGCCGACGGCGTCACCGCCGAGGAGCAGCGCGCGGGGCCGGTGCACGCGGGCACCGAGGAGGCCTTCGTCGAGGAGCTGTTCGGCCTGGACGGGGGTGACGGCCATCAGGTCGATGCGGGCGGTGTCGACGTAGCGGGCCAGGGCTGTGGTGTCGCGGCGCACGTCCTCGGGGACGATGTGCAGTTCGTGGCCCGCGACCATCCACAGGAGCGGCTCCCAGGAGGCGTCGAAGGACAGGGAGTACGTCAGGGCGACGCGCATGCGCGGTCCGGAGCGCGTGATGACGCCGGCGCGTTGGAAGGCGGCGAGGTTGGCGAGGCCCTCGTGGGGCACGGCGACGCCCTTGGGGCGGCCGGTCGAGCCCGAGGTGTAGATGACGTACGCGCAGTGGTCGGGACGGATCGCGACGCCGAGGGGGCCTTCGCCGACGCCGTCGAGGGCCGCCTCGTCCAGGACGAGCACGGGGGCGTCGCCGTCCGGCAGGGCGCCGGCCGTGGCGGCGGTGGCGAGGATGACGGCGGGGGCCGCGTCCTCGACCGTGTACGCGATGCGGTCGGCCGGGTAGCCGGGGTCGAGGGGCAGGTGGGTGCCGCCTGCCTTGAGCACGGCGAGGAGGGCGACGACCGGTTCGGCGCCGCGTTCCAGGCACACGCCGACGACGGACTCGGGTCCGACTCCCCGCTTGACGAGCAGGCGCGCCACCTGGTTGGCGCGCGCGTCGAGTTCGGCGAAGGTGAGGGAGTGGCCGTCGGCGGCGGCGGCGACGGCGACCGCGTCGGGGGTGTGCGCGGCCTGGGCCTCGAACAGTTCGGGGACGGTGGCGGGCGGCACCTCGGTGGCGGTGTCGTTCCATGCGGTGAGGAGCTGGTGGCGCCGGTCCTCGTCCAGGACGTCGATCGCGGCGAGCGGCCGGGCGGTGTCCTCGGTGAGGGCGTCGAGGAGCCGGGCGAGGGCGGTGCACAGCAGGGAGCCGACCTCGTGCGGGTCGACGGGGTCGCGCGCGTCCACGGCGAGCGTGAGCTCCTCGCCGTCGTCGTCGACGGAGACGGCGAGGGGGTAGTTCGAGCGCTCCTGGGCGAGGAGGACGCGGATGCCGTCGAGCTGCCGGCCTCCGGTGGCGCCGCGCCGGTAGTTGAACAGGGAGGTGAACAGGGGTGTGTCGCCGGTGACGTCGGCGGCCCTCTGCGCGGTGGCGAGCGGCGCGTGCTCGTGTTCGATGAGGCCGGCGAGCTGCTCGCGGAGCGCGGACAGGGCGGCGCGGGTGTCGAGTTCGCCGGTGCGCACGCGCACGGGCAGCATGTTGATGTACGGGCCGGGGGCCTGCCCGTCGCCGGTGGCGGCGCTCATGCGGCCGGACAGCACGGTGCCGAAGACCACGTCGTCGCGGCCGCTGACGGCGGCGAGGACACGCGCCCAGGCGAGGTGCAGGACGGTGGCGGGGCTCGCGCCGAGGCGGCGGGAGACGTCGCGCAGGCGTCGGGTGAGCGCGGGTGCGAAGGGGAGCCGGGCCCGGGACGACCGGGCGCCGTCGCCGCGTGTGTCCACCAGGCCGTAGGGCGCGGTGGGTTCGGTGACGTCGCCGAGCAGTTCGGTGAAGTACGTTTCGTGATCGGCGCCGTGGAGGCTCGCGCGGGACCGGGCCACGAAGTCGCGGAAGCGCGCGGGCTCGGGCAGTTCGGCGCCGCGCCCGTCGAGGAACGCCCGCACTTCGTCGAGGACGACCGCGAGGGCGGTGTGGTCCTGCACCGTGTGGTGGGCCCGGACCAGGGCGAGCCACCGGCCGCCGGCGGGGTCCGCCGCGATGCGCAGGGTGAGCAGCGGGGCCCGGGTCAGGTCCATGGGGGCGTCGCCGAGGGCGAGAAGCTGCTCGGCGGGGTCGCCGTCCTCGTCGAGGGTGATCTCGGTGACGGGCAGGGGGGCGTCGCGCCACACGACCTGGACCGGCTCGCGCAGGCCTTCCCACACGAGGGAGGTGCGCAGGATGTCGTGGCGCTCCATGACGCGGCGCAGGGCGTCGGTGAACGCCTCCAGCCGCTCGCGCGTGTCGAAGGCGAGGACGGTGGGCTGCACGTAGGCGTCCTGGCCGCCGTCGGCGAGCAAGTGGTGGAAGAGCAGGCCCTCCTGGAGGGGGGCGAGCGGGTAGATGTCGGCGATGTTCGGCGCCCCGCCGTCGACGGTCGCGGCGATCGTGGCGATCTCGGCGGTGGTCAGATCGACGAGCGGCAGCATGCCGGGGGTGATCGCGGTCGCGTCGGCGGGGATCGGGTTGGGCGGGACGGCGAGCCGGACGGCGTGCGCCGAGGCGGCGAGGCCGGCCGGGGTCGGGGTCTGGAACAGGGCGCGTACGGGTATGTCGGCGCCCAGGACGGCCCGGACCCGGCGCACGAGTTCGACGGCGAGCAGCGAGTGGCCGCCCAGGGCGAAGAAGTCGTCGTCGACGCCGACGCTCTCCAGGCCGAGGACGTGGGCGAAGACGCCGCACAGCAGCTCTTCGCGCAAGTCGGCCGGCCCGCGGCCCGCCCCGCTCGCGTAGTCGGGCGCGGGCAGGGCCTTGCGGTCGAGTTTTCCGTTGGCGGTCAGCGGCAGCGCGTCCAGCACCAGCACCGCGGACGGCACCATGTGACCCGGCAGGCTGGCGCCCACGTGAGCTCGTAGCTCCGCGGCATCGGCTTCTCCCCGCTCTCCGTTCGCGGGCGTGGTGTAGGCGACGAGCCGGGCGTCGCCCGGAGTGTCCTCGCGGACGACGACCGCGGCGCGGGCGACCCGGGCATGGCGTTCGAGAACGGCCTCGATCTCACCCGGCTCGATGCGGAAGCCGCGGATCTTGACCTGGCCGTCGGTGCGGCCCAGGCATTCCAGGGCGCCGCCGGGGCGGCTGCGGGCGACGTCGCCGGTGCGGTAGAGCCGCTCGCCGGGGACGAAGGGGGAGGCGACGAACCGTTCGGCGGTCAGGGCCGCGCGGCCCAGGTAGCCGCGGGCCAGCTGGGCGCCCGCCAGGTAGAGCTCTCCCGTGGCACCGGGGGCCACGGGTCGCAGCCGGTCGTCGAGGACGTAGGCGCGGGTGTTGGCGAAGGGCCGGCCGATGAGGACGGTACCGTCGGTGACTTCGGCGGAGGTGGCCCAGATGGTGGCTTCGGTGGGCCCGTACAGGTTCACGGCGCGGGCGCCGAGGGCATGCAGCTCGGCGGCCAGTTCCCGGGGCAGGGCCTCTCCGCCGACGAGGGCGCGCACGGAGGCGGGCCAGTCGCCGGCGTCCAGGAGCGCGCGCCACAGGGAGGGCACGGCCTGCAGGGCGGTCGCGGCGCTGGTGCGGACCAGGTCGAGGAGGGCGTGGGGGTCACGGACGGTGTCGCGGTCGGCGAGGACGACGGTGGCTCCGCTCACGAGCGGCAGGAACAGTTCCAGGGCCGCGATGTCGAAGGAGACCGTGGTGACGGCGACCAGCCTGTCCCCCGCGCCCAGCGGGACGCGCTCGGCGACCGCGTGCAGGTGGTTGACGAGGGCCTGGTGGCTGACGACGACGCCCTTGGGGCGGCCGGTCGAGCCGGAGGTGTGGATGACGTACGCGGGGTGCTGCGGCAGCAGGGTCGCCCGGCCGGGCGGGGTGGCCGTGTCGCACGGGGTGCGCCCTCCGTCGAGGACGAGGACTGTTTCGGTGTCGGGTATCACGGAGGCACAGGTGAGGTCGGTCAGCACGCAGACCGGGCGCGCGTCGGCGAGCATGTACGCGATGCGCTCCTGGGGGTACTCCGGGTCGACGGGCAGGTAGGCGCCGCCGGCCTTGAGCACGGCGAGCAGCGCGGCGACCAGGTCCGCTCCCCGCTCCATCACCACGGCGACGATCGACTCGGGGCCGACGCCCCGCTCGGCGAGCAGGTGCGCCAGCTGGTTCGCGCGGGCCGCGAGCCGGGCATACGTGTACGGGTCCTGGCCGTCGACGAGGGCGATCGCGTCGGGGGTGCGGGCCACCTGGGCCTCGAAGAGGTCCGGCAGTGTGGCGGCCGGTACCTCCGTGTCGGTGTCGTTCCACCCGTGGAGCGCCTGGTGCAGCTCGGCGTCGTCCAGGAGTCGTACGTCGCCGACGCGGGTGGCGGGGTCGTCGGCGAGGGCCTCGACGACGCGGGCGAGCCGGTCGGCGATCGCCCGTACGGAGTCGGCGTCGAACAGGTCGGCGGCCGCGATGACGGAGCCCCGCAGCCCGGCCGGGGCACCGTTCTCGTGGAACGTCTCGCCGACGCCGACCTCCAGGTCGAACTTGGCGGCGGAGTCGCCGGTGGGCACCGGTTCGGCGTGGACGCCCGGCAGTCGGAGCGCCGCGTCGCCGGTGTTCTGGAGCATCAGCATGACCTGGAACAGCGGGTGGCGGGCCAGGGAGCGGGTCGGGGCGAGCTCCTCGACCAGCTTCTCGAAGGGGACGTCCTGGTGCTCGAAGGCCGCCAGGCTCGCTTCCTGGACGCGGGCGAGGAGTTCCCGGAACGTCGGGTCGCCCGACAGGTCGGTGCGCACCACGAGGGTGCTGACGAAAAAGCCCACCAGGTCGTCGAGGGCCTCGTCGCCGCGGCCCGCGTTGACGGAGCCGATCGGGATGTCGGTGCCCGCGCCGAGTCGGGACAGGGTCACGGCGAGGGCTGCCTGGAGCACGGTGAACAGCGTGACGCCCTCGGTGAGCGCGACCTCGGCGAGGCGCGCGTGGACCGCGGCGGGCACCTCGAAGGGGATGGTGTGGCTGGCGTGGCCGAGGACGGCCGGGCGCGTCCGGTCGTACGGCAGCTCCAGTTCCTCCGGCACGTCGGCGAGCGCCTCGCGCCAGTGCGCGGTCTGCCGGGAGAACAGGCTGTCGGGGTCGCTCTCGTCGCCGAGGAGTTCGCGCTGCCACAGCGTGTAGTCCGCGTACTGCACGGCCAGCGGCTCCCAGGCCGGGGGCGTGCCCCGGGTGCGGGAGGCGTAGGCGGTGGACAGGTCGCGGGCGAGCGGGCCCATGGACCAGCCGTCGCCCGCGATGTGGTGGACGACCATGACGAGCACGTGCTCGTCGGGTGCCGTGGTGAACAGCCAGGCCTTGACGGGTATCTCGGCCGTGAGGTCGAAGGCGTACCCGACAGCGGCGGCGATCTTCCTGTCCAGGTCGGCCGGGGCGATGTCGGCGGCCGTGAGGTGCCAGGCCAGGTCGGTGGCCTTCAGGACGCGCTGGTAGGGCTCGCCCGCCGCGACTCCGTACACGGTGCGCAGGATCTCGTGGCGGCCGATGACGTCCCGCAGGGCGGCGTCGAGTGTTGCCGGGTCGACCGCGCCGGTCAGGCGCTGTGCGACGCGGATGTTGTAGGCCGCGCCCGGTCCCTCCAACTGGGAGATGAACCACAGCCGACGCTGCGCGTATGACAACGGAATCATCAGGACTCCTCCTGGTTACGCATCGGCCGCAGCGCGGGCCTAGCAGAGCTCACATTTCCAAGCTGACGTACGAGCCCGGACACCGTCCGCGCTCGGAAAAGCACCCGCAGGGACACCTCGACCCCGAGCACCGTCCGCAGACGGCTCGTGAGGCGGGCGGCGAGCAGGGAGTGCCCGCCGAGGGCGAAGAAGTCGTCGTCGACGCCCACGTCGGGCAGGCCGAGCACCTCGGCGAACGCCACGCACAAAGCTTTCTCCCGCGCGGTGGTGGGCGCCCGGCCGGTGCGCGCGGCAGGTCCCGCGGCGGGCAGGGCTCCGTGGTCCACCTTGCCGTTGGCCGTCAGCGGGAGGGCGTCGAGGACGACGAGGGAGGACGGCACCATGTACTCGGGCAGCCGCGCCTCGGCGAACCGCCGTACGTCCGGGACCAGTTCTTCCCCCACGGATGCGGCGGGCACCACGTAGCCGATCAGGCGTCTGCCGCCCGCGCCGTCCTCGCGGACGACGACGGCGGCCTGCGTGACGCCGGGGTGGGCGGCCAGGACGGCCCGGACCTCGCCCGGTTCGACGCGGAAGCCGCGGATCTTCACCTGGTCGTCGACGCGGCTGGCGAACTCCAGCCGGCCGTCGGCCGTCCAGCGCACCCGGTCGCCCGTGCGGTAGAGCCGCTCGCCCGCCCCGTCGAAGGGCGAGGCCACGAACCGCTCGGCGGTCAGAGCCGGGCGGCCCACGTAGGCGCGGGCGAGCCCGGCGCCCGCGACGTACAGCTCGCCGTCGACACCGGCCGGGACGGGGTTGAGGCCCTCGTCGAGCACGTACACCCGCGAGTTGGTGATCGGCGTGCCGATGCCGGGCCGGTCGTCGTCCTCGGCGAGCGTGTCCGACATGGTCGCGCACACGGTCGTCTCGGTCGGGCCGTACGCGTTGACGAAGCGTCGGCCGGGCGAGAAGCGGGCGACCAGTTCGCCGCCGAGCGCCTCACCGGCCGACACCAGGGTGGTGACCGGGGCGAGGTCCTCGGGTTCCAGCACGGACAGGACGGCGGGCGGCAGCGTGGCGTGGGTGACCCCGTGGCGTGCCACGAGTTCGGCGAGCCCGCCGCCCGGCAGCAGCGTCTCGGCGGGTGCCACCACCAGGCGAGCACCCGAGCACAGCGCCATGACCAGCTCCCAGGTCGCCGCGTCGAAGCCCGGCGAGGCGAACTGGAGGACCCGACTGTCGGCGCCGACCTCGAACCGCTCGATCTGTGCGGTCACCAGGCTGGCGACGCCGGTGTGGGTGACGACCACCCCCTTGGGCCGGCCTGTCGAACCCGAGGTGAAGATCATGTACGCGGGGTGGGCGGGCCGCAGCCGTGCGCTCCGCTCCTCGTCGCTGAGGACTCCCCCGTCGTACGCCTCGATCTCCGTCGCCAGCGGCGGCTCGTCGAGGACGAGGACCGGTGCCGCGGTGCCGCCCGGCACGACGGGCGCGCACAGCGCCGACGCGAGGACCGTCGTCGCACCCGACTCCTCGAGCATGAACGCGATGCGCTCCGCCGGGTACTCCGGGTCGACCGGCAGATAGGCGCCGCCCGCCTTGAGGACACCGAGCAGGGTGACGATCAGGTCGATGCCGCGCTCGCGCACCACCGCGACCACCGACTCCGGGCCGACGCCCCGGCCGGTCAGGAATCGTGCGAGCCGGTTGGCCCGCGCGTCCAGCTCCGCGTACGTCAGCTCCGCGCCGTCGGAGGCGACGGCGACGGCGTCCGGACACTGGCGGACCCGGGCGGCGAACAGCTCGGGCACTGTCACGGGTGGCACGTCGGCGGCCGTGTCGTTCCACTCGGCGAGCACCCGGTGGCGCTCGTCGTCGGCCAGCACGCCGACCGTGCTCAGCGGCGGGTCGGCCGCGCCGTCGAGGGCCTGCTCGGCGGCGCTCACCAGTTCCTCGACGGCGGTGCGTGCCAGGACGGCCACCGTCTCCGGGTCGATCGGGGCGACGGAGTCGACGATCAGCTCCAGGCCGTCGCCGTCGTCGTCGACGAGCAGGGCGAGCGGGTAGTTGGTGCGCTCGCGGGTGAACAGCAGCCGAGTGCCCGGCAGGGACGCGTTCCAGCGCTCGTCCAGGTCCTCGCCGACGCTGCGCCGGTAGTTGAGGCAGGCGGTGAACAAGGGGGCATCGCCTTCCAGTCCGGCCGCCCGCTGCGCCACGACCAGCGGCGCGTGCTCGTGTTCCAGGAGCCGGGCGAGCTGGCCGCGCATGGCGGTGATCGCCCCGAGCGCGCCGGTCCGGGCCGTGGGGACGCGTACGGGAAGGGTGTTGATGAACGGACCCGGCACCCGGTCGGCCCCGGCGCCCGCGTTCATGCGGCCGAACAGGACCGTGCCGAACACCACGTCCTGCCGGCCGCTGACCGCGGCCAGGACCCGCGCCCAGGCCACGTGCAGCACGGTCGCCGCGCTGACGCCCGCGCGCCGCGCCACCTCTCGCAGCCGCCCTGCCAGTTCGGGGCCGGCCGCGACGCGGGCCCGGGCCAGCGAGGCGCCGTCGCCGCGCACGTCCACCAGGCCGAAGGGTGCTGTGGGCTCGGTGACGTCGCCCAGCAGCTCGGCGAAGTACCGCTCGTGCTCGGCGCGGGGGACGCCGCCGCGCGCCTGGGCGACGAAGGTGCGGAACGGCAGCGGTTCGGGCAGTTGGTCGCCGCGCCCGTCGAGGAACGCGGTCACCTCGTCCAGGAGCACTTCCAGGGCGGTGCCGTCGCGGACCATGTGGTGGGCGCGGAGGAGCGCGATCCAGTGCTCGGGTTCGGTCCCCGCGGGTACGGCCGCGACGTGCAGGTCGAGCAGCGGGCCCCGGCGCAGGTCCATGCGGGCGCCACCGGCGGCGACGAGCTCGGCGACCGGGTCGGTGCCGCGCGGGTCCAGGACGACCTCCGTGACGGGCAGGGGCGCCTCGCGCCACACCACCTGCACGGGCTCGCGCAGCCCCTCCCACACATAGGAGGTCCGGTAGATGTCGTGCCGCTCCACCACGCGCCGCAGCGCGTCGGTGAAGGCGTCGAGCCGGGCCCGCGAGTCGAACTCCAGGACCGCCGGCATGACGTACGCGTCGTCGCCGCCGTCCGCGAGCAGGTGGTGGAAGAGCAGGCCTTCCTGGAGCGGGGCGAGCGGGTAGACGTCCTTGACGTTGCCCGCCCCGCCCTCGACGGAGGCCACCACGACGGCCACCTCGTCGGCGGTCAGGTCGACCAGCGGCAGCATCGCGGGCGTGATCTCGGTGGCACCGGCCGGGATCAGGTTGTCCGGGACGACGACCTGCTCCGCGCCGGCGGACGCCGCGAGGGAGGCCACGGTCGGGTGGTCGAACAGGGCACGCACGGAGACGGACACGCCGCGCCCCCGCAGTATCTCGATCAGGCGCACGGCCACCAGGGAGTGACCGCCCAGCTCGAAGAAGTCGTCATCGACGCCGACGCTCTCCAGGTCCAGGACCTCGGCGAAGGCGGCGCAGAGGATCTCCTCGCGCACGTCGGCCGGTGCCCGGCCCGCCCCCGCTGCCGCCGCGAAGTCGGGGGCGGGCAGGGCCTTGCGGTCCAGCTTGCCGTTGCCGGTCAGCGGCAGCGCGTCCAGGACGACGACCGCCGACGGCACCATGTGCTCCGGCAGCCGCTGAACCGCGAAGTGCCGGACGGACTGGGTGAGTTCGGCGCTTGCCTCGGTCCGGTCGTGCAGGACGACGTAGGCGACGAGCCGCCGGTCGCCAGGGTTGTCTTCGCGGGCGATCACGGCGGCCTGGTCGACCAGCGGGTGGCCGGTCAGGACACCCTGGACCTCGCCGGGCTCGATGCGGAAGCCACGGATCTTGACCTGGTCGTCGGCGCGACCGAGGAAGACCACCTGGCCGTCCGCCGTCCACTTGGCCCGGTCACCGGTCCGGTACATCCGCCCGCCCGGCTCGAAGGGGTTCGCCGTGAACCGCTCGGCCGTCAGGCTCTCGCGCCCGACGTAACCGCGCGCCAGCTGCGCACCGGAGACGTACAACTCGCCGACGACGCCCTGCGCGACCGGCCTGAGCCGCTCGTCCAGGACATAGAAGCGGGTGTTGACCATCGGGCTGCCGACCGGAACCCTCTCCCCGGCGACCATGTCGACGGTCAGACGCGTAGTCGCGACACCGATCGTCGTCTCGGTCGGCCCGTAATGGTTGTGCACCTCGCGCTCACCGGCAGCGGCGAGCAGCTCCCGCAGCCAGGCCGGGGAGGCGGCCTCACCACCCAGGACCAGGGATTTCTTCGGCAGGACGCCTTCCACGCCACCGGCCGTGGACAGCGCGGCCAGGTGGGAAGGGACGGCCTTGAAGTGGTCGATCCGGTGCTCGGCCAGGTACGCGGACACCGCCTGCGGGTCGGTGACCGCGCCCTCGTCCAGGATGTGCAGCTCACCGCCGGACGCGAGGCTGGTGAAGACCACCGTGTTGCCCAGGTCCGTCGCCTGCGCCTGGAGCAGCGCGAACCGCGCACCCTGGCCACCGAAACCGACCCGTCCGGGAACAGAGGCCACATAGTTCGCGACTCCGCCGTGCGTCACGGCCACACCCTTGGGTTGACCGGTCGAACCCGACGTATAGATCACATACGCGAGCGACCGCCCGTCAACATCCCTGCCAGGACGCTCCGTTGAAGCCGCCGCAAGCTGCATCTCCACAAACGTGTCATCGATCGCCACCAGACGCGAACGGCCCGCCGGCAGCTCGTCCAGGATCTCCTCCGTCGTCAGCGCCAACGCCGCACGACTGTCACGCAGCATGAACGCGATCCGGTCCGTCGGCTGCACAGGATCGATCGGCAGATAAGCCGCGCCCGCCTTCCACACACCCAAGATCGCCGCGATCATGTCGGTGCCACGCGGCAGGCACAGACCCACCACCGACTCCGCACCCACCCCCTGGCCGATCAGGTAATGCGCGATCCGGTTCGCCCGCGCATCCAACTCCCCGTACGACGTCCCGGAGCCGTCCGAGACGATCGCCGACGCGTCGGGTGCCACAGCCGCCCTCGCCTCGAACAACTCGTGCACCAGCTCTGCCGAGACATCGGACGCCGTGTCGTTCCAGCCGGCCAGCACCCGGTGGCGCTCGTCATCGGCCAGCACCTCGACGGCGCCGAGCGGGACGTCCGGGCCGCCGTCGAGCGCGGACTCCAGGGCGGATACCAGGTTTCCGGCGGCGGTGCGTACGAGGACGCCGACCGCGTGGGAGTCGATGGGCGCGACGGAGTCGACGGCGACCTCGGTGCGGTCGCCGTAGTCATCGAGCAGTACGACCAGCGGGTAGTTGGTGCGCTCGCGCACAGACAGAAGCCGCGCCCCTTCCATGCCCTCGTCGACGGCACGGCCAGGGTTGCGCCGGTAGTTGAGGAAGGAGGTGAACAGCGGGGTGTCGCCGGTGACCCCGCTGGCGCGCTGGGCGACGACCAGCGGCGCGTGCTCGTGCTCCAGGAGCTCGGCGAGCTGACCACGCATCGCTGACACCGCCGCGAGCGCGCCCGGTTCCTCCGTCCGTACCCGCACGGGGAGGGTGTTCATGAACGGTCCCGCCACCCGGTCGGCCCCGGCGCCCGCGTTCAGGCGGCCGTACAGGACGGTGCCGAAGACGACGTCCTCCCGGCCGCTGACGGCGGCGAGGACCCGGGCCCAGGCGACGTGCAGGACGGTCGCCGTACTGGTGCCGACCCGGCGCGCGACGGCCCGCAGACGCCGGTCCAACTCGGCAGGGAACGGCACCACCGCGTGGACCGTGTCCGCGCCGTCGCCGCGTACGTCCGCCATCCCGTACGGGGCTGTCGGCTCGGTGACGTCGCCGAGGAGGTCGGCGAAGTAGCGCTCGTGCCCGGCCCGGTCGGCTCCGCCGCGCACCTGGGCGACGAAGTCGCGGAACGGCAGTGGCTCGGGAAGCTCGTCGCCACGCCCGGCCAGCAGTGCCTCGACCTCGTCGAGGACGACCTGGAGCGCGGTGTGGTCGCGGACCGTGTGGTGCATGCGCAGCAGCACGAGCCAGCGGCCGCCGGCCGGGTCGGCCGCGACATGGGCGCCCAGGAGGGGGGCCCGGCCCAGGTCCATGGAGGCGCCGCCGGCCTCGACGAGCTCGGCGGCCGGGTCGGTGCCCTTCGGGTCGAGGGCGACCTCCTCGACGGGCAGCGCGGCGTGGCGCCATACGACCTGGACGGGCTCGCGCTGGCCCTCCCACACGAACGAGGTCCGGTAGATGTCGTGCCGGTCCACCACACGCTGGAGGGCGTCGGTGAAGGCGTCCGCCCGGTCCCGGGAGTCGAAGTCGAGGACCGCGCGCATGACGTAGGCGTCCTCGCCGCCGTCCGCGAGCAGGTGGTGGAAGAGCAGGCCTTCCTGGAGCGGGGCGAGCGGGTAGACGTCCTTGACGTTGGCCGCCCCGCCCTCGACGGAGGCCACCACGACGGCCACCTCGTCGGCGGTCAGGTCGACCAGCGGCAGCATCGCGGGCGTGATCTCGGCGGCACCGGCCGGGATCAGGTTGTCCGGGACGACGACCTGCTCCGCGCCGGCGGACGCCGCGAGGGAGGCCACGGTCGGGTGGTCGAACAGGGTGCGCACAGAGATGGAGACACTCTGGGCGCGCAGGATCTCGACGAGGCGTACGGCCATCAGCGAGTGGCCGCCGAGCCGGAAGAAGTCGTCGTCGACGCCCACGTTCTCCAGACCCAGGACCTCGGCGAACGCCGCGCACAGGATCTCCTCGCGGACAGTCTCCGGGCCACGCCCCGCGCCCGCGAGGCCGGCGTAGTCCGGGGCGGGCAGGGCCTTGCGGTCCAGCTTGCCGTTCACGTTCAGCGGCAGCGCGTCCAGGACCACGACCGCCGAGGGGACCATGTACTCCGGGAGCCGCCCGGCCGCGAACTCGCGTACGGCTGCGGCCAGTTCATCCCCCTCTTCCCTCTCGTCCATCCCGTCCGCCTGGCCGGTCGGGACGACGTAGGCGACGAGGTGGATGTCCCCGGGCATGTCCTCACGGGCGACCACGGCGGCCTGAGCGACCTGCGGGTGCGCCGCCACCACCGCCCGCACCTCACCCGGCTCGATACGAAAACCACGGATCTTGACCTGCTCATCCGCACGCCCGAGATACTCCAGCTGCCCACCCGCATCCCACCGCACCACATCACCCGTGCGATACATACGCCGCCCCGCGGCGAAGGGATCCGCCACGAAACGCTCAGCGGTCAGCCCCGGCCGCCCCACATACCCACGAGCAAGCTGAACACCCGCCAGATACAGCTCTCCCCCCACACCCACCGGCACCGGCTGAAGACCCGCATCAAGAACAAACACACGAGTATTCGCAACCGGAGCACCGATCGGCACCGACAACGCACCCGGCACACACCGCCACGCCGTCACATCCACAGACGCCTCGGTCGGACCATACAAATTGTGCAGCTCCACCCCCGGAAACACCTCGAAGAACCGCTCCTGCGCCGCCACCGACAACGCCTCACCCGAGCAGAACACCCGCCGCAAACCACCACACTCCCCCACCGACACCTCGGCAAGGAACACCTCCAGCATCGACGGCACGAAATGCACCGTCGTCACACCCTGCTCCCGGATCAGCGAAGCCACATAACCCGGCTCCCGATGCCCACCCGGCCTCGCCACCACCAGCGCCGCACCCTCCAGCAACGGCCAGAAGAACTCCCACACCGACACATCGAAACCGAACGGCGTCTTCTGCAACACCCGATCACCAGCATCCAGCCCATACCGGTCCTGCATCCACACAAGACGATTCACGACCCCCGCATGCGGCACCACCACACCCTTCGGCCGCCCCGTCGACCCCGACGTAAAAATCACATACGCGGGATCCTGTGGCTTCGAACTGCGCTCGCCGGGGCGCAGTCGCCCGCCCCGGACGCCCGTGAAGTCGGCCTCGTCCAGGACCACGCGGGCCGTGCCCTCGGGCAGCAGCCCCACCAGCCCGGCGAGGGTCACCACCGAAGCGGCTCCGGCGGCCTCAAGGACGTACGCGATCCGCTCCGCCGGATACTCCGGATCCACCGGCAGATACGCCGCACCCGCCTTCACCACACCAAGCAGCGCCACCACCAACTCGACACCACGCTCCAGACACACCCCCACCACCGACTCGGCACCCACACCCCGAGCCATCAGCAACCGCGCCAACTGGTTGGCCCGGAAGTCCAGTTCCGCATACGAAACCGACTCGCCCTCAAAGACCACCGCCACCGCATCCGGCGTCCGCGCCACCTGCGCCTCGAACAACTCCGGAAGAGTCGCAGGCACCACGTCCGCATCGGTGTCGTTCCACTCGACGAGCACCCGACGACGCTCGTCCCCCCCGAGTACCGGGATCGCGCTCAGTGGCAGGTCGGGCCCGCCGTCCAGCGCGGACTCCAGGGCGGCGACGAGGGACGCGACGGCCGTGCGGGCCAGCGCGGCCACGGCGGCGGAGTCGATGGGGGCGGTCGCGTCCACGGAGAGACCGATCTTGTCCCCGTTGTCGTCGACGAGGAGCGCGAGCGGGTAGTTGGAGAGCTCGCGCGCGAAGAGCAGGCGCGTCCCCTCCATCGCCGCGTCCCAGCTCGTCTCGGCGTCCTGGCCGGCGTTGTGCCGGTAGTTGAGGAAGGAGGTGAACAGCGGGGTGTCACCGGTGACCCCGCTGGCGCGCTGGGCGACGGCCAGCGGCGCGTGCTCGTGCTCCAGGAGCTCGGCGAGCTGACCACGCATCGCTGACACCGCCGCGAGGGAGCCGACTTCGGCGGTGCGGGTGCGCACCGGCAGCATGTTCATGAACGGGCCGGGCACGCGGTCCGCGCCCGAGCCGGCGTTCATGCGGCCGAGCAGGACGGTGCCGAAGACGACGTCGTCGCGGCCGCTGACGGCGGCGAGGACCCGGGCCCAGGCGACGTGCAGGACGGTCGCCGTACTGACGCCCGCGCGGCGCGCGGCCGTGCGGAGCCGTACGGTCAGCTCCTGCTCCAGCGGGAGCGGTTCGAGGACGGCGTCCGAGCCGTCGCCGCGTACGTCCGCCATTCCGTACGGGGCTGTGGGCTCGGTGACGTCGCCGAGGAGGTCGGCGAAGTAGCGCTCGTGTTCGGCGCGGTCCACGGTGGAGCGGGTCTGGGCGACGAAGTCGCGGAAGGGCAGCGGGTCCGGCAGCTCGTCGCCCCGGCCCGCCAGGAACGCCCGTACCTCGTCGAGGACGACCTGGAGCGCGGTGTGATCGCGGACCGTGTGGTGCATGCGCAGCAGCACGAGCCAATGGCCACTGCCCGGCTCGGCCGCGACGTGCAGGTCGAGCAGCGGGGCCCGGCGCAGGTCCATGCGGGCGCCCCCGGTGGCGACGAGGTCGGCCACCGGGTCGGCGGCGTCCTGGTCCAGGGTCACGTCCACGACGGGCAGCGCGGCGCGGCGCCACACGACCTGGACCGGCTCGCGCAGGCCCTCCCAGGCCAGGGACGTGCGGAAGATGTCGTGCCGGTCGACCACCTGCTGAAGGGCGTCGGTGAACGCGTCGACGCGCTCTCGGGCGTCGAACTCGAAGACAGCCGGCATGACGTAGGCGTCGTTCCCGCCGTCCGCGAGCAGGTGGTGGAAGAGCAGGCCTTCCTGGAGCGGGGCGAGCGGGTAGACGTCCTTGACGTTGCCCGCCCCGCCCTCGACGGAGGCCACCACGACGGCCACCTCGTCGGCGGTCAGGTCGACCAGCGGCAGCATCGCGGGCGTGATCTCGGCGGCACCGGCCGGGATCAGGTTGTCCGGGACGACGACCCGCTCGGCGCCCATGGAGCGTGCGACGCCGGCCGGTGTGGGGGCGTCGAAGAGGGCTCTCATGGATACCGAGACGTTCTGGGTGCGCAGGATTTCGACGAGGCGCACCGCGAGGAGGGAGTGGCCGCCGAGCCGGAAGAAGTCGTCGTCGACGCCCACGTTCTCCAGACCCAGGACCTCGGCGAACGCCGCGCACAGGATCTCCTCGCGGACAGTCTCCGGGCCACGCCCCGCGCCCGCGAGGCCGGCGTAGTCCGGGGCGGGCAGGGCCTTGCGGTCCAGCTTGCCGTTCACGTTCAGCGGCAGCGCGTCCAGGACCACGACCGCCGAGGGGACCATGTACTCCGGGAGCCGCCCGGCCACGAACCGCACGACGGATTCAGGGAGCCGACTGCCGTACTCCTCGCGGGGGACGACGTAGGCGACGAGGTGGATGTCCCCGGGCATGTCCTCACGGGCGACCACGGCGGCCTGAGCGACCTGCGGGTGCGCCGCCACCACCGCCCGCACCTCACCCGGCTCGATACGAAAACCACGGATCTTGACCTGCTCATCCGCACGCCCGAGATACTCCAGCTGCCCACCCGCATCCCACCGCACCACATCACCCGTGCGATACATACGCCGCCCCGCGGCGAAGGGATCCGCCACGAAACGCTCAGCGGTCAGCCCCGGCCGCCCCACATACCCACGAGCAAGCTGAACACCCGCCAGATACAGCTCTCCCCCCACACCCACCGGCACCGGCTGAAGACCCGCATCAAGAACAAACACACGAGTATTCGCAACCGGAGCACCGATCGGCACCGACAACGCACCCGGCACACACCGCCACGCCGTCACATCCACAGACGCCTCGGTCGGACCATACAAATTGTGCAGCTCCACCCCCGGAAACACCTCGAAGAACCGCTCCTGCGCCGCCACCGACAACGCCTCACCCGAGCAGAACACCCGCCGCAAACCACCACACTCCCCCACCGACACCTCGGCAAGGAACACCTCCAGCATCGACGGCACGAAATGCACCGTCGTCACACCCTGCTCCCGGATCAGCGAAGCCACATAACCCGGCTCCCGATGCCCACCCGGCCTCGCCACCACCAGCGCCGCACCCTCCAGCAACGGCCAGAAGAACTCCCACACCGACACATCGAAACCGAACGGCGTCTTCTGCAACACCCGATCACCAGCATCCAGCCCATACCGGTCCTGCATCCACACAAGACGATTCACGACCCCCGCATGCGGCACCACCACACCCTTCGGCCGCCCCGTCGACCCCGACGTAAAAATCACATACGCGGGGTTCTCGGGCCGCACCTCGACGCCCAGGGGCCCGGCGTCCAGGCCTGCCTGCTCCGGGTCGTCCACGTGCACCCGCATGACGTCCGCGGGCAGCAGGGACTCCAGCGCCCCGGTCGTGACCACCGAAGCGGCTCCGGCGGCCTCAAGGACGTACGCGATCCGCTCCGCCGGATACTCCGGATCCACCGGCAGATACGCCGCACCCGCCTTCACCACACCAAGCAGCGCCACCACCAACTCGACACCACGCTCCAGACACACCCCCACCACCGACTCGGCACCCACACCCCGAGCCATCAGCAACCGCGCCAACTGGTTGGCCCGGAAGTCCAGTTCCGCATACGAAACCGACTCGCCCTCAAAGACCACCGCCACCGCATCCGGCGTCCGCGCCACCTGCGCCTCGAACAACTCCGGAAGAGTCGCAGGCACCACGTCCGCATCGGTGTCGTTCCACTCGACGAGCACCCGACGACGCTCGTCCTCGTCCATGAGTTCGGCGCACGCGACGAGGTCGTCGGGTGCGGCGTCCGCGAGCCAGTGGGCGACGTTCAGATAGCGACGGGAGAGGTCGGCGGCGCCGGTGAGGTCATGGCGGTCAGGGTTCGCGTCGACGTTGATCTGCATGCCCGCGCGGTCATAGATGTCGATGCGGACGTCGTCGACGGGGCCGGTGGACAGGTTGTGGGTGACGGTGGGGCAGTCGCCGAAGCGCAGGTCGTAGTCGAAGGCCATGACGTTGATGTGCAGCCCGCACAGGTCGCCGTCGGCGATGTTCAGGTCGTGCAGCATGTCCTTGTAGCGGTACTGCTGGTGCCGCAGCCCGTCGCGGACCGCACGGGAGGTGCGTCGTACGACGTCCTCGACGGTGGAGTCCGGGCCGATGGTGAGCCGGAGCGGCAGGATGTTGGAGGTCATACCGGGCACGCCGAGGGTCCGCTTGTCGTAACGGGCGCGCACGGGCAGCCCGACGGTGACCTCGCGTTCGCCGGTGACCCGGTGCTGGTGAAGGGCGGCGGCCGCGATCATCAGGCCGGCGAAGCTGGTACCGAGGCGGCGTGCGCCGGCCTTGAGGACGTCGACGGCGTCCGTGTCGATGCCGTCGGTGTGGCGCAGGGGGGCGCGCTGGGCGCGGCGGGACTTGTACGCGTCGCCGCCGTGGACGGCGGGGTGGTCGGCGAGGAGCTCGCGCCAGTAGCGCCGGTCCTCCTCGAACTGCTCGGACTCGCGGTAGGCGCGGTCGGCGTCGAGGAGTACGGAGACGGGGTCGGCGGCGCCCTCGGAGGGGTCGCGGCCTTCCAGGAGCGCGGTGTAGATCTCGGCGGCACGCCGGGCCATGACGACGCCGCCCTGGCCGTCGAGGACGAGGTGGTGCGGGCGTACGTACCAGTAGTGGAGCTCGTCCGCCACCTTGATGAGGGCGTTGCCGAACAGCGGGCCGCCGTCGAGTTCGGCGGGGCGCGCGAGGTCGGCGTCCATCCAGGCGCGGGCGGCGGCGGACGGGTCGGGTTCGCCGCTGACGTCGACGATCTGGACGGGGTAGTCGGCGGCGTCGTGCAGGTACTGCATCGGTGTTCCGTCGACGGTGCGCACGCGCAGGCGCAGCGTCTCGATCTCGCGCACGCGCAGGTCGGCGGCGCGCACGAGGAGCTCGTGGTCCACGGGGCCGTGGATCTCGATGTACTCCGAGATGAAGAAGGCCCGGTTGCGGGGGGCGAGTTGCTGTGCGTACCAGATACCGAGCTGTCCGCCCATCAATTCGCGGAGCTCACCCTCGATCTTGGCCATTCCCGCGCTCTCCAATCGTTCGACTCATCGACTGGAACAGCACGGGCCGCCTCAACCGGGGCATGCGCATGACCGCCCAGCTCCTCTTGCAAAAAGCTGTGACCTTTTATTTCGGACTTTCTTCAGCGCCTGGCGCGGCGACTCACTATGACTCAGGGTCCAGCGCTGATCAATGTGCTCCCGGTGGGCGTTCAACTGCGTGAGCACGGCAGTTGAACGCGGGATCGGGGCTGGTCCGGACGGCTTGACGTACGCGTGCGCGCCCTGCGACGGTGACTGCCGCCTCTATCCGAACGCGCGCGTCGGAAGAATTTCGTGAATCATTTCCCGGCCATCCCACTATCTGCGAGGCACCCGTATGCCCGATTCAGCGCCGCACATAAATCTGGTGGATCCCGCACTGTATTCCCACGGTGATCCCTTCGCGCAATGGAGCTGGCTGCGCGCCAACGATCCGGTGCACTGGCACCAGCCGGGCGAGCTGCCCGGTTTCTGGTCGCTGACCCGGTATCACGACATCCGCACGGCCTACCGTGACGCGGAGACGTTCAGTTCGGCGCAGGGGATCCTGCTGCGGCCCGCCGGCCACGGGGCGGACCCGGGCGGCGGGCGCACACTGGCCCTGACGGACGCGCCCCGGCACCGGCAGCTGCGGGGGCTGGTCGACGGTTGGTTCGCCGTGCGGTCGGTCCGCGCCCTGGAGGCGGAGATGAAGGACATCACCCGGGGAGTCGTCGACCGGGCGCTGGAGAGCGGCAGCTGTGACTTCGTGGCCGATGTCGCGGCTCGTGTCCCGCTGTACGTGATCTGCAAGATGATGGGCGTGCCGGAGTCCGACTGGGAGTACCTGTACGAGCTGACGAGCCAGGCCTTCGCGGCGGGCGACCCGGCGGCGCGCAGGTTCGCGCACCTCAACATCCTGGGCTACTTCGAGACGCTGCAGGCCGACAAGGCGGAGGACCCGGGCGACGACCTGGTGAGCATCCTGGCGACGGCGGAGATCGACGGGGAGCGTCTGAGCCCGGACGACGTGATCCTCAACTGCGACAACCTGTTGGTCGGTGGCACGGAGAACACGCGCATCGCGGCGGCCGGCGGGATGCTGACCTTCCTGGAGCGGCCGGACCAGTGGCAGGCGGTGCGCGACGAGCCGGGCCTGCTGCCGTCCGCCGTGGAGGAGGTGCTGCGCTGGACGTCGACGGCGACGCACATCATGCGTACGGCCGTGCGGCCCGCGGAGATCCGCGGGCAGCGTGTGGAGGAGGGCGACAAGGTCGTCTTCTGGCTGCCGTCGGCCAACCGCGACGAGTCCGTCTTCGACGACCCGGACGTGTTCGACGTGCGCCGCACCCCCAACCGGCACCTGTCGCTGGGCTTCGGTGAGCACTTCTGCCTGGGGAGCATGCTCGCCAAGGTGGAACTGCGCCTGCTGTACGGCGAGTTGTCGCAGCGGGGAGTGCACGTCGAGCCGGACGGCGAGCCGAAGCTCCTCGACTCGATCGTGGTGAACGGTCCCGAGACGCTGCCGGTGCGGATGAAGGCGGCCTGAGAGCCGGCGCATGGTGAAGGGGCCCGCCTCGGGGAGGCGGGCCCCTTCACCTGTGGCGTACCGGTCAGCCGGACATGGCGACCAGGACCCGGCGGTCCCCGCCGAAGGGGCGCCGGCCATGACCGACCGCGACGTTGTCGATGACCATCAGGTCGCCCTGGCGCCAGTCGACGTCGACGGCGACCTCCAGGCCCCGGTCATGCACGTGCCGGACGTAGGCGTCGGGGATGGGGCCGCCGTCGGCGAAGGTGACGGACTGGGGCAGCTCCTCGGCCGGGAGGATCTGTGCGAGTTCGCGGGCGGTCTCGTCGCCGAGCGCGGCCGGATGGAAGTGGTCGGCCTGGTTGAACCAGACCTCGGTGCCGGAGTGGGGGTGCTTGAGGGTGGCCGGGCGGACCGGGCTGATCACGCGCAGGCCGCCGTCCGGCATCCACTTCCAGTCGAACTCGCCCTGGTCGAGGAATGCTTCGACGACCGCGCGGTCGTCGGTCTCGAAGGTCTGGCGCCAGCCGCGGCCGAGCCCGAAGCCGTCGTGGAGGTTCTGGGTGTAGCGGATGCCCGCCGCGAACGCGTCGCGCACCTCCTCGTCGAGGGAGTCCAGCCACAGCCCGCCGTCGACGACGGGCGTCGCGCCGCCGGAGCCCGGGGTGGTGGCGCAGTAGAAGAAGAGCCGCTCGGGCCAGTGGTGGCTGTAGGACAGTTCGTTGTGCATGGCGATGGTCATGTGCTGGGGGTACTCGGTGGACGTGTAGAGGTTCCCGCCGAGCTTGGTGCGGGGCGAGGTGCCGTGCGTGTACGCGAGCCGGTTGGGCAGCAGCAGGTCCATCGCGGTCTCGATGTCCTGCTCGGCCACGTCGAAGTCGCGGAACACGACGGCCTTCTCGCGGGCGAGCAGCTGCCCGAAGTCGCCGATGCCGGTGAGGACTTCGCGTATTCCCGCGGCGCCGGTGCGGCCGCTCCCGGGGCGCAGCTCCAGTGGCTTCCAGTTCTCGGGGTCGGTGGTTCCCCTGGTGTCGGTCATTCCGGCCTCTTCTCGGTGTGCGTGCTGTGTCGTCCGTGGTCCCGCAGCCGTGCCCAGGCCGCGGGGTCGTGCTGGAACACCTGGTCCTTGATCTCGGGGGGTCTCATCCCGGCCGCCAGGCGGTGGTGCCAGTGCTCGGTGAAGGCCGAGGCGGCCACGGGGACCACGCGGGCGGCGCCGAGCGTGCCCGTCGACCGCACGTGCCGGTAGTCGTGGCTCACCCGGCACAGCTCCTTGTCCACCAGGTCCTGGAAGGCCGGGAGCCGGGTCGGGGGCAGCGGCTGGTCCGGGGCGACGACCAGAGTGTGGTGGGGGCGGCCGGGCCCGTTCTCGGGGCGGCAGGTGACGTTGGCGACGCCGATGCCGGCGATGCGGCTCGCCTCGCGCAGGGCGCGTACGACGTGCGGTTCGCGCAGCCGCTCGCCCACCGTGTCCGAGAGCGTGGCGCGTCCGGCGTACTCGACGCGGGGGACGCCGTCGACGTGGTCGACGACGTGCGCGAGGTCGCCGAGCACATAGCGGTAGAGGCCGCCGAGGTGGGAGAGGACGACGTGGTAGTCGCGGCCTTCCTCCAGCTCGTCGTGGAGAAGCGTGGGGCTGTCGGGCGCGACGTCCCGGGACGCGTCGACGAACTCGTACAGGACGCAGGAGACGGCGAGCGGGCCCGCGCTCGGGTGCTGGTCGACGGGCACACCGACGGGCCCCTCGGAGGCGGCGGGAGGCGTGGGCAGGACCGTGACGGAGGGGCCGTACGCGTCCTTGAGGCGGGGCAGGTAGAGGGAGGCGACTCCGCTGGTCCAGCAGTACAGGAGACTCAGGTGCGGCCAGATCGCCGCCGGTGTGGGGCGGCCCCCGGCGCGGCGCTCCAGTTCGGCGGCGCGGGCGGGGGTGGGGGTGCCGCCGGGCACGCCGAGGCAGGTGCCGTCGCGGATGTCCTCGATCAGCCGTGGCCACCACTGGGCGAGCAGCTCGGGCAGCATCGCGATCATGGTTGGGTTGTGGCCGATGACGGAGCGCACGTCGTGCTCCGCGGCCGTACGCACGCGGACGTACAGCTTGTCGAGATACGCCTGGTCGTCGAGGGCCACGGGCAGCTCGGCCCACGGGGCGCGGCTGCCGGGCTCCTCAAGGTCCACGCCGAAGCCACCGCGCAGGTCGGCCTGGCTGGGGCCGAGGCTGGGGCGGCCGGAGTTGCTGAGGGCAGGACGCGCGAGCCGGTCGTGGCGCAGGTTCAGGGTGACGGCGCCGCGCCCGAAGGCGTCGGGGTGGTACTGCGCGGGCACACCCATCGCGGCCTGGAAGAAGGGCAGGTAGACGCGTCTGACGAAGCTCTCGGTGACGGGAACGCGTTTACGGTCGCCGGTGGAGCCGCTGGTGGTGAAGAACAACCTGGGCGCCTCGGCGGTGAGCACGCGGGCCTCACCGGCGGCGGAGCGGGTCAGCCAGGGCCGGTACTCCTGGTGGGTGCGCAGCGGGACGGCGGCGCGGTAGTCGTCGATCGTGCGGAGGCGGGCGAAGCCGTGTTCCCGGCCGAAGGCGGTGTCGGCGTTGTCGGTGAGGATCTCGGCGAGGATGCGCCGCTGCCGTGCGGCCGCGTCCGGGAGAGCCGCCGCGAACCGGTCTTTGGCGGCGACCAGTCGGGCCCGCCAGGCGGCGTCCTGGTCGCTCCGGACCCGCGGTGCGGTGTCGGTGGGTCTCATGCTCACTCCTTGATGGCCCACAGCACGTGGTCGGCGGTGGCTTCGGCGTCCTGGCCGGCGGGGATGTGTTCGACGCGCAACCCCTGCGTCTCGGCGAGGAGTTCGGCACGCAGGTCCCTCTGGAAACGGGTGAAGGCGTCGAGGTGAGGGGCGGTCCCGTAGTACTCCAGCGGGTTGAGCCGGGCGCCGTCGCCGGCGCGCCGCCAGGCGGTCGCGGGATCGACGTCCAGGAGGACGACTCCGCGCGGGCGGGGCATGGACCGCCAGTACCGCGGCCACGGGCCGCCGGCCAGGCCGAGCAGCCGGCTCTTGGCGAGGATTTTGTAGTAGTAGGAGTCGATCAGGAGGGTGCGGCCGGGGGGCGCGCGGAGGATCCGGTCGCGGAAGTAGGCGACGGCGAGATGGAGGAGGGCCTGGACGTACTCCGCCGAGTGCCCGCCCGCGACGGCCCGGCCGAGCGTCCCGGGCAGGGGGGCGAGGTCGCGGTACTCCTCGGGGAGGAGCGCCGCGTCGTAGGAGACGGGCAGCACGGAGCCGCCGCGCGCGGCGATCCGGTCCAGGGCGGTGGACTTGCCGCAGTGGTCGGTGCCGAGCAGAACCCAGAAGTCACTGTTCATCGCGGGCCGTCGTCTTCTCCAGGCAGGTGTACGCGCGCAGCCGCGCGGTGTCCGTGACGTCCTCGTGGACCCGTAGGTACGCCGGGTGCCGGGGCTGTGCCCCCAGGTGCGGTACGTGGGTGACGGCGATCCGCTCGCCGGGTGCCAGGACGCCGGTGAGCAGGGCTTCGGCGAGGGTGTGGCCGAGGTGGACCAGGTAGCGCTGGAGCGTGAGCCCGTCGGTCGCGAGGGTGAGCCGCCACCGCCCTGGGGCGTGGCCGTGCGGAACGCGCAGGGTGTAGGGGGCCGGGGGCGCCCCGTTGGGCAGGGTGCCGCTCACCGGGCGCAGCAGGAGCCGCAGTGCGCGTCGGTGGTGCCCCGTCGCGGGGGCGTACCAGGCGACCTCTCCGTCGGCGCTCGTGAAGGCGGGCGGCAGGCGTACGGCGAGGTTGCGCGGGTCACCCGCGAGGTACACGGTGCGGGTGAAGTCCGCGAGCCAGGCGTGCGCGGCGGCGGGGTCGAGCGTCGCCGTGAAGTCCAGGACGGACTGCGCGAAACGGGGCGGCTCGCAGCTGCGGAGCACGGCTACGGCGGCGGCCCCGGGGCCGGGTGGGCCGGCGGCCCGTACGCGGGCGTCGAGCACGTCCCGGAGCTCGCGCTGGGTGCGGGGCGGCAGGGCGGGCGTCACAGGTACACCTCGTCCAGGAGGTTGCTGTCGGCTCCGGCCTTGCGGTGCTGGGCGAGCAGCGCGGTGGTGAGGCGATAGGGGTCGACGTAGGCGTGGGGGCGGGCGTGCGCGCGCAGCGCGTCGGCGGTGTCCGCGCGGGGGCCCTGCTCCTTGAGGACGCGCGCGGCCCGGCCCATGCAGCGGTCCAGGAGGTCGGGGCGGTGCGGCCGGCCGTCGCCGTGGCCGAGGGTCCCGGTGAAGTACAGGCGCAGCCCGAGCCGGTACACAGCGGGTCCGACGCGGTCGAGGTAGCGCTCGGCCAGGTCGGCGGCGGTCAGCCCCTGCCAGCCGCCGTGCCGCGAGGAGGGGATGCGGCCCCGCGTGCCAGCGGTGCGCACGCGGCCCAGGCCGATGAGTCCGACCCGGGCGCCGAGCCGCCGCAGGACGTGGCGTACGAGGATGTAGTCGGGGAGGGAGTCGCGGTCGCAGGCGAGGACGACGTCGTCGTAGGCGCGGACGCGCGGGACCAGTTCACGCAGGACCGAGGCGAGGTAGTTGGCGGTGCCGTCGGCGGCCACGAGCAGCCTCAGCGGCATGCCGGCCCGGGTCGCGTCGAGGTGCACCGGTCCGCCCCAGCGCCGGTGATCCACGGCCAGGCGCAGGTCCACGAGCATCGCCACGAGGCCGTCGAGGCCGATCGGCGGCTCGGTCGGAGTCCGCAACCCCCCTTCGGCGATGCCCATGTCGCGCAGCCGCGTCACCCACAGTTCCAGGATGCGCGCGCCCGCGGGGTGGAGGGCGCCGTCGGAGGCGGAGACGTCACCGGTGGTGCGGGTGCGCTGGTACTCCACGTACAGGGTGCCGATCTCCTCCTCGTCGCACGTGCTGTAGTCCGCGCCGGGGCGGGTGCGGTCGAGGTGGTTCCAGAAGCCGAGTGTCTGGGTGTTGCGGACGCCGACGGTCCAGCTGTGGAGGAGGTCGACGTGGTGCAGCTGGCCGGTGGCCCGGTACACGAGGTCGCTCCACAGGAGCCCTTTGACGTGGCTGAGGGTGAGCGGCTTGGTGGGGGCGACGGGTACGGGCGCGAAGAGCACGCGGCGGGCGTGCCCCGCCGCGTGCGGCGGCTTCGGCTGGCGCAGGGGCACGTCGTCCTCCGTGGGATGCGGGGTGGCGAGGGGGCCGGGCTTCCGGCTCCGCCGGGACGGGGGATTCCTCGGGCGGGGCCGGAAGCGTGCGGGGACGGGGTCCCCGGGGCCGGCGGTCCGCGCCGGGGCTTCCGACGGGCACGGCCGCGGACCCACTATGCGCCCGGCCGGACGTCCCGGGTCAACAGCCGCCGGCTGTTCGTTCAACTGCGTGCGCGGGCCGGTTGAACAGCGCGTATGTGTCTGGTCGTGGCCTCGGCAGACAGGCTTGATGGCGGAGTCGGGGCGGTGTCATGGTGGTGCGCCCGGCAGCGCCGGGCGACCCCCGGCGCCCATCGACGCCCCTGGTCCACGAGTTCTCCCCCGACGACTGGAGACCCTCTTGCACACCACGACCGCGACCGAGGGCCCGCCATGCCCTATGTGACCTCCAACGGCATCCGGCTCTCCTACCGGCGTTCGGGCCAGGGTGAGCCGGTACTCCTCATCATGGGCTCGGGTGCCGCCGGCCATGTCTGGACCACGCACCAGACGCCGGCGCTCAACGAGGCGGGCTACGAGACGATCATCTTCGACAACCGGGGCATCGGCGCCTCCGACGCACCTCCCGGGATGTACACGCTCGCCGAGATGACGGCCGACACCAGGGGCCTGATCGAGGCCCTGGGCCTCGGCCCGTGCCGGATCGTCGGCACGTCCATGGGCGCGATGATCGCTCAGGAGCTGGCCGGCCAGGCACCGCATCTGGTCCGTTCTGCCGTCCTGATCGCCACGCGTGCGCGTGCCGACGCGACGCGGCGGGCTCTGACGGAGGCGGACCGGGCGCTGCGGGAGAGCGGTGTGCGGCTGCCGCCGAGGTACGAGGCGATGCGCACGGTCCTGGAGATGCTGTCCCCGGCGACCTTGAACGACGACACCGCGGCCTCCGGCTGGCTGGAGATCTTCGAGCTGGCCGGCGGGATCACCGGCGATGGCGGTCAGGCCGGGGTGGACCGGGCGGGCGACCGCCGGGAGGCGCTGCGCACGATCACCGTGCCGTGCCGCACCATCGCGTTCACCGACGACCTGATCTGCCCGCCGCATCTGGTGGCCGAGGTCGCCGACGCCATTCCCGGCTGCGACCACGTGGAGATCCCCGACTGCGGCCACCTCGGCAACCTGGAGCGCCCTGACGCGGTGAACGCCGCGATCATCGAGTTTCTCGCCAAGTACTGAGGCTCCGGCACACGGGAGGATTCGCTGTGACACAGACAGAGATGCCGGATGCGGGATTCGCGGCGAAGACCGTGAGCCGCGGAGTGACCACGTGGACGCTACGGATGTCCTCGCCCGAGCGGCTGCGGCCGGTGCGCGCGGGCGTGCCCATGAGGGTGGAGCGGTCCCAGGTGCCGTCGGTCGACCTGAGCCGTGCCCTGTACGCGGCGGTGGGCTCCCGGGTGTGCTGGACCGACCGGTTCGAGTGGGACCACGGGACGTGGGAGGCATGGGTCGGCCGCGACACCGTGGCGACGTGGATCGCCACGGTCCGGGGCACCGTCGCCGGCTTCTTCGAGCTGGAGACGCAGCCGGGCGGGGCGGTGGAGATCGTGCTGTTCGGCCTGCTCCCGCAGTTCTACGGGCAGGGTCTGGGCGGTGCGCTGCTGACCGCGTGCGTGGAGAACGCCTGGCGCGGCGGCGTGGACTGGAGCCCTGGTGCCGGGCCGACGTCACACGTCTTCCTGCGGACCAGCACGCTCGACCATCGCCACGCCGTGCGCAACTACCTGGCGCGGGGCTTCGAGACGGCCGAGGCGGAGACGGCCGACAAGCCGATCCCCGACCTGCGGCTCGCTCCCTGGCCGCTGCCGCGCGACCCGCGGTCGCTGCCTGCGAGCGGCGATCTGTAGGCGGCGCCGCGGCGTGGCGGTTGCCGCGGAGCAAGAGCTCCGCGGCAACCGCCGCACGTTCATGTCCGGGTGCGGGCCGCCTCCTGGCTGACGAAGCGCGCCAGGCGCGCGATGCCGTCCTCGATCTGATCATGCGTGAGGTAGCTGACGGACAGCCGGAGACTGTTCTCGCCACCTCCCTCGGGATAGAAGTACGACATCGGGGTCCAGATGACCCCGAACTCCTCCGCCGCACGCGTGAGCGCGACGTTGTCCGCGCGGAACGGGACGGTGACGGAGAGGAAGAAGCCTCCGCTCGGCTCGTTCCAGCTCACGCCGAGCGCGGCGCGCCGGCTGTGGGGGAAGGCCGACTCCAGTGCCTGGAGGGTGACCCGCATCGCGTCGCCGTAGTACGCGGCGGTGGCCTTGGTGAGGTCCGAGGCGCGGCCGTCCACGGTGAGCAGCATGCCGGCCACGACAGCCTGGCTGAGCGGCGAGGTGTTCACCGTCACCATGGATTTGATCTTGGTGAGTTCCTCGGCGAGCAGGCCTGTTCGGCCCGACGCGTCGGTGACGGGCTGGTCCGCGACCGCGAAGCCCACCCGGGCCCCGGGGAAGAGCGTCTTGGACAGGGAACCCACGTGCAGGACCCGGTGCGCCCGGTCGAGGGACTTGAGGGTCGGCAGCTGCCGACCGGGGCTGACCAGCCGGTAGGGGCTGTCCTCGATGAGGAGGATGCCCTCGTGAGCGGCCAGTTCGAGCAGTTCGCGCCGGGTCTCCAGCGGCATCGTCGTGCCGGAGGGGTTGGAGTGGTCGGGGATGACGTAGAAGGCGCGGGGGCGGCGCCCCCGGGCCCGCTCGGCGCGGATCGCGGCGGCCAGGTCGGCGCAGCGGAACCCGCCCTCGGCCTCGGCGACCGCGGTCGGGTGGATGTCGAGCAGCCGGGCCGCGCCGGTGATCCCGACGTAACAGGGGCTGGAGACGAGCAGGACGTCCTCGGGGCCCCGGATCAGCGCCCGGACGGCAAGGAGCATGGCCTCCTGAGCGCCGACGGTGACCACGACCGCCTCCGGAGGGACGTCGATGTCCTCGTCCTTGCGCAGTGAGTCGGTGATCAGCTCGCGGATCTGGCCGGCGGCCGGTCCGTACTGGAACAGCGCGGAGCGTACCCGCGCGGGTGTGGTGCCCTGCGCTTCCAGGTGGTCGACGTAGCGGCGCAGGTACGTGAAGATCTGCTCGGTGTCGAAGAAGCCGTCGTAGGGACGCCCCGGCGCGAAGGAGACCGCGTCGGGGTAGCGGGTGGTGATCTCGTTGAGGAAGTTCATCGTGTCCAGCACCGGGTCCGAGACGCTGCCGTGCAGGTCCTCCCGGCGCAGGACCGAGGGGCCGGGGCCGTGGACCGTGCGGGCAGGCACGGCGTGTCCGCCGACGAGTTCCGGTCCGCCGACGACTTCGGATCGGCCGACGAGTTCGGGTCCGGCCTCGCGGACCGAGCCGGTGCCGGTGAGCGCCATCGCCTCCGTCAGCTCCTCGGTGACGAGGGCCAGGACGTCCTCGACGCCGCGGTCCCCGGCCACGGCAAGGCCGTGCAGGACGGGCCGACCGATGAGCACGGCGTCGGCGCCGAGCGCGAGGGCCGCGAGCACGTCCGTGCCGCGCCGGACGCCGCCGTCGACGAGGAGCGGGCACGCTCCGGCGACGGCGGCCGCGATCTCCGGCAGGACGTCGAGGGTGGCCGGGGCGCCGTCGAGCTGGCGGCCGCCGTGGTTGGACACCACGATGCCGTCGACACCCGCCGCCAGCGCGCGCCGGGCGTCGTCCGGGGCGAGGATCCCCTTGACCAGGACCGGCAGCGAACTGACCGACCGCAGCCAGGAGATCACCGACCAGTCGAGCGCCGGGTCGAACTCGGTGGCGGCGTGCGCGCTCGGCGAGGCGAAGTCGGAGCCGGTCCCGTCCAGGTTGGCGGGTCCGATGCCCTCGGGCAGCCGGAAGCCGTTGCGTACGTCACGCGGCCGCCGGCCCAGGCGTGGGGTGTCCACGGTGAGCACGAGGGCCTCGAAGCCCGCCCGTTCGGCCCGTTCGACCAGCCGCCGCGTGACGGCCCGGTCGCGGAAGCAGTACACCTGGAGCCACAGCGGGCCCCGGGCTTCGGCCGCGATGTCCTCGAAGGTGCGGCTCGCGAAGGTGCTCACGACGAGCGGCACCCCGGCCGCGCCCGCGCCGCGCGCGGTGGCGTTCTCGCCGTCGGGGTGGGCCAGGGTGTGGTAGGCCATCGGCGCGACCGCGAGCGGGGCGGCCCAACCACGGCCGAGGATCTCGGTCTTGGTGTCGGGCGTACCGCGTCCGGCCAGCACCCGGGGCCGCAGCGGCACCCGGTCGAAGGCCGCGAGGTTGGCGGCGAGGGTGCGTTCATCGCCCGCGCCGCCCTCCAGGAAGTCCCACACGTGGGGCTCGAAGGCCGGGCGCGCCCTGGCCGCGTAGTCGGCCAGGCCGTGCGGGCCTACGGCTGCGGGGTCCGTGGCGCTCATCCGGCGGTCAGCCGCTCGCGCTCCACCGCTTCGTAGAGCGCACGGATGTTGGAGCTGCCGAAGCCGCGCGAGCCCTGACGCTGGATCAGCTCGAAGAAGAGCGTGTTGCGCTCGTACGGGGAGCGGCTGAAGAGCTGGAGCAGGTGCCCCCACTCGTCGCGGTCGGCGAGCACCTGGGTCTCCCGCAGCTCGTCGACGATGCCGCGCAGCTGCTCGAACCGCTCGACGAGCAGGTCGTAGTACGTGTCCGGGGTGGTCAGGAAGTCGATGCCGCGGTCCTTGAACTCCCGTACGGCGGGGATGATGTCGTCGACGAGGAACGCCAGGTGCTGGACCCCGGGGCCGCCGTTGCGCTCGAGGAACGCGTCGAGCTGGCCGGGTGCCTTGCCCGGGTCCGGCGCGACGAGGGTGAAGGTGACCCCGCCCGTCGCGCTGCGTACGACCACGGAGTCCATGGCCTGGCCGCCGACGGAGACGTACTCGGAGTAGAAGCGCGAGAAACCGAACGCCTCACGGTAGCGGTCCGCGTACCCGTCGAGCGAGCCGCCCTGGAGACAGACCGCGATGTGGTCGAGGAGCCGGATCCGTCCCTGCGGGCGGGCGGCGCGCCCAACGGGTCTCCAGGTGCGGCCGGGGGGCATGCGGTCGGCGGGGCCGCCGGCGGCGGGGACGAGCGTGTGCACCACGTCGCCGAAGCCGGACACGACGGTGCTGCCATGCGGGGAGGCGACCGGCTCGGCGCCCGCGAGGAGGGCCGCCTCTCGCGTCGCGGCTACATCGTCGCAGGTCATGGCGATGTCGGCGATGCCGTCACCGTGTTCGTCCAGGAACTTCCACAGGCCCCGTCCTGAGGTGACGACGATCTGGGCGTCGCCCTGTCTGAGCAGGATGGAGCTACGGTCGACCTCCACGGAGTCGGCGACGCGCGTGAAGCCCATGGCGGACTCGAAGTAGTCGACGGCAGCGAGCTTGTCCCTGGTGAACAGCTCCACGTAAGCCATGTCGTGCGCAACCACGGGGGAACCTCCTGTTTGCCGGGGGCGGGGCACCCGCGCCGCGCGGTGCGGCGTTCGGGTCCCCGCCCGGGGGTTGTCACTTGCGCGGTCAGGCAGCGGCTACCAGCGCCACTCCTGCTGCTTGAAGAGGTGGCCGGCCTTGATGTCGCGGTCCTTGCACCAGGTCAGGAACTCCTCGATCTGCTTGATCTGGTAGGTGTCCTCCGTGTACGTCGTGGCCATGACGTGGCCCAGCCAGTCCTCCTCGCCCATCGCGTAGACGTACGCCTCACCGGCGCCCAGCTCGGTCATGATCGCGGCGGCCTGCTCTGCGTTGGAGCCGGACAGCTTGCGGGAGTTGCTCATCTTCTTGGTGACCGGGATGGTGAGCAGGGCCTGGTAGAGCCAGGTCAGCGGGGCGCCGTCGCACTCCATGCCGAGGAAGGCCATGTCGGCGCGGCCCAGGTGGTTCTTGACGTAGCGGTAGAGGTTCGGCTCGATGCCGGAGGAGTCGGCTCCGATGAAGATCTTCCTTCCGGCCAGCTCCGCCCAGTACGTCGACTTCGCGCGGATGTCCAGGTCGCAGTGCTCGCCGAGGAACGGCGTCGCGGTGATCTTGCCGCCGGGGAACTCCACTTCGTCGAAGTCGTCGACCTCGATGACGTTGAAGCCCTGGTTCCGCAGCATCAGGGCCATCGACGGGTCGGCCAGGTTGCCGCGCGAGGAGCGCGGGACGACGATCGCGCCGAGGCGGCCGCGCAGCTGGAGCAGCGTCTCGAGGACGATGTGGTCCTGGTGGCCGTGCGTGATCAGGACGAGATCGATGTAGTCGGGCAGGTCGTCCAGCGTGTACCGGTCGGTCTTGTCGCTGTCCGCGCTGATGAACGGGTCGGTGACGATGGCGGCTTCGGGTGTCTGCAGGACGAGGCAGGCGTGGCCGAAGTAGCGGATGCGGCCGCCGCTGTCGATGTGGCGGTCCTCGGAGAGGCTCGGCTTGTCGGTGAGCAGGGTGCGCAGCTGCTTCGCCTGGGCATCGTCGAGGCCGAGCGCGTCGCGCAGGTGCGCCAGCGTCGTCGGGTGCACGCGGGCCTTGAAGAGCTCCGCGAGGCCCTCGTGGCGGAAGGGGATGTCCAGCTCCAGGACGTCGGGCGAGGGAAGACGCGGGGTGCTGAGGATGAACGGACGCTCGATGCCCGTCTCCATCGACAGCTGCACCGACTGGCGGGCCTCCTGGTAGACGGCGCTCTTGTAGACGACCGGCTCCATGAAGCGCATCTGAGCCTGGTTGTCGGTGTCGTACGCGAGCTCGACCAGGCCGCCGAGTTCCGCGGGGAGCTTGGGGTAGAGCGGGGTGAGGTCGAAGCCGGTGGCGTTGGCGCGCAGGATCTCCTGGCCCGCGGCGATCGCCTCGGCGAACCTGAGCATGTCGGCCCGGTCGCGCTTGATCGCGGCGAGCAGGTCGCGGACCTCGTCGGCGCGCTCCTCCGGGATGTTGATGAAGTAACCGCCGCGCAGTTCCGGGTTGTTGCTGGCCGCGACGTGTACCTGCGGCGACTGCAGGTAGGACTCGAGCAGCGGTACCTGGAGAAAGGCCAGGTTCATCGCCGCCTGTACGGGCGCGATCGTGTAGGGCCAGGCGAAGAACCTGTCCACGAGCGGCTCGATGATTGCTTTCGACCGCAGATACAGCTGCTCGTCAGCCATGTGCGCGTTCCCTCCAGGAAAACCGAAGAAATTAGACCGCCCGGGGCGCACGCGCCAATTACCCATGACGCAACCGCGGACCGTGAAAGTGACAAGGGGAAAAACACAGGGCGGGGAATGCCCCGGTTCACGGCACGCCCTGCCGCAGCAGAATGCCCCGGGGGCGTCCCATGGCTCAATACCGGTCGGTCTGAACACGTACGAAAGGCGATGGCCCGCTCGTACCGGCGTTCAACCGCTGACTCGGTGCGGTTGAACGGCCGGCCACGGCGGGCCGTCGCCTTTCTCGCTGGTTCGACCGCGTCGTCACACGGCTATCGGCGCGACGGTCGGTTCCGCGAGGTCGAGGTAGTCGGACACGGACAGGGCGAAGGACAGGTCGAGCCGACCGGCGTTGAAGTAGATCTCCTCGTGGACGAGCAGGTTCTCGTCGACGAGGAGATCCAGTTCGGACGAGAAGGCGAACGGGGTGATGGACCCGCTGACGCTGCCGGCCAGCCGCTCGGCGACCGCCCGGTCGGCGAACGACGCCTCCCGCCCGCCGTAGCGTTCGGCCAGCGCCGCCAGGTCGACGCGGCGGTCGCCGGGGACCACCGCGAGCACGTAGCGGCGTGAGCGCTTGCCCGTGGCCACCCGGACGACGATGGATTTCGCGGCCTGTTGCAGGGGATGCCTTCGCAGTCTGCTGGCGGCCTCTGTGGAGCCCTCGGGCTCGTGGGGAATCATCCGGTACGAGACCGAGCCGGACGAGAACATGTCGGTGAGCCGTCGGAAGACGTCGGGTTCGTCTGTTTCATCAGGGCAGCGGTGCACGATGCCTCCGCGAGGCAGAAGAAGGGAGAAGAGGGAACGTGCCCAGCGGGATCTGACCGCCCGTCGCGCATGCGCGTACGACTCGTGGTGTACGCGATGATCTTGAGTGTCGCCCATCCTAGGAACGCCTGCCGAAATAGGCACCTGTTCAACTGTTGTTGCACAGCCTCTTGAAAAGAAGAGGGCGCGAGAAAGGGCCCGGAAAGAGGCGCGGGAGGAGTGCGCGGAAAACGACGAAGCCGCCGTCGGATCTCCGACGGCGGCTTTCCGTGTGACGCGTGGGCTACTGGTCCCGGCGCTCTACCGCGACCACGGTGATCACGGCGGAGACGAGGCCCCACGCCGCGTACACGGCCCATGCCCCGCCCTCCGACCACGGGAAGTGCACGGGCTTCTCGACGACCTGGGCGAGCCGTGCCCAGGCGCTGTAGGGCAGCAGGTGGTCGACGACGGCCGTACCGTGGTGGTCGTCGCTCACGGCCATCGGGACGAGCAGCAGCACGGCGAAGCTCACGCCCATGGTGGCGGCGCTGGCCCGTACGAGCGCGCCGATCGCCATGCCGACGAGCGCGGCGACCGGGGCGATCAGGGCGGAGGCGAGGAGGGCGGGCACGACGCCCGCGTCGCCGATCGAGAGGCCGGTGTCGCGCCCGGACAGGATGGCCTGGGTCAGCCAGAAGGAGCCGCCGGCGGCGAGGAGGCCGAGCGCGGTCGTCACCAGCGTGACGACGATGACCTTCGCGGCCATCACCGAGCGGCGGGCGGGGACGGCGGTGAACGTCGTACGGATCAGTCCGGTGCTGTACTCACCGACGACGGTGAGGGCGCCCATCGCGCTGGCGGTGAGCATCAGGCACAGCACGGCGGCGTCGGTGAACGCGTCGAGCATCGCCCAGTTGGGCATGAACTCGGCCTTCTGCTGGGCGCTCCAGCCGGGCCAGTTGCTGTAGTCGTTGTACGCGGTGAACACGTTGAAGCCGATGATGGCCAGCGTGCCGCCCAGGAACGACCAGAGGGTCGAACGCAGCGACCAGAGTTTGATCCACTCGGCGGCGACGAGGTCGACGAAGCGGGCACGGGGCTCGGTCGTGTCGAGGGGCCGCACGGACGACGCGGTGGGGGGAGTGGCGGTCACGCTCATCGGGTGTCTCCTGCGGCGTATTCGACGCTGTCGGCGGTGAGTTCCATGAAGGCCGCTTCCAGCGAAGCGGCGTGCGGGGTCAGTTCGTGTACCGGGACCATGTTCTGGAAGGCCAGGTCGCCGATGCGTGAGGCGCTCAGGCCGGTCACCGTCAGCGAGTTGTCGGTATGGGGCTCGACGTGGGCGCCCTCGTCGGTGAGGACGGTGTGCAGCACCGCGACGTCGGGCGTGCGCACGCTGACGCTCTGGCGGGTACCGCGCGCGGCGAAGTCCTTCAGGCTCTCGGCCGCGATGAGCCGGCCCCTGCCGATGACGACGAGGAAGTCGGCGGTGTTCTCCATCTCCGACATCAGGTGGCTGGAGACGAACACGGTGCGCCCCTCGGCGGCGAGCCGGTGGAACAGGCCGCGCACCCACTTCACGCCTTCTGGGTCGAGCCCGTTGAGCGGCTCGTCGAAGAGCAGCACCGGCGGGTCGCCGAGCAGGGCGGTGGCGATGCCGAGGCGCTGCTTCATACCGAGGGAGAAGCCGCCGATACGGCGCCCGCCCGCGTCACCGAGGCCGACCTCGTCGAGCACCTCGCCGACACGGCGGCGCGGGAGGCGGTTGCTGACGGTGAGGGCCGTCAGGTGCGCCCGGGCGGTGCGGCCGCCGTGCACATCGTGCGCGTCGAGCAGTGCCCCGACGTGGCGCATGCCGCGGGGGCGGTCCGCGAAGGGGCGGCCGTCGATGGTGACGCTGCCGCTGGTGGGGCGGTGCAGCCCGAGCATCATGCGCAGGGTCGTGCTCTTGCCGGCGCCGTTGGGCCCCAGGAATCCGGTGACATGGCCCGGGCGCACGGTGAAACTCAGGTCACTGACGGCGGCCTTCGGACCGTAGCGCTTCGTGAGTTCGTTGACTTCGATCATGTGGTTCATCGTGGCCCCGGGCCACCCCGGGCGTCATCGGACCACCGTGGACACTCTGCGGGCGCTCCTGTCGACCTGGGTTGTACAACCGTGGTCCGATCCCCGCCCCACAGCGCCCGGTTACCATCGGCGGCATGCTGGCCACTCCCCGTCTCTCGCCGCTGAAGCGGATCCCGCCGGGTGTCTGGACGGGCGCCGCCTGGTGCGCGGCGGCGCTGTACCCGCTGTTCCTGTCGCCGTCCATCGCGGCCGGTGCGACGGCCGCGCCGAGCGGTGCCCTGGCGTCCCTGTGGGGGCAGCTGTTCCTGGCCCTGGCCGCGGTCCTCGCCCTGTCCGGCTGCGCACTGCTCGTACACCGCCCCTGGCCCGGGTTCGCGCTGCTGCTCGCCGGGGCGGGCGCCTTCACGGCGGCGTGGCGGCAGTGGGAGATCCCTCCCCCGCAGTTCCTCTCCGTCGACGTGGCCCTCGCCTACGTCGCCGCCGGGCGCCCGCGCCGCTCCTCGCTCCCGTTCGCCGGAGCCGCACTCGCCGTCCTCGCGCTCTGCCTGACCGGGCGGCTGCTGTACGGAGAGGAGGGCGGGACGCCGTCGGAGCCGTATGTGGCGCTGGCCGTCGTCATCGCGTGGCTCGTGGGCAACTCCGTGCACCAGTCCCGTGATTACGCCGAGAAGCTGCGCGCGCAACTCGCGGCGCAGGCGGCCGGACGCGCGGTGGCCGCCGAACGGCTGCGGATCGCGCGGGAGTTGCACGACATCGTGGCCCACAGTATCGGCATCATCGCCTTCCAGGCCGGTGCGGCGGCCCGGGTGGTCGACTCCCGGCCGCAGAGCGCGCGCGAGGCGATGCTCGCCGTGGAGAGCGCGGGCCGGGAGACCCTGTCGGGGCTGCGGCGGATGCTCGGCAGCCTGCGCGAGGCGGACCTGGCGGACGGCGAAGGGGACGCCGCCGGGGCACCGCTCGCTCCCGTGGCGGGGCTCGCTGACCTGGACCGGCTCGCCGAGACCACGACGGCGGCGGCCGGGGTGCGCGTGGAGGTGCGCCGACTCGGTGAACACAGACCGCTGCCACCGGAGATCGACCTCTCCGCGTTCCGGATCATCCAGGAGTCGGTGACCAACGTCGTACGCCACGCGCGCGGCGCGGACGTGTGCCGGGTGACCGTCGACTACCGCGCCGGTGACCTCGCCATCGAGGTCGCCGACCGTGGCCGGGGAGACGGCTCGACATCCGGTATGGGATACGGTCTCGCGGGGATGCGCGAGCGAGTCGCCCTGCTGCACGGGGAGTTCAGCGCGGCGCCGCGCCCCGGCGGCGGCTTCCTGGTCACCGCCCGACTTCCCCTGCCGAGCACCGCGACCTCAGGAGCCCGATGACCGTCCGTGTCGTACTCGTCGACGACCAGCCCCTGGTGCGCACCGCCCTGGAGATGGTGATCGCCCAAGCGCCCGACCTGGAGGTCGTCGGCCAGGCAGGGACGGGCGAGGAGGCGGTCCGGCTGGTCGCGGCCGAGCGGCCCGACGTCGTGGTGATGGACATCCGGATGCCCGGTATGGACGGCATCGAGGCGACGCGGCGCATCACGGAGGGAGCCGACGGCCCGCAGGTGATCGTGCTGACGACGTTCGACGAGGACGACTACGTGTACGGGGCGCTGCGCGCCGGGGCGTCGGGCTTCCTCGTGAAGGACATGGCGCTGGACGACATCCTGGCCGCGATCCGGGTCGTGGCGGCGGGCGACGGCCTGATCGCGCCGGCCGTGACGCGGCGGCTGATCAAGGAGTTCGCGCTCCGCCCGGCGGCGACGGCCACGCCCGCGCGCGTACTGGGCAGCATCACCGACCGCGAGCACCAGGTTCTGACGCTGGTGGGCAGCGGGCTTTCCAACACGGAGATCGCCACCGAGCTGAGCATCAGCGTGGCCACGGCGAAGACCTATGTGACCCGGCTGCTGGCCAAGCTCGACGCGCGCGACCGGGTCCAGCTGGTCATCACCGCCTACGAGACGGGGCTGGTGGGCCGCCCGAGGTAGGCACCGCCGGGCGGTTCGTTCCGTACTCGGCGGTGGTCCCCCCAAGAACGATCGAAGGGCCGTTTCAGATTGCTCTGAAACGGCCCCTGACCTGCGACTCTTTCGAGTCGGGACGACAGGATTTGAACCTGCGACCCCTTGACCCCCAGTCAAGTGCGCTACCAAGCTGCGCCACGTCCCGTTGCCCGTGTGACCTGGGGTTTCCCCTGGCCGAACGCGCACGGAAACAATACCGCACTCTGACCGGTGATCGCTCACCCCTTTCCTTCCGCGGCCACCCCTTGACCTCAAGTGCGGTTGAGGTCGCACGCTTCTCCGCATGACGACGACCACGGAACACACGTACGGATACGCGGACCTGCCCGGCCTCATGGGGCTCATGACCGGGGACGAGAAGCACGGGCCCGCCGCGACCTCGACGCTGGACGCCCTCTGGGTGCTCTACGACCGCGTGCTCCGCGTCACGCCGGAGCGGGCCGACGACCCGGCCCGTGACCGGTTCCTGCTGTCCAAGGGGCACGGACCCATGGCCTACTACGCCGTCCTCGCCGCCAAGGGGTTCCTGCCCGTCGAGTGGCTGGAGGGCTTCGGGGCGTACGACTCGCCGCTCGGCCACCATCCGGACCGGGTGCTGGTGCCCGGGGCCGAGATCGGCAGCGGGTCCCTCGGGCACGGGCTGCCGATCGCCGTGGGAACGGCGCTCGGCCTGAAGGCGCAGGGCCTCACCGAGCCGCGCGTATGGGTGCTCGTCGGCGACGCGGAGATGGACGAGGGCAGCAATCACGAAGCCGTCGCCTACGCGGGACCGGCCGGCCTCGAACAGCTGCACGCCCTGGTGATCGACAACGCCTCGGCGAGCTACGCCAGGCCCGGCGGGATCGCCGCCCGCTTCGAGGCCGCCGGATGGTCCACCGAGACGGTCGACGGGCGGGACCACGACGCGCTGTACACGGCCTTCACCGCGCCGCATCCGGGACGGCCGCGCGTGGTGGTCGCCCGGGTCGAGCCCAAGGAGTTCTCGGGCGAACCCAAGAGCAAGTGAGGCGACCGGCGTCCCCTTACTCACCCACTCCCCTTACCCACTCCCCGTACTCCGGAAGGACCGTTCTGTCATGGACACCATGCGTGACCGCTTCGCCCCCGTCGTCTCGCGGCTGCTGGACGAGGATCCGCGCGTCGCCGTCGTTCTCGCCGAGATCGGCAAGGATGCCTTCGAAGAGGCGATGCGCAGGCACCCGGACCGGGTGATCAACGTCGGGATCAGGGAACAGCTGCTCGTCGGGGCGGGTGCCGGGCTCGCGCTCGCCGGGCTGCGGCCCGTGGTGCACACCTTCGCGAGCTTCCTGGTGGAGCGGCCCTTCGAGCAGATCAAGCTCGACTTCGGACACCAGGGCCTCGGCGGCGTCCTCGTGAGCGCCGCCGCGTCCTTCGACTGGCCCGCCGGGGGCTTCACGCACATGTCGCCCGGCGACGTCGCGCTGCTCGACACCCTCGACGGCTGGACCGTGCACGTGCCGGGCCACCCCGACGAGGCCGAGACGCTGCTGCGGCACGCCGCCGCGGCGGGCGACGACAAGGTGTACGTACGCCTGTCCGTGCAGTCCAACGCGCGGGCGCTGCCCGTGGACGGTGAGCGGTTCCTCACCGTGCGCGAAGGGCGCGGGGGCGTGGTGGTCGCCGTCGGACCGCTCCTGGACCAGGTCCTCGCCGCGACGGAGGGGCTCGATGCGAGTGTGCTCTACGCCACCACCGTGCGGCCCTTCGACGAGCAGGCGCTGCGCCGGGCCGCCGGAGCCGCTCACTCCGCCGACGTCGTGGTCGTCGAGCCGTACCTCGCCGGCACGTCGACCGGCGCGGTGAACGACGCGCTCGCCGACCTGCCGCACCGCGTGCTCGGCCTGGGCGTGGGCCGCCGCGAGCTGCGCCGTTACGGTCAGGTCGAGGAGCATCTGGCCGCCCATGGCCTCGACGCGAGGTCGCTGCGCGAGCGGATCAGCGGCTTCCTGGGCGAGGGGGCACTCACCCGTACGCCGTGAGGTGCCGGCGCGGCCTCACTCCGGGGCAGGGAGCCCCAACTCGGGGTGCTCTTCGAGGAGTCGGGGCGGTGCGGCCTGGCGCCAGGAGTCGGCCAGGATGTCGGTGAGCTCCTCCTTGTCCAGCGCCGCGAGGCGCACCCGGACCCAGGCAGAGCTCGCCTCGTGCGCCGCGACCCAGAACTTGTCCGGCTCGGCGAGGACCAGTTCGTCCCGCTCGACCTTCGGGCAGCGCACCGCGATCGACGTCTCGTCGTCCGGAACCGTCACGAACATCTTTCCGGAGACACGGAACGTGGGCATGCTCCACGCGATCTTCTCCACCGTGTCCGGCAGGGCGAGGGCGATGCGGCGCACGTCATCGGAGGTGACGCGGGCCCGGGATCTGGACTTCGACATGGCATGAACCGTAGCCAACGCCACTGACAGGCGCGGACTCACCGGCCGGGCTCACAGCACCCGCTTGTCCAGCCACGCCGTGAGATCCTCCTGGACCTCGTCCCGGTTGGTCTCGTTGAGGATCTCGTGGCGCGCGTCGGGGTAGCCCTTCCACGTCAGGTCCTCCACGCCCACGTACCGGAAGTCCTCCAGGAGTTCGTGGACCAGCGTCATCCGCTGGTTGCAGGGGTCCTGCTCGCCGACCGCGACGTGGATCGGCAGATCCGCGGGCACGCGCGCGAGGTTGCGCGGGTCGTTGATCTTGCGCACGGCGCGCACCCAGTCCAGGCAGAGGCCCGCGGAGAAGGCGAAGCCGCAGCGTTCGTCGGCGACGTACGCGTCCACCTCGGCCTCGTCCCTGGAGAGCCACTCGAAGCCGGTGCGGCGGGGGTACGGGTCGTTGAACGAGGCGAAGAGGTCGGGGACGTACGAGGAGATCGCGGCGCGCCCCCGCTCGGCGACCTCGCGCTCCAGGCGGGCGATCGCTCCGTCGAGCTCGGCTCCGGGCAGCGAGCGGAACGTGCCCGAGAGGATCACGCCCGCGAGGCCGTCCGCGTACTCCTGGGCGTAGTCCCGCGCCAGCATCGAGCCGAGGCTGTGCCCCAGGAGGAAGAACGGCACCCCGGGATGCAGGGTGCGGACCTGGTCGCCGATGGCCTTGAGGTCGTCGACGATCGCCCGCCAGCTGTCGGCGTCCGAGGCGCCGTCGGCTCCGGAGGTCACCCCGTGGCCGCCGGTGGCCTGCGCGGTCGCGCCGTGGCCCCGGTGGTCGGAGGCCACCACCCCGTAGCCGTGGGCGGTCAGGTGGCGGGCGAAGCGGTCGTAGCGCAGGGCGTGTTCGGCGGCGCCGTGCGCGATCTGGACGTAGGCGCGCGGCCTGCCGTCGGCGGGCAGCCAGGTGTACGTGGCGACGGGCACGCCGTCCGCCGCGTTGAGCAGCCCCGCGGTGTAGGTGGCGCTGGGGGTGGTGGTGTCGTCGGTCCGGTCGGGCATCGCGCGGGCTCCCTGGGGTGGTTTCCTGCGGGCGGGCTTGCTTCGAGAGTCTTCCGGGGTCGTTCAGGGTTCTTCGGGTCGTTCGGCTCCTTCGGGTGGTGGTTCCTGCGGCTCAGCCTCCCCCACGTGCGGCGCCTCATGCGGATCACTCGCCGAACCGGCTCCGCGTCCGCCACAGATCCGGAGCTGGTCGGCTTCGAACTGGACGTGTACTGGGCGGTGAGGGGCGGCGCGGATCCCGGCACGTACTTCCGGCGCCACCCGCGGCGTTTCCCCGCGCTGCACGTGAAGGACATGGCGGCCGACGGGGGCTTCGCCGACGTGGGTTCGGGGACGCTCGACTTCGCCGCGATGTTCGCCCACGCGCGCGTGGGCGGCGTCCGGCAGTGGCTGGTCGAGCACGACAGCCCGGCGGATCCGTTCGCGACGGCGCGCGACAGCTACGGCTTCTTGGCGGCGCTGCGGTACTGAGGCGCGGCCCTCGCGGCGACTGCGGGGCCGGGGGCCGCCGGGCGGCGGATGCCGGGCGGCTTGCCGGGCCGGGCGTTCACGTGAGCCGCTTGTAGAAGAGCGTCGTCGGGTGCAGGGTCCCGGCCGGGTCCGTCGCGTAGTCGGGGATGGTCCCCGCCCGGGTCCAGCCCGCCCCGCCGTAGAGGGACTCGGCCGGGCTGCCGGTCTCCGTGTCGAGGACGAGCAGGGTCACGCCCGCGTCCGCCGCCGCCTCCTCGGCGGTGGCCAGGAGGGCGCGGGCGAGGCCCCGGCCGCGCGCGGACGGGTGCACCATCAGCTTGGTGATCTCCGCGCGGTGGCGGCCGTTCGGCTTGTCGACGAAGGCGACGCCGACGGTACCGGTGACCCTCGTGCCGTCATGGGCGGCCCAGACCGCGAGGCCGCCGGACTCGACCGCTCCGGCGAGCCCGCGCCACCAGGCGGCCGCCTCGGCGCGCTCCAGACCGGCGAGGAAACCGAGCGAGGCGCCGCCCCGCACGGTGTCGACGAGCAGGTCGGCCAGGCCGTCCGCGCGGTCCAGGAGCCGGGCGGCGTCGAGGCGGGTGACGACGTCCTGACCGGTGGGGGCCGAGCCCGCCCTCACGGCTTCACCACCACGAGTGCGTACCGCACGGCCTGCTCCCCCAGGCAGCGGAAGCGCGACGCGCCCCACAGACGGAACCGCAGGCAGTCGCCGGTGCGCAGAGCGTGCGCCTCCCCCTGCACCGTCACCTCCAGGCCGCCTTCGAGCACCCAGATGTGCTGCTCCAGGCCGGGCACGGGCGGCCGGTCGTAGGCGATGTCGGCGCCCGGCTGAAGTCGGCCCTCGACCAGCTCGGCGCGCATCCCGATGTGCGGCGGAGACACCGCCCAGCGCATGAACCCCGCGTCGTCGTCCGCCCAGACCGCCTGGTCGACGGCGCGCACCAGCTGTGCGGGCTCGGCCTCGACCTCGCTCAGGAGCTGCGACATGGTCCGTTCGTAGACGGCACAGAGGCGGTTGAGGAGGGCGGCGGTGGGGCTGATCTCCGCGCGCTCGGCGCGGGACAGGGTGGAGCGGCTGATCCCGCTCAGCTCGGCCAACTCGCCCAGGGACCAGCCGCGTTCGGCGCGCAGTTCGGACAGCCGGGCGGCCAGGCGCGCATCGACTCCTTCGTGTTCCATATCTGGCACGCTATCCCGGATACGAGATGACGGGCAAGCGTGATCCAGCTCTCAGTCGTGGGCCGGTACCGCCCCCAGAAGTGTCCTGAAAATTACGTTCAGAAAGCCCTTACTGATGACCAGTCAGTCACGCTGATGACTGGTTGAGCACAGGGTCAATAGGTCGGAGCTGGGTTTCGTGTGCGTTGGGGGGGACGGGAGCGGCGGAGGAGCGTCCCGTGGTGGGAGCGGCCGGAGCGCCGGAAGACACCCCGCCGACGACCGGAAGGCGCACCGTCGGTGGCGCCGGGCGTCTCAGCCCGCCGCGGCTTCTCCGAGCGCCGCCAGGACCGGGCGGATCAGGGGATGGCCTTCCGCCCCGCACCGCACGGCCGCGAACACCCTGCGCGTCGGGGCCGCGCCCTCCACCGGACGCACCACCGCGCCCGACACGTCCATGCCGCGCAGCGCCGAACGCGGTACGAGGGCGACGCCCGCGCCGGCCGAGGCGAGCGCCACCACCGCACGGAAGTCGTCCGACCAGTGCTCAAGCACCGGCTGGAAGCCGGCCTGCTCGCAGGCGAGGACGACGACGTCGTGGCAGGGGTTGCCGGCGAAGGGGCCGATCCAGGCGTCCTTGGCCAGCTCGGCCAGCGGGACCCGGTCGGCCTCGGCGAGCCGGTGGCCGAGGGGGAGCACCGCGTCGAAGGGCTCCGCGTAGAGGGGGACGCGGGTCAGCCTGGGGTCGTCCGCGCCCGGCGCGCCGCGGTACTCCACGGCGACCGCGACGTCGACCTGCCGGTCAAGCACCATCGGGAGGCTGGCATCGCCCTCCGCGTCCTGGACGCGCACCCTGATGCCGGGCGCGGTGTCGGCGAGGCGGGCCAGGGCCGGGCCGACGACCAGGCCGATCCCGGTGGCGAAGGACGCGACGGTGACCGTCCCCGCCTCACCGGAGCTGTACGCGGCGAGTTCGGCCTCGGCCCGCTCCAGCTGGGCGAGGACCGCGTTGGTGTGCGTGAGCAGGATCTCTCCGGCGGCCGTCAGGCGTACGCCGCGCGCCGAGCGGTCGACCAGGCGGTGGCCGGTCTCCTGCTCCAGGGCCGTGAGCTGCTGGGACACGGCGGACGGGGTGAGGTACAGCGCGGCGGCAGCGGCCGTGACCGTGCGGTGGTCGGCCACCGCACGGAGGATGTGCAGCCGCCGCGCTTCGATCATGCGGCCGATTCTCCCAAACCGCCGGGCTCCCCCGCACCACCGGTCTCGCCGGGCTTCCGGCACCCCGGTGAAAAACGGTCGACAGGCGGCTCAGCGGTCGCTGTGATGGTTCCATCCATCCCAGCGACCAACCGACCGACAGGCCGGCAGCCCGACCGTCCGGCCCGCCCCGGCGCCTCGACGCCTAGACGCCCGCCCGACGCCCCGACGCCCCGCACGAGCGGGTGACCACGATGAGGAGCCCGCTTGCCGACCGAGAGCACCGCATCCGCAGGAAACGACCGCCATCCGATGATCGACGCGGCTCCGGCCGGGCGACTGGTCGAAGCACAGTTCCCGCAGTGGGCCGGACTGCCGCTCGTGCGGCTCGACCCGGCCGGCTCGGATCACGTGATCTACCGTCTCGGCGATGAGCTGTCCGTCCGGCTGCCCCGGCACTCGGGGGCCATCAGGCAGGCCGAGAAGGAGTTCACGTGGCTCCCCCGGCTCGCCCCGCATCTGCCGCTGGCCGTCCCCGAACCGGTGGGGGTGGGAAAGCCCGGCTTCGGTTACCCCTGGCCGTGGGCGGTGACCCGCTGGCTGGACGGCGAGGTCGCGACCACGGAGACGCTGGGCGGCTCGCCGAGCGCCGCCGCTCAACTGGCGCAGTTTCTCAGGGCCCTTCAGGGGTGCGGGACCGAGGGCTCGGGGAGCGTAGGTGCCCGTGAGGCGCTCACCGTCAACCGCCTCGCCGACCGCGATCACGACACACGGGCCGCCATCGCGGAGGTCGACGGCGTGTTCGACGGCGCGGCGATGACCGGGCTGTGGGACGCGGCCCTCGCCGCCCCCGCGTGGGACCGACACCCGGTCTGGTTCCACGGTGACTTCCACACCGGCAATCTGCTGACCGTCGACGGACGCCTCAGCGCGGTCATCGACTTCGGCGAGCTCGGCGTCGGCGACCCGGCCTGCGACCTGACCATCGCCTTCACCCTGATGTCGGCCGAAAGCCGGGCCGTGTTCCGCGCCGCGCTCGGCGTGGACGACGCCACATGGCTCCGGGGCCGCGGCTGGGCACTGGCCACCGGCCTCAACGCCTACACCTCCTACGCCGCCACCGACCCCCGGGTCGCCGCGCAGACCACCCGCCAGATCACCGGGGCGCTGACCGGCTGAACCGCGGCGCGAGCTCGTGACCGGAGGCGTAGCGACAGGACGCCGCGACGACCGCCTGGGCGCTCGCCAGTTCCTCGTCGGTGCGGGGGCCGTAGGGCATCATCACATTGACGGTGGGCGAGTAGAGGGGATGGCGCCCGCCCCAGCCCTTTTCGATGACTTCCCGCTGGTCCTCGCTCGACAGCGCCAAGTGGAGGCTGCCGTCGGTGTGGACGTGGGCGAACTCGGCGTCGAGACGGGGCGGCAGCAGCACCGCGCCGGGCGAGGGGGGCGTGGTGTCGCCGAGGAAGAAGGCCGGCGATCCCGGCTCCGAGATCTCGCTGGGCCGGATGACGGCGCCGTGAGCTGGACGTGGGGGCCGGAAGGGCCGGTGGGGGGCGTTCACCGGCGCGGCGGGGGGAAAGCGTGCTTATGGCGTGCGTGTTCCTCCTTGTGCCGGTTGGCCCGGCGCAGGCAGGTACTGGCTCTATGGAGGCCGTATGACGTCGCGCCCCGATCCCGTCCAGGCGTGCCCGATCAGCCCGGTGGTGGACCTGGTCTTCAGCCGGTGGTCGACGCCGATCCTGTGGGTGCTCAAGGGACACGGCCGGCAACGGTTCGTCGAGGTCCAGCGGCGGCTGCCCGAGATCACCCCGAAGGTGCTCACCCAGCGGCTGCGCCAGCTGGAACGGGACGGGCTCGTCACGCGCACCTACCACGCGGAGATCCCGCCCCGGGTGGAGTACGAGATCACCGCGCTCGGGCGGTCGCTCGGCCCGGTGTTCGCGGCGCTCACCGATTGGTCGGACGTCCACTTGGCGAGCGTGGAAGCGGCCCGCCACGCCTACGACGCGGCGCAGGCGTAGGCGTGGCGTAGGCGTAGGCCTGGCGTAGGGGTAGAGGCAGGCCACCGACGCCGTCAGGCCCCGCCCGGCTCCCCCAGCTCCGCGCGCGCCGCCACGAAGGCGTCCACCGCGCGGTTCACGTCCTCCGTGGAGTGCGCCGCGGACAGCTGTACGCGGATGCGGGCCGCGCCCTGCGGCACCACCGGGTACGAGAAGCCGATCACGTACACGCCCCGCTCCAGGAGCAGTTCGGCCATGCGCCCCGCGACGGCCGCGTCGCCGATCATGACCGGGGCGATGGCGTGGTCGCCCGGGAGGATGTCGAAGCCCTCCTCGGTCATCCGCGAGCGGAAGAGCGCCGTGTTCGCGGCGAGCCGCTCGCGCAGGTCGCCCGCGGACTCCAGGAGGTCGAGGACCTTCAGGGAGGCCGCCGCGATCACCGGGGCGAGCGTGTTCGAGAAGAGGTACGGGCGCGAGCGCTGGCGCAGCAGCGCGACGATCTCCGCGCGGGCCGCGACGTAGCCGCCCGAGGCGCCGCCGAGCGCCTTGCCCAACGTACCCGTGATGATGTCGACGCGGTCCATGACGCCGTGCAGTTCGGGAGTGCCGCGGCCGCCGGGGCCGACGAAGCCGACGGCGTGCGAGTCGTCGACCATGACCATGGCGTCGTACCGGTCGGCGAGGTCGCAGATCTCCGCGAGCGGGGCGACGTACCCGTCCATGGAGAAGACGCCGTCGGTGACGATGAGCCGCCGCCGCGCACCGGACGCCTCCTTCAACTGCTGCTCCAGGTCCGCGAGGTCACGGTTCGCGTACCGGAAGCGGCGCGCCTTGGACAGGCGGATGCCGTCGATGATCGAGGCGTGGTTGAGGGCGTCGGAGATCACCGCGTCCTCGGGGCCGAGGAGCGTCTCGAAGACACCGCCGTTGGCGTCGAAGCATGAGGAGTAGAGGATCGTGTCCTCTTGGCCGAGGAAGGCGGACAGCCGCGCCTCCAGCTCCTTGTGCACCTCCTGCGTACCGCAGATGAAGCGGACGGAGGCCATGCCGTAGCCCCAGCGGTCCAGGGCCTCGTGCGCGGCGGCGACGACCTCGGGGTGGTCGGCGAGGCCGAGGTAGTTGTTGGCGCAGAAGTTGAGTACCTCGCCGGGGCGGCCCCCGGAGGTGACGGCGACCGTGGCGGACTGCGGGGTGCCGATGACGCGCTCGGGCTTGTGCAGCCCCGCGGCGGTGATCTCGTCGAGCGTGGCCTGGAGGTCTTCGCGTACGGAGTCGAACATGCGGGATTCCTTCAGAGGTGGGCCGGTGGTGGGCCGGTGAGGGGCCGGTAGTGGGCCGTCAGTCGGCCTTCGGTGAGCCGGGGAGGGTCAGGAGGTCCAGTCGAGGATGACCTTGCCGCCGCGGCCGCTCGCCGCGTCGTCGAAGGCCGCCTCGAAGTCGCGGTGGCCGTAGCGGCCCGTGATGACGGGGGCCAGGTCGAGGCCGCCTTCGAGCAGCACGGACATCGCGTACCAGGTCTCGAACATCTCGCGGCCGTAGATGCCCTTGATCGTGATCATCGAGGTGACGATCCGCGACCAGTCGACGGGGAACTCCTCGGCCGGCAGGCCGAGCATGGCGATCTTGCCGCCGTGGGTCATGTTGGCGACCATGTCGCGCATCGCGCGCGGGTTGCCGGACATCTCCAGGCCGACGTCGAACCCTTCGCGCAGCCCCATTTCGCGCTGGCCGTCGGCGATCGTCGAGTCCGCCACGTTCAGGGCGAGGCTGACACCCACCTTGCGGGCCAGCTCCAGGCGCTCCTCGCTGACGTCGGTGATCACGACGTTGCGGGCCCCGGCGTGCCGGGCCACTGCCGCCGCCATCAGGCCGATCGGTCCGGCGCCGGTGATCAGTACGTCCTCGCCGACCAGCGGGAAGGACAGGGCGGTGTGCACGGCGTTGCCGAAGGGGTCGAAGATCGCGGCCACGTCGAGGTCGACGGGGACGCGGTGCACCCATACGTTGCTCGCGGGCAGCGCGACGTACTCCGCGAAGGCCCCGTTCCGCCCGACGCCGAGACCCACCGTGGCGCGGCACAGGTGGCGGCGCCCGGCCAGGCAGTTGCGGCACTTGCCGCAGACCAGGTGGCCCTCGCCGCTGACCTGGTCACCGGCCTTGATGTCCACGACGTCACGGCCGGTCTCCACGACCTCGCCGACGAACTCGTGCCCGACCACCAGCGGCGCGGCGACCGCCTGCTGCGCCCAGCCGTCCCAGTCCCGGATGTGCAGATCCGTTCCGCAGATCCCGGTGCGGAGCACCTTGATCAGGACGTCGCCGTGGCCGATGACCGGCTCCGGCACGTCCATCAGCCGGAGTCCCGGCTCTGCCTTCTCCTTGACCAGCGCCTTCAAGGCCACGGCTCCTGTCGTACGTCGCGTATGTCGCTGCTTGCTTCGACGAGAGAGGAATCTTCCCTACGGCGGCGCCCCGGTCCATCGAGGATTTCTTAAGCGCCGCCGCAGGTTTCCTTACAACCTCGTGGGTCGGCGGCTCCGATCGCGTTCGAAATAGGCGGTCAGTCGGCCACCACCAGCCGGGCGGCGGCTTAGTAATCGCTTACTGCCGCGTCTACGGCTGCGCCGCCGTGAACGGTTACCCCTCAACCACGGCTCACCCTGCCCACCCCTGGGGCAGAAAGCCATAGAAAGATTCCCCTGCCTCTTGCGCGATATAGCAACCGCTTACATGCTGACGCGGAATCGTCTCGTGGGCGCCCCCGACCATGTCCCCCGACACCTCTGGGAGTTCGCATGCCCCTGCCTCTTCCCGGCTCCACCGGCCCCAGCCGTCGCGCACTGCTCACCGCCGGGGCGGCCTCCGCCGTCGTGTCGGCGGCGGGCGGCGCGGCCCGGGCCGCCGACCACGAGAACGCCCGGGGCGCCAGGGGCGCCGAGAACACCGACGCCTACGACACCCTCCTCGCCCGCGCCGCGACACAGCTGACCGGCGGCGCGTTCGACGCCACGGACCCCGACTTCGCCGCGGCGTTGAAGACCCTCGACACCCAGGCGGCCTCCTGGTGGCGGCAGTTGGACCGCTCCGCGGGCAGAACCGCCCTGTGGCCCGACCTCTCCCCCGCCTCGGACCCCGGCAACTTCGGCCAGAGCTACACCCGCCTGCGCACCCTCGCCACGGCCTGGGCCACGCCGGGCACCTCGCTCACCGACCGCACGGACGTCGCCGACGCCCTGCTCGAAGCGCTGCGCCTGCTCCACTCCACCGGGTACCACCCGGGCCGCCCGGAGTCCGGCAACTGGTGGTTCTGGGAGATCGGGGCGCCCCGCGCGCTGATGGACACCTGCGTCCTGCTGCGGGCTCGGATGCCCGCCGCCGACCTGGCCGCGTACACGGCGACGGTCGCGAAGTTCTGCCCGGACCCGGACCGCCGCACCAACGCCCCCTCGCTCTCGGAGAGCGGCGCCAACCGCGCCGACAAGGCCGTGATCGTGGCCCTGCGCGGCCTGCTCGCCGGGGACGCGGCGACGGTGGCGCTCGCCCGCGACGGTCTGTCCGACGTCCGGGACGGCGGCAGGAACAGCCTTTTCCGGTACGTCACTTCGGGCGACGGCTTCTACGAGGACGGGTCGTTCGTCCAGCACGGCTCCGTCGCGTACACGGGTACGTACGGCAGCGTCCTGCTCGGCAGCACGGGCCAGCTGATCGCGCTGCTCGCGGATTCTCCGTGGGCGGTCACCGATCCGAGGACGTCCGTGCTGTACGACGCGGTGGAGCGGACCTTCGCGCCGGTGGTCTTCGACGGGCTGATGATGGACGCCGTGCGGGGCCGGGCGATATCCCGGGAGCGGGCGCGGGACCACAACGACGGCGCGGCGACGGTCTCCCACATCCTCCATCTCGCCGCCGGCGCTCCGGACGCGTACGCGCGGCGCTGGCGGGCGCTCGCCAAGGGCTGGATCCGCCGCAACACGTCCACCCCCTATCTGGACCTGGTCGGCATCCCGGCGCTGGCGCGCGCCAAGGCCGTCCTCGACGATCCGTCGGTCCCGGCCACGGAGCGGCTCACCGGGCATTTCGTCTTCGCCGACATGGACCGCGTGGTGCACCGGCGGCCGGGCTGGGCGCTGACGCTGTCGCTCTCCTCGAAGCGGATCGCCGCGTACGAGGCGGGCAACGGCGAGAACCTGCACGGCTGGTACACCGGTGACGGCATGACGTATCTGTACGACGGCGACGACCTCGGGCAGTTCGGCGACGGCTTCTGGGCCACCGTGGATCCGTACCGCCTGCCGGGCACGACCGTGGACACCCGTACGCGTGCCGACATCGGCTCCGGCGCCGGCACGGGGACGTACCGCCCGAAGAACGCCGTGGCGGGCGGCGCGGTCCTGGACGGACGCCACGGCGCGGCGGCCATGGAGCTCATCGCCGACGGCAGCTCCCTGCGCGCCCAGAAGGCGTGGTTCTGCCTGGACGACGTGGTCGTCGCGCTCGGCGCGGGCATCAGCGCGCACGACGGCCGCACCATCGAGACGGTGGTCGAGAACCGGAATCTGTACGCCGGCGGGCCCGCCCGGACGCTGACCGTGGACGGCCGCGGGCAGCCGGGCCACGACGGCTGGTCGGCGCGGCTCGACGAGCCACGGTGGGCTCATCTCCAGGGCACCGGCGGGTACGTCTTCCCCGACTACCCCGGCCGGGCGGACGGCCCTGGCACGAACGTCCTGCGCGCCCTGCGCGAGCAGCGCAGCGGAAGATGGCGGGACATCAACACGGGGGCGGACACGGCGGGCAGTACGACTCCGCTCAGCCGCCGCTATCTGACGCTGTGGCTGGACCATGGTGCCTCCCCGGACGTGGCGTCGTACGCCTATGTCCTGCTGCCCGGTGCGAGCGCGTCCGCGACCGCCGCGTGGGCGCGGGCCCGGCCCGTGCGGGTCGTGGCCAATGACGCGGTCGCGCAGGCGGTCGAGGCGCGCCGGTCCGGGGTGCTCGCCGTGCATTTCTGGCGGGCCGGTGTGGTGGCGGGGCTGGCGGCGTCGGGCCCGTGCACGGTCCTGGTGCGGCGGGGGCGTGGGGGTGCGTCGGTGGCTGTGGCGGATCCGGGGCGTACGGGGGTCACGGTGCGGGTGGAACTGCCCTTTGCTGTGCGGGGGGTTCGGCGGGCGGATGAATCGGTGTCCGTCGTGGTGGGGCGGCGGGGTGTGGTGACCGTGCGGGTGGGGGGTTCTCGGGGGCGGACGCATGCGGTGGAGGTGGTGTGAGTTGTCCGCCGCCGTCCGTCGGTTGTCGTGTGCGGGTTCATCGTGGCTTGTCGCGCAGTTCCCCGCGCCCCTTAAGGGGCGGCCCCTTAGGGGCTTGTCCATCCCATCACTGACCAGGAGTGGCGGACGTCCATGGCCGTAGCACCTCATCTGTTTCTGCCGCCCGGCGACCGTGTTCTGTCGCCGTTCACCGGGTGGAGCCGCGCGCACTGGGAGGCGCTTGCTGATCGGCAGTTGGAGGCGTTGGTTCCGCACGCTACGCCGAGGTTCGCGCAGTACCGGCTGCCGGGGCGGGCGAGCTGGTCCGGGGTGGTGTCGGACGGGCTTGAGGGATATGCGCGCTCCTTCCTGCTGGCCTCCTTCCGGATCGCGGGGGCGGGCGGCGAGGTGGACCCCCGCCTCGTGGAACGCTACGCGCGAGGGCTGGCGGCGGGCACCGACCGTGGCAGTGGCGAGGCGTGGCCCGAACTCACCGACCGGTCCCAGCAGATGGTCGAGGCCGCCTCGATCGCGATCGGCCTGCACGAGACCCGACCCTGGATCTGGGACACGCTCGACGCCCGGGTCCAGGAGCGGGTGGTCGACTGGTTCTCCCGGTTCGTCGGCGCGCAGACCTGGGACAACAACTGGCGTCTCTTCCAAGTGGTGTCCGAGCAGTTCCTCGCCTCGGTCGGCGCCCCGTACCGCAAGGCCGACATCGAGGGCGGCCTGGACCGCATCGAGGACTGGTACCGCGGCGACGGCTGGTACAGCGACGGCGACGGGCGCAACTACGACTACTACAACGGCTGGGCGATGCACCTCTATCCGCTGCTGTGGGCGCGGATGGCGGGCCCTGGTGGCGACGGAGGACGCGCCGAGGTCTACCGCGAGCGCCTCGGCCGGTTCCTCACGACCTACCCCCACTTCTTCGGCGGCGACGGTGCCCCCGTCCACCAGGGGCGCTCACTCACCTACCGCTTCGCCGCCGCCGCACCCGTGTGGATGGGCGCCCTCGCGAACTGCACGCCGCTCGCCCCGGGCCTGACCCGGCGCCTCGCCTCCGGCACGGCCCGGCACTTCGTGGAGCGCGGCGTGCCCGACGAGCGGGGCCTGCTGCCGCTCGGCTGGTACGGGACGTTCCTGCCCGCCACCCAGGCCTACTCGGGTCCGGCATCACCGTACTGGGCGAGCAAGGGCTTCCTCGGCCTGCTGCTGCCCGCCGACCACCCGGTGTGGACGGAACGCGAACTCCCGCTGCCCGTCGAGGAGTCCGACCAGTACACCGCGCTCCCCGCACCCGGCTGGCTCCTGCACGGCACCCGGCACGACGGCATCGTGCGGCTGGTCAACCACGGCAGCGACCACAACCCCCTCGAAGGCCCGGCCCAGGACGACCCGCACTACGCCAAGTTCGGCTACTCGACGGCGACGGCCCCCGAGACCGCCCCGCGCGCGTGGGAGCGTACCGTCGACGGCCACCTCGCCCTCATCGCCGCCGACGGCACGCCCTCGCGCCGCCTGCGCATCCACCCTCTGACGTGCGAGGGACGCCTCGCCTCGTCCCGCCACGACGCCCGGCTGCCGGGCCACGACGACCCGTTCCCCGTCGTGACGACGAGCGCCCTGCACGGCCCCTGGGAGATCCGCGCGCACCGGCTGCGGGCCCCCGAGGGCGCGGCGGTCCGCGAGGGCGGCCACGCGGTGGCGGACGGAACACCTCCGCACGCCGAACGCGGTCCCGGCTGGGCGCTCGCCCGTACCTCGGCGGGGCTCATCAGCGCCGTGGTCGCGCTGCACGGCTGGCACGAGGAGACGGGCATCGCCCGCGAGGTCGCCGCCAACGCCTACGGACCGCACTCCGCGACACCGTTCCTGACCCTCCCTCAGCACCCGGGCGGGCCCGGCGTCCACGTCACGCTGGTCGCCCTCTCGCGGGACACGGTCGACCCGCGGGCGCTGCGCGCGTCCGTCACCTGTGCCGTGGACGACGACGGCGTACGGGTCCGCGTCCGCGTCCGCTTCCCCGACGGGACGGAACTGGAGCTGTGACCGGCGTTGGACGGGCGTCAGATGCCGCCGTCCTCCCGCCGGTGGATCTGCTCGACCAGCTCCGCGGCCAGCATCTTGATCGTGTCGAGCCCCGCCCGCCCCCAGCGGCGCGGCTCGACGTCGACGACGCAGACCGTGCCGAGCGCGATGCCCGTACGGTCGATGAGGGGCGCGCCCAGGTAGGAGCGGATGCCGATCTCGTCCACGACGGGGTTGCCCGCGAACCGCGGATAGTCGCAGACGTCCTCCAGGACGAGTGCCTTGCGGCGCACCACCACATGTGGGCAGTACCCGTGGTCGCGGGCCATGTAGCGGCCGAGGCCACCGGCCGCCGCGGCGGCCAGGTCCGTGCCGGGGCGCGTGCCCTCCGGGGTGTGCAGCCCGGCGAAGAACTGCCGGTTCTCGTCGATGAAGTTGACCATCGCGTACGGCGCGCCGGTCAGCTCCGCGAGCCGGTCCGCGAAGAGGTCGAGGGCCGCATCGGGCCGGTCTCCGATGCCCAGCCCGCGCAGCCGCCGCACGCGCGCGGGCGCCTCCTTGTCGACGGGGGTGAGCAGCAGGTGCCGGTCGGGCATCATGTGTAGGCTCCGTAGCTGGGCGCCGGGGCGTGGTTGATGAGGTGCTTGACGAGGACGAGGAGCGTCTGGATGCCCGAGCTGGAGATGCGCGCGTCGCAGCGCACGACGGGCACCTCGGGGTCGAGGTCGATCGCGGAACGCACCTCTTCGGGTTCGTAGCGGTAGGCACCGTCGAATTCGTTGATCGCGACGATGAAGCCCATGCCGCGCTGTTCGAAGAAGTCCACGGCGGCGAAGCAGTCCTCCAGGCGGCGGGTGTCGGCGAGCACCACCGCGCCGAGCGCGCCTTCGGAGAGCTCGTCCCACATGAACCAGAACCGCTCCTGGCCGGGTGTGCCGAAGAGGTACAGCACGTGTTCGGGGTCGAGCGTGATGCGTCCGAAGTCCATGGCCACCGTCGTCGTGGTCTTGTCCTCCACGCCCGACAGGTCGTCGGTGGCCTCGCTGACCGTGGTGAGCAGTTCCTCGGTGCTCAGCGGCGCGATCTCGCTGACCGCGCCCACGAAGGTCGTCTTGCCGACCCCGAAACCACCGGCGACCAGGATCTTCAGGGCGGTGGGGAAGGGGTCAGAGCTGTCGTCGTAATCCATCGAGCACTGCCTCCAACAGGGACCGGTCAGTGGGGTTGTGGTAGAAGTCCGGGGTTTTCATGGTGAGAGCCCCGGAGTCGAGGAGATCGCAGAGGATCACTTTGGTCACGACCGCGGGCAGCTTCAGCTGGGCCGCGATCTCGGCGACGGAGGCCGGGGCTCCACAGAGACCGAGGGCCGCGGAGTGCTCGGGCCCGAGGTAACCGAGCGGGGTCGAGCCGGTGGCCATCACCTGGGAGAGCAGGTCGAGTTGCGTGGTCGGTCTGGTCCGTCCGTCGCTGACGGTGTAGGGACGGACGAGCCGTCCCGCGGCGTCGTCGAGCCAGGGCCCGTCGTGCGGGGCCGCCATGGTCAGCGCCTCATCGGCGCGGGTTCCCCGGCCGGCTGCCGGGGCGCGGTGATCAGGTACGGACGCACGCTCTTGACCAGCATCGCCATCTCGTAGCCGAGGACGGCCGCGTCCGCGTCGCGGCCCGCGAGCACCGCGAGGCAGGTACCGGAGCCCGCCGTGGAGACGAACAGCAGCGTGGAGTCGAGCTCCACGACGACCTGCCGGACGTCTCCGCCGTCCCCGAACCGGATGCCGGCGCTGCGCCCGAGCGAGTAGAGGCCCGAGGCGAGGGCCGCCATGTGGTCGGCGCTGTCCGGGTCGAGGCCGTGCACCGACTTCACGAGCCCGTCGGAGGAGAGCAGGACGGCGCTGCGGGTGTGCGGCACGCGCTGCACGAGTCCGCTCATCAGCCAGTCGAGATCGGATACATGGCCGGTCGGCGCATCGCTCGCCATGGTGGATCGACTCCTTGAGATACGACGTACGAGGGTCTGCGTGTGCAGAGGTGGTGGAGGGTGCTGGGGCGTCATCGTGCTGCTCAGCCGCCTTGGCCGCTGCCGTCGCCGTCCCGGGGGAGGCCGCCGTCGCCGGGTGCGCTTCCGTCGCGGGGGCGGCCGGTGCCGTTCTCCCAGGGGGTGGGGTCGCGCGCGTCCTGCGCCTGGGCCAGCCCGATGCCGCGCTGGAACGCGGCCATCAGCCCCGGGTCGTGGCCCACGAGGTGGTCGCTGTCGGGGCGCGGCGCCGGGGAGTCCCGCAGCTGGGGCGCGATGTGTTCCTGCGCGCGCCGTTTGGGGAGCCGGGGCCTGCCGACCCGCCCCGCACGGCCCCGCCGAGGGCGTCAGCGGCGCGGCGGCGTGCTCGGCCGCGGCCTGCCGGTCCTCGGGCGGATGCCGGGGACGGCGTCGGCGGGCGTCGGCCGGTCCTGGCGGGCGCCGCGCACGGGCAGGGGGCGGGGCCGGGTTCCGGCCTGGTCGGTCGCCGTGTCGTGCCGCGGCTGGAGCGGCTGGAGCGGCACGGACACGGACTCCTGGCGGAGCTCCGGCCGGGCGGACGCCGGCGGCTCCGGCTCACAGTCACCGCGTACGTCCCGCGAGTCCTGCTCGTCACGACGCCCGGCGGGCAGAGCGGGTCCTGCGGGCGCGTCCAATACGCCGTCGGGGGCGCCCGGGGCCACCGCCTCCGCGGCCGGACTCGGGCGGGCGGCGGGCTCGTCCAGCGGTTCGGCGCCCAGCAGTTCCTGCGGCAGGATCAGTACGGCCTGCACCCCGCCGTAGATGTTGGCCTGGAGCCGGACCGCGACACCGTGCCGGCGGGCGAGCGCGGAGACCACGAAGAGGCCGATACGCCCGTCCTGCAACAGACTCGCCACGTTCACCTGGTCGGGGTCGGCGAGCAGCCGGTTCATCTTGTTCTGCTCGGCGAGGGGCATGCCGAGGCCCCGGTCCTCGACCTCGACGGCGAGCCCGGCGGTCACGAGGTTGGCGCGCAGCAGGACCTGGGTGTGCGGCGCGGAGAACACCGTGGCGTTCTCGACGAGTTCGGCGAGCAGGTGGATGACGTCGGCCACCACGTGCCCGCGCAGGGTGCCGTCGATGGGCGGCACGAGCTTGACGCGGGAGTACTGCTCGACCTCGGCGATGGCGGAGCGCATCACCTCGGTCATCGAGACGGGGCTGCTCCACTGGCGGCGTGAGACGGCGCCGCCGAGCACGGCGAGGTTCTCGGCGTGCCTGCGGATGCGGGTCGCGAGATGGTCGACGTGGAAGAGCCCCTTGAGCAGCTCGGGGTCCTCGACCTCGTTCTCCAACTCGTCGAGCAGGGAGATCTCGCGGTGCACCAGCGACTGGAGGCGCCGGGCGAGATTGACGAAGACCTCGACCTTCTGTTCGCTGCCCGCGTGGCTGGAGAGTTGCGCGGCCTGGAGGACGGCGTCGACGGCGACGTCCTGGGCGCGGGTCAGCTCGTCGGCGAGCCGGTCGAACTCGTCGCCGTCCGGCCGGGTCCGCGGCGGCGTCCCGCGCGCGGGCGGTCCGTCGCCGCGGCGCAGCCGCTCGACGACATCGCACAGCTCGGACTGGCCGCGCGCGGTGGCGCGGCGCAGGGCGCCGACCCGGTCGCGCACGGATCTGGCGGCACGGTCGGCCGCCACGGCGGCGACCACGATGCCGGTGAGCCCGACGAGCGCCGCGGCGGTGAGGACGGCGAGCAGGGCGGGGCCGGGGCGCGCTCCGGTCGTCCGCAGCGTGAACAGCACGGCCGCGCAGGCGCTCAGACCTACGGCGACTGCGGGCAGCACGGCGATACGCAGGAGCTGCGGCCGTATGTGGGTCTCGGGCAGGGCGGTGGCGGTGCGGCTCCCGGGCCTGCCGTGCCGGCCGCCCTCACGGCGGTCTGCGCGGGCGGCCGGTGCGCGTAGGTGAGACATCTGCGTCCTAGGTACGTGGCGACGGGGCTCCAGCGGGCGGCCCGACTCCCTTTTGCGGCATGGTTTTCGGCAGGTTCGGCATGGTTTCGGCATCGCCGTGCCGGCCGACAGGTCGCGATGGCATGCCTGCGCCGTGATCGCTGTGTCGCCCGACGGACACTCACGGTAGTCGGCGGCGCATCATGTGCGGTGGGCAGTTGACAAAGTCAGCGGGGGTGCGTCCCGCTCTGGTATGACGCCTCGCACCACTGTGCGATTCGACTCCGCCGTCCAGTGTTCCGGGATCGGGCGAAAACCACGGAGGAGCGCAACGCGTTCCCTTGCCAGCCGCCTGCAATAGGGATTGCCGGGGACGTACTGAACCTGCTCAACGCGGCTCGAGGTCGCTGAAGTTCATTTCACATCACGTAGCACGCGGCGTGTCCAGGATCTCGGTCATCACCGAGTGGGTCGGGGTGCCGTTCAGCAGTTTCCCGAGTTCCTCGATGCCGTGTCGCCGTTGCGGTGGAGTGAGAGTGAGGTATTGCTCGATGCGTTCGTTGAATGTTTTGCGGTACTTCGCGTAAAGCTCCTGGTTCTGCCGGATACGGCCGGCCAGCTCGACGAGGGCGACGGTCCCGGCGAAGTCGTCCTCCGGCAGCGGGTGAGACGGAACCACGTCTGTGAACCGGCCCCCCAAACGGCCGAACAGCGTGCCGTCCAGTGCGCGCATGGTGAAGACATGGGCGTAGTGCTGCTCGTGGATGGCCAGGGGCAGCCGCCCCAGGGTGATCGATTCGTGGAGTGTGGTGAGCCCGGGTGCCATCAGGTAGTCCGCGGTGGTCGCGGCCACCTGGAGCAGTTCACGGTGGCGCACGAGACGGCATTCGGCGCGACCGCCCGCGGCCCGGATGGTCTGGTCCCGGCCCTCGCCGAACGGACCGCCGCAGACGAGTACGCGACGGAACCGGGGCCAGTCACGCAGCAGGTCCGGAATCCACCGGTGGAGCAGGCGTACGTAGTCGTTGTTGACGTCGAAGTCCAGGAGGAAGTTCTTGAACCCTCCGATGTTGATCAGCAGATCGTATTCCGGCTCCACCGTGCGCACGACGTCCCGCAGGCCTTCGGTGTCGACGATCGAGCCGGTCACATGCATTCGCGGCCCCTCACCCAGGGCCGCGAAGTCGGCTGCGCGCTCGGGGACGCCGGGAAAGTTCTGCACGACACTGTGGGTGGCGAGCAGATGAGCCGCGACGATCCGCTCGTGCGGGGAAAGGCCTGACAGGTGCAGGTCCGCGGCGGCGAAACCGGAACGTGGCATGGCCGTACACAAGCCGAGGATCTCGGTCAGTGGTTGTGTCAGCTGCCAGAAGCTGAAAAGACTGTCCACCATGGTCACGGGCCTGTCCGCCACGACGGACCGGAGCACCAACTCGGCGTCCATGACCGAGACCACGTGGTCGCTGCCCTGCAGCAAGTCCTCGATGATTGCGGACCTGGCGCGCTCCGACAGCCCACTGGTGTCGTACGTGGCGTCGAAGGCGTCAGGGTTGCGCCGGGCGAAGACAGCGGCGACGCCGTCCCCGACGAACACCCTCTCGTGCTCATGGAGCGGCCGAGAGACCGCGACGAGTTCGGAGACCGGACCGAAGCCGCAGTTCTGCGCCCCCATCACGATGCGCACGTCACTGCCTTCCGCCGGTACTCCTTGCCCGCCGGGTGTCCACCGCGTCGACCACGGGGGTGAGCACCTCGACGAGCCGTTCGGCGAAGTCGGCGGGGTACCGCGCGTAGCCGACGTGCCCGCCGGGAAACAGTTGCACCTCGCGGCCGAGCCGGCCGGCAAGGACCAGCGTCGGGCGGTGCACGAGGTCCTCGCGTGAGGCGTGGCCGCCGGCCCACACCACTTTGTCCGCCACTTCCTCCAGCGCGGTGAGGTCGGGCACGAAGCGGGCGAACGGCCGGAGGAAGTGGGTCAGGAAGAAGTCGGTGTTGTTGTGCACTTCGGGGAGAGCCGGCGCGGGCCGACCGCCGTGGAGGGCTTGCAGTTTGGTGAGGGCCGGCAGCATCCCCGCACGGAGATGGGTCCCGCAGATGTCGTCGAGGAGTGCCAAGTGCTGCTCGGCGTCCGGAAGGATGCTCAGAACAGGCGGTTCGTGGGCGACGACCGAGCGGACACGGTCCGGGTGGCGGATGGCGAGTTCCAGCGCCGTGAGCCCGCCCGAGCAGCTCCCGAAGACGTACACGGATTCGCCGGGGTCGGCGAGATGTTCGATCAGGTGGTAGGCATCGTCGGCGTGCTCCTCGACTTTCTGGTCCACCGGGGGGCCGTCGAGCACGCTGCGTGAGTTCCCGCGCGGATCGTAGGTAACGACGCGGTGACTCCCGGCCAGGACGTCGGCCAGGCGTTTGAACACCGCCGCGTCGGAGTTTCCTCCTCCGATGAGGAGCAGGAGAGGCCCTTCACCCCGTACCTCGAAATAGATCCTCGCGCCCGGTACGCCGAGCGTCTCGCTGTTCAATGGGCTCACCGCACTCCAGAGGCTCAGCCGGTGTGATGTCACAGCGTCGCACGGGAAATACGGACAGTGCAGGGCGCGCGGGAGTGCGGTTGCTGACTTCGCGGGTGCGCCGTGGCCGCACGCACTTCCCACTGCCTCCGTGCGCCGGTCTCACGGCCAGCCGCACTGGGCATACCGGTCGCATCGGTCAGTTCCCGCCAGGTGATCTCAGGCAAGGAGGCCCGGTTGACGGGCATCGAAGAAGTGCGAAAGATCCTTCGTGACTTGGGAATCGAGAAAGAGCTGCTGCGCCCGGACGCGCAGCTGCGCGCGCACCTCGGGCTCGATTCCGTCGACCTCACGCAGATCCAGCTGGCCCTGACCGAGCGCTTCGACACCCGCGTCGATCTCTGGACGCGGCACGATTTCACCGTGCGGCAACTCGCCGACGTCATCGGCGACCGCAGGCCCGGCGCGGGGGTCTGCCGAGAGTACCGGGACCGCGGCTGGTGGCGTCCGGAGTTCCTGGACGCCGTGGTGCTGAGCACCCACGTGCACGCGGGGCACCGGCCGGCGCTGGTCGACGCCGAGCAGACCTTCACCAGGGCCGGGCTCGACGCGGCGGTGTCCGGCTGCGCCACCCGGCTGGCGCGCACCGGCATCCGGCCCGGCGACGCCGTACTCGTGCAACTGCCCAACACGGCCCGGCTCCTGATCCTCACACTCGCGCTGGTCAGGCTCGGCACGCGCCCGGTTCTCGCCCTCCCCGCCCTGCGTGAGCACGAACTGGAGACGGTGATCAGCACCTTGGCGCCGACCGCGCTGGCCGTACCGGCCCGGCATCAGCGTTTCGACCATCTGCGGCTCGCCGAGAAGCTTCGCGAACGGCACCCCTCGGTGCGTACCCTGCTCGTCTCGGATGCCGGTGACCGGGCCGTCGGCCACGTGGACATGGACCGTCTCATCGAGCCCGGTGACCCACCTCCCGTACCTGCGGTCCGGCACCCCTCGGACACCTCCCTCTTCCTGCTGTCGAGCGGAACCACGGGCGCTCCCAAGGCCATTGCCCGCACCCATGAGGCGATCGGCCACATGACCCGCTGCGCGGCAGCGGTCTCTGGTCTGACACCCCAATCCGTGTTCCTCGCCGTCCTGCCGGTGACGCACGGCTTCGCACTCGCCTCCCCCGGAGTGCTCGGCACACTCGCCTGCGGCGGAAAGGTCGTACTCTGCGACCCGAACGACGCGGCCACCGCCATGTCGCTGATCGAGCGGGAACGCGTCACCCACTGCGCGCTCACCCCCGCGCTCGCGCGTCAGTGGCTCCTGGCACGCGCCGCCTCCAGCGGCGCCGACCTGTCGAGCCTGCAAGTCCTCCAGGTCGGCGGGGCGCGCCTGGACGAGTCCACGGCCGTCCAACTGAGTCGCGCCTTCGACTGCCGAATCCAACAGGTCTACGGCATGAGTGAGGGACTGCTGAACTTCACCCGGCTCGACGATCCGCCCGAGGTGGCGTTCAGCACGCAGGGGCGCCCCTCGTCGCCCGGTGACGAGATCCTCGTGGTGGACGGTGCGGGCCGGCCCGTCGCCGACGGCGAGATGGGCGAACTCCTCGCCAGGGGGCCGGGTGTCATCACGGAGTACCACGGGGGTGCGGCAGCCGCGTCCTTCACCCCCGACGGCTACTACCGCACCGGTGACCTCGTCCGGCGCCACGCGTCCGGGAACCTTGTGGTCACCGGACGCGTCAAGGACGTGATCAACCGGGGAGGGGAGAAGATCCCGGCGGACGAACTGGAGGCATCGGTACTGGCGCACCCCGGGGTGCGGGCCGCCGCAGCCGTCGCCATGCCCCATCGCGTGATGGGCGAGGCCGTGTGCCTGTACGTCGTGGGCGGTGACGAAGGAGCGCCGACCCTGCCGGAACTCCGCGGGTATTTGGAGGACAGCGGACTGGCCCGGTTCAAGCTTCCCGAACGGCTCGTTGAGGTTGCGGCACTCCCCCTGACCGCCGTCGGCAAGACGGACAAGGTACAGCTGCGCCAGGACATCGCGACCCGGCTCCAGACCGAGGGGTGACGTGGGCGCCCCTCTTTGACATCCAGGGTCACGTCCATGCGAACCAACGCATTTGGCCGGCCTTGCGGGTCTGCCGGGTGTCGTCGGCCCCGGGGGCGCCCGCCGCAGGGGCCGACGGTGTTTCGCGGGCCAGGCAGTCCGACCGGGCCGCGACCGCCTCAAGCAGTGGCGCGGCACCGCCACCCGCGACGACAGGACCTAGGCCACGGGCGCGGCTTCCTGGTCGCCGCTGTCCGTCGTCGTGGCCTGCGGCCCGCTGCTGCCCATCGGCGTCTCGGGCCAGCCCCCGTCCGGCACGATCGCGACGCCGCGCCACCAGGGGGCGCCGGGCACGGCCTTGGCCCCGGGCTCGAAGGGCTCGCCGGGGCAGGGCAGCGCGATGCTGGCACCCGTGCCGCGCGCCGCGGCGAGGGTGCCCTCCCCCGGCTCCGACCACGGGTGCGGGGCGAGGTTGAACGTGCCCCAGTGGATCGGCAGCATCAGCCCCTGGGCGTGCCCGCCCTGGAGGTCGAGGTGGGCCCGCATGCCCTCCTCGGGCGTCATGTGGATGTCGGGCCAGAAATCGCTGTAGGCACCGATCTGGATCATCGTGACGTCGAACGGTCCGTGCGCGGCGCCGATCTCGCGGAAGCCGGGGAAGTAGCCCGTGTCCCCGCTGTGGTAGACGCGGTGCTCGGGCCCGGCGACCACCCAGGAGGCCCACAGCGTGTGCTGCTGGTTGCGCAGGCCGCGGCCGCAGAAGTGCCGTGCGGGCGTCGCCGTGAGCGTCAGGCCCGCCACCTGAGCCGACTCGTGCCAGTCGAGCTCGCGGAGCCGGTCGGCGGGCACGCCCCAGCGCTCCAGGTGGGCGCCGACGCCGAGCGGCACGGCGAACACCGTGTCCGTACCGGCCAGCGCCTTGATCGTCGGCATGTCAAGGTGGTCGTAGTGGTCGTGCGAGATGACCACGGCGTCGACCGGGCCGAGGGCCGCCAGCGGCACCGGCACGGGATGCAGCCGCTTGGGCCCGGCGAAGGAGAACGGCGAGCACCGCTCGCCCCACACCGGGTCGAAGAGCACGCGCCGCCCGTCGATCTCGGCGAGCACGCTGGAGTGCCCCATCCAGGTGATCCGCAGCCCGTCGGCCGGGGGCTTGGCGAGGTCGGCGAGGGTCGTGGCGTGCACGGGGACCGTGCCGGCGGGGCCACGGCGTACGCGCTCCTCCTTGCGGAAGTAGATCTTGGCGAACTCCATGGTGGACCCCGAGGGTCTGGTCCGCGCCCCCACGGGGTTCTGGAAGGAGCCATCGGCCACGGAGAAGTTCGGCGAGCTGCGGATCCGCGCCAGCCGCGCACCGGCCGGATCCGCTCCGAAGGCGGGGGTCCGCAGCGAGCGGAGCCCGGGAATCAGGGACCGGGACACGGGACCTCCTGAGGGGGGGTGGATAGGCCTAACCATTATGTCCACGCCCCGCGACGCCACATTCCCGGAGGCCCGATCCGACCGATTCCGGAGGGCGGGCCTTCGGCTTCCGGGAGTCGCGGGCCTGGGTAGGGTGCACGGCGTGACTGGGGTGCGGTTGAGCGTGGCGGAGCGGCGGGCGGAGATGCTCGTCGCGACCGTCGAACAGATCGAGCTGCGGGGCGTGGCGGCCGTGCGGATCGCGGACGTCGCGGCCGCCCTCGGGGTGAGCAACGCGCTGGTGCTGTACCACTTCTCCTCCAAGGAGAAGCTCGTCGCCGCGGCCTTCGAGCACGCCGCGCGGCGCGATCTGACCCGGCTGCGCAAGCTGCTGGGCCGCCGCACCTCGGCGCTGCGCCGGTTGCGCGCGGCCGTGCGGTGGTACGCGCCGACGGGCCAGGCCAAGGGCTGGCGGCTGTGGATAGAGGGCTGGTCCGCGGCCCTGCGGGAGCCGGCGCTACGCGCGGTGACCCGTGACCTCGACCAGCAGTGGAAGGCGGCGCTGGCGGCGGTCATCGCGGAGGGCTCGGCCGCGGGCGAGTTCCACTGCCCGGACCCCGAGGGGGCGGCCCTGCGCCTCACCGCACTCCTCGACGGCCTGGCGGTCCAGATGACGGCCTACGACGCGGCACTCCCCCGAGCCAAGGCCCGCAGATGGACGGACGAGGCCCTGGCCCAAGAACTGGGCCTGAACCCCACCCGACTGACAACCCCCTAGCCCCACTTCCCCACCCCGGCCCCGCAAGGGGCGCGAGGAACTGCGCGAGCAACCACAAGAAACCCGCACCCAAAAGCGCCCCACCCAGCGGAGCGCTAAAGCGGCAACAAATCCGGCCGCTTGGCCGCCACGTGATCCCCCGAGCTCTCCCCCCGAATACGCCGCCCGATCCACGGCACCAAATACTCCCGCGCCCAGTGGATGTCGTCCCGCCGCAGGTCAAGCGTCCCGCGAGGCGGCAGCGGCGGCCACGCCTGGTCGGGATCGGCCGGCACCTCCAGGCCGATCACCTGCGCGGCACGCAACGCCACCCGCGTGTGCCCCTCGGCGGACAGATGCAGCCGGTCACCGTCCCAGGCCCGGCGGTCCTGCACGGTCTTGAGGGACCACAGGTCGAGCACGGGGCAGCCGTAGCGATCGGCGACCGCACGCACATGCATGTTGTAGGTGGCGATCTTGCCGCGCAGATGCTTGAGGACGGCGACGCCCCGGGTGTCGAACCCGGTGGTCACCATGACCGTGCCGACCGCAGACGACAGATCGACGACGGCCCGCTCGAAGCGCTCCGCCAGCTCGTCGGGGTCGGTGCCGGGCCGGATGATGTCGTTGCCGCCGGCGCAGAACGTCACGAGGTCGGGGGCCAGCTCCTTGGCGCGCGGCACCTGGTCCGCGACGATCTGGTCGAGGAGCTTGCCGCGCACGGCGAGGTTGGCGTACCGGAAGGTGTGCTCGGGTACCCGGTCGTCCAGCAGGACGGCGAAGCGATCGGCCCACCCGACGAACGTGCCGTCGGGGCCCGGGTCACCCACGCCTTCGGTGAAGCTGTCGCCGACCGCTGCGTAGGAGTTGAATACGCCGTTGTTGATGGGGTGATTGATGAAGGTTGTCGACTCTGCGCTCACGACGTCACATCCTTCACCTCCCTAAGTGACCTACGCCACCGTAGGGAGGGGTTGACGGTGCGTGAGATAAGCCACCGGTCAAGATTCATTCAAAGGCGGAATAAGCACCGCCCCCCACCGGCGTTCCTGACCGTCACACCCGCCGGAGCCGGAACACCCCCGCGTCCAGATCTCCCTCGAGCCCGGTCCGCAGCCCCCGCCGCATCAGCACCGCGCCCCGGTACGTCTTCCCCGTGTCCGGACAGGCATACGCCGCCGCCGGGTCGAGCCCGCGCAACCGTACCGGCGCCGGCTCCTCCCCGTACGACTGCGCCCGGAGCCAGGCCAGGACCACCGCCTCGCCACCACGGACGTACTGCACGGCGCTGAGGCCACCCTCCGGCGGCCGCAGCCGGTAGAGGTCGCCGAGCTGTACGACGGGCCGGATCTCCTTGTAGAGATCCACCCAGTCGCGCGCTTCGGCGAGCTCGCTCTCGCTCCACCGGGCGAGGTCTCCGCCGATCCCGAGCACCCCGGCCATGGCGCTCACGAACCGGAAGCGCAGCGAGCTGACACGGCCGTTGAGCTGGGTGTTGGGGCTGTCGGTGACCCAGGCGGCCATCACGCGCGCCGGGTGCAGCTGGCTGAAGCCGTGCTGGATGGCGAGCCGGTCCAGCGGGTCGGTGTTGTCGGAGGTCCACACCTGGTCGGTGCGGGAGAGGATGCCGAGGTCGACCCGGCCGCCACCGCCCGAGCAGGACTCGAAGGACACGCCGGGGTGCGCCGCGCGCAGCCGGTCCAGCAGGCCGTACAGATGCCGTCCATGGGCCCACCACAGCTCGCGTCCCACCGCGCCCGGTCGCCCCGCGTCCGTGAAGCTCCGGTTGAAGTCCCACTTGACGAAGTCGATGGGCGCGCTGGACAGAAGCGCGTCGAGCCGGTCCCACAGGTACGCGCGCACGTCCTCACGCGAGAGGTCGAGCACCAGCTGGTTGCGGAACTCCGCCCGGGCGCGGCCCGGTTGGTGCTGTACCCAGTCGGGGTGGGCGCGGTAGAGGTCGCTGTCGGGGTTGACCATCTCGGGCTCCACCCAGATCCCGAACCGCATGCCGAGGCCGTGCACCTCGTCGGCGAGCGGCTTGAGCCCGTCGGGGAAGCGGTCCGGGTTGGGCGTCCAGTCGCCGAGCCCGGACCGGTCGCTGACCCGGCCGCCGAACCACGCGTCGTCGACGACGAAGAGCTCGACGCCGAGCCCCGCGGCCTTGCGGGCCAGCGCCCGCTGCTGCTCCTCTGAGATGTCGAAGCCGGTGGCCTCCCAGGAGTTGTAGAGGACCGGCCGTACCGTGTCCGCGTCCGGGATGACGTGCTCGCGGTGGTAGGCGTGCCAGGCCCGGCTCGCGCCACCGAAGCCGTCCCCGCTCCACAGCCCGGCGAAGACGGGCGTGGTGAGCGCCGCGCCGGGCTCCAGGACGGTGACGCCGGCGTCGTCGTGCCCCATCCCGCCGCTGATCTGCACGGTGCCGTCGGGCAGTTGGTGCACGGCGATGCGCCAGGACCCCGACCAGGCGAGCGCGCAGCTGTACACCTCCCCGTGCTCCTCCGTGGCCCCCTCCGCGTCGAGCGCGACCCAGGGCAGATGCTGGTGCCCGGTGTGCCCGCGCCTGTTGCCGATGACCTTTTCGCCGTACGTGATGTCGGACCGCACCAGCCGCGACTCCGCCGCCCAGCGGCCGTGCAGCTGCGACAGGCGCCAGCGATCGCGCCGTGGCAGCGTCCAGGTCGCGGAGTCGGCACGCAGCACCTCCAGCGTCCGCGCCCCGTCGCCCTCCCCGTGCCCGCCCTCGTGAGCGAGGCGTACGGACCGTTCGACGACGTCACCGCGGAGCCGGTAGGTGAGGGTGATCCGCAGGTGGTGCAGCGGGTCACGGAAGTGGACCTGGAGCGCGTCACCGTCCACCGCCGATCCGGTGTGGCGCCACTCGGTGCCCCGGACCGTGTCGTCGCGAACGGACAGCGCGGGCCGCACGAAGCGGGGGCCGCCCTCCACGGGGTATTCCTCGCGTCCGTCGAGCGGCGACTCGAAGCCCCGCTCCGGGGGCGGCGGCTCGGCAGCCAGTGCCTCGGCGTCGGCCAGCGCGATCCGCGCCCCCCAGTACAGGTGCAGCAGCTCGTCCCGGTCCGTGAGCCCAAGGGCGTAACTGCTGGTGGGGCCCGACAGCAGCCACGTACGACCGTCGGCGCCGACCTCGATCATCAAACCCCCACAGAACCGGTCCCGGGATACGCACAAGCACGCGCGTGCACGCACATCTTCGCGGTCGCTCCGTCGATCGGGCAACGTCTGCGAAGGGGTGATCGCCCCGGAAACCCGTGTCGTATCGTCGAAGGCGCATTCACCGGCGAGCCGCGCCGGCAGCAGAGCCCGAGGAGAGCCCGTGACGCAGCAGGTCCCGCCCACAGAGCAGTCAGAGCTGTCAGAGCCCGAGCTGACCGGAGTGCGCAACTTCCGTGACGTGGGCGGACTGCCGACCGTGGACGGCCGCCGCGTCCGCCCGGGGCGGCTCTTCCGCAGCGGCCACCTGGCGCACGCCACCGCCGAGGACACGGCGTTCCTGACGTCGCTGGGTCTGCACACGATCTTCGACTTCCGCAACGCCGCCGACCAGCGCCTCGAGGGCCCGGACGTCGCGCTGCCCGGCGTGCGCAACGTGAACCTGCCGCTGACCGACCCCGCCGACGGCGCCGAGTTCTGGAAGATGGTCCGCGACGGCGATCTCGACCAGCTGCGCGCGATCCTGTCCGACGGCAAGGCCGCCGGCCGGATGTCCGCCTCGTACCGCACGATCATCAAGGAGCGCACGGCCGAGCACAGCCAGGTGCTGCACGCGCTCGCCGAGGACAGCGTGCCGGCGCTGATGCACTGTGCGGCGGGCAAGGACCGCGCGGGCCTGTCCATAGCGGTCACGCTGCTCGCCGTGGGCGTCGAGCGCGACGCCATCGAGGCGGACTACCTGGAATCGAACGCGGCACACCGCCGCTACAAGGTGCACCGCACGAGCGACTCCCCGAACGCGATGTCCCCCGAGGTCATGGAGCTGCTCAACCCGCTCTTCGACGCCCGCGCCGAGTACCTGGCGGCGGCCTTCGAGACGATCGAGCAGACCTGGGGCGACACGGACACCTACCTCTCGGAGGGCCTCAAGGTGGGCCCGCAGACGCGTGAGCGGCTGCGCGAGCGCCTCCTCGACTGACGCCGCAAGGGTTCCGTCACTTGTTCTGAGCGCCCAGTTCGAACAGCAGGTAGATGAAGGCCGCGAAGACGTGGCCGACCGCCACATAGATGATCAGCCGGACCCAGAGCGCCCGCGGGAACTTCTCCTCCATCGTGTTCTTGGCGGGCCGCTCCGGTCGGACGGGTCCCTGCGGCTCGGATTCGGTCATGTCGGTTCTCCCTGACTGGGGCCGCCGAGGCACAGCGCGGTGGCGGGGCTCTGCAGCAACGTATGGACGAAGAGGAGGTCGGCGCCGCCCCGCTCGGCGGCGGCGATGCGGTGCGGGGTCAGCGAGTCGAAGTGCGCGCTGTCCCCGGGCGCGAGGGTGTGCGTGGTGTCCCCGAGGGACAGCCGCAGCCGCCCCTCGATGACGTACAGCCACTCCTCGCCGGGATGGACGCGCACGATGTCGCCCTGCGCCCCGTAGGGGACGTGCACGCGCAGCGCCTGCATGCCGCGTCCTTGGGCGCCCGCCTGCCAGTACGTCCAGCCGCCCGCGCGGGTCGGCTCCATGTCCGCGGCGCGGACGATCGAGTCCCGGTCGGCGACCGTCTCCCCGAGCAGCTCGGAGACCGTCGTACCGTAGACGCGTGCGAGGGCGAGCAGCATCGGCAGCGACGGCTGGCGCTGCCCGGTCTCCAGGCGGGACAGATGGGCGGGCGAGAGCCCCGCGGTGCGTGCGGCGGCCTCCAGCGTGAGTGACGCGCGGCGGCGCAGCTCACGCAGCTGGGGCGCGACGGCGGGCAGCGCTTCGGCCGCCTCCGGCGGCTCGACGGGCTCGGCAGGGCTCATACACCGCATTGAGCCAGAGCCTTGCCCCTCGGGCAACTTTCTTGCCTAGGAGGCAAAAGCCCCCGGCTTTCCGATGCGCGGCCTCAGCGGTTGGCGACCGCCTGCTTCACCAGCGTCCTGCCGAAGTCCCACATCAGCCCGCCACCGCTGTGCGCCTCGTCCATGACGGCGGTGAAGGCCTCGACGAAGCGGTCCACCTCCCGCTCCCCCACGGTCAGCGGCGGAATGAGCTTGATGACCTCCAGATGGTCACCGGAGACCTGCGTGAGGATGCGGTGCTTCTGGAGCAGCGGTACGACGACCATCTGCGCGAAGAGCCCCTTGCGGGCTGCTTGCAGCATCGACCAACGCCCGCGCAGCTTCAGTGACTTCGGCCGCCCGAACTCGATGCCGACCATCAGGCCGCGGCCGCGCACCTCGCTCAGCAGCTCGTAGCGGTCGACCAGCGCGGCGAGCCGGGACTTGAGCAGCTCACCCGTCGTCCGGGCGTTCTCGACGACCTTCTCGTCCTCCATGACGGCGAGGACCGCGAGGCCGGCCGCCATGGCCTGCGCGTTGGCCCCGAAGCTCGCCGAGTGGACGAGGACGCGGTCCATCGACGAGTAGACCTTCTTGAAGATCCAGTCCTTGCCGAGGGTGGCGCCGACCGGCACATAGCCGCCCGACAGCGCCTTGGCGACGCAGACGAGGTCCGGCTCCACGCCTTCCTCGTGCTGGTAGGCGTAGAAGTCGCCGGTCCTGCCGAGGCCCGTCTGCACCTCGTCGGCGATCAGCAGCGCCTTGTGCCGGTGCAGCAACTCCTGGGCGGCGCGCAGGTATCCGGGCGGCGGCTCGTGGACGCCCTTGCCCTGGATGGGTTCGACGATCAGCCCGGCGACGTCTCCCTTGCGCAACTCCTCGCGCAACGCGTCCAGATCACCGAGCGGTACCGCCGTGTCGGGCAGCAGCGGCGCGAAGCCGTCCCGGAACCCGCTCTCGCCGTTGACGGAGAGCGACCCCGTGGTCAGCCCGTGGAAGGCGTGCGCGCAGTACAGCACCCTCGGCTTGCCCGTCGCGTACCGGGCGAACTTGAGCGCGGTCTCGACGGCCTCCGTACCGCTGTTGCCGAAGAACACCCGGTCCAAGTGCTGGCTGTGCCGCAGCAGTTGCTCCGCGAGCAGACCGGGCAGCGGCTGGCAGTCGAAGCGGGTGAGGTCGGCGAGCGAGGCGTCCAGGACGTCGTGCAGCGCCTTGCGGACGACCGGGTGGTGCCTGCCGAGACCCATCACGCCGAAGCCCGCCAGCATGTCGAGGTAGTCGTTGCCGTCCGCGTCCCAGAAGTACGCGCCCTCGGCCCGCTCGTAGACCTTGTCGAAGCCGATGGTGTGCAGCATGCGCGGCAGTTGGTGGTTGAGGTGCCGGGCGTGCAGCTCGTACCGCTCGGCGCCCCGCTCGGCGAGGAGGCGGCCGAGGTCGAACTCCTTGGTCATGCGCTGTGCTCCTTGCCTTCGCCCTGCTCCCCCGCGCTCTCCTTGACCGCCAGTGTGGCGCTGATCCGCCCCGCGATCTCGACCGGCGTGAGCCCGAGATCCGCGAGGACCTCGCCCCGCTTGGCGTGCGCGAGGAACTGCTCGGGGATGCCGAAACGCCGTACGGGTACGTCCACCTCCGCGTCCCCGAGCGCCAGCTCGACGGCGGCGCCCACCCCGGCGGCCCGGCTGTTGTCCTCGATGACCGCCACGACGCGGTGCCGTGCGGCGAGGCCGGGCAGTTCGCCGTCGACCGGCTTGACCCAGCGCGGGTCGACGACGGTGCAGCGCAGGCCGCGCGCCCGGAGCAGCTCGGCGGCCTGGAGGCAGACCGGAGCCATCACCCCGACCGCGACGAGCAGCACGTCGGCGTCGGGGGCGTCGGCGTCCCGCAGCAGCACGTCCATGCCGCCGATCCGGCCGAGCGCGGGGATCGCGGGGCCCACGGACTCCTTGGGGAACCGGAGCAGCGTCGGCGCGTCGTCGACCGCGACGGCCTCCCGCAGCTGCGCCCGCAGCTGGTCTGCGTCGCGCGGCGCGGCGATCCGCAGGCCGGGCACGACCTGGAGGATCGACAGGTCCCACATGCCGTTGTGCGAGGCCCCGTCCACGCCGGTGACGCCGGCCCGGTCGAGGACGAACGTGACCCCGCCGCGGTGCAGCGCGATGTCCATCAGGAGCTGGTCGAAGGCGCGGTTGAGGAAGGTGGCGTACACGGCAACGACCGGGTGGAGGCCGCCGGTGGCGAGCCCCGCCGCCGACACCGCCGCGTGCTGCTCGGCGATGCCGACGTCCCACACCCGGTCGGGGTAGGCCTCGGCGAACTTCTTCAGGCCGACCGGCTCCAGCATGGCGGCGGTGATGGCGACGATGTCCTCGCGCTCGGCGCCGATGCGGACGATCTCGTCGCCGAACACGGAGGTCCAGGAGGGGCCGTTGGCGGGCGCGAGGGGTGCGCAGGTGAGGGGGTCCATGACGCCGACCGTGTGGAAGCGGTCGGCTTCGTCCGCGAGCGCGGGCTCGTAACCACGCCCCTTCTCGGTGAGGCAGTGGATCAGGACGGGCCCGTGAAAGCGTTTGGCACGCCGCAGCGCCGACTCGACGGCGCCTATGTCGTGCCCGTCGATGGGCCCCACGTACTTGAGCCCGAGGTCCTCGAACATGCCCTGCGGCGCGAAGGCATCCTTGAAGCCCTTCTTGGCGCCGTGCAGGGACTCGAAGAGCGGCTGCCCGACGACGGGGGTGCGCTGGAGCACGTCCTTGCCCCAGGCGAGGACCCGCTCGTAGCCGTCGGTCGTGCGCAGCGTCGCGAGGTGGTTGGCGAGGCCGCCGATGGTCGGGGCGTAGGAGCGTTCGTTGTCGTTCACGACGATGATCAGCGGCCGGTTCTTCGCGGCGGCGATGTTGTTCAGCGCCTCCCAGGCCATACCGCCGGTGAGCGCGCCGTCCCCGATGACGGCGACCACGTGGCCCTGCTCACCGCGTACCTGGTGGGCCTTGGCGAGACCGTCCGCCCAGCCGAGCGCGGTCGAGGCGTGGCTGTTCTCGACGATGTCGTGCTCGGACTCCTCCCGCGAGGGGTAGCCCGAGAGCCCGCCCTTGCCGCGCAGCTTGGAGAAGTCCTGACGCCCGGTCAGCAGCTTGTGTACGTAGGTCTGATGGCCGGTGTCCCACACGAGCCGGTCGACGGGCGACTCGAAGACCCGGTGGAGGGCGATGGAAAGCTCCACCACTCCCAGGTTGGGCCCGAGGTGACCGCCCGTCCTGGCGACGGCGTGCACCAGGAACTCCCGGATGTCCTGGGCAAGTTCGTCGAGTTCGGCCTCGGTCAGCGCCTTCAGGTCGCGCGGCCCCCGAATGGTGTCGAGAATGGTCATGCTCGGGCCCCCTCTCTGGTTCGTCTCAGCTCACGGTGACGTCGGGCACCCCTGACGGGATGCCGTCGTTCTCCCTCTGGGCAGCGATCTTCATCACCTCTTCGATGAGGGCCTCCACGGCCACGCCGAGGTCGGCCTCACGCGCCCCACCGGGCCCGTTGACGACGCAGCCCGTCACCGCCACCTCCATGCCCTCCAGACCGGCGGTGACCTCTGACCGGCAGTTCGGGGACGTCCAAGGAGACGGGCCCACCTGGAGTCATGACGTCACCCGCGGTTTCCCGAGACCGTCTCGCGGGCGGCGCGCAGGGACTCCTTGAGCGACCCCATCGTCGCGAGGACGGCGGTCGGTTCGTAGCCGCAGTGCGCCATGCAGTTGGCGCAGCGCGGGTCCTTGCCGCGGCCGTACTTGCTCCAGTCGGTGTCCTCGATGAGCTCCCGGTACGTCGGGACGTAACCGTCGCTCATCAGATAGCAGGGGCGCTGCCAGCCGAAGAGCGAGTAGTTCGGGATCGCCCACGCGGTGCACGGGAAGTCCGCCTTGCCCTCCAGGAAGTCCAGGAAGAGCGGCGAGTGGTTCAGCCGCCAGCGGCGCCGGTTGCCGCCCGCGAAGGCCTTCCTGAAGAGCTCCCGGGTCTGCTCGACCCCCAGGAAGTGCTCCTGGTCGGGCGCCTTCTCGTAGGCGTAGGCGGGCGAGAGCATCATCTCGTCGACCTGGAGCTCGTCGTTGAGGAAGTTCAGCACCTCGATGATGGTCTGCGGGGTGTCCGTGTTGAAGAACGTCGAGTTGGTGGTGACACGGAAGCCACGCTTCTTGGCCTCCTTGATGGCCTCCACCGCCTCGTCGAACACCCCCTCCTTGGCGACCGACTCGTCATGCCGCTCCCGCATGCCGTCGATGTGCACGGCGAACGCGAAATACGGCGAAGGGCTGAACTTGTCCATCTTCTTGCGCAGCAGCATGGCGTTGGTGCAAAGGAACACGTACTTCTTCTTCGCCACCAACTGCCGCACGATCTCGTCGATCTGAGGGTGCATCAGTGGTTCGCCACCGGCGATGGACACCATCGGCGCACCGGATTCCAGCACGGCGCCCACGGCCTGTGCGACCGGCATGCGCTGCTTGAGCACACCGGCCGGATGCTGGATCTTTCCGCAGCCCTCGCATTTGAGATTGCACGCGAAGAGCGGTTCCAACTCGACGATCAGCGGGAACTTGTCGCGCTTGCGGAGCTTCTGTTCAAAGAGATACGTAGCGACCTTGACGGTCTGGCGCAGCGGCATGGCCATCTGGCTCACCTCCGGGGGAGCAAAGAAGAACGGTGCCATTCGAAGAAAGCGGGGAGCACGGCACGGAGAACGCGGAACGCTGATATTCCACCGCGCACCGTGCCGATGCGGACCAGTTCGTGCTGCGGGGCGTCCACGACCACCCGGACGGCGGCAACGGGCCGCCGCCCGGCGCGCGCCGCGCTGTGCAGCGTCGCTGCGGACTCCATGTCCACGGCGATGGCGCCGGTGGCCAGGAGCGCGCCGCGCTCGGGGCCGCGGACGACGTGGTCGGAGCCGGTGAGCGGCCCGGTGTGCACGGTGCGTCCGGGCAGGGCCCGCACCAGCTCCTCGACCAGCAGTCCGGTTCCGGTGCAAGGGGTGCTGCCGCGCCCGTCCCTGGTCTCCTCGGCGACGACGAGGTCGCCGGGGTGCATGCCGGGGGCGAGCCCGGCGCAGAACCCGGTCGCGAGGACGGCCGCGTCCCGCAGCGGCTCGGTGCCGAGCGCCCCTCTGACGGCGCGCTCGGCGTTGAGGGGGCCCATTCCGGTGCGCAGCACCGTCATGGCTCCCGGGGCGCCGCTGCGGTCGCCGGTGCGCAGGGCGAGGCGCTCGATGCCGAGCGCGCAGGCGATCAGCAGCGGTGCGGGGCCCGGCCTGCGAGCCGGGGCTCTGCCCATCAGCCCCCCTTGGCGAAGTGACCGGAGCCGTCCGCGAACGGTTCTCCGTTGACGTATCTGCCGAGCGCGGTGAGGGGGAACACCTGCCGGTAGAGGTGGTAGTTGATGGAGAAGTCCCAGGGGAAGCCGGTGCCGGTGAAGTACGGCTCGTCCCAGGAGCCGTCCTCGGCCTGCGTCCGGGCCAGCCATTCCACGCCCCGCCGCACCGACGCG